>PHBH01000003.1 GCA_002840535.1 Deltaproteobacteria bacterium HGW-Deltaproteobacteria-15 | reverse complement strand
CCTACTCTTCCAAGAGACCGTTTGACTTCATGGCCGGAGGGAAAGGGGCGGATCTGCTCCGGATGAAGATTTTCTCGGAGCGGTACCATTTCCGGATCAACGTGACATCCACCCGGTGCCGCTTCATCACCAGGGAGGATCAAGTCTGCCCGGGCAGGATCAGCAAATGTCCCCACTGTTCCACAACCGAAGGCTGCCACCGCTCCGTCGCGACCACCTTCTCGGTCTATTTCCCGCCTGCGCGACTCGGCGGAAAGCCGTTGACCTACTGAAAGTTCGCAGAATGGCGAAGGAGGCCTTTTGTGGCCGGATGCCGGGATCATGATAATTCTCCCAAACGGATCGAGGACCTGGAAAGGGAGCTTGCTCGATGCCGGGAGGAGAATTCCCTTCTGCGAGAGCATCGGGAGAGACTTGCCCTGATTGTCCAGTCCAGTTCCATTCCAACACTGGTGGTGGATGAGAACCATGTGATCACCCACTGCAACAAGGCATATGAGAAACTCAAAGGTATCTCCGCCGAGGCCATGATCGGCACGCGAAATCAATGGATGACCTTCTACTCAAAACCCCGACCCGTAATGATGGATTTCATTGTGGACAAGGTCCCGGACGAGGAGATCCTGAAACACTTCGGATCGCGATGCAGGAGATCGCCGGTTGCAGAAGGGGCCTTTGAAGCCGAGCTTTTCTTTCCCGACCTTGGAGAACAGGGGGAATGGCTCTTTTTCACTGCCGCGCCGCTGGTCGATGAAACAGGGCGGTTGGTCGGTGCCGTGGAGACGATCCAGAACGTGACAACGCGGAAGCGCGCGGAAGAGGCCTTGCGAAACTCGGAGAGGAGGTTCAGGACGCTTCTAGACTTTGTGCCCTATCCGATCGCGGTTTTCACCATGGACGGCGTCCCCACCTACCTCAACCCGAGTTTCACAAAGGTGTTCGGGTGGACGCTCGAGAAGCTGGAGGGAAAGAAAATCCCCTTTGTTCCTGCTGAAGCCAAGAAGGAGACCATTGAGAATCTCCGTCGCCTTTACCAGGACAAGATCCTGGTTCGGCACGAATCCAGAAGACTCACGAAAGACGGCAAGGTGCTGGACGTGTCCATCAGGGCCGCAGTCTATTCGGAGTCCGATGAGGCTCCTTCCGGCGTGATCGCCATATTCAGGGACATCTCTGAGGAGAAGCGAATAGCCCGAATCAATGAAGCCATGCTCCAGATCAGCCTGGCCCTTCCCAGGTATCCCATCCTCGAGGATCTCCTCGATTACGTGAACGACCAGGTGAAGAGACTCCTGGACACGGAGGGCGCGCTCGTCAGCCTGCTCGATGAAGAACGGCAGGAATTCGTAATTCTGGGCGCAGCCTATGACGCGACGGACACGAAGAAACGTGTCAAGGAGATGCGGTTCCCGGTGGACCAGCTTGTTTCGGGAATGGCGGTTAAGACCGGAAAGCCCATTATCGTATCCGATTCTTCCGTATACGGGCAGATCCATGAAGAGAGGGACAGGAGACTGGGCTACAAGACAAGGAACCTTGCCGTCGTCCCGTGGAGGGCCCGTGACCGGATCGGCGGCACTGTTTGCGCCAACAACAAAAAGCAGGGCAACTTTGAAGAGAAAGATATCGAGTTGCTGGAGATGATCGCGGGAACCGTGGCGTTGTCCATCGAGAACGCCAGGGTTTCCGAGGAGCTGAAGAAGGCCTATGAAGAGGTATCCAGCCTCAATCGGGCCAAGGACAAGGCCATCAATCACCTGTCCCACGAACTGAAGACGCCGGTTGCCGTTCTCTCAGGCACCCTGAGCGTCCTGTCCCGCAGATTGGAACCCCTGCCGGAGGAGTCCTGGCGGCCGCTGGTGGCGATGGCCGAAAGACATGTCACCCGCATCAGCGAGATTCAGGATGAGGCGCAGGATATCATGGCGGAACGGGAAGGCATGGTCTATCCGCTTCTCTCCATGCTCTTCGAGGAATGCGCGGATGAGATTGCGCTTCTCTTTTCGCAGGCCGCAGGATCCGGCGAGATCATCGAGGAGGTGAGGCGGAAGATCGACGAGCTGTTCGGCCCGAAGAAGGCCTTATCCGAAGCAATCGAGCTCGGAAGCAGAGTGCAGGAGAGACTCGACCGCCTCGCGCCCTCCTTCGCCGATCGGAAGATAGAAATTACAACATTTCTGGAGCCGGGAGTCAGTGTCTTTCTCCCCCCGGAGGTGTTGAGCAAGGTGATCGACGGCCTCATTCGAAACGCCGTGGAGAACACACCGGATGAAGGCCGAATTGAAGTGGAGGTGAGACAAAAAGGCGACGGCTCTCTCCTGCTGGTGCGCGATTATGGTACCGGCATTCCGGAAGAGGCGAGAAAGCGGATCTTCGAAGGGTTCTTCCCCACGCAGGATACGATGGCCTATTCGACCAAGAAGCCCTTTGCCTTCGGGGCGGGCGGAAAAGGGGCCGACCTCCTGCGCATGAAGATCTTTTCGGACCGGTATGGTTTTCAAATAGACATGGCTTCGGAAAGGTGCCGCTTCATCCCAAAGGAGAGTGATTCGTGCCCGGGCCAAATCAGCCGATGCGGATTCTGCGAAAATGAGGATGACTGTCCCGCTTCCGGAACCGTCTTCTCGGTGTGCTTCCCGGCCCGGAAGTGAATCTCCACCCGCAGAGCCCCGCTCTGCGGGACAGGCGCGCGGCCTCTGGTAGCCCCCCGAGGGGCTCATGCGAAGGGATATGAATAAATCCCGAAATCCGAAGCACGAAATACGAAACAAGTTCAAATGAACAAAATCCAAATGACCAAAACCAAGGAATTGGGGATCTCAAATCCCTGAATTGCTGAAGCCCTCGTCTGTTTTGAACATTGAAGCATTTTGGTTTCGAATTTGTTTCGGATTTCGATATTCGGATTTCGAATTTTGCCGGATCAATCCCTCACGCAAAGCCAATTGCCTCTGACCTGGCCCGCAGGACCAGGTTTTCAGCGATGCACTAAAAATGGATCGGAAGGGGGCGGAAACAAATCTCCGGACCCCGGCAACCCAATCGGCCGCTCTCCAGAGGCAGGAATGAAACGCAAAGGCAGCAGCATTCTATTCATAAATGACCGCCGGCAAGTACTCCTCTTCCTGAGGGATGACAGGCCGGACATCGCCTATCCGGACATGTGGGACGTCCCGGGCGGACACGTAGAGAGGGACGAGACTCCGGAACAGTGCATTGTAAGGGAGATGAAGGAAGAGATGGGAATGGATCTGAAGGGATTCCTCCTCTTCTGCACCAGAGAGTTCGACGACAGAATCGAATACACATACTGGAAAAAGGAGAATCTAAAGCTGGAAAAGATCCATTTGACTGAAGGGCAGCGTCTCCGTTGGTTTTCGGAAGAGGAAGCGCGCAACACCAGTCTCGCTTACGGCTTCAATGAAATAGTGGCCGATTTTTTCAGTGATAAACGAGACTCGTTTCAGAAGGGCTTCTCTTCCCGAGCAAATGGAGCACAACAAACGTAACGAGACTGCTTTCCCTCGTCCCCACCTCTTCCATAACCGCTTCAATGAGGTCATAGAGCGTGGTGTTGATCCTGACGGACCCGGCTCTACATTTCCGAAGTCGCCGGTCCGGTCGTAAGGCATCCGTTTTCACGATTCCCTCCCGCGTGATCAAACTGATTTGTGCTCGGCTTTGAGTAATGGAAATTGGGAATTGCACGAAATATGCCAGGAAGGCAAAAAAATAAAATATCAGGGAATCAGACACATGCGAGAGGAGAGATTCGTGAATACCGGCAGGTCCGTTCATCCTCCGGACAGGGGTGCGTCAGGTTTGACGATCAGGACTTTTGAAAGAAATCCTGAATATTCTTTATGAGGGAGACCCGTTCTTCCATCGTCGTATTCTGGTCAAATACGAATTCAAGCAGGAAGACCATCCTGTAATCCACGGCCGAGGTCTTGTATTCCTGAATGGAAGTGACAAGGACCTCCTTCAAGCTGGAGAACCGGTTCTTTTCCGCCAGGTCCGCTTTTCTCAGGACGAGATTGATTGCCTCTTTGGCATCTTCCGCATTTTCGAGGACGATTTCGACTCCGTTCAGTTTTTTTACCGCTTTGATGATCTTTTCGCTCTCAACCTTGATCTTCATGTATCCATTCTCCCAATATCAGAACCTGGTGGAATCGATCATGCTTCATTCACCATGCGATTTCAAGTTATTTGATTTTCAGCGCGTTCTGTGCCATTTTTCATTTCTCCCCAAATGTTCAATGACAAAGGAGGTCAACATGGACGGAATCACGAAAGATGAGCTTGCCGCATTTCTTGCCCGGCTGGGGCTGGACGAGGAACCTATGGGCATCTTTTATACGGACACGGAACCAAAGGAGGGATTCGCGCCGGAAAATCTGGATTTGCCTACCAGGGAAAAAGAAATGCAGAATCAGATCAACTGGCAGGCGGTGTTTGCCGGGTTCTCCTGCGTGATGGGTCACATCTGGCGTGCGCGAAAGAAGAAGACTGCCGCATACTTCGATGCCCAACGCTTTGGCTGTCCGGGAGGAGCGTTCTTCCTTGGATTCATGAAACCCCAGACCGAAACCATTATCCACTATGTTTCCACCGGGGTTCCAGGTCGCATGGAAGGGGAGCTCTATTGCGATTCGCCGGATACGCTCCGGGAGATTTTTCGATACATCGATCCGAGACCCGCGACGGCGAAGTTCTGCGTCGTCAAGCCGCTGAGCCTCTTCGGCCCGGGAGAAGAGCCGGAGCTGATCGCCTTTTTTGCCAGGCCTGAAACCCTCAGCGGGCTTCATCAACTCGCCGCCTTCGTGAGCGGCGACCCGGAGGTGGTGGCTTCACCGTGGGGCGCCGGATGTGCGAACCTTGTCCCGTGGCCGTTCAGGTATCTGTCCCAGGGGAAAGAGCGGGCGGTGCTGGGCGGATGGGATCCATCCGCGCGGAAATTCTTCAAGACCGACGAACTGTCCTTTACAGTCCCGAGGAGCATGTTTCTCAAAATGGTTCGCCGCGCAGGGGAATCCTTTTTGACTACCAAAACCTGGAATATTGTTCAAAAGAAAATCGAGAGGAGCAAAAAAACCTGGGGAGAGATTGGTTGAAGTGACGGGCGTTCCCCCTTATAATGCCGCACGGATTTTTATTCCCTGCAGCAGGGAGATCGAAAGGAGATGCGCATGGAGAGAGACTTGGATAAGACCGAGATCATGGACGACATATCCGACGAACTCGATGAGACGAGGATGGAAAGGCCAAGACGCCGCTTCAGAAATGGGGCCGAGCTCGATCCCCAGAAGAAATCGTTGATCTTTGGAGCGGCCGGAGCACTCCTTTTGATCATCCTTCTTGTCGTGTTTTTCGGCGGCGGCGGGGATGAGAAGACCGCGAAGGAGCTGGATGCGGTAAAGTCGAGGCTGGATGGGATGGAGAAAAGGTTGGCCCGAATCGAAGGGGTCGAACCGAAGATTTCCTCCTCGGAAAACCAGATAAAGGGACTTCATGCTTCCGTGAACAGACTCGAAAACCTGACAAAAGGCATGAAGGACCAGATGGAAAAACTCGCACAAGCCCCTGCTCCTCCAAAACCGCAGGCTCAATCGGCTGTTCCTCAGAAAAAGCCGGCTTCGGTTGAAAAGCGCTTGCATGAAGTGCGCCGGGGAGAAACACTTTTCAGCATCGCGAAAAAATACGGAGTGACCGCCGCCGAACTGCGTCGTCTGAATAACCTCTCCAAGGACGACCCCATCCAGCCGGGGCAGCGGCTTATCATAGACACAGGAACATGATCTCTTTGGGCAACACCTTAGCGCTGTGAACCCCGAGCAGGGTTCATCACCCTCTAATACACAGAGCTGAAGTGTCCCCTCTTTGGGAGTCAGGAGCCGTCATTCATGCACCGCACGGTAAGAGGAGTCGAACTTCATATAACGGAACCGCAAGACGGCGGCAGAGAGAATGAGCCTTCGCTGCTCTTTATTCACGGGGCCGGGGGCGATTCCGCCGTCTGGGATGCGCAGGCTGCATACTTCAGAGGAGTGCATCCGGTTTATCGACTCGATTTGCCGGGTCATGGTCTGTCCAAAGGGCATGGAGAAGAGGAGATTTCCGGTTATGCCGAATGCGTTCACACCCTTCTCGAATCAGCCCTGCCGCCCCGGGAATGGGTAGTGGTGGGGCATTCCATGGGGGGTGCCGTCGCCCTCCAGTTGATCCTGGACCATCCGGGTTTTCTCAAAGGGGTCGTGCTGGCAGGCACCGGGGCAAGACTGGGAGTGCTGCCCATCATTGTCAAATTGCTGGAAACCGACCCCGAGGCTTTTTACAGGACCATCGATCTGGCCGCCTTCTGCTCCAATACGCCCGCCCAGATCAGGGAGATGTCCTCCCGCTCCATCCGCAAGTGCCCGCCACAGGTCACACTCAGGGACTTCAAGGCATGCAACCGATTTGACGTGAGGAACCGGTTGCAGGAGATTTCCCTCCCCGCCCTGATCGTCTGCGGGGAGAGTGATCGTCTCACACCGGCGAAATACTCCGAATTCCTCCACCAGCACTTGCAGTCCAGCAGACTCGTTCTGATTCCGGACTCCGGGCATATGCCCATGGCCGAGCAGCCGGATCGTTTTAACGAAGAGATCCATAGATTCCTTGATGAGAGGGTCTCGGAAAAAATCGTTTGAACCGCGAAGGCGCGAAGAGCGCAAAGAGTTGTTTTTCCACCTGCCGGATGCCGCTCCGGCAGGTGGAAAAACAACTGATTTCTTGGCGTACTTGGCGTCTTGGCGGTTAAAGCTGTGAACGTTTGTTGTTTTCATGATGGAGGGCTCGGAGCCGGGCGGCTATCCAGAATGTGGCGAGACCCGGCAGGCCGAGAGAAGTGAATGCCCATCCCCAGGCAGCGTATTGCAGCTCGCCGGAATGAAGCGGATTCACCCAATCCAGCACCGCTCCAAAGACGACAGGGGAAACCGCCCCGGCCCCGAATCCGAGCAGTGACCTCAGGCCGAAGGCCCTCCCGAGAAAAGAGGCGGAGGTCACCTCAGTCAGGGCAGCGGAGAGCACGGGCGAGTCACTGAGGGAGAAGAAGGTGTACGCAAAACCAATGGAAAAAACTGCGGCAAAAGGCAGCACCATGGACCATCCGAACACAAAGGAGCACAAGGTGCTGATCCCCGACGCCACCATGATGACATACGCACGGCCGAGACGGTCAGACAGACCGCCCATGATAAGGGATGCGAATAGCCCGGCACCATGAAATGCGGCTGTAACATAGGATCCGAAGCCTGCGGCACTCAGACCGTCAAGCCCCTTCAATTGAAGATATGCTGCCAGAAAGGCGGGGGTCCATGCCCACATTCCCAGCAGCTCCCAGCAGTGAAAGGTATAGGCTGCCATAAGCATCAGAACCGGCTTGTTCGAAAGCACTTCAGTCTTGAGGGTTTGCCTTTCGTGGCGCACCACCGGGGAAAGCCGGACCTTTCTCAGAAAAAGCACGGAGAAAAGCCATCCCAAAATGCAGCATGCGGACGCAGCTGCAAAGGAGAGCCTGTATCCACCCATGGGTAGTGTCCATCCGCTCAGCGCCAATGAAAGCACAAAACCCATGGACGAGCTCGCGATAAAGTAGCCCGTGGCCTTCCCCCTTCTGTTGGAAGGATAGCGAGCCGCGAGAATCATCAACCCGGTCGTATAGCTCCCGGCCAGCGCCATGGCAAGCAGGAAATAAATGACCAAAGCCGAGGTATACCCACGAGCAAATGCCGCGAATGCGACGGAAAGAAGAGCTCCTGCAAACATGGACCACATGTACAGAACTCTTGGTCCGAATTTGTCGGCAAGGGTAGACATCACGAATAGGGAAAGCGCATAGCCCAGTTGAAAACCGCTGGAGATGGTGCCCGCCCTGACGGCGCTCATCCCCCACTCCTGCTGGAGAAGGGGGATGGCAGCGGCATAGGTCATCACTACCACCTGCGAGAAGCTCCTCGAACTGCATAGCCCTACGAGCAAGAAGTCGGCCTTCTCTCGACTCCCCTGTGACGCCGGCTCATTGTAATTTTTCACAATTCCCACATCTCAACTCTATGAAAATGGAGTTGTCGCCTTGTAACAGAATTCATTTAATTTTTCACGTTGAATGGGAAACGATAATTGCATTTTCGACAATCGGATATATTCTACTGGCAGGAATGGGTCGGAAACATGATTATTAATCAAATTATCGGATAGTTGCCAACTGCCGATTCCACCTCTTATCCGCTTACGCAGGAAGAGCGCCTGCATGGATTTCAGTAACAAAGTGCTCCGAAGCATCCCCAACTCCATTTTCGACTTATACAAGCCGGTGTCCCGATGGGAATCCTTCTACCTGAGAACCAGATGGCGTCTCTGTCCTTTTGAGCTCATCGAATCGTGCATCCCTTTAAAAGGACGAATTCTGGATTTTGGGTGCGGGTATGGCATGCTCAGTAATTTTCTTGCCGAGCGAAGCTCTGAGAGAAGCGTGGTCGGCATCGACATGAACTCGACGAGGATGGAGGTGGCAAGCCGCTCCGTCTTCAACAGGAAGAATATTCATTTTCACCTCGGCGATGTGGGGAGTCTCAATGTCTCTTCCTTTGGGGCTGCTGTGATGACTGATGTGCTCCATCATATCCGGGACGATCAGGTGGAAATCCTGCTGAGGAAGATCCATAGATGCCTCGGCGACGATGGACTGCTTGCCATACTCGATGTGGATAGAAAACCATTTTGGAAATTCTGTATTACCTACAGCATCGATTCACTGCTGAATCCGAAAGACCGGCTCTGGTACCGGCCGCTTGGCCGCCTCGAGGAAATTTTGAAAAGCTCAGGTTTTCAGACCGGGAAGATCATCCGTGCCGACCGCGGGCTGCCTCTCGCAGACGTCCTGCTCCTGTGCCGAAAGAGCTAGACCAATCCGTGCAGCATGACAAAGGATTGAGCTGAAGTGGATGCTGCGGAATATCAACTCATGGATATGAAGCCGTTTGACGGGGTCCTGAAGCGGTTCCTCCTGCAGGAGTCCCGTGTTATCAGAAAACGCTCGCTCCCTTTTGCAGAGATCCGGACTCGGCTCAAAGCTAGATAATTTGTTCAATTCCCCGGCGGCCGCAGGACCTTGAAATGCTCGTTTTCGAAAACAATTTCCAGGCCGTCTTTTGCGATCTTCATTTCCTTGTACACGACCACATAGTCCACTCCATATTTTGCCGCCGCTCTTCTCAGTCTGTCCTGGTCCATCAGAGCATACCCTTTCTCCATCTCCTGCAGTGACCCTGCGTACTCTTCTCCGCAGATGGTCTTCAATCTTTCATGCCATTCCAGGGTCTCATCCGGTCGATATGGAACTGCCTTGTTTTCCGCAACAACCGCTCTCTTGCCGAATAATCGAAAGGAGATCATGTTCGGAGGAACAATGAAAAGAGAGTCCGGGTCGGTTCGTGCCGCCCATGCGTACAGTTCGCCTTCAGCAGGATCGGACTGGTATAAAAGATTAAAGCGGCGCAAACTGAATTCGTCTGCAACGGCAACGGCCAGAGCGAGAGCCAGGAGGAGCATAATCCGATTTCCGCCGGCCACTTTTTCAGCGAAATGGAATTCCGCTCCTTTGAATTTTGCCATCCACCAGAGGCCCACGAAGCACGCCCCCAGGAAAATCATTCCGGCCGAGGGAGTCGCCAGATGGTCTGATGCGGTGAAAATAAGACGCTGGTGGACCATGGATGGAAGAATGATAATGAACCCGAGTAAAAAGCCGGCCATATTCCACGGGCCGGGAAAGGATTTCTCTTTTGCATCGGTTGTAAAAATCCTGACCGCTCCTTCAGCAACCACAACGCAGGCAAGCAGCATGCAAAAGGGCGCAAGACGCAAGACAAACAGTCTTGAGACGAGGCCTACGAAAACAATCGTGGTCAGCAGGGTAGCGGCAATGATCAATAGGAGCGAGGAAGCGAAAAGGCTTTTATACCGGATTCCCAAGTCGCTGCTGTCGAATACCCCCCTGATCATCGACCACGCGATCAGGCACCACCCGAAAAATGCCGTGTACTCGATCAGAAATGTGATCGGCTTGTAGTGGAATGGACCGGCAATATCGATGAGAATTCTATCCGCCTGGACCTTCACCTCCTGTGGAAGATCCAATCCCATTGTGTGAAGTATACCCGGCATTTGAACGGCCAGCACAACTATGGAAAGAGCAAATTGGCCCAGAAGCCTGCGAAAAAGCCCCTTCTTTCCCAGCATGAGATGGCCCAACCCGAAAAAGGGAAATCCCAGCATCAGGAAGTTTGTATGAAACAGCGAAGATATTCCCAGAGACAGACCTGAAATCGGATGATTTCCCCTGATATAAAAGGTCATGGCCGCGAAAAAGAAGACGCTGCTGATCGTGGACGGCTGAAGAGAAGGCGAAAAAAGATAAGTCGTCGCAACGCTTCGTGTCCCGCTAATGCAAAAAAACAAGGCCGCTACGATTAGCCAGGTCAATGGGGCATGATTTCGATCGATCAGGCTTATCAGATGGTACAGCAGTCCCAGGACCAGGAGCAGAGCGAGGATATTGCCGACGGCCATGGCCCAGGGCAGTATGTTCAAACCACTGAGTCCGGCGACCAGATAGGCAAACGCGTGATGATAATGTGATGTCTGCGCAGCCCACCAGTCGTTGGCGAGAAATTCCGGAGACCAAATCCGCATGCCGCTGATCAGATACACAGCGTGGTTGCTCCCCCCATCTCCGTAGGAGAGACCAAAAGAAAGCGCCGTTATGAAAGAAGCCGCAACGATCAGGGAACGGTTGAGCCATGATTGACAGGATCTGAGATTATGAGTGGTCCTCCCTGGCTTCCTGCAAACCATATTGCCCTTTCCATGATTACGATGGCAGATGTCTTCCGACGCCTGTGTTGGAAAGCTGCTTTTCTGCGAAGGGGATGTTGTCTGTCTGCATTGGCTCCTTCCAAAAAGCCGTCGGTCCCGCGCGTTCTATCTCAGCCACTCATTCAGATTAGCTTCGCTTTCCTAATGAAGTGTAGCCACTCGGCAGGATTCATCAAGTGTGGCAGAGCATATCATCGGTGCTCAGAGTAAAGGACCGGGTATTAATATCTCATTGGGGGACAGTGATCAGGTGTTTGCCTGCCGGTTTAGAACCGCAATCGTGTATTACGGAGATGTTACCTAGCCCTCACAGGCAATCCGTGCTACCGAAATCGTCTTCCACAACTAGTCTGCTACTGGGTGTACCTATAAGTACGCTTTGGTTTTCTTTGGTTTTCGTCCTTTTTGGGGATTGAAACAGATTCCCTCCTGATTGCTACTGAGGAGGACCGGCATTTATGCTCTAAACTGCTGAATGCCAACTTCTCTCAATTGAGTCAGATCTATGTCTTCTCGCGTCTCCATTTTGATTCCAGCATTTAATTCACAAAAATGGATTTCGGAAGCAATTCAATCGGCCCTTGCACAGACATGGCCTGATATTGAAGTCATTGTGGTCGATGACGGCTCCGCGGATAACACCCTGGAAGCAGCCAGAAGATTCGAATCCAAGCACTGCAAGGTGCTCTCTCAGGAAAACCGGGGCGCCAGTGCGGCAAGGAATTATGCCCTGTCTCATGCGCAAGGTGATTTCATTCAATGGCTGGATGCGGACGATCTCCTGGCATCGGACAAGATTGAGCAGCAGCTCAAGTGGGCCGATCTGAATTCCGGAACCCGGACTCTTCTATCGTCCGGCTTTGGAACGTTCTACCGCAGCCATGGAAACGCGAGGTTCTCCCCCAACTCGCTTTGGCAAGACCTGGCCCCATTGGAATTCATGTTGATGGAGTTCAGAGACAACCTGTGGATGAGCCCTTCGGTATGGCTTGTCAGCCGAAGGCTGACGGATATGGCAGGCCCTTGGGATGAAGATCTGTCTCTCAATGATGACGGGGAGTATTTTTGTCGAATTGTGCTGGCCAGTGAGAAAATTCACTTCGTTTCCGAGTCGAGGTCCTTCAAGAGGATAGGAATTCCCGGGAATCTCAGCAGCCGCACTTCTTTTCACGCTTGCCGTTCTCAGTTTGATGCCATGAGTTCCTCTATTCGCCGGGTACTGGCAGTGGAAGACAGCGAAAGGGTGAGGAAGATCTGTCTCACGCTCCTACAGAGATGGCTCATCTATTATTATCCGGAAGAAACGGAATTGATCGACAAAATGCATGAACTTGCCCGCTTTCTCGGCGGGGATCTCAAGCCTCCCCGGCTAGAGTGGAAGTATTCTCTTATCCAGAAGGTATTCGGATGGAAAGCAGCAAAAGCCGCTTTGCGCCTGCTTCCGAAAATCCGGCTCCTTGCTGCAAGTAACTTACATGTGCTCATGGACTGAGCATTCAGTTCTTGGGCTGTTCAGTTGAGAAGAGGCAGATTCAAATGACAAGGGATTTGAATCCGGGATACAGCGTAGAAATAGACAGCGTCGAAAAGGAAGAGTGGAATGCCGTACTTGAACACTTCGATGACGCAAATATCTATCAATCATGGTCTTATGAGAGTGTTATAAGCGGTGAAAGGAATCTGAGCCACCTCTTGTTGAAGAGGGGGGGTGAACTGTTGGCGGCGGCTCAAGCAAGGATCAGGAGGATACCCTTCACCAATTTCGGGGCTGCTTATATCCGCTGGGGGCCGATGTGGAAACTGCGCGGGAAAGAATGTGATCCTGAAGTCTTCGAGCAGGTCCTATTCGCCTTGCGTCGTGAATATGCCTCCCGGCGCAGGCTCGTGATGTGGATTCTGCCCCTTCTTTTCGAAGATTCCTCTTCAATCTTTGATCCTATCCTCACCCGGGCAGGATTCACGCCGGTCTCCGTCCCGGTTCAACGGACGCTCCTGGTTCCTCTCGAAAATTCTTTGCAGCAGCTTAGAAAAGGCATCGAACAAAAATGGCGTAACCGTTTGAACCGGGCCGAAAAGAACAGCCTCCGCATTGTGGAGGGTTGCGACGATACCTTGTTCGAGCAATTTATAGAAGTCTACAAGGAAATGCACGAACGCAAGCAGTTTGTGGAGACATCCGACGTGCATCAATTCCGACTGGTACAACGCGACTTGCCGGAGCGCTTCCGGATGAAAATCCTGATCGCCTTTTCGGGCGACAAGCCTGCAGCCGGTCTGATCTGCAGTAAAATTGGTGAAATGGGCATGTACCTGTTTGCCGCTACCAGTAACGCGGGCTTGAACAGCCAAGGCTCCTATCTTCTGCAGTGGAGGGCATTGAGTTGGCTGAAGGAAAACGATGCCAAATGGTATAATCTCCAGGGTATAAATCCTGAACTGAACCCAGGCACCTTCAGATTCAAATCAGGTCTGTGCGGGAAGAACGGCAAGGATGTGCATTATCTGGGAACCTATCAGGCAGGTGAAAATTCCATGGCAAGCAATCTGGTCTGGCTTGCCATCTTCGCAAGGAATCTTCTTAGAAGAACCAGGTCACGGATGAAGAGATCTCCTCAGGGTGCGTTCGGAGACCCCCAGTGAAGAGTCGGTTCTCATCCGATCTGCGGAACGACCGCAGAGGGCATGGACATCCGGCGTAGCGTCGCGGCAAATCACACTGAGTATCTTCATGAATCGTGCTTAGCCGGTTGTCGGAGAATCCTTTCCAGGAGATAATCTGCGTCTCTCGAAAACACGGGACATTCCTCTTGGCCGCCGCTGCGGTGTACCGGGTCTTCTCACTCGGCGATCCCAATCGTAACGTACGATTGGCACTGAAGCGAGAATACGGGTGAACCTGTATTCTGCGGGTATGCGCCGATACTTTCGTTGACACTCCGCAACAAGCGCTTTATTAGCTTGTGAACTGTACGCCGGCAATTCCACTCCCGCCCGTTCAGTTCACGGGAAAACCAATGCAGACCATTGCTGGCAAGAGCCCCAAAAAATCCTATGATGAGATACTTCGATCGACTTTCATCATGGGCGCGTCGTCCGTCATCACTTCCCTTCTTGGTATTCTGCGAATCAAAGTCCTTGCATTGCTGATAGGCCCCGCCGGAGTCGGGCTGATGGGCATATACCTGTCGACAGCCAACCTGCTCACGGCCATTTCCGGCATGGGGGTGGATGAAAGCGGGGTCCGACAGATCGCTTCAGACAATAGCCGCAGGAAAATTGCCGCCACGGTCTTCAGCATCAGGAGGGCGGCCGTGACCTTTGGTGCTGCCGGGCTTTGTTTCCTGCTCATCTTCAGACATCGAGTGAGCCTGTGGACCTTCGGAAATGGGGATCACGCTTATGATCTGGCCCTGATGTCCCTGACGGTCCTGTTCGGGACAGTTTCCGGTGGACAGATCGCGCTCATACAAGGGATGCGGAGAATCGGTGATCTCGCAAGGATCAACATCCTTGGTGCCCTCTGGGGGACCATGCTCGGCATACCGATCATCTACATTCTCGAAAACCGAGGTATTGCCATTTTTCTCCTGGTCGCATCCGGCGCCTATCTGCTTACCTGCTGGTGGTATGCAAGGAAAATAGACATCCCCCGGATAGCGGTGAGCTGGCGAAGTTCACTGGCCGAAGCCGGCCCCCTTCTGAGACTTGGGTTCGCATTCATGATTGCATCACTGATGTCACTTGGAACAATATACATCCTGCGGGTACTTGTTCTGCATCATCAGGGAATGGCCGCAACAGGCATATACCAGGCAGCGGCAACACTGTCATCGATCTATGTGGCCGTCATCCTTCGGGCGATGTTCACTGACTTTTACCCGCGCCTGACCGCTGCTGCCGGCGACAGGCTGCGGTTCTCAAAACTCGTCAATGAGCAGATCGAGGTTGGGATTCTGCTTGCCGTACCTGGCATCCTTGCCACCATGACGGCTGCCCCTCTTGTCATCGTCGCTTTCTACTCGTCGGAATTCATGCTCTCTGTCGACATACTCCGCTGGCAGATACTGGGGGTCTTTCTTCAGGTTATCAGCTGGCCCATGGGATTCATGCTGCGAGCAAAAGGAGACCGGAAGCTCTTTCTCTGGAGCGAGTCGTTTGGCAACGCCGTCCATCTAGGGTTCGCCTGGGCCGGAATCACATGGTTCGGACTTTCCGGGGTGGGAATGGCCTTCCTTGCGATGAACGTCTCCTACGGCTTGGTGATTTTCCTGATCGTTCATCGTCACTATGGATTCGCATTTTCCTCTAAGAACCTCCGTTTCATGGCCATTTTCGGTGGAACGGCTGGGGCCGTGTTCCTGACTCCCTACCCTTTCCCTCAAAACCATCTGACGATCAATGTTGTGCTGACGATCACGGCGGGGATGTACTGCCTAAAATCACTCATAAGCAGCACGGGAACGCTGCCCGTCATTTTGCTCAAACTTAAGTCAAGGTATACCTGCTAGAACAGGGTCCCTGGAGGAGGCAGGGTTATGATGACATTCAGTGTGATTATTCCCACGTTCAACC
This sequence comes from Deltaproteobacteria bacterium HGW-Deltaproteobacteria-15, assembly GCA_002840535.1. GTDB lineage: Bacteria > Desulfobacterota > DSM-4660 > Desulfatiglandales > HGW-15 > HGW-15. Next base: position 173,060 of record PHBH01000003.1, on the reverse strand, counting down.
GTGCACGCTTTATCACCGAAGCCGTGAAAAGTGTGCTCGACCAAGAGTGCAGGGAATCTGAAGTCATTGTGATCGATGACGGATCGACGGATGACACCAATGCCGCTCTCGAACCCTATATGAGCCGCATACGATACCTGCGCCAGGAAAACGGCGGTGTCAGTGCCGCCCGAAATGCTGGAATCCAGCAGGCGAAAGGAGACTGGATCGCATTCCTGGATTCCGATGATCGCTGGATGCGTGGTTATCTTTCCACCCAAATTGAGCACATCCGCCGGTATCCGGGTCCTGTGGCTCACATCACGAATGCGGTAACGATCTTTTCGGACGGAAGTAGAAGCGACCTCTTCGGCGAGATTGGTTTTTTGAAGAAGTTCGGAAGGAAATCCTTCCTGATGAAGGATCGGCCATATGGTCTCATAGTGGGACATTCTCATTTTTTCCTTCCATCCACTGTCATCCGTCGCGACGTCCTGCTGCGGTCAGGGTTGTTCAAGCAGCATCTCACCATTGCCGAAGACCTCGACGTCATGGCCAGGGTCGCCCTCCATGGCTCTTTTTCTTTCTGCAAAAGGGTTCTGGTCGAAGTCCTTAGACGGCAGGAATCAATCGACAACTTGTCATTGCAGCGTGTGAAAAGAGGGGTATATGCCTATAGCGCCTTCGGAGAGGTGTACACAAACCTCTTGCGCTCTCCGGAACTGACCCTTCGAGAGCGGCTTATCACGGCATCGGCCCTGAGCAGAACCTGGCGCGCCATTGGAAACACCTTGATTGTGAAGGGGGAACGATCGGAGGCAAGGAAATACTTCCTGAAGGCCTTCCTTCTCCGGCCTTCTCTTGGATCCCTTATGAAATACTGCGCGACCTTTCTCCCTCTGAAAGCTTCCCTGCTCTTTGTGAGAAAGGGAAGGCACATTCTTCCAGGCTGAGGGGATGAAGGAATGTACAGTTTATAAGAACGCAGGGAATACCCTGCACCCCAAAAAGTAAGATTCGTCAAATGCTTAAACCATATACCCAGTCTCTTCCTCATTACCCGAATGTAGGAAAAACCATGCATATGCGGTCCCTATGCAGAAAGTTCCGCAGGATTCGACAGAGGTTCGTTCCACCTGTGTTCAGTCGGCAATGGACGTTCCCCTTCTAAGCGGATTCCGGATCGAGATGGTTTCAGGAGCGGAACCACCTCACGGATTTCAAAGGTATATGACTCTGCTCCAGTCTATGGATGATTTCATGGGACAGCTTATCGGCAGTCCCCCTGTAGAAGATGCGTAAAGACATGGTCGCGGTAGTGGTGTGGGTCTCGTAGTCCCGTTTTATCCCGAAGAAGGTGACCATTACTTCATTACTCATGATCACATCGAGAATCCGGCGGACATCGACCTCATTCGAGACCTTCACCTCCAGATCCCTGTACACATCCTTCCGATAGTATCTTTCCAGCTTCCTGAGCAACACGAGTGCAAAGAGAGCTAGGAAGGTCGTTATGGAGGCTATAAGGTAGAGCCCTATGCCGGCGGCCATTCCGATTGCTGCAGCAACCCAGAGACAAGCGGCGGTCGTAAGGCCGCGAACCGTGAAACCCTCCCTGATGATTACCCCGGCACCCAAAAAGCCGATCCCGGTTACGATCTGTGCCGCGATCCTCCCCGGGTCCGTGACTCGGCTCACTTCAGCAGGGGTGGCGATTTCGAGAGTCGGTATGCGGATGGAGAGGATCATGAACAGGGCGGCCCCGGCGCTCACCAGAAGGTGGGTCCGTAACCCTGCTCCCCTTCCATGGATGTCCCGTTCAAGGCCAAGTATTCCGCCGAGAAGAGCGGCAACGAGGATACGAAACACCAAGTTCCATGTTTCTTGTGAAAGGTTGAGATCCATTTCAGGCCCTTTCGGAAAGGGCTCACTGCAAGTCTTACCCTTTTCGTGAATCCGATAATCACTCCCGGGCAGGGAATCAAACCGTCGATCACCAAAAAACTGGGCCGCGCCGTCAATGCTGAACCGTAACCGTTGCACGAGTGGTATATCCGGGGGGCTTGCATATCTACCCGTAAGGCTTAAGTTCTCATACTGAAGCATTTTGGAGGGAACAATGATCGAAAAGTATGAGCCCGGCCGGATGAGAATTCAGGGCCGAGATCACCACAAGGATCTCAAGATCATTGACGGCCAGGTTGTAGCGGGTTGGCGGCGCAACGAAGGCCATAGGCTTGGGCTGAAAGACATCGAGGATATCCTGGCATCCCATCCCGACGTCATTGTCATGGGGACAGGGTATGCGGGACGGATGCGGGTCGAACAAGACGTTCGCTCTCTTCTCCAGGACCGCAACATCAGGCTCGTTGCTGCCCGGACAGAAGAAGCTGTCAGGGAGTTCAACCGGCTCGCTTCAGAAGACAATGAGGTTGCAGCCGGGTTCCATTTGACCTGTTGAAGGCACAAGGGTCTCTCAACCAGCCACTCGCCTATGCCGGCCGGCTCACATCAATCTCCAACAAACCTAAGGGTTGAGAGGGGCGCTGATCCGCCAGAGCTTGCCGTTATCCTGGTCGCTCAACAGGTAAATCGAGCCGTCCGGTCCGGTTTGGACATCGCGAACGCGCTCGGGCAGAGGCAGACGATCTTCCTCCATGACTCTTGTGCCACCAAGGACCAGTCGGACGAGTTCCTTCGACGTCAAGCCGCCGATGAGTGCGTTGTGTTTCCAGTCGGGGAACATGAGGCCTTCATAGAATACCATGCCCGAAGGTGAGATGACCGGGGTCCAGTGTCTCGCTGCATCCTTGAACTCCGGGCGGGTCGGGGGGTCCGGAATTTTCCTGCCATCATAATGATCGCCCCAGCTGACCACCGGCCAGCCGTAATTGGCGCCTCTTTCGATTTTGTTCAGCTCATCGCCGCCCTTCGGCCCCATTTCCCCTGCCCAGAGAGCGCCCGTCCCTGGCTGGAACGCCATCGCCTCGATATTGCGATGGCCGAACGACCAGATCTCTCCCCTTGCATTTTTCCGGCCGACAAAGGGGTTGTCTTTCGGCACGCTGCCGTCCGGATGGATCCGGATCACCTTGCCCAGATGGTTGGATAGATCCTGCGCGGGGTCGAACTGAAACCGTTCACCGAGCGCAAAAAACAGGTACTTGCCGTCCGGAGAAAATTCGATGCGGTTCCCGAAGTGGTTCGATCCTTCGACATAAGGTTCCTGAACGAAGATATCCTGGAAATTCTCTATGCGGTTATCGGCGAGTCTTCCTCGCCCCAGCGCGGTAGAGGCTTTACCGACTGCACCCGGCTTCGCATAGGAGAGATATACATATTTGTTTTTCTCAAAGTTCGGATCGAGCGCCACATCCATCAGCCCGCCCTGGCCGCGCGAATGGACTTTCGGGACGCCGTCCAGCGGTTTGGATAGCTTTCTGTCGGTTTGAAGAAGATAGAGCCGCCCGGTATTCCGCTCTGTGATCAGCAGGCGGCCATCCGGAAGAAACGCCATGCCCCAGGGATGGTCCAACCCTGTCACCAGGGTCTCGGCCGTCACTTCTGCACCTTTCTTTGTCCGCAGAGTCTCAACTTCTGCCCACAGATTTGCGGGCGAACCGCATACCAACAAGGTCAGGGTCCCCAATAATGTTGTTGCCTGTATTACCTTTTTCATATCGAGGTCACCTCAAGCGTTTCGTTCCTCGCCTTCAGCCCCGAGTGCAAACCGTGAATCCTCCTTCCAGGACACAAATGCGGCCACAGATGGAATGGATATCCTCAACTTTCGCGACAGCGAAGACATAGATATTATTTACATATTTATGGGCTCGTCTCTACACATTGTGATCGAGCGGCAGACCACCTTCCCTTTGCGTCCGTTGCCCCGTTGGTTCTTGCCCGCATCTTTGGCTGGATATTCTGTGCCGGTTGATCTATAAAGCGAAGGCATTGTTCGCCTGAACTGGAGGTCACCGCCGGAGGGTAACATGAAAAAGCTACTCGCTCTAATTCTTCTTGGATTGATGGTAGGCGGATGTATAAGTATGCGCTATGCAACTCCTTCTGCACGCGGCTACGAGTGTATCCTCGAGCCATGGGAGCGCTGGGGCAGCGACTGTCCACTCTAATTACCTGCGGCGCGATCTCCTCAGAGGCTTCCAGCGTCCGGTTTACCGGCTGTTCGAAGCATGCGATTTGTTGGCACCATTGCATCAGGGCTCACGACCCCTCAAAAAGGAATGTCTTCTTTATCTAAATCATCGTCAGAATCTAATGACATCATTTCGCTTGCCTTATCAAAAAATACACCCAAAGACTCGCATATATTTTTTACAATTCGACTATAAGCCTCTTTTTCATTCACATCCTTTGCTTTGCCCATTGCCTTCAACGCAGAATTCAATTCCTTTGACAAACCATCCATAATTTTCTCGGGATCCATAAATTTTCCTCTTTCTCTTTTTGATGGGAACGTTCCGGCTTCAGCCCTGTACAATGATCGCAGATTGCTAAGCGATCATTCTCCATTACGCTTTGCGCTCTATATACCTGGGGAGATGATCTTGATCGTTACATGAGGTTACTTGATGGTACGAACTGCCTTTACGTAGCAGCGGCCTCCTGCGAATAATCCATGGGACACTGTGCTTTCCGTGCTGAGCGTACCTTTGGAAAAATCGACAATGTGCAATTTCTGTCCATACATGGTGTCGTCGCCCTCAACATCCGCGGTCCAGCATTCGGTGGTCTTCTCGGAGAAGAGGCTGTTCAGAAATCGCCCCTTTGCGTTCGAAACGGGTTCGAGGAGCGAGCACAATTCCTCCAGGGTGGGGACACGCCAGTCCTCATGGCCACGAAACTTTGAACTTCTCAACTTCGTTACGTAACCTGCCACTTCGTTGTGACGAAGTGACGACGCTGACCCACCCTTTTCCCACATAAGACCGGTGGTCTGATCCGTAATAGTGCCGTCCCCGTTGTCGAGAAGCTGGTTGGGAAAGTCGCCATTATCATTCTTGTACTTCACGTAGAAATTGTACTTTGCGATCATCTTCTCAACGGCAGCAGGATAAAGGCCCGTTTCCGGTCGACTCCTCAGCGCGACTCTTCGAGCTGTTTCCACCGGAGACTCTTTGGAAACATAGGCCAGTTGTTTGTCATCCTCCACTCTGACAGGGGGATTCGGAGCCGCTTTTGCGCTCTTCTCCTGCTCCTTTCGTAGCCGGTTCAACTCCTCTTCCAGGGCTTTCCTTTCCGTAGCTTCCTTGCGGAGTTTTTCCTCAACAGCCTTTCGCTCCGTCTCCATTGCCTTCAACTGATCATCGGTCTTGGCCACCCTGTTGAGCGCCCACTCCTGCTCCATGAGCCTTCTCTTCTCATCCAACTCCCTCTGCTCTGAGAGGGCTTTCTTTTCCGCCTCGTCCGCCTTCATCTTCGCCTCAAGGAGCTGCCTCATCTGTTCCAGGAGCTCTGCGCTCTTCCTTCTTTCCTCCTGAAGCGTTTTCACCTCATCGGCAAGCGCCGCCTTTTCGATCTCCGCCTTTTTCCCTTCACCCCTGTCCCCGGCGATCTTCCCGGGCGTGACAAAGATAAAATCCCCCTTGTCGAGTTTCGGGTTGTTGATCTTCCCGTATTGGGGATGCTGTCCCCCACGGGTATAGTTGACCACCCTGGTCTGGAGGTGCATGCCAAGCTCTGACCCGGTCACATAGCCGTCCTTGTTCAGGTCCGCCTCGGAGTGAATGCCGTCCAGGAGCACCTGTTTGAACACCGAATGGTCCGGCACCTGCTCCCCTTCTGAGCCGGCCGTAATGAACTGCCTCACGGGCAGGGCCGACTTCTCGGTGATCTCCACCGGCGCGGCTCTCACCAGGTTGAACAAAGATCCTGAAAAGCAGGAATCGAATACCATGAGCATGTGCTTGGACTGGGCTTTGAGGGAAACGGCCTCCATGTCCTTCATGGAGATGGCCAGGTCGTCGAACTTCATCGGGTCGGCGCTCTTGAGCGGGCAGTCGCTGGGGATGATGTAGCCGAGCCTGGTGCCGTCGGCAAGGTTCAGGGTTTCCCCATGGCCGGCAAAATAGAAAATAACACCTCTGTTTTTCTCGCCTCCGGTTGAAAAGGCCATTTCCTGGAGCAGCGCTTTGAGCTCCCGTGAACTGGGGTCAAGGGCCAGCTTCACCGTGATCCCGAATTTTTCCAGGCAGAAGCCACCTCTTTGCTGTCTTTCAAAGCACCGGGCAGGTTCGGCCAGCCTGCCGTGTACGTGCCCACGCCCACCACCAGGGCATGATAGTCGCTGTACACGGAAATGCTTTCGCCATGACTGGTGGTAGCGACAATTCCCCGGGTTGCGGCATGCGGATTAGGAGGGAGAACCAGGGAGAGCAAAAGGACTGTCACGGAGAGCGATAAGAATTGCTTCTTCATGGCCGAGCCCCCAATCGAGAGGTGTAAGAGAAGAGCCAGATACTAAAGGAAAATGGATCTCGATGTCAACCGGACGGCAGGTGTGAACGCCAGGCTATCGCCGCTTCGGATTCTCCACCGTCACCCCAAAGAAAAATCGCTTACCTGGTTTGGACAGGAGGCCAAGCTAAAAGGAATCATCGTCCATTCAGTCGCTTTTCATTAGCCATGAATCCCATTCATTTCCCTGTGCCTCTGCTACTGCTGAGCAGCCTTCAACTCCTCTCGGACTACACGGCGAACGACCTCTTCTATGGGCTGCTCTCGACGTTCCACAGAGACAGACCCCTCGGACCCCTTTATTCCTCTTCCTTCAGCCTTAGTAGCAGTCCACCTCCTCGGCAGGCCCTGAAATCACAAAATACAATTCATTTGGATCAGGGTTCCTTCCCCACATCGAGGTGACGCCTACTCCCATGCCTCTCCCGGAGGAGGTTGGAGTGAAGTGAAGCATCCTCTTTCGAAGATCTCTTATCCCGCCGTCGTTGGGTGTTCTCAACAGAACCGAATAATTCATCACCGTACGAGTTCTTTCTTCTGTGATTTCTATCAACGAAACAGAAACCTTTTTGTTGAGAAACTGATCGTGAAGACTGATTGGCTCATTGGCATTCTGCAATCCCAGGTATTGTGCTACTTCCTCTCTTGACAGTTTCCCGACATCCTGAGGCGAATTACGATTTCCCAGTTTACGGATGACGGCAATGCCCTTGGACAAATCATGATTCAACCCGAGACTGAATGAGCCGATCTTAACATCCATCGGTATTTGAATTTCGTAGCCCACATTTGACCGCTGTTTCTTTCGTTTCTCGATTTCTGCTTGAATATCCTCGAAATGCCTACCGTAATCGAGTGCCCACGCATTGTAAGACTCGGTGAAGTCCTCATAGGTTACATTGTTCAAACGCATCGATACTCCGGTGCCTTCAATTCCGCCGGCATTTTCCTTGAATTCCGTGGGACGCATTTTTTCACCAAGCGGTAGCAGCGTGCTGAAATCCAGCGTTTCAGTTGCACCAGCCTCCAGGACATAGTGATGATCCTTGCATTCCTTTCCCCTGTCGCGAATGCCCGCAGACGTCTCCTGCTCCGAATCTTGGTCCGGAGAAGGACCGGCGCTGACTTCAATTTCTTTTTCTTCCTGAGATTCTGAAGGTGGCGCTGAAGTTGAATCGGGTTTTTCGCTCGAACAAGCCGAAAGAGAAAACAGGAGTGCAAGAAGAAAAACAACGCATATCAGGCAGCCGTCAACACGAATTCTCGTCATCGATTGAGATTTCATTGATCAACTTCCTCCTCTTTTGAATCACCGCAGGGGCGTGCAACAGGAAACCCGATGGGATTGCTCCTCACTCCTCGATATGGTTTAGCTAACAGCTGGTTGGGTCGCCCAAAGGGCTCTGCAGCCTCGAAGGTGGGTATAGCACAAGTGCCGGACAGTGAAACAGCAGAAAGTGGCTTGCGGTCCGCGCCGTATCCTTGCAACTAACCAGAGGTCGGAGGTCGGAGATCAGTGGCGCCAAGGAAGTGATGATGGGTGAAGGAGATGACGGCGGAGGGCTCCACTCTTTTGTCGAAGCAGGAGGGGCAGTCGATCATGTAAACCTTTCCACCCGTCTTTATGCGGTAGGCTGCGTGCTCCAGACCGAGTGCCGGCACCGAATTCAACCGGACGACCTTTTCGGTCACAGGGGTTGAGCGCACCTTGTACCTGGCCGAACAATCCTCCCAGCTCAGGAATGCTTTCTTTGGCGCCCCGCAAAAGGGGCAGCGCTCCGGATAATACCCGATCATATTGAAGCCGCAAACGGTGCACACATACTGTTCCTGGCCCATTGGCTCAACCTCCGCATATCCCACCCCTTCCTTCTACCGGGGGACAAGGGCGCTTTTCATTATTCTTTGTGCGTGACTACCCTTCCCCAGAGACTGGAGGTGGACCAGATCCCTGAACGCAGGCACTCCAGCTGCACAATTTGACTGTGATCCACAAAAAGGTTCACCTCCGGCCCGTAATGCTTAATGTACCAGGCGAAGACAGCCGGGTCGGCGGCCTCCATCATCACCTTCTCGATCCCCAGTTCCCTGATGAACCTGGCCGCGACATCGGTCCGCCACTGCCGCACATCCTCCGTGATCCCCTCGGACTCGATCATGATCATGTAGGCCCCCGCGGCCAGGTGGCGCTTTGCCAGGCCTATGGCCCAGTCCGGATCGCTCAACCCTTCCGCTTCCAGCTGCTCCACGCCGCTGGCGCCGCCCGCCCCGAACTGGATCCCCACCTCGGGTTTTGCCTTGAGACCGAGCTTCTGCACCTTTTCGGTCAAGCGCAAAAGATCATCCGCGGGTACGGTGATGAAGCCGCTGGAGATCTCGACGATGTCGAACCCGAGGTTCCGGCACTCCTCTATGTAGCGGTCCACCGCCTCCTTCCCGAAGGTGAGGACGCGTTCGATAAAGCCCCCGGTTGAAACCATCACCTCGTAGCGGTGACAAAGATCGATCAACTCCTTCACCGCATCCTGCGGCATCAGGCTGAAGGAGCCTCCTGCAAACTTCAGGGTATCCACGTAGCGGCCCATGGTTTCGAGGATGTCTTCGAGATACCGTTTGCCCATAGGCGTGTAATAAGGGCCGCGGATCTCCGTGATCCCCTTGGATCGGGGCTTCTTCTCCCTCTCATTGAGCGGCAGGAATGAAAAGGCCCGCTCCTTCTCCTCACCCGATGAACCGCTCATAAATGTATCTCCCGATTTATAATGAAAAAGCTTTCAACCGCCAAGACGCCAAGTGCGCCAAGACAAGATTTGTTTTCACCTGCCGAAGAGACTTCCGACAGGTCAAACAGCAAATCCTTGCACTCTTCTTAGCGTCCTTCGCGCCTTCGCGGTTCAATTGATGCACTTACGGTTCCCTGATCTCCGACAACAACTTCGTAAATTCCCGCACCCGCATCTCTTCAATGTGGAAAACAGCGTCTACAATGTTCTTTCGGAGCGCCCCGGATGCATAAGGCACGCTCAACCGCTCGAATTTCGCGACCACATTTCCCCAGCGCATGGGTTTGGTATGGAAACCCTCGTACTCCGCCTTTTCCTTCATCAGGACCTGACCATCCTTCAGGAAGATACTGATCCTGCAGGCATGCTCCTGGGGGAAGCGGTGGCTGTATTGGTCATCCTTCCGCACGATGACGCGCCTGAGCAAATCCTGGACATCCCCTCTCAGGATTCTTTCCGGATGGTACTGCTCCGGCATGACCCTGCCGTCGATCAGCCCGACCGCGATCATGTACTGCAGGCTGTGGTCGGCCTCCTCCTTGGTCCTGACAATGGTCTTGTCCCCTTCCTCCCCGCCCCCGATGATATGGTAGGCGACTTCGAAGATGTCGATCTCCACGCGAGCGATCTCATCGGCCGTGAACCCATGGGCCTCCTTGAGCTCCAGCGCCCCTTCGATCGCGGCCTGGGAATGGATCTCGGCATTGTATTTCTTCAGGATGGTTCTGGAGATGCGGTCAAAGCCCTCCCGGGCCCAGTCGATTTCAAACGGTCCTGAAATCGCATCCATGAATCCTTTGTTTCCCTCAAAGACCTCCAGGGGACCCGTGATCCCCTGCGCCGCCAGAAAGGTTCCATGCATACAGCAGAAGGCCGTGTTGGGGGCTGCGAGTCCTTTCCAGTTCGAGAGCGCCCCTGTGCGGGTGACCCGAAGTCCGTTGAAGGCGGTGCCGCATATGCCGATTGCGTTGGCGGCCTTTTCCTCATCGAGACCGAGGGCGCGGGATATCCCGGCAGCCAAACCATAAGATTCTTGGACCGTATGGTCGAACCCCTTTGCCCGGACCGGCGCCTCGTCGCTCAGGCGGCACTGGACCTGATAAGCGACCGCGAGCGCCGCGATCAGATCCCTGCCTGATCCATCCGTATATTCGGAGGCGGCCAGAACCCCGCCCAGATTGTCGCTGGGATGGCACGTCTCACCCTTCGCGAGATAGCTGTCGTTGAAATCGAGGTAGCGCACAAGGGCGGAATTGAAGAAGGCCGCCCGATCCGGGGATGCCGTCCCGCCTCCAAGAACGGTTGTCGGCGATTTCGGGCTGTTCCCGAGGATCTTCAGGTATCCTCTCAGCCTCTGAATCGGCTCTCCCCCCAAGGCGCCGATGGCGCATCCCAGGGAATCGATGATCCGGATCTTTAACTGCTGCCGTATCGGCTCCGGTATCTCGTCGTATGAGCTGTTTACCGCATAGGAGGCAAGCTCCTGCGCCCTGGTCACGTCAAACCTCCTCGCATTTCTCTTGAATGTGTGAAAGAGACCACCGGGCAGGCTTCGAGGCAATGGGCTTTTGTCCGTATGTCGATGAGGAGCGGGTGGTATTTTATCTTCTGCTCTTTGTCAGGGTTCGGCAGGCGAAACTGCAAAGCCGGCCCTGGCTCGGCTACGGCATATCGCCGCAAACGAGGGGTTGCGATTCTAGTGTAGTGCCTCACTGATTGCTTGTCATCTCGACCGCAGGGAGAGATCTTTAACTCATATAAAAAGCAAGATCTCTCACTCCGTTCGAAATGACATCATGCTAAACCTATTGCTGAGACACTACACTAGCTCGTCCTCTTCCTGACCATTGTGGTAATTCTCCTGAAATCAGATTTCCCGCTCCCCATCTTCGGCAGCTCATCAAAATATGCAAATTCCGTAGGTACTGCGATGGACGGGAGTTTTTCAGCCATCTGACGAATGAGGTCCCTTTCATCGACTTTCCTGGTAATCGCCACATACAATCTGGCACCCTTTTGGGGATCCGGTACATCAACGATACAGAAATCAACTCCTTCCGGCAGCAATGGACCGAGAACGCTCTCCACCCGGGCCAGAGAGACCATCTCTCCGCCGATCTTTACAAACCTTCTCAGCCTCCCCAGGTGCCACAGAAAGCCTTCGGAATCGAGGACCCCCATGTCCCCGGTATCGTACCATCCGTCCCGGACTCGAAGAGAGGTCTCCTCCGCATCATTGAGATACCCCTTCATGACAAGCTCCCCTTTGACAAGAATCTTACCTTCATGCCCCGGCGGCAAGGGCTCCCCTGTGTGAAGATCGGCAATCCTGACCTCCGCGGAAGGAATTACCCGCCCGATGCTCCCCGGACGGTTCGATCGAGGGGTGTTGATTGAGACCACTGGCGAGGTCTCGGTGGTGCCGTAGCCCTCAAGGACGATTTTGTCGTGCTTCGATAGATAGCCCTCTCGGATCAGGTCCGGAACTTTATCCGCCCCTGCGGCGAGCAGGCGCAATGATTCCAGGTCGCCTTTTTTTGCCTCACGGAGATATCCGCCCAGAAATGCCGGGGTTGCCGCCAGTATGGTCGGTCTCTCTTCACGAATGATCGCCGGGATTTTCCTGTAATTGAGCGGATTGGCATAGGTGACCGCGGTCATGCCGGTGGTCAGAGGGAGCCAGAAATTCACCGTGTGACCGAAAACATGGAACAGCGGAAGAATGGAAAGGGTCGAGTCCTTATCCGTCAATTCAAAGATCTTAGTCAGGTCTTGGAGATTGGAACTGATGTTTTTATGACTCAACTGGACCGCTTTTGGATCCTTTTCGCTGCCGCTGGTGAATAAAATCACGACCGTCTGATCCGGATCCGGGTTCCATACGGAACGAAGGAGGAGGGGAAGAGGCAGAGCGCTTCTTAAAAATGCCGAGACCCTTTCCTTGGCTTTGATTGCCGGCAAGAGATCCTCGAGGCAGATCATACCTTTCATTTCCGGCGAATGGATTCTCTTCAGCAGTGCCCGGGAGGTCAGGATGGTTTCAAACCCGCATTTTCTCTTCGCATAGGTGCAATTTTCAACCGCCCCTGTTGAATAGTTGATCATCACAGGGATCTTTCCCGCCATGACCGTCCCCAGGACAGCAAGAAATGATGCTGCGGAGTTGGGTACCATGATCCCGATGTAGCAGTCGGGTATTTTCCGTATCCGACCCGCCAGGATCAGAGAACCGATCAGCAGCCGCCGGTACGTGAGTTTCTTATGTCCCGTCCGGTCAACAATCGCCAACTTGTGGCCGTGACGGCGGGCGATCTCAATAAATGTATGATGCAGGATCATCAAATTCATTATAACTACGGATATTCCCATGTGCAGGAAAATTCAAATGATGATGAGTCGTCTGGGGCAAACCAATAAGACCGGATGGTCTTGAAAATACACTCCTGGACCGATTGAGTCTGAGAAGACCCTTCGTTTTCAATTTGTGGAGGCAGCGCTATCGTCTCATCCGGCGGAAGATTCTTGACTGGCCTTTTGAATAGCACTCAGAAGATCCGAAGCCTTTTGTGGGTTGCCGTTCCTATTCCCGCTGTGGGCGAGCATACGGTTGCGGTCGGCTCCCCATACTAGTTTTGAGTGGTTGTTTTAAGCTAAATCCCCCCTATAAAAGCGGCAAGTGGATGGTACCCTTTTCTTATGAGAGTCGAATCGAACTCTCAATTCGCGGAGAGAGGAGGATGAAAGATGGTCCAATCAGATGAGTTGATAAAGAAAGCTGTGGTCGAACAGCTCACCTGGGATGATCGAGTCGATGCCTCCAAAGTCAGCGTAGAGGTGGAAAACGGAACAGTCATCCTGAGGGGTGAGGTTCCCAGTTATTTCACACGAACTGCGGCGCAAAATGATGCGTTAAAAATCGTTGGCGTAAGAAGAGTGGTCAACGAGATCCTGATCCGTCCGCCTTTAGAACCCTCGCTTACTGATATGGAAATCGAAAACAACATAAAGGAGAAATTGTTCAACAATCCCGAAATAAACCTGCGAGACATTGAGGTCGTCGTGAGCGCCGGAACAGTCACACTGAGGGGAACGGTGAGCGCTTATTGGAAGAAAATGCATGCAGATGATCTCGTTTCGGAACAGCCTGGTGTGGTCTTCATCGAAAACCTTCTCGCTGTTGTCCCCACAAGGGACTATTACGATCAAGAGATTGCGAAAGAGATCATTTCTGCTCTTGATAGAACGGTTGACGTAGATCCCGATGAGATTACCGTCAAAGTGGAAAGGGGCAAGGTGCTGATGAGCGGTACCGTGCCGAATAGAGCGGCGCGCCAGCTGGCATACGAGGCAGCGTGGTTTACACCGGGTGTGATCAATGTGGAGGATCATTTAAGTGTATCAGAATTGACGCATTGTCATTGCTGAGGCCTCTCCCCCGCACGCCTTTGCCTAAGGAAACTGGAGCGCATTTTGACTTCCTCCCACAAGGACCTCAAAATGACTGCGGGAAGGAGTTCTTCTCACCCACCTACGTGGGAGCCCCTCGGTCCTGAAGCTCCCCGGCGGGAACGCGGCAGTCGGCCCGGGGGTTCAGGGGTTTGTTGCCGGTGCTCGTGACGAGACCCTTCTCGAAGCCTATGGCAGTGAGGGCGGAAGAGGTATGAAGGTCCAGCTTTCTCATGATGTTGCTCCTGTGCTTCTCCACCGTCTTCTCGCTGATGCACAGGTAGCCCGCTATTTCCTTGTTCTTGTACCCTTCGCCGACCAGCTTCAACACCTCTCGCTCTCTCTGTGTAAGCATCTCCCATGAAGAACGCAACTTGAGGGTCTTCCGGTCGTCGAGGAATCCGGCCAGCACCTTCTCTGAAATGCTTGGACTCAAATACCTCTTCCCATCGAGAACGCTCCTGATAGCAATGAGCAGCTCGGAATAATTCGCATCCTTCAAACAGTACCCGTCCAGCCCGGATCGAAAGGCTTCCAGGATATAGTCCTCGGATTCATGAATGGTGAGGACAAGGATCCTGGTCTCGGGCAAGCGGCTCTTGAGGTCTCGGATCACGGAGATGCCGTTCATCTTCGGCATGGAGAGGTCGAGCAGCAGGAGATCCGGGTGGTAGTTCTCAACGCACCGGATCGCCTCGATCCCATCCGCCGCCTCGCCGACAATTTCAAGGTCTTCTACAGTCCTGAGCAGGGACTTTAAACCTTCCCTGAGAATCTTGTGGTCTTCCGCTATGACGATTTTACGTTTATGGTCCATGGACAACCTCCCTTCCTCAGGGCTTGAAGATAAGACTTGTAAAAGCGGATGCAAGTCTGCGGGAAAACGTTGGATAAGAAGTAGGAATTGAACAAGGCTTAGAGGCGAAGAGGGCGCAAATGAAAATGGAGTGAGTGACGTGAAAAGCCATGTGGTGCGAGTGTGAGGCGAGTTGGATGTTCGGGGACTTTCGGCAAGATTTAGGACTTCTTCAGGGATTTTTGTGGGGGAAAACTTCCAGATATCCCCTGCGCGTAACCTCCGGCGCCCGCAGGTATTCTGAGAGCACGGCCTGAAAACGTGCAGCCTCCCCGGTGGCCCGGTTCACCCGCTCGAGCGCATACCCTTCGGCCTCGCTGATACTCTGAGACCCTACACCCCGTGCCTTGGGGATCTCACGGTAGGCGCGCTCCTGTGCTTGATTGATCGTCCGTTCCCTGTCCTGGCGCGCCTCGTTCACCTCGTTGAATGCCGGCTTTACCGCATGCGGCGGGGTCACGTCCTGGAGTTCCACCGTCACCAACCGCACGCCGGTTCCATATTCGGTCAGGATCTTCTGAGTCTCCTCCCTCGCCTCGGTAGAAACCTCCACCCTGCCGACGGTGAGAACGTCGCTTCCGAGCCGGTTGCCGACCACCCGGCGCATCACCGCCTCGGAGATGTCGCGGATGGTCTGCGGGGTATCCCGGACATTGAAGAGATAACGGATCGGATCTTCGATACGGTATTGCAGGATCCACTGCACATCAATGACGTTGAGGTCCCCGGTCAGCATGAGGGATTCGGTCTTGTAGGAGCGGGAGGTGTTTCAGGAAGATCGACCATTGCATAGTAGTACGATTTGACTAGCATTCATGTTCCGAGGGAGCTGAAGAGTGTCCTGTTTTCGTTCCAGAAAATCAGGACAAATGACGCTTTTCCCTGCGAACTCTGCGTTCTCTAGCGAAGCCCCGGCCATGGGCGGGACAAGCGCGCGAGAGACGCCCTGATCATTCCGGCATGAGGTCATAGAAGTATCTCATGGCATCGGATCGTGTGATGATCCCGATCAGCTTGCCATCCTGTATGACTGGGAGCCTTCCGATGTCGTGATTCACCATCAGGCTGACGGCATGGCCGATCGGGGAATCGGGACGGATGTGGACGACCTTTGAAGACATGAACGCACTCACGGGCGATTTCATCTGAGCGGCTTTCCTGGCTTTGCGGAAGTCCCGGCGGGAGATGATGCCCACGACCTTCCCGTACTCCTCAACCGGCAGTCCCGTGCACCCTTTTTCTCTCAGGAGAAGGGCCGCATCTTTCATGGAGGTCCCTGTCGTGACGGTCGTCACGGGGAAGGACATCAGATCCGCAATCTGCACAGGGCTTTTCCCGCCAGCCTTCACCAGATCCGTGATCCATTGCACCGGGTCCTGCTCCGTCCAGGATTTCAGAAGGGCGGAGCCGGCGTTCGGGTGGCCTCCTCCTCCGAAGTTTTTCATGATGGCGCCGATGTCGAGGGTGTTCGGCCGGCTTCTCCCAATGACGATCACCTGCGCCCTCCCTGGGTCGACAAAAATCCCGAACGTGGCATCGGCGCCGTTCATGTCATGATACATGTCCATTACCAGGGACAACCCAGGGGCATGTCCTTCGATGCGGCGGTACCCGATGCAGACGTCATACCCGTTTTGGCTGATTCGCCTCTCGTCCCTCAGCATGTCGAAGAGGATCTCCTTCTGGGCCGGGTTGTATGCGGAGCGGAGATGATCTCGCACCAGGTTAAGATCGGCACCCTGATCGAGGAGGAATGCGACGGCCCTTGCATCTTCCGCGGTCGTGCTCGGGAACGTGAGATTTCCCGTGTCTTCATAAATGCCCGAAATGAAAAGGGTCGCCTGGATGGGGGAAAGGGGCGGGGACCCTTCTTCCCGTACTTTGTTCAGGATCAAGGTCACGGCAGCCCCGACCGGCCGGCAAATAAGCGGGTCGGCTCGGATATCGCCCGGCGCATGGTGGTCGATCACGAACAGTTCCAAATCCTTTCTTTCGCTGAGACTTTCCCTGCCCTCGATCCGCGACCATTGGCCCGCATCCACGACGATGAGCCTACGGATGTCGTTCAGATCGAGATCTTTGACGGTGACGAAGGGAAAATGATCTTTGTGAAGGGAAAGGAAGCTTCGCACATTCGAGTTGAGACTCTGAGGGAGCATAGCCACAGCGTTTGGAAAGAGCACCTTTGCGGCAAACACGGAGGCAAGTGCGTCAAAATCGACATTCCTATGGGTAGTGATGACTTCCACGGTTCTTGTCCTGCATGACGATACCACTTTTGCATCGGCGCGTCCAGATTCGGGCTTGAGGTTCTTCTCGCTTCAGGTATCGGAAGGGTGGCCTGTCGAAGGACCTCCCGGTGCCACTTCCCAGTTCTGGGTATGGCTCCATCGATAGTGCATTCTGGACATGGTGGTGGGGGCAGGCCTTCTTGCGGAGGCTTACCCGGTTCTTGAAAAAACCGTGTATACTTGAGACAATCTGGGTCGCATCACCCTGCCCCAAGTCCTGGGGATGAACCACTGGGCCATTATTCCCCTGTTTATCGCCGGCGCCCTGCTGCTGTTTAGATGGCTGGAAAAAAAGGATTGTGATGGAGGTTCATGGATGAAAATCATTGTCTTTGAGATTGAGGATTGGGAGCGCGAGACCTTTCAAAGCATGCAAGCGGAGCACCAGATTGAATTTGTTGCAGGACCCCTGACGCATAAAAATGCAGAGGCATACTCCGACGCGGAGGCGCTATCTCCTTTCATCTACTCCGATCTATCGGCCGATGTGCTGAGGCATATAGGCCGTCTGAAGCTCATTGCCACGCGCTCAACCGGATTCGATCATATCGACCTTGAGTATTGCGGGGCAAACAACATAACCGTTTGCAATGTGCCGGTCTATGGGGACAACACCGTCGCAGAGCATGTCTTTGCGCTGCTGCTGGCCATCAGCCACAAGATGATTGCAGCGGTTGACCGCACCCGCAGGGGGGATTTTTCCCTGAAAGGGCTCCAGGGTTTCGATCTTTTCGGTAAGACCCTGGGTGTGATCGGCACCGGGAGCATCGGCAAATGCGTCATTGAAATCGCCAAGGGGTTTCGAATGGAAATCCTGGCCTCGGACTTGTATCCGGACGAAGAAATGGCTTCCCGCCTGGGCTTTCGCTATGTGGACATGGATGAACTCCTGGCTTCCTCCGACATCATCACGCTCCATGTGCCTTCCAACAAGAAAACCCGAAATCTGATATCCGACGAAGAATTTGCCAGGATGAAACAAGGCGTGGTCCTGATCAACACCGCCCGAGGCGATGTCTTGGACATCAAGGCCTTGGCAAAGGCCATCGGCGAAGGAAAGGTGGCGGCAGCAGGCCTGGACGTCCTGCCGGAAGAGGGAGGCATCCGGGAAGAGGCCGAGTTGCTGCGTTCGGTTTATGACAAGAAACATGATCTGGAGACCATGCTGCTCAATCACATCCTGCTCCGTCTTCGCAATGTGGTCATAACCCCGCACAGCGCTTTCAACACCCGGGAGGCGGTAGAGCGCATCCTGAGCACCACGGTGGGCAATATCGTATCCTTCACCGGGGGTGAACCCGAGAATGTGATATCCGCGAAACGAACCTAGGCAGCATCTGCGTGGGTTGCTGCAGGGAGGGTTAGTAATGAAAACCATCGTCACCATAACCTTGAACCCGGCCATCGACAAGAGCTCAAGCGTAGAGCATGTCGTGGCCGAGCGAAAGCTCTACTGCAAACCTCCTCGTTTCGAGCCCGGAGGGGGCGGGGTGAATGTCTGCCGGGCCATCAAGAAACTGGGAGGCAAATCCCTGCTGCTTTATCCTTCGGGGGGACTGACAGGGAAGAGGCTTCAAGAACTTCTGGACGAAGAAGGCCTGGACCATCGGCCGTTTCCCGTCGATGGAATGATCCGGGAGAGTCTGGTCATTTTGGAGGAATCCACCGGACAGCAGTACCGCTTTGGAATGCCGGGACCGGAGCTTCAGAAAAATGAATGGGAGCCATTTCTTCAGAAACTATCGGCCATGGAGCCTTCACCGGATTATGTGGTGGCCAGCGGCAGCCTTCCGCCGGGTGTGCCCCCTGACTTCTATGCACAGGTTGCGCGCATTGGAAAGGACAGGGGAGCAAAAACGATCATCGACGTCTCGGGTGAAGCTCTGGAGCAGGCCCTTCAGGAAGGGGTGTTTTTGATCAAGCCCAATGTGCGTGAATTCAGGGAACTGGTTGGGAAGGATATCAAAGAGGAATCGCAGATCAAGGCAGCGGCCAAAAAGATGGTCCAAAGCGGCCGGTGCGAGGTGATGGTCATCTCCCTCGGCGCAGCAGGCGCCCTGCTGGTTTCGGAAAAGCTCGCCGAACACATCCTGCCCCCCACCGTGCCCATCGTCAGCAAGGTCGGGGCCGGGGACAGCATGGTGGCCGGTATCGTCTTGAGCCTGGCCCGGGGAAACCCTCTCAGGGAATCCGTACTTTTCGGCGTGGCCGCCGGTACGGCAGCCGTCATGACGCCCGGCACGGAATTGTGCCGCAGGGAGGATGCCGAGCGGTTGTATGAAAGCATCATTACAGGGACTTGAAGCATCACGCCCATCATAATGAGAAGGGTCTCAGCACCGTTTCGAGAACTTTTCGACCGCACCATTCCTTCGTGGAGGCAGGACAACTTCAGCCTGCGCTATGCCCTGAGCCTTCCCAGGGAGGAACTGTGGAGCGCCCACATGCAGAGCAAAAAACAGCTCCTTGGACTGGTGAACCGGGAAACCGGGGCGGACATGGATGAAAACATTCTGACCATCGGCTTTGCCCGGCGCGCTGCCACCTACAAGCGGGCGGATCTCCTTTTCAGGGACATGGAGAGGCTCAAAAGGATATCCAATGAGGTAGGCAAGATCCAGATCGTATACGGTGGCAAGGCCCACCCCCGGGACCATGAGGGAAAGGAGCTGATCAAACGGATTTTTAGTGCCAGGCAGTATCTCCAGCACGATATCAAGATCGCGTATCTGGAGAACTACAATATGGTGCTGGGCGCGATGATCACCTCCGGGGTGGATCTTTGGCTCAACACGCCCGAACCGCCCATGGAGGCTTCAGGGACCAGCGGGATGAAGGCGGCCTTGAACGGCATACCGAATCTGAGCGTGCTGGACGGCTGGTGGATCGAAGGGCACATCGAGGGCCTGACCGGATGGTCCATTGGAGAGCCAGTTCACGGAAAGGGAGTGGAGCGGGACCATTCACAGGATGCCCCATCGCTGTACGAAAAGCTGGAGCATGCCGTTGTTCCCCTTTTTTATCACGATCGGCACCTTTTCATGGACATGATGGCCTACTCCATCGCCATCAACGGCTCCTTTTTCAACACCCAGCGGATGGTGCAGGAATACGTGCTCAACGCTTATTTTAACCGATGAAAAAAGGTGCAACCACCGAACTTTCATAACAAAGAGAAGAGTAAACCCAGTCGCTGGAGAAAAAGTCGTTGCGAACAGGCATGGCGCGTTGATGAGAGGTTCGAAATGTCTGAAAACAAACACAAACTTAAAGTACTGATGCTGGATGCCGCCACCGGCTTTTATCGCATGCAGCGCTACCGTGTCGGCGATTTTTTCGGCCCCGTGGATCTGGGGATCCACCTGGCGTATAAGCACAACGCCTTGACCATCGGCGCCGGGCTGCTGGCCGGCTCTGTTTTTCCCGGATCCAATCGGCTGATATTCGCCGGCATCTCCCCCTGCTGGCACGGTTTTTATGTCTCCTCCATGGGTGGGGCGGCTCTGGTTTTTGATAACCTCGGCATCAACATGCTCAGTCTCATCGGCAAAGCCCCGCATCCTTCTCTTTTGTATCTGAATCGAAACCACGGCGAAGAAATCGAGGTGGAACTGGTTCCGGTGGAACCCGGACGGGTCTGGGACCAAGGCCGCAAAGGGGTGTATGCCGCGATGGAGCATGCCATTAAGTTGTTTGTTGAAAGGTATGAAAAGGACCCGCGGGTGCTGGCCGTCGGGCCGGCCGCACGCTCTACCGATTTCGGCGCCATTGGGTCCGCTCCGGTGAAAAAGGGCATTTTGACCCATGTGGATACCTGGGCGGGCCGGGGAGGCTTCGGCAGCAAGTTGTTTCAGGAGCATGGCCTTGTGGGCATCATATACGGCGGAACCTATATCGACGAGGATTTTCGAGATCGCTCCGTGGCGGACGAATGGTTCAAGGATAAATTCAACCAGCGCATGGCCGCCAAGGACATGGAGGCCACCACCAAATACCGTTACGATCCCAAATTCAATACGGGCGGCACTTTCGGGGTCAATTACGCCGCCATGGATGGCGATATCCTGGCGTTGAATTACCGTACCATCTATTGGAGTCAGGAAGAGCGCAGGGATCTTCACGAACGTTTCATCCTGAATCATTACCTCAAACAGTTCAACGAGGAGACCATTCAAACCAGGCAGCAGCGCAATTGCGGTGAACCGTGCGCGGCGGTATGCAAAAAAATGCACGGCATCTATAAAAAAGATTACGAACCCTACCAGACCATGGGGCCGCTTTGCGGTATTTTCGACCAGCGAGCCGCCGAACAACTCAACCACCATGCCGACCGCCTGGGCTTTGATGCCATCTCCGTGGGCGGAACCCTTGCCTGGCTCATGGACTGTCTGCACGATGGTTTAATTACGCCCCAAGAACTTGGGGTGGATCGGATGCCTAAATGGGCAATGGCGAACTTTGATGCGGCGGACGATTCCATGCATAATGCTGAGCTTGGCATGGCGTTGCTGGATCAGATGACGCAACCCGGCGGAAAAATACCGTTGCAGTTTGGGGCCAGGAAATTTGCACGCCGCCTTGCACGGGAAAAGGGGAAGCAGGTGCTTGACCGGTTTGTATACAATGCCTTTGGCCGCCAGGGCTGGATGGTCCCCAACCAGTACTGGACACCCGGGGCATTGGCCCCCATGGCCATCACGGGGAAATATTACATGCACTACGGTCGTGATTTTCTGCCGCCTCGCGAGTTGGGAAGAGAAAACGCCAACCGCATGCTGAAGGAGCTGATGCTGGACACCTTAGGGATCTGCCGTTTCCACCGTGCCTGGGCCGAAACGCTGATCCCCGACATTTTGGAAAACCTGTTCGGCTGTAAAGATGCATTCCTGCGGTCCGTCAGTCTGACCGCCAGCCGCATCACCAGCCGCAATGCATCGGTGTTCTGGGAGTCGGAGCGCAACATGGACATGGTGTTCACATTCCTAAAAAACAAAAAAGGGACCGATGGGGTCAACGATCCTGAGCTGGACCACTGGATTGATTTTTTCACCAGGGATAGACATGCCGCCGCCTATGAGTTCTGGTACGAGATGCACAAAGGCATCCATGAGATGCTGCGGGACTTTCCTGTGTAATGAGAGCCTTTCTGCAAAATGCGCTTGTCCGGTTCAAGATGGGGAGGATGATAGGAAGGAAAAAGAACATGCCTGCCGACATCCGGAACCCATAAAGGGGGAACAGATTCAGGAATATTATGTACGTCACCGAAGCCAACGTGGACCAGGCTTTGGCTGTCTCGCGTGCAGTCTCTTTGACAGAGAACAACCAGGCAACACTGACGATCGTCGAAGTGGTTGCGCCCGGCAGGGAGAATGTGCAGTCGGTGGCCAAGCACATGCGGGCTCTGGAATCCTTGATCGCGCCCTATCGGTTGCGATTGTGCTGCATTATGGCGGCGGTAGACTTCGATCCATTGAAACCATCAGCCGCGGAGCAAGCCCTCAACCTGGAGATGCTAGAATTGGCAGGTTCGCTTGTGTTATCAGAGGCCGCATCCTTGCACCTGGTCCACGCATGGGAGGCCTTCGCCGAAAGAGCCATGCTGGCGAGGGACGACTGATTGCTTGGTCCGATCCGGGACTTCGGGACTTGGACTTAAAATACAGAGTCCAGGATGCAGGCGTGCCGGGCGCCCGTCCGGGCGGCTCCCGGGCCGGGGCGGCTACTTCCGCCCTAACGCAAGGGTTCGTTCCTCCCGTGGGGCGCGCAGCCGCTTTTCCAAGCCCACGACCGCGGAGCAGAGGAAGGAGAGCGCGCACATCAGCAGCCAGGCCTCAGCCGGCAGGGGCTCGGAGTGAAACAGCCGGTTCATGACCGGAAGGTAGGTGAAGAGGATCTGCAGGAGCACCATGACGGTCACACCCAGCAAGACCCAGGGGTTGGAAAGGACCCCGATTGCGACAAAGGAGCGGGTGAAGCTTCGGCAGTTGAACAGATAAAAGGCTTCCGCAAGGACAATCATCGCCACGGACGCGGTGCGCGCCGCCCCTATCGTTGCCCCCTCCCAGAGCATCCACTCGTGCACGATGTAAACCGCAGCGCAGATCAACACGGAGACCATCACGATCCGCACCGTCAGCACAGTCGTCAGGAGCGGCGCATGCGGCTGGTTGGGCGGACGATCCATGATCCCGGACTCCTTGGGCTCGAAGGCCAGCATCATCCCCAGGAAGACCGCCGTCGTCATGTTGATCCACAGGATCTGGACCGGGAGAATGGGCAGGGAAAGACCTAAGAAAACGGCGATCATCAGGACGAGCGCCTCGCCCCCGTTTGTCGGCAGGGTCCATACGATGAACTTCTGAAGGTTGTCAAAAACGCCCCGACCTTCCTCCACCGCCGCCTCTATGGATGCAAAATTGTCGTCGGTCAGGACCATGTCTGCGGCTTCGCGGGCCACCTCGGTCCCGCTGAGGGCCATGGCGATCCCGATGTCCGCGCGCCGGAGCGCGGGCGCGTCGTTGACCCCGTCGCCGGTCATGGCGACGACATGACCGAGCTTCTGGAGTGCCGTCACCAGCTTGAGCTTGTGCTCGGGGCTGACCCGGGCGAACACGGCTACGTCATTGGCGAGCTGCACCAGATCGTCGTCCGGGACGGTTTCGAGATCCTTGCTCGTGACGACGCGCGGGCGGCCTTCCTGGTCGTGCGATCCGGCGATGCCGAGCATGCGCGCGATGGAGGCGGCCGTAAAGGCATGATCTCCGGTGATCATCTTGACCCGGATGCCGGCTGACTGGCAGGCCGTCACGGCCGCGGCGGCCTCGGGTCTCGGGGGATCCATCATGGACTGCAGCCCCAGGAACTGAAGCCCCCCGGCCACGTCACCGTGACCGATCGCGTGCGTCTCCGGCGGCAGCTCCTTCCTTGCAAAGGCCAGGACCCGCAAGCCTTGGGCGGCGAGCTCTTCGGCCTTCCGCTGAACGACTTCGGTGTCGAGGGCAGCCGGGTGGGCTCCATTCCCGAGCGAGGTCCAGCATCTGCCCAGCACGCTCTCGAGGGACCCTTTCAAGTAGACCATCCGCGGCTTGTCCGGGCCCTGATCGTGAAGGGTCGCCATGTACTGGTGCTCAGATTCGAAAGGGATGGAGTCCAGTCGCCGCATGGCTGACCGATCATCCCTGGAGAAACCGGCCTTCATGGCCGCAGACACCAGCGCGGCCTCAGTCGGGTCGCCCTGGGCCTTCCAGAGTCCTTCGGCCTCGACGATTTCCGCGTCATTGCATAGATACCCGCACCTCAGGATCTCGAAGACCGGGAGATCGTCCCGGACGGAAAACGGCCCGCCGTCAGCCAGAAAATCCCCGACCGGCGCATACCCTGTACCGGACACCTCCACAAGCCGTGAGTCGGCGTATACCCGCTGCACGGTCATTTGGTTTTGCGTCAAGGTCCCGGTCTTGTCCGAACAGATGACGGTGGTGCTCCCCAGGGTCTCGACTGCCGGCAGCCGCCGAATGATGGCCCTGCGATTGGCCATCTGATTCACGCCGATCGCCATGATGACGGTCAACGCCGCGGGCAGCCCCTCGGGAATCGCCCCGACCGCGAGGGCAACCGCCGCCATGAACATGTAGATGGCCTTTTCGCCGTGGATCAAACCCACTGCAAAGGTCACGGCAGAAAGGCCCAACACGACCCACAGGAGCAGCTTCGAGAAGTGCTTGATTCGCCGGGTTAGGGGGGTATCCAGGATCTCAGTGGCCGCCAGCATCTCGGAGATCCGGCCGACCTCCGTGCGGTCTCCGGTCTGGACGACCACCCCGGTGCCGGTGCCGAAGGTGACCAGGGCGGAGGAAAACGCCATGCACCCGCGGTCGCCGATCGCGGTCTGTTCCCCCACCGGGTCCGTGCTCTTCTGCGTAGGAAGGGACTCCCCGGTCAGCGCCGATTCGTTGATCTGGAGGTCGCGGGTCTTGATCAACCGCATGTCTGCGGGCACGCGGTCCCCCGACTGGAGCAGCACGATATCGCCTGGGACAAGCTCCGAGGAGTCCAGCTGGAGTTTGGCGCCGTCCCGGATGACGGTCGCCGCGCTCACCAGGGTCTTCGAAAGCGCCTCGATCGCGCGAATGGCCTTGGCCTCCTGCAGGTACCCAACGATCGCATTGACCAGCACCACGACGAAGATCACCGCCGCATCCACGGGTTCCCCCAGCAACGCCGCGACGGCGGCGGCAATGACGAGGATGTATACCAGGGGCTGATTAAACTGCAGGAGGAACTGAACGAGACCGCTCCGCCCTTTTTTCTGAGTCAGCGCGTTCCGCCCGAAACGCTCTCGGCGCTCATGCACCTGTCCGTCGTCCAGACCGCGGTCGGGATGGACGGCTAACCTTCGCAGCGTTTCCTGCACCGACACGTGATGAAAAGGCTGATCGCTCTCGAATCCCATTTGCCCTCCTTCAGTGGCAAGACCTGTATCCGTCTCCTGAGGCTGGGACCGAAAACTCCGAGAAATCGGCCGTCTCGTGAAGAGTCTTTTCCGGGAGAGGATCAGCCGGTTATGCGCCGAACGCTCTTATTGGAGATGAGATCATTGAGTTCCTGCAGGAGCACCCTCTCGTGGGCGTCGATCTTTCCGTCGCCGTGCGCCAGATCTATGATCTCCTCATACTCGGAGTTCTTGATGACATGATCATCTATGGCCTTCTTTATGACCTCTTCGAGATTTCTTCCGCTCTTGGTCAGCATGGGTTCCCCTCTCTCCTGGAATTCTTCGTCATTTGTTTATAAGAAGCGAGGCAAGGTGTCCAGCGCCTTTGCGACCTCGATGTGCCTGGTGATCCTCTCGTCCGAAGGTTCAGTTCTCGACCGGCAGCTCGCTCCTGGAGGCCCATTCGGACCAGCCCGCGTCATACCAGAAGAGGTTTTGATACCCCAGCAGGTAGCGCATCACGAAATAGGTCTGACTGGCCTGATGACCGGTGCGGCAGTGGACGATCGTCTTTGTCTGCCGGGTCGGTACGATCAGCGCGTAGGCCTTCGCGAGCTCCTCCAAAGGCTTGATCATGGTGACATTGCCGATTCGCGAGACGTCTTCGGTATAGGGCCTGTTTTTTGCCCCTGGGATGTGGCCCCCCCGCGCTTCCTCCACCTTCTGCCCGGTGTAAAACTCGGTCGGGCGCACGTCGATGATGACGGTGTCCGGAGCCTTGAGGGACTCCAACACCTGCCGGTAGGTCACCGTGAACCCGTCGGGCGGGGCTACCGGATACCGAAACTCCTGGACCTGAGGCAATTCGGTCGTGACGGGCCGCTTCTCGAGGATCCAGCGCTGGAAACCCCCGTTGAGGATCCCGAACCTCTCATGCCCGATCCGTGCAAACGCCATAGCAACCAGGGTCCCATCCTGGAGCTTGTCGTCGGGGACAAGCACCACGGTATCCGTCGGCCGGATCCCCATCAGGGAGACCATTTCAGCGAGCAGATGGGCCGGCTTGAGCATGGACGAGACCCCGCCCACAACGCCACGAAGGTTCTCCGGTGAAACACAGACGGCTCCGGGGATATGGCCGCTGTTGTACTGCGGCTGGGGCCGGATTTCGATCACGCGGACCTCTGGGCTGCCCAGGTTCTGCGAGAGCCAGGCAGGCTCCACCAGGCCCGGCCACACGGGCGGGGTAGGTTGGGAAATCGGCAACGAACCTTCGGCTGCGGCTTCTGCCGGGCTCGCGGGGGCTGCAAAGTGCTTCCTCCACGCGTTGATCTTTTCCGTCCGGGCCGCGGAGAGAGGTTCCGCCCGGAGGGAGGCGGGTTTCAGGATGCGATCGACAAATCCCACCAGCCCGTCGGTGAGGATGTAGATATTTGTATGCCCCATGCGTGCGAGGGCGTCCCGGGCCTGGGCAGGGTGGGTCATGCCGTTGGAATAGAGGACGATGGTCCCCTGCCCCTTGTTGCCGGAAAGGGCGGCGGGCAGGTCGGACAAGGGTATGTTCACTGCGCCCGCAATGTGAGAGAGCGCATACTCCTCTGCCGGGCGGATGTCGACCAGCATGAGCCCCTTGTCGCCCTGCATCAGCCGGTCGGCCACTTCCTCCGGCTCCATGTGGTCTTCCGCCGATTCTATCTGTTCCAGGAAGGTTGCGCTCCTTGCCGGGGTATCCGAGACCTTCTCCCCTGGGGTGATGGACTGCAAGGCCATCGAACCCAGAGCGAGGAGCACCATCGCCGTGCTGAAGGATCTCAGGAAGGGGCTCCGCCAGT
Source organism: Deltaproteobacteria bacterium HGW-Deltaproteobacteria-15 (assembly GCA_002840535.1). Classification (GTDB taxonomy): domain Bacteria; phylum Desulfobacterota; class DSM-4660; order Desulfatiglandales; family HGW-15; genus HGW-15. Next base: position 145,959 of record PHBH01000003.1, on the reverse strand, counting down.
AGCGACCCGTGCCTTGCACCCGTTTCTCCATGTACTCGGCCCCCCAGAAGCAGGCCACCGCCACCAGGACGAGAAGGAGTCCGAACAAGGCGGCCGACAGATCCAGGGCCTGCCAGGCAAACTGCACTCCCCTGTCCCCCCAGGTGTAGAACCCCTTCACGATCCCGAACATCTCATTGAAAAGGACGCTCCCGATCCCGGCCCCCGCCAGAAAAACCAGTGCATCCAAACGGCCGGAAGCCAAGCCCACCGCTGCGGTACCCGGGCACCAGCCGCCCATGACGAAACCCACGCCGAAGAGGAGACCGCCCACGATCTGGGCCCCGTAGATGCTGGGCATGAAGAACAGCTGCCCCTGGTCGATCAAGCCAAGCCCCTGGGCGTACTGGAGCCCGAGCATCGCCACGAGCAGGGCCGTGAACATGACTTTGAGGACCGTCATGTCCCGGAAGTAGAAGATGGACGCCAGCCGGCGTGAACTGCCGAATCCGGCCTGCTCCAGGGAGAGGCCGAAGGCCATTCCGATCGCGAAGGCGACCAGCATGGCCCCCGAGGCAGACAGCGCATCGAGACCGAAGAAGGTGCTAATCATGCCACTGCCTCCTTACGAACCACGCCGCAGCGTACCCGCCCGCAAAGACACAGACCAGAAAGACCAGGCTGCCGGAAAGGAGCATGGCGCCCCCAGAGAGGGCCTGGCCCGATGTGCAGCCCTGGGCCAGCCTGCTCGCAAAGCCTGCCAGGATGCCGCCGGCCAGGGCCAGCCCGAGACGCAACCCCGTGGACGCCTTTCGGCCGCGCTCGACCTGGAATCTCACCCTTCGCGCCGCAACGGCCGAGATCAGCCCGCCCACGAATATCCCCACCAGCATGAAGACCAGATAGTAGTTGAGGGGCTCTTTTCCCCATGCTCCGAAGTACTCGCTGGATGCGACGCGGGAGGGTGCCAGGACGCTCTCGATGTGAGCGGCGATTCGTGCGATCCCGCCGGAGGCGCCGAGACCGGCCCCGAGCACAAGATAGGAGACCAGGAGCGTCAACCCCAGAATCACCCCTGCCAGGTACGGATTCATGATCGGTTTGGATCCGGTGAAAGTTTTCATGGTCAGCACCCCGCCGATTTCTTTTTCGGACTCTTCGGCGGCTCCGCCTTGGGCGGTACTGTCCTGGCCGGAGCCATTGGAGCCGGGATGGACTTCCAGGTCTCAGTCTCACTCCAGCCCCCATCCTTCCAGTACGCATCCAGCCCCCCATGGAGCGCCTTGATGGTCCTTTTGGTCTTCTGGGAAATGATCCCGGCGACCTGCATGGCCAGGGAGCCGTCTCGGTCGACCAGGATCAGGGGGCCGGCCCCGGCCAGGAAGGCCGCATTGTTCAGCACCTCGGCGATGTCCACGTTGCGGGAGCCGGGGATGTGGTAATCGTTGAACTGCTCGGCCGGGCGGATATCCACCAGCTCGAACGTCCCTGGGAGATCCTTCGCCGTCCGGCGAAGTTCGTCGACCGACATCCGGTCCGCAAGCCTGATCTCGCGCCTGGCAGGCTCGGGCACGGCAGCGGCCTTGGTCGCCTCGGCGCCATAGACTGGAAGTCCCGCACCAATCCAGGCCTCGCTCCCGCCGTCCAGGGAGGTCGCTTTCTGGAAGCCCTTCGCCTCCAGGATCCCGATCGCCATGCTCGAGCGGTAGGCTGAATTGCAGACGGCCACAACGGGCTGGGTCGGATCGAGCTTGGCCGACAACTGGCTCAGGTGGGTAAGGGGCAGGTTCACCACATCCCCGATCCTCAACCCCATCCACTCGTTGGGCAGGCGCACATCGACGATGATCGGTCCGGTACCGGCCTTCATTTGGGCGTAGAGATCGGCGGGCTTGATGAACTCCACCTTCTTGGTCGGCAGTCCGGATCTCTTCCAGGCATCGAGTGTGAGCACCCCGGCCGCGTAGCCGATGCGATGGAGCCTGCGAAGGGCCTCCTGGAGCTCGGCCTTGCCCCCCAGCAGGACGAGCCGGCCCGACTCCTGTGCCGCCCATGGAACCATGCTCCCCACCCACGTCTCGAATCTTCCACGGACGCCGATATTCACGGAGGCGGGGATGTGCTCGGCCGCGTAGACCGGGGCGTCCCGGATGTCGACGATGTAGAACCTGGACGTGTCCATCAGTCCCTGTTCGGCATTGGCTTCGGGGGGCAGGGAGGCGGCCCAATCGAACAGGGGCGGTCCCTGCCGGTTCATGGCCGCATTGTGTTTGAAGTACTGCGGTGCCTCGGGCAGATCCCGAAGGACCGCGGCGATGAACTCAGAGCGGCCCTTCATGGTGAAGTAAGGGTTTGAGGTGCGCTCCGCCCCGATCGTGCTCTTGGGGCTGTCGCTCAGATTCGCGCCACAGAGGCTCCCTGCACCGTGGGCGGGCAGGACGAGGATCGAGTCGTCCAGCTTGGAGAGTTTTTTCGTCCACGTGTCGAACCCCATGGATGCGAGGGTCGCGGCCGTCATCCTCCCTTCCAGCAGGTCCGGACGTCCGACGCTGCCCACAAAGAGGGTGTCGCCCGTAAAGAGGACCTTTCCCGCCTTGTCCGCTTCCCCGCCGAAAACGAGGCCGCAGGTTCCGTCAGGCGTGTGCCCGGGGGTCTCCAGCACCCTCACGAGGGCCGTCCCGATCTTGAAGCTCGAACCCTCCTTCATGGGGTTGATCTTGTAGGCCGCGCCGCTTGACGCGCTTTGGTAGATCGGGCATTCCGCCGCCTTGGCAATCTCCAGGTGACCGGCCACGAAGTCGGCATGCGAGTGGGTCAGATACACCCCCTTGATCGCCAAGCCGTTCCTGGAAGCATAATCCAGGTAGAACCGCACGTCCCGATCCGGGTCTACGATCAAGGCCTCCTTGCCGGATACCAGGATATACGAGTAGTGCGCGAGTACCGGGAGGTTGACCTGCACCACCTCGAAACCTTCGAACTTGTAGGTGTCTACGATCTGATGTCTTGCCGCATCGTCGCCGTGCGCGGCCGATTCCGAATCCTTGATCTTGCCCTGTTCCATGGCCCATGCTGCGGAGCAGATCAGGCCCAGAACGCAGGCAAGGGTTATCCCGACAGTCCTCTTCATATTCCTTCTCCTTCGGTTCCGAAAATCGTCCCAGAAGTTCTTCCACGATTCTTGTTCCTGTATGACGATACCACTCTTGCATCGGCGCGTCCAGATGGGCTTGAGGTTCTTCTTGCTTCAGGTATTGGGAGGGTGGCCTGTCGAAGGACCTCCCGGTGCCCCTCCCCAGTTCTGGGTATGGCTCCATCGATAGTGTTGATGAGATGTAAGAAAGATACTCTCGCATCCCGTGTACAAATCATGAGGTATTGCTAAGGCGGCAAAGACATCTTCGATTAAATAGAGATCAGCTGCCCGGGCACCTCCATGGGCGCCCTCGGCGAGGGAAGGTGGGACGCCAGCATTCTGGGCATGGCGGTGGGGGCAGGCCTTATTGCGGAGGCTTACCGAAACTCCACGATTGAAAGTTGTTTTGATAGGGAAATGAATTGAAAAACCCCGTTGTGGTTATCCGCCGACCTTATCAAAGCGATCTTTTTGACGAAGAAGAAAGTACAGAGAAGCATACGGTCATTGCGACCAATCGTGGAGGTTCGGCTGAGGTGGTTGTGGGATGGTACAACCAGCGAGGGCAGTACAGTGAAAATCGGATTAAGGAGTTGAAGATAGGTTTTGGGATCGAGAGGATTCCGTGCGGGCAGTTTGAGGCAAACGCGGTATTCTTTCGCATTGGTGTGCTGGCGTATAACGTGTGTCGCTTGTTTGTACTGAGTACGCTGGACATGTCGTGGCATCGGCATCAGGTGCAGACGCTTCGCTGGAAACTCTATGAGACGGCGGGCAAAATTGTATTCTACAGCGGGCATATTGAAGGTGAGTCGCAGGCTGCAAAAGCTGTTTGCACAAGTACGTTTGAGGAGTTGGGAATTTGCGAACACGTAACAGGATCGTTTCGAGTTCTGAGCCAGAGGGGGTCCAAGAGGGGAGCAGAGGTATTCCCGGATTCGGTGATGAATGCCGTTCATCGAGCATGCTTGGTTACAGCTCCATTCCCAGATAGACCCTGATTGAGGTCCAAGGGGTGATTTTGATTTTTTGAGCGCCTCCACACGCAAACCACCAACTCATCCAAAACCAATCGCGGATCTTAGGGCTTGCCCGGTTCTTGAAAAACCGTGTATACTTGAGGCAGTCTGGGCCGCATCACCCTGCCCCAGGTCCTGGGGGGTGAGCCACTGGGTCGTTAATGAGACGCTACGGGAGTTTCCTGTGTAATGAAAGCTTTTCTGCAAAGCGCGCTCGTCCGGCTCAAGATAGGGCGGAAGAATCAAGGCATAGGTGCAGACCTTGAAGAAGGCATGGCGACAGGCGACAGGATCTACGTCTCCATTATAGTCACATTGTCCTTTGTGATCACCTCCCTGCACTTCTGGCTCTCCGGGGCGGGCTCCCCTCCCATCGTTCTGGAGGAGATCTATTACATCCCCCTTTTCCTGGGAATCTTCCGGTTCGGTCTCAGGGGCGGTCTTTGGACCTACGGACTGGTCTCTTTGGCATACGCCCCGTTTTTCTTCGGAATCTGGTCGACCGGGTGGGTCGCTATCCTGGATCGCTTTTTGCACCTACTTTTTTCGGGAATCTTTGCCGTTCTTGCGGGGCTCCTCATTGATCGCGAGAGGCAACGAGAAAAGCAGTCGGAAAAAGATCGATATCTTGCCGGCATCGGGCAGGTTGCAACGACGATCGTTCACGATCTCAAGAACCCCCTGATCACCATCTTGGGTTTTTCCAGACGCATGCGGGAGGGCAAGGGAAACATGGACAAAGCCGCACATGCCATCTGGGATTCTGCTGAGAGAATGCAAAACATCGTCGAGAACACACTTGATTTTGCGCGGCCGATCAAACTCGACACCAAGGAGGAGGATCTAAGAGGCATACTTGACAACGTGATTGCTTGCTGCAAGATGAAAGCTGAAGAAGTCGGAGTTACCCTTTCTCTGGAGGTTCCAGCAAACTCTCTCAAGACTGCCGTCGACAGCTGCCAAATGGAAAGGGCGCTCACGAACCTGGTCAACAATTCCATTGAGGCTTCCACGGAGGGACAGAAGGTCACTATCAGTGCAGAAAGGGCTGCAAAGAATCTTGTCATAAGGGTCACCGATACGGGGATGGGCATGGATCGGGAAACCCTGGAAAATGTCTTTGTCCCGTATTATTCGAAAAAAAGCAAGGGGACCGGGCTCGGAATGGCGATCGCGAAAAAGATCGTGGAAGGGCATTCCGGGAAAATCACCCTTGAAAGCCGTGTCGGGCATGGCACAGAAGTCATCGTGGAGTTGCCTGCCCTCCCTTTAACCAAGAGGTGAGCCTTGCCCCTTTTCTGCATCCCCGGAAAAATCGCTATGACGGCATCGGGCACTCCCTCATGGTCTGCGCGATTTTCTTGTACACGTCGGAGAAGCGAATCAGTCCCACAATCCTTTCCCCGTCCTTCACAAACAACGAATCGTGCCTGCCCACGACAAAAAGGTGAAAGGCACTGTCCATCTTGTCGTCGGCGTTCACCATATGATCGGCGCTCGGCAGCCGGATGAATTTTCCAATCTTCATGCTGTAAGCCTTCTTGCACAGATCGGCTAGGGGTTCTTGCCAGAACCGTAAGTCCTCCTTCATGGATTCCAGGGTGCTCCGGGCAAGATGATAACGGGAAAGGCTGTCGATATTCTCGTAGTTCGGTTCCAACCCCTGCACCACATCCATGGGCGACAGTTTGCCCACGATCTGACCATCCTCATTATAGACCAGGAGGATCCTCTGAGACGCCTTCCCGGAGCTGAATTCCTGCTGGGCCTTTTCCAGTGCCTTCACGGCCTCCATAAAGGTCGATTGGTTGGATACGCGGGGAAACTCTTCCACCGGTCGCATCAACTCGCGCACTTTCATTTTCTCCATCTTCATCCCTCCCTCTCTTTGCAGTGACAGCTCATGCATTGCCGTGGCTGTCTCATCCACCTTCCCTAAAAAATTGCTTCACTCCTCCCCTGTGGTCTCTCGCCTCAAGGCAGGGACTCCGGCAACATAACGAACAGCCTCCAGTAAGCATTTCGATTGGACTACAAGGTCGGCCATCCCGGACCCATAAACGGGTAACAGATTCATGCAAAAAAGGCAACATCACGAGCAGGAGAAGTGAACTCTCCCTACCGATCACGGCATGTTTGAAGCGGAAGGTGGATCAGACCTCAAGGCCGAGTGCCTTGGCGCGTTTTCTCCATTGCTGCCGCGCCATTGCCTGCATGTCTTCGACCTTGTCGATCTCGTCTACAATCTCCATCCCCAACAGTGTCTCAACCACGTCTTCGAGCGTTACCAGGCCGTTCGTCTCCCCATACTCACCGACGACGATGACGATATGCTGTCGATGATCGAGCAGGAACTCCAGCAGCTTCGACAGCGGCATCCCCCCGACAATGAAATTGATCTCCCGCTTCAGCTTCTCGAGCCTGAAATCGTCCTCGTCCTGGGCTTTGGCCATCAGCAGATGATCCTTCAGGATGAAGCCGGTGATCTCGTCGATGTTCGTACGATAGAGCGGCAGGCGAGAGAATGGGATGTCCGGTATGGCATTCAGTGCTTCCTGTACCGTCATATCCTCTCTGAGTGCCAGGATCACCGTGCGCGGCGTCATAATATCCTTGGCTTGCAGGGACCCGAAGCGGAACAGGTTTCGGATGACCCGTGACTCGTGCTCTGCAAGCTGACCACCCTGTCCCCCGATGCCCGCCATGGCAATGAACTCCTCGCGGGTAAACACACTCCCCAAAACCTTCTTGGCCAATTGAAAACGGGGGCTAATTTATGCCTAAGATGTCTAAAGAGCAATAATTTCGGAAAGGAGCTAAGGTATTCCGTTCGCAGGCTGACAGAGACCCGCTTCCCCGGTCAGCGGTTTCAATTCTTCGATTACGGCCAAGGCTTGAGGCGACAAAGGGACGATGTGCGCGGATCTCATCTTCATACGCTCTGCCGGAATGCGCTACTCCCCCTGATCGGCATCGAGTTCCTCCCAACGAGCGCCCCGCAGCTCTCCAGTTCGGACGAAAGTTAGTACGATGAGCATGGCCAGTTTGGTGACTGGGTCGCCGGACAGCATTGGACAACAAAAAACCCGCAATCCCTTGCGGGACGCGGGTTTCGCAACACTATTGGATCACCTTGGATCTTGATGTGGTGCCGGAGGTCGGAAAAGAAAAACACGTCCTTGCAACCTCGGCCAAGTCACTGTTTCTAAAGCCTTTTCTACAGATCAACTCACTACTACTTTTGTCCAATTTGTGTAAGCTTTTTGGACCTTCTCACACCTCAGAGGATAGGTCAAGAGAGAATTCAAGTAAGCTATAGGGGTGGCATAGGGGTCTTTGACCCAGTTGCCCCCTGAATAGATGATGCTAGAGATGAATTTCTTTCAAGAATTCAGTCAAAACGCTTCATTTTGTGATTTAACTTGACTCACATACTATATATTGATAAAAGGGCCAAAGTTTGAAGGAGGAAAAAACGATGAATCCCGTCTGTAGAAAATGCCTAAGATACGGACTGATCACTGCCTTCTTAGTTTTCGAATGTCCTTTAGGGCATGAAGAATGCTCGGAAGCAATAGACCATGACCATTTCCACTTCGAATACATAGCCGGACCGCCGCATCTGACTGTGAACGCTGCAACGACTGCTACCGCAACTACATTAGATTTATCTACAGAGCTATGATCAACCCTTAACAAGGGATGACATATGATTGAAGAGGCAAGCCCCATTTTCGCTAGCTAACGAGGTGGGGCTTGTTGTGCTTGGGCGATAAATTATGGTTAGCGAATAAAGAAGGAACTGCAAAATACATAGTGACGCTGGTCATGGCAAGCAAGTTTGACAAATTAGGAGTAAAGCCCAAAATGGAAGCCTTAACTGCATGGTCTACTTTCACACTCGCTGTGCTAACATTCGCCCTTGTTTTATTAGCTGCTGTGAACTTTCATAAGTTCATTCAAAATATCAATTTAGTTGCAAAGAGCATAGATCAACAAGCTGCTTCGATCAAACTACAGACTGATAGCCTGAATTCCCAAATCCAATCCGTAACCTTACAAAGTAAAGATATGTTGCTAAACCATAAACCAGTTGTATACATAAAACAAGTTATACCCGCAAACAATAATGACTTGTCTGATCCATATAGTTGCTCATTTGTTTTAACTAATTCTGGGAAATTGCCCGCACGAGACGTGCTAGTGCTAACAATTTCTAACATTTCATATGGAAAAGACTTCATCGTGTGGAATTTGAGTCAAACCCCCGTTAAGAAAGCATCAGTTTATCCCGGTGCAGATTTAGTATTTGGACTAACAAGAGTCTCTCCTTCAAATAACAAAATGGCCAAAGCTGACCTCAGAATTAAAATTCAATATTATGGTGACGGTTTGTCCGAATTTATGACTGAAGAAATGAGGTACATTTTAAGCGATAGAACTCATCGTAAATGGATAAACGTAAGTCCAACACTAGACATCTTCTTTCATGAAAAATACGATGAACTGAAATCTAAGTATTCAGACCTTGCGGCGCTCGACCTTTCAGAAGGGAGAAGAGAAATAGTCAGAGATATAGTCAGTGACATACTTGGGATCGCAAACGTACAAAAAGCAAGGCCAGATGAATTAATTCAGGCATTCGCTGGCGTTCCAAAAGATATACGCCAGAACAAATATTTTCAAATAAATGGTCTTAATGGAGGGGCTCTTACTGGCTTACAATATCCTCCTTTAATTGATGAGAAGGATCAGCTCACAATGCTAGGTGTTTCAGCATTTAAATGCGTTGCAGAAGTTATGGGGTCTGACTGAAAGGATCGCAACTTGAGAAGAGGCATTGCCAATCATTTCTCAGGAACATGCCAAATTGCCTAACCCAACTTCCTCGGCTCTACATAAATTGAAACCTTATCCCCTCGTTCCTTTACAAGCTCGTGACTTGGTTCTCTCACGAAGTCATCATCTTCGGAATCTACCGCTGGCTCTTGCTTCCCAACGAAAAAATTATTACAAGAGCAGTCAGGATCAAAGACTATAGCTACCTCCTGTGGCCATTGGTCTACAAATCCATAATCCTCGTACATCCTTTCCTTGATACACTCAAGTCTGCCATAGAGGTCACTCCATAGTTGCCATTCTGAAACCATGTCCGCACTGTCGAGATGATCTAGGACGGATTCAACAGCTAGCAGGAATGTATATACATCAGTCAGGAAAGAACAGCACTCGTCACAGTCAACAATAGAACTCCGCTCCACATCGTCCCACCTATCAAGCTCAAGAGCTAGGCTTATGAAATCATCATAATCGCTCTCTGTGATGTAAGCCCTTCCGGGCCTGTCAGAGGGAAGGACATCTTCATCTTCGATGACTTCAAGGGCAAAGAGTGCCATGAGAGAACCTCCAAGAGCATACCTAGCTTGATTACTCGCATACGTATTTACTCTACGTCTGCCGAGGACGCAATGAAAACCGTCACCGCATAAAGCAGACCCTTTGCCGGATTTTTCTATGCCCCCTGTCCGACTGTGGAAATTCTTCTCGCTTCCGATAACGTCGTGATTTCCGACATTTACTTGACAAGGCGGAATGGAACAGATACCCTGTCGGCATACCTGGACCGCTTCATTGGCCCGTACCGAACTGCACTTGGAACTCTCGCTTGCTCTCCGCTGCAAACCGCTTTCATTCCCTTCTGGATCTCGCACTGATCTTTGAAAATTCAAGATTGGCCAAACCAGGGCTTGGTCTCTTCTACGGTAATAAATCCTCTAATTTCATCTTGATCCTGCAAGAATCACGGAGGGATATGGGATGTTGCAACCGTAATGGGTATCAGGGAGAGAAAGAGAGAGAGTGAGAGAGAGAGATAGAAGAGAGAAAAAGGATACGAGTCTCTATTCTCCCCCTCCAGGGGAGAAATACTACTCCATTATGATCTAATCCCCTAGATAGCTACTAGCTAGAAAGTTATATTTACTATGACTAAACCTAGGAAGAGAGGTAGACCCGCAGGTCTACCAAAGATAAACAGATCCGAAGATAGTAGCCGCGTAGCGGCTCAGCTAGCTAACTTCACATTTCTGAATATCTATCGCGTGACAGATCACGCTGAAGTAAAGCAATACATCAAAATAATCTTCCAGCAAATGGAAGCCGAAGGCTTAGTCCCCAAGCAATCCACATACAGATCCGATCTAAGGGCAAACCTTCGGATTGTCCTTCTCAATCTTTGTGTTTCCTACTTCTCCGATCCCACGAAGTGGGTAGCGTATCATAGAAGCACAAAACCTTACCGGCGTGGCGGTCATTACCACAAGCTTGGATTGAAATACCGATACTTAGTGCAGAAGATTGTCCCTTTTCTGATATCACATAAGTACATTGAACACAAGAGAGGATTTCAATTCAGTGATGCTAAAAAGATATCCCGCATGAGAGCAACAGCAAGCCTTATGGAAATAGCTATCAAGGAGAGCAAGGTTGCTCTTCCCATGATCCAACGGGATCTTGGCGATAATGTTTTGATCTTAAGGGATATAAAGAGGGTTATAGAGAAAAGAACGAAAGTTAGAGGCAAGCTGAAGATCGTAAAAGACAAAGAGAAAAGAGGGAGGATTATACAGTACCTCGATACCCTTGAACCTCTCCGCATGAAGACCAACCTGCTAGTGATAAACGAAAGACTAAGAAGAACACCGATCCTCCTTTACATCACCGATAAAAAGCTAGCCTTGCTCAATGCCAATCTGAAGTCCCATCCCGACTCAGAGAAACGAAAGGGTGGATCTATTGACTTCACGCAGACACAGCTTCACCGTGTCTTTAACAACTTCTCGTGGTCACAAGGAGGTAGATTTTACGGTGGGTGGTGGCAAAGAGTTCCACGGGAATACCGGGACAAGATCAGAATCAATGGTCAGTATGTTGTGGAGCTAGATTACTCCGCACTCCATCCTAGCATCTTGTACGCTTGGGAAAAGTTAGAACCTCCAAAAGAGGATTTATACTGGATAGACGGTTACTCAAATGATCCCGTGTTTAGAAAATTCGTAAAGACCATGCTCCTGATGATGGTCAATTCAAAGAGCAGGAAATCAACGATACTAGCATTGAGGGATGAGGTCAAGGAGCAAGGGCTTGCCATTCCCTCGGAGATTCCAAAGGTGTCAGCAGAGTATGTATATCCCTTGATGGATGCCTTTGAAGAGAAGCACAAGCCCATTAAGAAGTATTTCAATTCCGGTGCAGGTATCGACCTTCAGTATTGGGATTCGGTTATTGCTGAAAAAATCATGCTTCGCTTTAGCGGTGTTGCCCTTCCTGTTCACGATAGCTTTATAGTGCCTTGGCATTTGGAAGAAGAGCTATGGGAGATAATGGACGCTGCTTTCCGTGAAGTCTTTGCCGCGAATATTAAGGTGGACATTAAGTATCGGTCAATGGAAGAAAAGGCCAAGACCAAAGGCGTGAACTTGCCTGAGAATGAGAAAAAGCTGTCAATGATCCGCCTATTCCGAGTGATACCCCCTGTACTAGCATCAGACCAGCTTGAGCGGTGGCAAGGGCAATACCAGACTTATTATAATCTCCTGAATGCATACAGAAACCTGCACAAAGAACAACTTACGTCTAGGGATTCAAATTTAACCAACAAATGAAGAAGGTTAGGCCATTGCAATAAGTTAGGATATGTTAACTTAATGCTTTGCGGGAATCGCGCTTTGGAATCATGTTTTCTTTTATCAACATGATAGCCAATAGGATACATAGCCCTTCACAGATAGTTGTATGCTTTTTTTCAAGACCTAATAACCGGCCATGGGGGCTTTCAGCCGCCCTTGCACCGACAAAGGATGCTAGCTATAATCTGACCGGTAAACTCTTTTCTCTTTCTGGTTTTCTCTCCCCTGTCATTTAGGATAGCAGCTATCTCTTTGTTGGTCTTTCTTCTCGTTCCGTCCTTCGGTGTTCTCCTGAGTTTTCTTATCTCCTTCACCAGATCTGGATTGACTTCATTGTACCCTTTAGCGCCCTCGCACTTACCTTTTTCCAATTTGACCTTCTCTCTAGCGTTCCTGAGTTTCTTAACAAGGAGGGATTTTTCAAGCTCGCTGAAGATCCCCTGGATCTGTACGAGAGCTTTTCGCATTGGATCTGCCTGAACAGCCTCCGTTACGTTCTCCTCCGTTCTCGCTACAATCAGGTTGATCTCTTTGGAAGCAAGATAGATCATCAGCGTTTCCTGTATCCGATACTCCCGTGCTAAGCGGTCGAGACCTTCCACTATCACCGTCCTAACACCATCTTTTAGGATGGCAGCTACCATAGCTTGAAACGCTGGCCGGTCTCCTTCATCCGATGTTCCTGATACACCTTCTTCCCTGAACCATTCGGCGATTTCATATCCTGCTTTTTTGGCATAACCTTCTATCGTTTCCTGTTGCCGATCTAATCCGTGACCCTCAAGCTGTCCCTTCCCCGAAACCCTCAGATAACCATATGCCTTTGCCTTCATTTCAGTCTCCCTTCCGAATTGATTATAGGAATGCCTTTTATCACAGTTTCAGTGACTTGTAAAGGAACATATTACCCATTCTTGAGAATGCGTAATAAATCTACACTTCCAACAGGGTTCTAGGGAGGAAGCGATATAGCTACAGCCTTTCAGGATAGGAGATCTTACCGGCATGACTCCGATCCCTCATACTGCTATAGTTCGGGGAACGGATCAGGAGAGACAACCTGAAAAAAGGCATGATGGAATTGAGAAGATAAAAATGAAGGGATGGGGGGCACGTGCGCCATGGGGGTACAGGGGGTTCTCGGCATGGCTAACCCTTGTCATATAATAAGGCAAGATGAAATTTTTCAGCACCTTTGAAGCTACCCCATATCTAGCTATAGGCTGAAGGGAGATCGTCGTTTTTCAGGTCGATTTTCACGGTTTAAAACCGTCATTTTCAGGGTAAAGTTGACAGGTCCACAAGCTAGATTTCACTTTCCCTTTCCGCACCATTTGCTCCGCTTCAAGTGGTAAAGGTCGATGCCGTAGTCAACCTTCAAAATTACCCCGTTATAGATTTCCTTTGGTGTAAAAATATTCGTGCCCGTATATTCTTGCGTTATATCATTGAGTAAATGTCCCTCAACCTGATGCCGCATTCTCTCACCTACCTGCTTTAAGACCAAATGGGTTATGAACGTATGCCTGAATGAATAGAAAGTTTTTTTCTTCTCCGTTATTCCACATTTCTTCCTGAATGTACTAAACCATTGCGATGGATGGTGAGAATATCGGTGTTGTATCTTATTCAGTTCAGGGAAAACCCTTTCATGTCCGTTCTCTTTTAAGCTCTTCACGTATTCAGGGAACTGCAACATAACAAGCACAGGATGCAATGGGACCAAACGGTTTGACTGCTGAGTCTTCACCTTCCGTATTACACTACCACCTTCTTCATTCTCATAGACTTCCTCACTTATGTCCAGAAACCAAATCCCATCATCTTCCTTTACGTTTTCAATATACAACTGACATAGCTCTTCAATTCTGCAACCCGTAAACAAGCCAAGAATTGGCAACCAAAACTTATATGGTCTATTATGCCTATCGTTGATGTACTCCTCTGAACAAAATATCTTAACCAAATCATCATGACTAAACGCTTCTCTCCTTTTGCCTTTCTTCTTTTGCGGGATCAATAATCCCACTGCTGGATTCTTCTCAATGTATTTATTACTGACTGCATAATTGAAAAGGCCGATTGCAAATATCAGGTGCTTGTTTATTGTTGAAATAGACAACCGTTTCTCAATTTTCATTTTGAGAATTTCGTTTATTGATTTGCCTCGATATCTTTCAGCATTCAGAAATGCAGGTAGCTTTGAAAGGGTTTCTTTGAAGTCTCTCATTACTTGGTAATCAATATGGTGGATAGGGGCATTACCGAGAATTCTTTTGATTAGATTGGTGCTCGTTTGATAATCGTTCTTGGTTCTATCCGCCCAATTTCCTGCGCTTTCATTCTCAGCCCAATAGTTCTCGATAACCTTGTTGAGCAATGTGGATGAATCCCCTTTCCCTTTCTCAAGATCCGCTAGCTCTTCAATAGAAGAAAAATCCCCCAAGTAGCACTTCTTGAACATCTCAAAGATTCTCAGTTCAGCCCGTAGGAATTCCCGATAGAGCCTTTTCCAGTCGGGTGACCCTTTCTTGATCTCTTTGATTCCTCTTTCCCGAAGTGCTTCTGCAACATTACTCTCGATACACTTGTCCCCATAATCATCAGTGTATAGTTGAAGCTGCAACTCCCTTGTTGCCTCTGCGTTCTCCTGAAGGAAACCATCAGTTGCTTGTTCGTGTGGGGTCGCTGCTTCAAGCTGATGCGGTCCAAAGATCGACAGTTCAGAATCAAGGAATGACCTGTAAGCGTTTGCCCGATACTTATTGGCCAAATCCTTGATAGTGTGTTCTGATAAACCTTCCTCTCTCATTCTCCTGACCCTCGTAAACAACTGCCCGAAAACGGCAGCTAGAATTCTGCCCCTGGACTTCGCTTCTCTCAGAGAGCCAGTCCTGAGAGACAACCTTAACTCTGTCCTGCCTATGACCCTGTTAATGTCCCTCGGAACGCTTAGCCTGAAGCAATACGAGTATGGGTTTCGGACCAAGTAGCTTGGCGATCTGGTAGAGACTCTCAACGGCCATTCCCCCTTTTTCTCTCCCGGCAACACACGGCAGCAAATACGGCAATAGCGGTATTTTCGGGTCAAATCTGTGTAAGAGAGTTGTGTAAGTAGAAGGAATTGGCTGTTTTGAAGGCTTTAGAAAAGAAAAAAGCTGCTTTAAAAACAGCAGCTTGTAAAATGTCCTAGTGCCGGAGGTCGGACTTGAACCGACACGACCTTTTGGGTCACTGGATTTTGAGTCCAGCGCGTCTACCAGTTTCACCACTCCGGCACAATAGAACTGACTTACGATAAACCTACATAATCAATATAACTCAATCTTACAAATGGCTGGATTTTGTCAGACACGATTTCGACACACTCTTCACCGCGAAAACTCACGCCAATAAAGGACCTCGGCGTAATGGTCGGCACACTCGCTTGTAAGGGCGTCAATTCGTTGTTCCTCCTTCTTGGTAAAGATCATTATCCCCTGTCCGGCCATTTCCTGTCAACAAGAAATCCTGCTGATGCCGGGGGCGAGAAATCGTTGTTTCATTAGGTTTTCCTATAACTTATTCAATACTATCGTGCCCTTGTCGATCTTCAAAGAGAATTCATCGCCCTTCTTGAAGTGGTCTTTCAGGCGTTTCGTCGGTATTCTGATGCCAAACTCGGTAAAGTTGATGTTCCCCGGGGCTTTTCCATAGAGGCCCGGGACATCATAGACCTTTTTGGTGTCGATCATGACCTTCAGGATGGCATTTTTCAGTGCCAGCCGGGTGATGCCGCCCAGCTCCTTCATCAATTGCTCTGCGGTCATGCCGCCCTTCTCCAAGAGAGGTCTCAGTTTCTCCATCTTGACCTTCTTGGAACCAGATCCCTTCTCGCCGTTCGCCTTCTTCTTTGCCATGGCTATCTTCCTTTCCATTGCTTTTCCGCGTTCTTTGATTTGTTCGTCGCTCAAACCATCATCCCGTTCGAACCAGGTTGTATGAACTCGTTTCTTCTTCATGCCATTTCACTCGGATCTCTTGTGGTTGATTATGCGGACACAATCTGCATAGTAGTATCGTATAACAGATACAAGGTATGTTGTGTCATCATTTTATCATCGGCATGAAATCCTTACCCATGATCTTTTGATACGCTTCCGTCATGACCTGCCGTAAGGTTCCCTCGTGCTCGGCAGGCACAATGACGCTATCATGGACAGGAAGTGCCGGGATCTTTTTGCTGACCATGCTCATCAGGATCTCATCCATGATCCGGCTATCGTCGTATTGGAGAAATAAACCCTGACCCTTGTGGAGAAATCCAGCTATCGGCTTGTGGAACTCTTTGAACCGATCCAGGCACTCCTTCAGGTATTCATCGGTCAGGAACTTCCCAGAGAACCCCTCGGCCTTCAATTCGTTTCGTATGGCATAAAGGGCTTCCCACTTGTTTCTGGCGTTTATTCCGACCAGCAGGACTTTCTTGTAGATCGGCCTCTCCTCGGGGGCTCGGCAGAGTTCTGCATAAGGGTCTTTGTCATAAGGGATGTCCAGCCAGTTGTATAACATCCGGACATGATGCGCTCCGTAGTCCAGCTCAACGGATGGATGTCCATCGATGAAAATGTGGGCTCGGAACTTGGATGGCAGATCCAAATGGACTGCGCCATAGAACCTCCCTCCTTGGTCAAGGTACTGGGTGAATACCCGATGCAGATGCTGCCATTTTGATCGGAAGTGAAGGCGGCGAATGCCGTAAAACGAAAGAGGTCTTCTGAGGGAATACTCCTCCAGATCCCTTATCGTGGTCGATTTTGGCAAAGTAAGTGATTGATCTTCCGACGATACCTCAGAAATCGACTGGGTGATGGAAGGGGTTTCTTGGGGTTGTTGTGTTGAAGGTGTTGTGAGTTTAGGTGAAAATTTAGATAATGAATAGTCCATGTAGTGTAAGAAATAGGTGTCCAGACTGGATAGAGATACCTGCCATTCGGATACACCGTTTCTTTCATCATCAGAGATACCTTCGTGATCGAAAATGAACTTCATCCCTTCGATCTGGTACCCATTGTATTTTTTACTACCTACCATCAACACGAAGGCGTTGTCGGTGTCAAAGGCGGTGATTTCAACCCTCTCCTTCAGAATGTTCCCCCTGCGACTTTCCAGGAACTGCCAGCTCACCTCTGCGTCTGGTGGCAACCTTACTTCTACATCGTGTCCCTCAATGAACCGGTTGTATCGGTTGAGATTGGCACGCATGGTCTCGGTCTTATGGTCGTCCTCGTATTTCATCAGTCTGCGACCGCCGTTCTTCTTGCTGGCTCGCAATTGGATGATCTCCTTCGGCGGCCTTTCCCTGAGGCGGGTGATCGTTTGGAATTCGAACTCATGAAACAGATCCCGCAATTTCGGGGACGCCCAGATCCGCGACTGGTAAAGGACATCCTCGTCGGGGAAGTGCATACCATCCTTGAAATCGGCGTATCCGAGGGCCTTCAATGCGTCGATTATCGGGATGACCCGGTCGTATCTGAACCAGATCTGGTTATACCTGCTGCCAGCGGCGTAAAACGCCTTGTCCCTGGAATACCTGACCGCCCTATTCCAGAGGTACCCTTTGTAGAGGTTAATAAGGATCAGTTTCAATGCCTCTTTGGATCGGTATTTGTTCAGGATCTTGATCTGGCCGGAGACTTCGTCAAAAAGCCGGTCGCCCAGCTTCACGATTTGCGGGTAGTCGGAGACTAACTCGGTGTCCAGGGAGATTGCGTCGCTCAGGAATAGATCCATTGTTTTCGCCTCGTAGTGATCTTGCGCCGGGAAAGGTCTCCAGCCGGTCAAATTCGTATGCACGGCGTTGCCACAGGGTCGTGGCAGGGACTTTTCACTCTGGCCCTTACTCCGGCTGCTATTCGTCTTTTGAGATCGACCGCAAAAGTGCAGATTTATAGTCGTTCAGAAAATCCTTTGATTTTGCCAGGTTGGTCGATGAGGGCGATTGGACGGTCATGGCTGCCGTTCCACATCCGTGGGAGGGATTGTCTTTTTTCATGGATTCAAGGAAAGTCATTGTCAGTCTATTCTTGAGACCAAATCTCGGCTCCTTCTTACACTGAATTTTTGTCTCAAGCAGGATATGATCTCCTTCTCACAAGGGTCACTTCGAGCTTATCAGGAAGATTTGCCATGTCCCGCACCGTGATGAAAGCTACACCGGAAAGAACAGTGTTTGTAAACTGAACCTCATAGCGGGAAAAGAGCATCATTTCAGCAAGATCAAAGTTCTTTACCCACACATGTTTTTCACCTGCGGCGGTTCTCTTACCACCAGGTGTACAAAACCCCCAATCGTTTCCTTCCGAACAGCGAAATCTCGAGAACAACTCTCTTACAAAGCCTTCTTTTCCTTCAGGAACCTTTTTTTGATACTTCATGTGACCTTTATAGTCATGGCAATACCCAATTATGGCGTTCTCGAGAATTATCTTGGGGTTGATGTAGGCCCTAATTACCTCTGAGCCTCTTTCCACTATATTCAATTCAGTCGAGGTTCCCCCTTTATCATCTATACTAAAGAGACCTGTCTTTTCGATGCTGTGCAGAAAATTGTAATGGTCGTCTTTCAGGCTTGCACCACGAATTTTCCATTTAGATCCGCCATAATCAGACATGTCACTCCTCCTCAGCTTTTGAAAACGCCCGATCACATTCCCACCGTTTGAGCCTCGGCCTTCAGCGCACGACTTCACTGAACTGAAACAGTGATCTAAATCGACATCTTTTGGCTGCCCTGTTCCCCTCCACTTTCAATCTTTCTTTTTGAGAGTATGGCACCGCTCTTCCGATTATAGATCCAGACTTCAATTAGATCGGCATAGATAAGCCTTTCTGATTCAATTACTTCAAGAGGGGTTTTGATTGTTGGTTCTATTCCACCAGCACTGCGGAAGGTGTACATTTCAGGGACTCCCGAAGGCTTCAATCTGCAAATGACTAAAACCCCCAAGTTTTCCTTAAGACCCTTCGCTTCTTCAGGCTCAAGCATTAGGTTAAAAGCTATTCTGCGTCCCCTTCCCGAATACTGATCCCTCTCGAGCCTCTGTTTATTCACCAAAGCGATTCCATAACTCAGGAGCTGATATTGTTTGACATCAACTGTTGCGCCAAAGCGATTGGTTCCCGTATATGTCTTCGATCCAACATTCAGCGATTTTACTGTAATGCATGCCTCTCCATCGCGGTCATAGATCTGCTTCCGATATATTTCCTGTTCCTGATCAGGATTGTATTTCCCCGATGCTTGGATATCAATCTGAAGTTGTTTCCTCTCCGGATCGTACTTGCTCGTTATTGGTGATTGGACAGTAAAGGCATAAATTCCCTGATACGATGAGGAGTGGAGCCTCTTCTTATAGGTTTCCTTTGTTTCAAATTCCGTCTTCTTGGGAAATTTCTGCTCTAATTCCGAATACAATTTTTCAAGGTCATGTCCGAGATAGTCCTTTGGAAGTTGTTCTGCGCCTAGGTCGAATTGGTTCGTATCATACTTCGCGATGTTCTCTTGTGGTTTCTTTCCCGCCTTTTTCTGCGATGGCCCGGCTAGGAGGTTTTGAGGAGCTAGCACATAGAGAAAATGAGCAAGAGCTGTAAAGACGAGAATAAGACCAAGAAAATTAAATAGGCAATGTACATGTGCCGACAAATACCGTTTCATCAGAAATCCTCCTCTCCTTGATTCATAAGATCCTACCGACCTTTTCAGTTTCCGGGAGATTCTCATTCAGGAAATCGCGACCTCCGTTCGCAATGCCGGGCTCATGTCAATCGATCGAAGTTCTCGGTTATCTAACCTTGCGTCAACCTTATCAAACCTGCCTTTTCCTGACAAGAAACAAAGGGGCCTTATTGATCAGATTTCTGAGTCCCGTGAGTTATGCTGAGAAGTTGGGCTTGATCACGCCGCAAAGGCAAGCTCGATCTGCCTCCTGATGTTTCGCTTGATCTCTCGGATCTGTTTGAAGGTGATCCGTAGCGCCTTCTTGATCGAGACATCCGACATCCCGTCCATGGTCTTATGCCTGATGTAGCGGGTCTCGTTGTCAGAAAGCCCATTGAACATCCTTTGGAGGGAGATCCGGAATATCACCTGTTCATCGACGGGTTCCTGTCCATACTCTCGGATGAAAGAAGAGAAAACCTTGTCGTCAGCCGGGAGCTGATTGTATCGGATGACCTCGAGGTTTTTGCGTTTATAGAAGCCGTTGTCGAGTGATCGGCCCCTCCGGGTGCTGCCGACCATCTCCCATCCGGATTTGTTGAGCAGAAAGGTCTTGTTGGCATTCGGATCTCTCTGGAGCGCCAGGTATGCGCCCCATAGTCCTTCCTGCCTCAGATCCTCATCTCCACCGGATTTGGCGTTGATCGCTTTTTCGATGTCCTTCACTCGTTCATTGTAAAGGGCCTCTATTGCGTGGTGGTTCATTGTCAGACCTCCATGAAAAAGGCGGCAGATCTGTCCAGAGACCTGTCGCCTGTGGGGGTTTCTCCTACCTTTGTCGATTGGGTTAGGGGTTAATGGATGGGAACACGCGTGTTTGATGGGTGAGGCAAAGGGCAGCCGGAAAGATCCGACCACCCGACTTCAGTCGTCCAAATCGATTTGGACAACGCTGTCCAAAACTTCGCATTTCACAGGTTGGCGAGTGAGATCTCGCTGTAAGTAAGTGCCCTCACAAGGTAATGGCAACGCCTCTGGAGAGATTTTCTCCTTTAAAAGATCCCGCTCTCGCTGCTGCCGGCTGAAGTTTCCATGCGTGTGGAAACCTGTTGCCGCCGCATGGTGCCGCCGGATAATTCGGATGTGGATGGAATGAATGAGAATGGGATATAGGGGGCAGTTCTTGGCGTCATCATCCTTCTCGATGATGCCGACACCGGCAGTCAGATTTCCGTTGGGGCTTCTTCCTGATCACGATACACCAGCTTTCCTCGATACTCCTCCTTCACCTCCATTTCGCCGTTCTCGTCTTGCTGCAGGAACTTTTCTGCGCAGCTGGGGCATGCGAACTCGTGTTCGGTCTCCCTCTCGTAGAAATAGGGTTCCCAGCCCGCTTCCATCGCCTCTTCCAATGTTTCCGCTGTCGTTCCGCAAATGCAACACTTCATGGCTGCCGCTCCTTTCAACCTGTTCAGGTGGTTCCTTGGTAAAAATGTCCAGATGGTCAAAGTCCAGGGTCAAATCGATTGTGGGGGTTTCGGCCTGCGGTGGCCTCATGACTTCGATCAGGTGGTCAAAGATGTCGTCCAGGATCTCGTCAAGCACGAGTTCCCGTTGAACGCACTTGTTCCACCAGTAATCAAAGAGGTCTTGAAACCGCACCTTCAGAGGCGGGTAAGGGTCATAGGCGTTGTATCCACTAGCTGCCAGCAACTCCTTCATCCTCTCACTACCCAGATCCTCGTTGAACTTGTTCGGCCTCAATTTCTGCATAATGCCTTCGTATCCCTGTTCAGGATGTGGATCGACGCCATAGCTGGCCATTGATGTCATGTCCTGGAAGGTGATCCCTTTCCTCCTGATCTCTGCCATTATCTTTTTTTCTACCTCGTCGTAGGTCATGCGGTGTCTCCATGGACAAAAAAAGACGACCCTGATGGATCGCCTTCGGATGAGTGGATCTTTGTTTCAGGCGGCGGCCTTTTCGATGACCTGTGTTGTATCCGTCTCGCCTTTCAGGATCAAGGTCAGGACTTTTTCCGTCTCTGCCATTACCTTCAGGCAAGCGGTAAAGGGTGAGACCTTTATCCTCTCCGCATATCCTTCGATGTAGCGATAAGAAGTGCCAAGATGTTTGTCGCCGGTCTTACCCACGATGCGGCAGAGAGCCTGAGCGGCCAGCTGCGCAACGATCTCCTGTGCCGGGTCTTGTCCCGATTTCAATCCGCCTTTGATCTTGTCGTGGGCGCAATGTGCGAGCTCGTGCAGGAACACGCATTCATCCATTGTGGCAAGTGCGATGACCTTCCTTTGAGATGAGTAGTAGCCAGCGTATCGATAGTTCCCCGGGATCGCCTTCACTTCAACTCCCCACTCCTGAGCCCTTTCGATCAGTGGCAGTCCTCCGAGGTCGATCTGTTCATGGTCAAGGGGTTCTCCATCGGTGTCCTCGTATCGGAACACGGCGCGGGTCAGAAAGCCTATCAGGACATCTCTTTCATCTCCGGTATCCTTGTCGTCTCTCCTCCTGATGTGTGGAACCAGAATGTAAAAAGCCTTCGATCCCTTCTTGACATACCGATTGACTTCGTTCCATTGACGGAACCCCCTGGCATCATGCGTCCCAGCCAGAAACATCAAGGTTCGGTTCAGAATAGACCACTGCGATGAAGGGGTATCGGCAATCGGGAACATCGAATAAGCAACTGCGTTAGGGATGTCTCCTGAGTTGAACCGGTCAAGAATGGCCTGCAGCACTTCCTTTACTTTGCCGTTCATGCGTCTCTCCTTTGTCTTCGAGGTTCGTCTTAAAACAAAAAGCCCAGCATTTCTGCCGGGCCTTGTCGTGATCACGATTACATGGATATCATCATGGATCAGATGGATCGTCGTCGTTGCAGCATGGACATCCTTCGTCCATCTCTAGTTCCAGGCGTAAGCGTTCTTTCTCCTCCTCCGTCATTTCTTCGGCAAGGGAACCAGCAAGCGCCATGTCATGCCAATCGAAGTCGAAGTCGTCGCACAAGGTAATCACCTCCTCTCTGCGGTTTGGGGTGGGGGCTATAATGAATAATACGATATGGGTCAGATCACGGGATGTGTGGGGTCCCGATTACACTCGGTAGGGGTAAAGAAGGGTTTGACCATGGTTTGCCGACGATCGAACGATCATCGACAACGGCAGGGGTTTTTCACTTCCTCTTGATGATATGAGAGATGGTCTCGGGGTGCCAGTGAGGGTTTCCCGTCTTCGTCCTGTATCCCTGTCGCTCCAGATCTGCGCAGATCCGCCGGAGTGAGAGTTCCTGTGCGTGAAGGTTCCTGATGAGGCGGATGACCTTCTGTTCTTCGTCATTCTTGATCAAGATGCCGCCTTCTGTGAGATCGTAGCCATACGGGATCTCCCCGCCTGTCTTCTCGTTCCTTGATCGTTTGTGGGAGAGTGCTGCCTTTGTCCTTTCCCCGATCAGCCGCCGTTCCATCTCTGCGAGAGCGGCGGTCAGCGTGAAAAAGAACCTCCCCATGGCACTCCTTGTATCAAGGGTCTCCTCGATGGAGTGGAAAGACACTCCCCATTTTTCAAACTCCTTCGTGGTCTCCAGCGCATCCGTTGTGGATCTGAAAAACCTGTCCAGCTTATACACCACAACTGCGTCGATCTCCTTCCTACGAGCAAGTTTCAGAACCTTCTGTGCGCCAGGCCGCCGCAAGTTCTTGGCACTGATGCCAGCGTCTTCAATGATCTCTCGGAGTGTCAAGTCCTTCAGGTGGCAGTAAGCCTGGATCTTCGATCTCTGACTATCGAGACTAACTCCCTCCTTGGCCTGGTCTTCGGTCGATACACGGATGTATCCAATGGCGACCATTTCGGATCACCTCCTTTCTGTATATGTATTTTTTACTATCAACCTTGCGTGGAGACGAAAGCGGTTTTTCTTTCGTCGGAATGCGAGGTGCCCCCATGGCACGGCGATGGAATGGAAAATGTGCTCGGCCGATGGCGGCCGAGGCGGGCAGGCGTGACTTCATGCCCGGTCATTCTTGTTAGGGGAAGTTTATTGTGATATGGCACAGGAAAAGATTGATCCAGCTTTATGAAAAGGCGGTGTGTTCCTTCTCAAGTTCGACGGGCCAAATAGACCAAAGGATTCTAAAGGAGAGATTTGCAAGCTTTTTGTGGCCACTGAAGGCAAAGCTCTTCTTCCCGTGAAAAAGATTGCAACGGACTTTATAGATAGCACTGAGGGTGTGGCTCCAATCAAGTGGAACATCATCAGGTTCACCCCCATGAAGCCTGAAGCACTTTGGAGCGAAGATTCGAGAGTGATCCGTTATGGTTTTAGCTCCATCTATCTTCGCGAAGCACTCCCTTCTATAATCGTTACGGTCTTGTGGCTGGTTCCAAGATTGCCAAAGAGGAATCCCACAAAAATTGAGGGTGGCGGGCTCAAATATCGGCCATAAGCTCCGAAACTCGTGAGCGATCGTATGGAATTCACCATTTTTTAACAAGGAGTCAAATCTTGCATTTAGCATTCTGTCACGACATGCCGACTCAACCAAATGGTAGTCACCAAAAGGCAGGTATGGCTTTCCTAATCCGCTCCGGTTCACAACTTGGGTAAGCCAGCTATTGAAAGGAATCCATAGCGATAGTATGGCCATAAAGGGATTCCTGTCCTGCTCTCGGTTCGCTGCCTCGAGCCACCCTTTCGTGAATTCCTTGAAATCACTCATTTCGTTGTTCAAGAGAGATCGATCCAAGACTTTATCCGGAGAGAATCTATCGAAAGAACTGCCTGGACATTTGTGGGCTTTTTCTTTGTTGATGCACATCTCGTGCCTCCCTTGCAGTCTCGTTTTGATCGATGGCCAAGAACCTACTGCCTTCTTGGATTCCTTTTGGGGGTGAATTTTGAGTATTTTGGGTGTCCTCTTTTCGGTTTGATTTCGGGATGAAATTGAACTCAAAGCGCTTTGGACATTGCATGCCACCCTTGATGGGCAAGGGTTTGGGCATTTTTCCAGTGTTTTGCCGGGCATCGTGGCAGATGTTGTCCAGGGTGCCGAGCACACACACTCACAGAATTCCGACGCTGCTCAGGTTTTCATTTTAATCCGTCCAATCGGAACCTTTCACACACGCGCAGTCCGTCTATGTGCGTGAGGCGTGGCCGAGGGGCGGATACATGCTCTCACCGGCAATGTGGGATCGCCAAAAAATCCCAGATGGGGCGACAGATGGTCATTTCGGGTCTTTTCCCTTTTCCAAGATCCTCACCTTGTCGTCTTCGCCTATTTGGACAACCGCTCCGTGTTCCTCCAGCTGCTGCTCTCGCCACTCCTGCTTCACCCGTTCCGTCTCATCAAGGTACTTCTTGACAGAGGGCTCCCACAGCCGAAATCCTTCAGGTGGATTTTCGATGGGCTTATCCAGGGACTGGTTGTTCAGGTATGCTGACACCTTCTTTGCCCCCTCCCTCAGATCCTGATCGGAAACTATGTTGTATCGAGAAAAGATGGACGAGGTCTGGTGTCCAAGGAGTTCCTGTGCGACCCTTTGTGGAACCCCGGCCCTGACATAGTTCCTTGCCGCCGTTCTTCGAAAATCGTGCATCAACTTGCCATCGAGTCCGGCTTTTTTGCAGCTGTTCTTCCAGGCACCACGCATGTCCTTAATCCTGTCTGTGCAGTCTCGGTTGGTAAAGACATACTTCGGCGTCGGAATCTCCTTCCTGACTTTTTCAGTGTATGCCGCCCAGAGTGTCCTGATCATTTCCAGGATTTCATTCGGCATGTAATAGTGCCTACCCTTCTTATTCTTTGTCGTTCCGGGCGAAAGGCTGATGATGCCGTTATCAACATCCACCATGTCCCATGTGAGGGTCAGGGCTTCTTCTGTCCTCCACCCCGTATAGTACAGAAATCTGATGACAGGCTTGATGTAATCGGATGCCTGCTCCAGCAGTTTCATGAATTGCCAGTGCTCCAGAAAACCCTTTCTTACATTGTCTTCCTTCAGCATTTTGATGGTAGGCGCCAGGCCGAGTTTGTGCCTCTCGACCATCAGCGAGAACCCTCTTTTCAACAGCATCAGTTCCCTATTTATGGTGGCCGGTTTTAGGGGCTCGTCTCTGTTGCTTTTGCACTTTGTCAGACGATGGGTGATGTATTTGTGAATGGCATCTTCCGTGATGTGGACGATCTTCGTTTCCTTCCCAAAGAAGTCATACAGGGTCTTCGATCTCAATTCGACCACATAGGTGGACTTCCTGCCGTTTGCTCTGTAGTCGAAAAGGACTTCTTCGATCATGTCCTTGAGGGTGATCTTGTCGGCCCCGACAATCCCCTTCTGCTGGAGAATCTCTTCCTCTTTTTTCTGAGCGATCTTTTTGGCTTTTTTCAGGTTGGCGGTCTTGGTGGATTCTCGGTACAACTTCTGATCCAGAACCCACTTCATCCAGTAGAAGGCGCTATCCTTCCGTTTGTACAGAGTAATATCCATGGGTTTCCGACCTCAGGTTTTTCGTTGGCACGAAATCGACACGATTTTTAGGTGAGGCTATGTAAGATGGTGGGATTAGTCAATAAAAAAGGAGGGCTATTATGGTTTTGAGTCCAGCGCGTCTACCAGTTTCACCACTCCGGCACTCGAATTCGTTGATTATAGGTAAAGCGGGGCTCCACTGTCAACACGATTGACAGCCTCGGGATTGCCTGTTATGATTCCTTTTCATTCCGCGTGGGGCTGTAGCTCAGTTGGGAGAGCGCTTGAATGGCATTCAAGAGGTCGTCGGTTCGATCCCGTCCAGCTCCACCAGATGGCATGTTCTCACCTTTCCCCTCACCTATCCCTCTTCGCCGAGAATCTCCTCTCTGTTTCATACTTCGCATCCTCGCTGAAGTCCCTTCCTGAAGCTCACATTGGAGAAGCTTGAAAGGGGTTTGATCACGCATTGTGAACCGAAACCCTTTTGGCCATGTAACCTTCTTTATTCCTTAAGTTTTAACAGAGTGTGGTCGATAGGGTAATCAGCTGATTATTCGGCGAGAATCTTACCACGAATGGAAATCCATGGAACCAGCGCTCACAAGGGAGTTGCCCCCATCAACTCCGAAATCTAAACCTCCCGAGGGAATGGTTGAGGACTCCATCAAAAAAATGGCGGTCCTCTTTACGGATATCGTCGCTTCCTCCAGGTTCTTCCAAACCTTTGGGGACATGGCGGGAAGAAGGATGTTGAGAGACCATGAGGGAATGGCGACCCCCCCTATTCTGGAGCACGGAGGGGTGGTCGTGAAGATGCTCGGCGATTCTCTCATGGCCTATTTCTTCCATCCGTGGGAAGCCGTCAAGGCGGCCATCAAGATTCAAAAACGCTTGCAGCTTTTTAACGGGAG
The DNA here is from genome assembly GCA_002840535.1 of Deltaproteobacteria bacterium HGW-Deltaproteobacteria-15. Classification (GTDB taxonomy): domain Bacteria; phylum Desulfobacterota; class DSM-4660; order Desulfatiglandales; family HGW-15; genus HGW-15. The sequence continues at coordinate 119,034 of PHBH01000003.1, read as the reverse complement.
AAGGAGCATCCAGGAACAGATTCATGTCAGAGTCGGTGTCCACTATGGTGACGGGATCCTCGAAGAGGAGGACATTTTCGGTGATGTAGTGAATATGGCAGCCAAATTCCTCCCCTTCATCCATGGGGATGAAATCGGGATATCCGGTGCAGTATTGGACCATATTCACACCATCCCGAACCTTCGTTTCGAGACCCTCGATATCCCGAACAAGGAAATCTTCCCGCAGGGATTTCACCTGTGCGTCGTCAAGAGCGACGAGGGCGTGGATCTGGAGCCGCTGACGAAGGCGCTGATTTTCCTGAGACCTGTCTTCGGACTAGGAAAGGCGAGCTTCCGCAACTCCTGGGAAAGGCTATTGAGTGAAAGAAGCGCTATTTTCTCTCCGGGGATCGAGAAAGAGGCTGTTCTCCAGGACAAATCCCTGGCTATGATTGTGAAGGACCCGACTCTTTCCCTCTCCAAGGCGAAAGCGGTTATCGAATACCTGCGGCTGAATCTCGGCTTGGACGGAAGGCTCTACCTGCCTGTCCAGATCGTTATCGACATTGGTCCTTTCCTGAGAGCGGACAAGCTGGAGCTGGAGGACCTGCGGGCTCCCTGGGATGATATCGAGCCCGGGAGGATCTACGTCTCCGCCCCTGCGTATCACGTCATGAAAAGCCGTGGCGCATTTCATGGAATTGCCCTCCCTCAAGGAGAAGACCCACAGGCGTTTTACCCGCTTTTCACCGGGGAAGACGAAAAGCGCAAAGAGTGCCTTTTCCTGTACCAGAATGCCATTATTCAAGGGGATCTCTCGCCCTGCTTCTACTGCGGAGACAGAAGGCATACCGCTGCCCGATGCCCATCCAAGAAGATGACGGAGACAACAAACGCCATCGGCAAAATGGGATACCTGCCTCTTGAAAAGGTGAACAGGCTCTTCTTCAGCTGTTTGAATGAGAACGTATTTGAGAATGGACCCAATCCTGGAGACGGAGCGGACCTCAACAACTCCTCTTGCTGGGCGTACTATTCGTTTTTTGAGCTCAGATCCGTTTACCAGTTGCGCCTTTTCAGGACCATCTGGAACTCCAGGGAAGAAGAGTGGAACAAAATAAAGGAGGGAAAAGGCGAAAAAAATCATGGGGGATTGATGTGGATAGCCCAGGACTGCATACGGGTATCCCATCTGGAGCAGGCGGAAACGATCCTGAAGGAATTTCTTGTCAAGGAGCCGGAAGATTACAAACCACTCTGCGCCATGGGATTCCTGCACGTGGAAAAGGATGACCTCTCTCAAGCGAGATTCTATTTCAGAAAGGCGCTGGACAGATGCCAGACTACCCCGCAGAGGATCATGGTGACTTTTCTGCTCTCACGGGTTCACCAGCTGATGGGTGATCAGGTAAGGGCCGAGGATTTCATACGAAGGATTTTGCGGTACAACCCTCATTGCGCAGAGGCTGTATACGAAGATATCCTCCTCCAGTTTCGAAAAGGCAAGGAAGCCGTTGCGATTCACCAGCTCATGAAACTGATCCGAAAGAACAGGGAATATCTCATTTACGCGCTCATTGATCCCGAACTGGCGAAATATAGAGAAATCATCCACCCCAAAATAAAAGCCCTCCTTCATGAAACACATGAGGAGGCGATAAAGATTGCCGAAAAGGCACGGGGGGAGCTGGCGGATCTGAAAAGGTGGTTGGGGGACGAGGAGAGAGAAACACAGGCAGCGGAGGGGCTGCTCTCAAAGATAGAAGAACTCTCCCGGGCAAACAGCTATTTTTCGCAAACCGACATCCTGCACTATGGGACCAGTCTGGTCGGTATCGGCCGTTCCACACTGGAGGAGCGAAAGAGGAGAATCGGCAAGATCCTCAAGGAGCTTACAGATCGCCACGAGAGGTGTTCCCGGTACGTCAAGGGTTTCCCTTATCGATTCCTCGTGGATTCCATTTCTCACGATTTGGCGCGCATGCATGCGCGATTATCGAGGAAATGGGGGGGAGAGGATTCCGGCGAACCGAGCAAGTTCAAAGACATGTTTCAGGAGACCGAGAGGCTTTCAAAAGAACTGGTTGAAATAGAAGCCAAGCTGCAGAGAGCGGAGGTCCTCCGTCGGCTGATCCTGTTCCTGACCAGATTTCTCAAGAAGACGCTCCTTTTCCAGTCAGCCAACCTGCTTGTCGCAATCATTCTCTTTCCGATCGTGACCTATTACCTGAATCTTCTACTCCCAGGGTTGAATATCGCATCCCACAACATCTGGTTGTACCAGAAAAGCGTACTCACACTGGGTTCCATTTCCGGGGTCTTGCTCGCTCTTTTTACGAGTGGAGCGGAGCCGCATTCGAAACAGGTTCTCCAAAAATAGTGCTTCCGCTCGTCAATGGGAAAGTCGGGCGAAATGGTGAATTCTGTTGCAGTCCCTGATTTCCTTGAAAAATTTATAAGAATCTCTCTTGACTCACGAATGCGGATTCACTATTATCCATTTTCTGGGTGCGTATTCCCCGAGTGCAGTCTTGCCGGATAAAAATCCAAAGATTCAAGTTTCTGGAGAGGACGTATGAACAAATCTCAACTCATAGAGGCGCTTGCAAAGGCAGAAAGTTTACCCCTGAAGAAGGCTGAAGAAATCGTCAACACGGTATTTGGGGACATGGAAAAGGCGCTGGCTGCGGGTGAGAGGGTGGAGATCCGAGGATTTGGCAGCTTCAAGATCAAGCACTACGACGGATACCAGGGCAGGAACCCCAAGACAGGGGAAGTAATCAATGTCGCTGCCAAAAGACTCCCCTTTTTCAAAGTCGGCAAGGAGCTTAAAGACAGGGTGGATATCTAAAAGGCTCGACGTAGCGTTCCTTTCTATCTCACCTCCGGATGTCGCCCAATCTACACCCCGCGGAGATCATATCGCCTTGGCTGTGCTAGACGGGGAGCTAGCGGTGCCTTGTAACCCGAAATCCGCTTATGCGGGGTCGAAAGTCCCCGTTGAGGATTTCAATCCGACGAGTATCCGAATCGCTTGGAGCCAAGAGGTGGACCCCACGTGACAGACGGTTATGAACCCCGTCAGGTCCGGAAGGAAGCAGCGGTAAGTAATTTAGTCTGTGTCGTGGCGCTCTCTGCCTTTTCCCATCGAAGAGGACTTGTCGGGCGTTGGATTCGAACGGGGATGCACGGCCAAGGTTAAATCATTTATCATTTTTCATTGCGCATTGATCATCGGAAGAGCGAAAGCACGAGACAAAATGATAAATGCCAATGTCAAATGATAGATGATAAATGTTTCATGATAGATGTCCCTCCCACGTCTTCCCTCTCATTTCAAATGATTCAACACTCGCCGGAATTGCACGGTTCCGACGAAGTCGTCTACTTTCAGTTCGAGAGCCTTTTGCGAGAGCAAGGGCTCATGCATGCCGTCTTCGGTCGCCATGGCGGAGCGAGCGATCCTCCCTTTTCGAGCCTGAATACAAGCTATAGCACAGGAGATGACGCAGACCGCGTTCGAAGAAATCTCTCTACCGTCATGAAGGTGATGGGAGGGGAGAATCTCCTGTACATGAACCAGATTCACGGACGGGAGGTTCTGGTCCTGCACGGGAAAGTCCCCTCTCATTTCCGGCAAGGTGCGCAGGCCGACGCCGTGATCACCGACAGGAAAAATCTGATCCTGATGGTCAAGCAGGCCGATTGCCAGGGAATCCTCTTTTATGACCCGACCACCCGAGTTATTGCCGCGGCTCATTGCGGCTGGAGGGGAAACGTCCTGAACATCCTTGGATCCGTGGTGGAACGGATGGTGCTGGAATTCGGATGCAGCAGAGCACGACTGATTGCTGCAATTGGTCCTTCACTGGGGCCGTGCTGTGCCGAATTCATCGGCTACCCGAAGATCTTTCCAAGGAGCTTCAGGTCTTCCATGGTTCGTGAAAACTACTTTGATCTGTGGCGGATCAGCAGGCTGCAGCTGTTGGAGGCGGGACTCGTTGAGGAAAACATCGAGGTTGCGGGAGTCTGCACGGTCTGCAGAACGGACCTGTTCTTCTCTTACAGGGCTGAGAAAACAACAGGCAGGTTCGCAACAGCGATCATGCTCACATGAAAACTGCAGGAAAAAGTTTAGACACGATTACAGGATCAACAGGATAGTCCTTATATTAGACTCCAAGAGACGAACGTCCAACATCGAACGTCCAACATCGAATGAAACATCAGCACCGAACGTCAACAAGTTCGCAGGATGGGTTTCCCTGGAGGATGGATGGTAACGAAAGGATATTTCCCGGGGGTTGTGGGAAAGGTGATCGAACTCCATGCGACCTATTATCATGCGCATTGGGGTTTTGATGTCTCTTTCGAAACGCAGGAGGGCCGGGAGCTGTGCGATTTCATCGGCCGCTTCAGGGAGGGAGTGGATTTCTTCCGCACAGCACTGGTAGAACGGACTTTCGCAGGAGCGATTGCCATCGATGCAGGACCGCACCCTGAGGAGGGCGTTCGGCTCAGGTGGTTTATCGTCGATCCCCGATTTCAGGGAAAGGGAATCGGGCGCCGATTGCTGGAGGAAGCGATGAGCTTTTGCACGACCGCCGGGTACGGCCGGGTTTACCTGTGGACATTTCGAGGTCTGGAAGCCGCTCATCACCTCTATCACATTGCGGGATTCCGCCTTGCCGAGGAGAGAGAGGTCGCACAGTGGGGACAATCCATCCGGGAGCAGATGTTCGAGATGATCCATCAAGGCCGGGCGTCAGGTGATTATTGACAAACCATTCAAACAAGATATGATACGACCGATTGAAATTATTGAAAAGGGGGGTATCGTATGCCGACCTATGAGTTCAAATGCGAAAAGTGCAGCAAGAAATTCACCCTGATCATGCCGGTATCGGAATACGGCAAAAAGAGCTTCAGATGCCCCAAGTGCAAAAGCACAAAAGTCAAACAGCAGATCACCTCGTTTCAGGTGACCACGTCCAAAAAGAGTTGAGCTCAAATGGAATGTCCACACTGTCAAAAGGAAATCGCTGGCAAGAGGTGTAATGCGTGCGGCGCGGAACTCCCTATTGAAGCACGCTACTGCATGCAATGCGGCATCCTGCTTGATGAGGCAGACCCTGTCGAGACTACCCCAGACACGGAAGAAGGATTGGACCTGGAGAACAGGATTCTGTGCCCTGACGGCACCTGCACCGGTATCATCATCAATGGCAAATGCAGCGAGTGCGGCCGGTCGTACCCGGGGGAGAGTCCCCAGGATCGGTAAAGGAGGCGAAGTTGTTCGAATTGAAGGTGGTCTCGCAATTTGCTGCAGCCCATCAACTGACCGGGCTTGCCGGCCCCTGTGAGAGGCTCCACGGCCACAACTGGAAGGTCGAGGTCTTTGTACGGGGCGAAAAGGTGGCGAAAGACGGCCTGCTCATCGATTTTAAGATGATAAAGCAGGCTACGGAAAAGGTTCTTCAGGAACTCGATCATCGATTCCTCAACGAGCTTCAGCCTTTCAAGGAAGAGAGCCCATCCTCTGAAAATATCGCCAAGTACATTTTCCAGTCTCTTGTGCGCGACCTGAACAATGAACGTGTAAGGGTCGACAGGGTGACCGCCTGGGAGTCTGATTCTGCCTGCGCAACATACATGACGGACTGACTCCCGGTACTCCGTTCTCATCATGAGCATCGTCGCTTTCATACCTGCCCGGCTCAATTCTACTCGGTTCCCCGGGAAACCCCTGGCCCTGATCGCGGGAAAGCCCATGATCGAGCACACATACTCGTGCACCCGGGCATGCCCGGAGGTCTCCGATGTTTTCGTCGCCACGGACGATCAGGGGATTTTTGATCGGGTGCGGGGTTTCGGCGGAAAAGCGATCTTGACTTCAGAGGTCCACCCCTCGGGAACGGACCGTATTGCCGAAGCCGCCATGAGTCTTGGATTGAGGAATGACGATCTGGTCGTCAATGTCCAGGGCGACCAGCCGTTTTTCAGTCCCGTTCTCATCACTCAAATGGTTCAGCCTCTTCTCAGAGACGGCGCAATACCCATGAGCACCCTGATCTGCCCTGTTTCCGACCCGCGCGAGGTGGAGGATCCCAATTGCGTGAAGGTGGTGACTGACAATCAGGGCTTCGCCCTTTTTTTCTCACGCGCGGTTGTTCCCTTTATCCGTGATGCCCGCCTGCACCGAACCTATCACAAGCACCTGGGGTTCTATTGTTACCGCATGGAATTTCTCACTGCCTTTGCCGCTCTCCCGGTGGGGACACTGGAATCCGTTGAAAAGCTGGAGCAGTTGAGGGCGCTGGAGAATGGATATCGCATAAAAGTCGTTGAAACAAACCTCGATTCCATCGAGGTGGATACACCCGCAGACATCAAAAGGGTCGAAGCGCTCATGGCCCGTTCATCCCGGCCATGACCTTTATAACGCATGATTCTCCGAGACGAAAGGGTCGGCTTCCATGAGCGCAAAACTGGCGCGCAGGGCTGCCGGAGTCTGGAAGCTGAAGTCCGCTTCTTTGGAAGCGCGAAACCTGGCCGATGTGGCGGGACTCTCCGTTCTCGAAGCTCAGATTCTGGTCAACAGGGGAATCAGGGACGACCAAAGCATCAAGACATTCCTTTCTCCCAGACTCTCCTCTTTAATCGATCCTCTGATGCTCAAAGACATGGACCGGGCAATCGCCCTTATCGTGAAGGGCCTGGAGGAGCAGGAGCCCATTACAATCTATGGGGACTACGACGCAGACGGTCTGACGGCGACCGCCCTTCTTGTTCATCTTCTTACCCGCCTTGAAATCCCTGTTTCCTATTACATACCCAACCGGCTGACCGAAGGATACGGGCTCAACCCTGCCGCCGCGCGACAGTTGGCCGCCGGGAACCGGGGACTCCTCATCACCGTGGACTGCGGCATCTCCAACCAGGAAGAAGTCAGACTCCTGCAGCACCTGGGTATGAAGGTGATCGTCACCGATCACCACCAGGTTCCGGAAGGGTTCGATCCGAGCTGCCCTGTGGTGAACCCCCATCGGAGTGATTGCCCATTTCCCTTCAAGATGCTTTCCGGTGTGGGTCTTGCCTTTTTTCTGGCGGTGGCGCTCCGCTCCGCTCTGAGAAGCAAAGGTTGGTTCAGGAGCAGGCCGGAACCGGATTTACGGGAATACCTGGATCTCGTCGCCCTCGGCACGGTGGCCGATATGGCGCCGCTTCTCGATCAGAACAGGATCCTGGTGAAATCCGGGTTGGAGAGGATGGCGAAGTCGTCATGGCCGGGGGTGAAGGCGCTGGGCGAAATTTCCGAAATCGGGCAACGCGTCTCCATGAGTGCGGAAGATCTCTCCTTCAGACTCGCACCGAGGCTGAATGCCTGCGGAAGAATGGGAGATGCGGGAACAGGAATTCGCGCTCTCCTATCGCTCGACCCGGTCGAGGCAAGAAATCTTTGCGGAAAACTGAATGAGTTCAACATCCGCAGACAGGGTATAGAGAAGTCAATCCTGGCAGAGATCGCGGAAAGCATCCCTTCTTCGGTAGACCCGGAGCAGAAAAGGACACTCGTCTTCGCAGGCAAAGGCTGGCACAAAGGGGTGCTGGGGATCGTTGCCTCCAAGCTCGCTGAAACCTATTGCCGACCTGCCGTTGTGCTGGATATCGTGGACGGGATCGCAACGGGCTCTGCCCGGAGTATCCAGGGTTTTGACCTTTACCGTGCCATTGCAGGAGTCAAACCCCTCCTCAACAGGTTCGGCGGCCACCCTTACGCGGCAGGGTTAAGCCTCGATGTCTCCCGCATACGAGAGTTTTCCAGGGCTTTTGAAGCGGCCGCCAGGGAACAGATCAAGCCGGCTGATCTCATTCCAGCTATCGAGGTGGATGCCTGCATCGATTTCACTGATCTGGATCTGCGCGCTGTGGAACGACTGAGATCTTTCGGGCCCTTCGGGAGCGGCAACCCGGAACCCGTGTTCTGCACCACCGGCACTCAAATCATTGATGCCCGACAGGTCGGCGAGAAACACCTCAGGCTTAAGCTCAAAAAAGGGTCCATCGCAATGGAAGCAATAGGCTTCGGCATGGCCGGATGCATCCCTCCAGGGTGCGGTGAGATCAACGTCGTCTACACGCCGACCATCAGTCATTGGCAGGGTATCAAGAAGGTGGAGCTCAAGATATTGGATCTGGAGGAAGCAGGAAAGGGATCGAAGCTCCGAATGGAAGAGGAAGCTCAGGCGGGGCGTCTCTGAAACGGACTCTATAAAACATACCAGGCCAGGGAAAAATAGGAGAGCAAAGTGGAGATATCGACGCATGCCAGTGTCAACGGACCTGATGCTATCTTGGGGTCGAGTTTGAGGGCATGCAGAATGGAGGGGATGCTCAGCCCGAAAAAGCACGCCCAACAGAGGATCAGCAGGATGCTCACCCCTATGACCAGCGCCGCAGCAACGTTACCTCGCCACATCCAGGCGATCAGGCCGACAATGGCGCCGCAGGATGCGCCAAGCAGGACAGCCGTAGCGGCCTCCCGCCGTAATGCCCGCAGATACCAGGAACGGGTCGGGCGAATCGAACGAAGAGATTGAACCGCCAGGGTCATGGACTGAATGCTCACGCTTTCCCCCAGGCCCAGCAGCAGTGTCAAGAAAAAGGCGAGGATCAGGCTCTTGGCGAGTGTCATTTCAAATGAGGCCGCCAGCAAGGCGCAAAGTACACCGCTCCCAATGGTGGCGGCAAGCCAGGGGAATCGAAAACGGAAGGCCCTCACCGGAGAGGCATTTCGCACCTGCTCCACCTGAAAACCGATGGTCTCGAACACCTCGTCATATTTCTCCCTCCTGGCGACATCGAACACCTCATCGGTGAAGAGATCCACATCCACGAGGCCAACCATCCTATCCTGCTCATCCACCACGGGAAAGGCCAGGAATTTATAGGTGATGAAAAAATCACAGGCCTCGAGGATGGTTGCAGACTGAGGGATTTTCACCACCCTGGCGATCATCAGTTCGGAAATCTTCTGATTCAGCTCGGCGGAGAGCAGGCGGCGTGTAGGAAGCACCCCTTTCAGCCGATCAAGCTCATCCGTAACATAGAAATAGACGATCTTTTGCCCCAGGCGCTCGCGTCGAATGAAGTCCAGGGATTCCTGGACCGTGAACTCGGGCCGCAATTTGATGAAATCGGTCCGCACTACCGAGGTAACCGGTGATTTCAAATGGTTGTTTTCCGGGGCCATTGCTCGGTTTGCCTTGCAGGGTTTCGGGATTGAAGATGATGACGGACAATTTTTGGATTTGCTTGCAACAATAACACAAAATCATGGCTTCTGCACGTGGAAAGGCCCGCCTGGTGTTATTCAGCGGCCTTCACCGGTGTTCTAAATCCGGGGGGCTTGATTGCGAGCACCGAACACGCCAACTGATCGAGGATAGCCTCCGCAGTATTCCCGATGAAAAAACCTGAGATGCCGGTGCGTGCAACCGTTCCCATAACGACAAGATCGGCCCGCAACTCCACCGTCAATGCCGGAATCAACTTTTGTGCCGGTCCCTTGAGCAGGCGGAATCGAGGGGAAAGAGTATTGTAGGCATCAGTGCCGATCCGGTCGCGTAGCGTCTCACCCAGCATGTGTAGCCCTTTTTGGTGGAGCATGTGCTCGTTTTCGACGTAGGCGGCGATATCCTCAGCTGTGCTACTGCCCCTTGACAGCATGGCTTTTTCGGCAAAGGCTTCCCATGCATGAACCACGTGCAGGGATGCAGCTTCCGAGAGCGCAAGCGAACCGGCCAGTTCAAGAATCTCCAGGTTGAGGGCTTGCTCCGCGGCTGAAGATTTCAATGGATCGAAGTCCACCGCCGCCACAATGCAGTCGTAAGCTGCTCTTTCCGGAGCCTTTAGAAGCCATACGGGACAGGGACATTTCCGAAGCAAGTGCATATCATTGGTGCCGAACAGCCTTTTCAGAAAACCGGGACTCTCTGCAGGCTTGATAACAAGGTCATGCGCATTGCGTAGCACAGCACGAATCACCTCGAGGAAAACCGTGCCCCTTGCCGGAACAGTATGGATTTTCACCCGGTGCCGATAGGGCTCGATCAAGAATTCAAGGGACTCCATGCGCCTGGCCGTTGTCTCCGGCTGCGGATCGCCGGCACCGGATGGCCCCACTTCGATGATCGTCAGTGCCGCCTGGTTGTTCTCCGCCAAAGATACCGCACGTTCCATCGACAGGGACTGGTCCACGTTGACTTCGGTCACGTAGAGAATATTCTTGAACCGCTTCATATCCCTCACCTCGTCCGAACCGCTCAAACATGCCATGACGATATGCACCTTGCCCAATTTCGTTAACCGGATCCCAGAGGAGCCGGATCGGAATCCGATAAGTTCCTCGTGTTCAGCATAGCAGGGAAAAGACGGGAACGTCCAACGCAAACGTGCGAGGAGCCGGCATCGTCATGATATGACTTGCTTAAAGAGGAAGTGACCGGGCGCGCCTCGTCCTTGACATTTTGAGTCATCTTGGCCTATCAGTGGATTATCCATGCAGTCGAGGAGCAGGTTTTCTTTTTGGTGCCGTGAGAAACCAGGAGACATGGAGGGATGCGATGGTCAATAGCAAAGAAAATCTTCTGGAGAATGCGCTTTCGGAACTGCAAAAAGTCTCGGGGATCATCGGTTTGAAAGACGATTACCGCAAAATCCTGGAGAAGCCCGCACAGACACTGAGCACGAGTTTCCCGGTCAACATGGACGACGGGACCATCGAGGTTTTCGAAGGATACCGCGTGCAGCACAACGCGGCACGGGGCCCTTGTAAAGGCGGACTTCGCTTTTCTCCGGAGATCGACCTCGACGAGATCAAGGCGCTGGCCATGCTGATGACCTGGAAAACGGCGGTCGTCAACATCCCGTATGGGGGCGCAAAGGGAGGCGTAGTTTGCGACCCGTGGAAACTCAGCCCCGGCGAGCTGAACCGCATGACGAGGCGTTTCACCTACAGCATCATGAGTGTGATCGGGCCGGATTCGGACATCCCTGCCCCGGACATGGGAACGAACCCCACGGTGATGAGCTGGGTGATGGACACCTACTCCATGCTGAAAGGGCGCACGACCCTGGGGGTGGTCACGGGAAAACCCCTCGAGCTGGGGGGAAGCCTCGGGAGAACCGAGGCCACGGGGAGAGGCGTCTATCTCACCATGGAGGAGGCCCTGAGACAAAAAGGGACGAGTTGCTGCAATCATGTGACCATCGCCCTGCAGGGGTTCGGCAATGTCGGTTCGAACTTTGCCAGGGCCGCCCATGAAAACGGGGGCAGGATCATTGCTGTTGCAGATGCCTATGGCGGAGTGTTCAATCCTTCAGGGCTGAATATTCCGAAGCTGGCAGAGTACGCGGCCCGGCACCCGCGACGTTCGGTTCAAGGTTACCCGGAGGGCGATTCGATCGGGAACAGGGAGCTTTTTGAATTGGAGGTCGATGTCCTTGCCCCATGCGCCATGGAGAACCAGATAACGCTTGACAACGCGCCCGGCATCAGGGCTTCGCTCGTAGTGGAGGGGGCAAACGGCCCGACCACCCCCGCAGCCGACGATGTCCTGATGGACAAAGGGGTCACCGTGGTGCCGGACATCCTGGCCAATGCAGGGGGCGTGGTCGTCTCCTATTTCGAGTGGGTGCAGGGCGTGAGCTCATTTTTCTGGAGCGAAAAGCAGGTCACCGACGCCTTGCACGATATCCTCGTGAAGGCGTTTGCGGAGGTGAACAAGACCCGGGAGACCTATGGCCTCCAGAGTCTCAGGGTCGCGGCCATGGCCCTTGCGATACAAAGGGTGGCCAAGGCCATCGAATTGCGGGGCATTTTCCCGTAAACCGCTCGAGCGCAGGGATTGAAGCGCCAGGATTCATTCCTCCCTCCCATCTCCCCGCGTGATGCCCCGACAAAGGACCGACGCTCGCAGGAAAGAGGCGCTATTCTCCTCTCAAGTTACTGCCGGGGTTCAAGATGGTATGCACCATTGGCAGACTTTCACGGCTGACGAGGATGAGAAGGACATCTCCCCCTTCAAGTGTTGTATCTCCCCGAGGTGTGATGTACTTGTCATCCCGGGCGATCAAGGTAATCAGGCTGTCTTTTGGAAAACCCAGGTCAAGTATCCGCTTATTGATCGCTTTGGATCCAAAAGGAACAATCAAGTGTTCAAGCTGCATATTGAGTTTACTGGAACCTTCGAAATCAATGGGATAGCGGGGTTTCCGGACCAAGGGTGCGTCAACTCCAAGCAATCGGGCAAAATATGGGATGGTTGTCCCCTGCAATAGAACGGAGGTTATGACAATGAAAAAAACCAGATTGAAGATGAAATGATCCTGGTCCAATCCCGCGAGGAGCGGAAATGTGGCCAAAACGATGGGAACCGAGCCTCGAAGGCCAACCCAGGAGATCAACGATTTTTCTCTTAAATTAAATCGGGATAAACTAAGCCCGATCAACACGGCGGCAGGACGAGCTACAAATATCAGCAAAAGAGAGATCAGCAATCCATAGCCTATGACAGGAACGAGCTGCGCTGGAAAAACGAGAAGTCCCAAAGTCAGAAACATTACAATCTGCATGAGCCACGCCACCCCATCGTGAAAACGGATAAACGTTTTTTTATGAGAATACACAAGCTTTCCCAGCATTATGCCTGCTATATAAACCGCCAGAAATCCGCTGCCGGCCAGGGAGGCAGTCACTCCATAGGTCAATAGAACCCAGGCCAGGCTCAACACAGGGTATAAACCTTCATAATCCAAGTTTATCCGGTTTACGATCACGATGAACAGTCTGCTCATCGTATAACCGAATACGAGTCCGAGCACCATTTGTTGAAAAAACAAGGGAATCAGCAACCACGTCGATTGCCCTGGATGTTTGAGCAATTCAATAATCCCAATGGTGAGGAAAACCGCCATGGGATCGTTGCTCCCCGACTCAAGCTCTAAGAGCGGCCTCAGCGGTTCCTTGAGTCCCACATTTTTGGAGCGAAGAACGGCAAAGACAGCCGCCGCATCCGTGGAAGAGACGATTGATCCGACCAAAAGACCTTCCAACCATGAAACACCCAATGCGTATTTGACGCACGTTCCGGTGATAAGGGCAGTGATTAAAACACCTAATGTTGACAATACGAGTGCGGGTTTCAGGACCGTTTTCACCGAATCAATATCTGTCTCCAATCCGCCGGCAAACAAGATATAGGCGAGCGCTACAGTCCCCAGTATCTGACTCACCCATGCGTTGTCGAAGTAAAGGCCGCCCGGCCCATCGGAGCCCGCCAGCATTCCGATTCCCAGAAACAATAATAGGGCGGGCACTCCCAACCATTCTGTGATCTTGCTTAGGCTCACACTGAGGACAAGAAAAATCGCAGCTATAATGATCACTTGATTGATGGACATAACAGACTATGGGTCCTGTACCGATTTTTTCAATGTCAGGCAAAACGGATTGGGCAACCGGATCGGGATAGAGAATCCGCGGCCGTTGAAGGATGCGAGGGCGCACTTCTTCGGGACAAAAGAGAGACATGATGAAATCATGCTCAGAGCGAACCCTTCCCGGCCCGCCTGTTTAGGCCGCCTTCTTTGGAGGCCTGCTCGGCGAAAAAGGCAGATACCTGGTCCCTCTGTTCAATGGTTTCTTGATCACAGGTTTCTTGATCACAGTGAGCAGCATCTTGAATGGCGTTGCCGCATTCAGGGAATGAGGGACGTCCGCCGGCATTGCGACGACCTCCCCTGATTTGGCCATAACCTCCTTGCCCCCGATCATCAGGGACACCTCCCCTTCCAGGACCTGGACCATGGCGTCCCCGGAGGTCGTGTGGGTGCTCAGCCCCTCTCCCTGATCGAAGGCAAACAGGGTCAGGCTCAATACATTCGTCTCGGCAAAGGTGAGGCTCACGACCCTTCCCTTCCGGTAGTCAACCATGCCCACGCGCAGATGGGGTTCTGAAAAGGGGAGGTTCTTGATGAGTTCCTGGTTGTCCATTTTTCCTCCTTTCATTCGATGCGAAGGATCCCGTCCATGTTCTCGGAGTTCCGGAAGAGCATGTAGCCCCCCTTGTCCAGGGGGTAATCCCAGGATCCGCTCTGGTGGATGATCCTTCCGCCGAAGCCTGTCTTGAAGCGGTACAATCCAAAGTAGGGGTGCTCCGGGTCTTTCGCAGGAGAAACCGCGCCCAGGTCATAGTGCAGGCACCCCTTGGCCCGGGCAATCTGCATGGCCTTCCACTGGATCGCATAGGACGCCATCAGGTTTCGTTTCTCATTGGAGGAGGCGCCGAAGAGATAGGTTGCCGTTCTGGCGGAGATCGCAACGATGGCCCCGGCGAGCAGGTCCCGGCCGTGCCTTGCCAGCAGAAAGAGGATCTCGGTCGAATCCGGATGAGAGGAGTCCGCAGAGAAGAGCAAGGAGAAGTGCCGGTACTCGCAGATACGAAAGCGGTTGCGCTCTGCTGTCTGGCGGTAGAGTTCGTAGAAGGCCGGGAGGTGATCCGAGGAGGCGAGGAACACCTCTATCTCCTTCCTCCGGGCCAACCCGATGTTGTACCGGGTCTTCGGTTTCATGGTTCGCAGCATCTCCTCTTCGCTCCGGCCCAGATCGACGACCACCCTGTCGGCAAAAGTGAGATCGACCGCAGCCTTCTGGAGGTTCCAGGAGCGGGTTCCGAAATTCATGCGAAGCTCCTGCAGCCGCGCCTCAGGACGGTTGAACGACTGTACCCGCGACGATGAGCCGTTCGCCGTATCGGCCGCATACTGCGACACCCAGGGAAGATCGTACCGGATAAAGGTGACCGAAGGGTCCAAATGGGCGCTTATCCCCTCGGAGAGCGATTCGAGAAAGAGCCCATACCGGTCCGGTTCGGGACCGAATTCCGGACCCTGCGGGACATAGGCCACGGAAAGCCCCGGCAGCAGGGTCTTTGTGAGCACGAGGACATCGCCGTAGGGTCCGGAGGAAGTGAAATCGAATGCGAGCGGCTTCCAGCCGAGACGCGATTTGACGTCGCCCCAGAAAACGGTCTGGAAAACGATGTCCGTGGGGAGAAGCTTCCCCGCATCCTTCTGTTTCAGGTGTACCTTCATGCTCTATCCGCTCCTTGAATAGATTTCCCTGTTCAATATGCTTTCTCCTGCGAACATGAATGGCCGATATCCCTGATGCGTTCCATCACGCAATAAACGTAGATGCGGTAAACCTATGCCGGGCGAGGACACGCTTTCAGCGACAGCGCCTGATTTCAGTGCCCTTTTGAACAGGTGAAAGTAGCCTTCCCCCCAGAGGGTCAACAGGATGACGTCGTAGAAATGCTCTTCCATGAGCCTCACGGCCTCACAGTTGTTTCTGGCCGCATCACGTTCCTGGCTGCCCCAGGACTCTCACGATTTTCAATCGTCTTGTACCGGCCGGAACTTTCCACTCAACTACGTCTCCTGTCCGGTACCCCAGGACCGCGGAACCGATAGGGGCCAGCACGGAGATCCTGCCCTGCGAAAAATCTGCGGCCTCCGGAAAGACCAGGGTGAAGGTCATCTCTTCCCCGGAATCGGCATCCACGACGTGCACCATGGAGTTCATGGCGACCACATCAGCGGGAATATGCCGGGCGTCAACGACGCGCGCCCTCTCCAAATCTTCGTTCAGCCTTCGGAGGTTTTCCTTCTCGTGGCCGTTTTTCTGGTGCGCAGAGGCAAGGATCGGCTCGAGACGCTCCAGATCCTGTTCGGTCACATACAAACCTTTTTCGTACTCTTTATCCTGCATGACTTACCTCTTCTACCGTGACCTATTCCGAGCGCGCGGAGTTGCCTGCGTCATTCGAAACCTGGGTCTCATTTTCGACAAGGCAGACACCCTGGGCCGACCAGGCGACCCTTCCAGCCTCCACCCGCTCCGCCCAGGAATTGACCTTGCCATGCAGGACCACCTTTTCATTGAGGACCTCCACGGTGATCCGCCCGGCGGTTATTCTTCCATTTCTCCTGAAGGCTCTTTCTATGGCCTGTTTTGTCTCATCACGTCTGGAATTCCTTGGTTTAATGCCGATGAGGTTGCTCACGCCTCTTACTCCGATCACATGAGAGACGATATTTTCAGCCTTTTTCCTCTTAAACTCCCAATCCACTTCACCTGTTAGAGTTACCCACCCCCTGTCCACCGTCGCCTTGACGCTCTCGGGTATCCAGACGCTCCATGTCAGTGCATTCGATATCGCTTTCCGGATATCTTCGTCTTTTCGGTGGCCGGCGAAGGAAAGCTTCACTTCGATGTCGTCGACCACCGCAAGAACCCCTTTCACTCTCATGGCCGCCTTCTTGGCCGCCACCTTTTCGGCATAATGAGGGACATGTCCTTGAAGGACGACCAAACCATCCTTCACAAAAACCCTTATGTTGGATTCATTAATCGTTGGGTCCCAGCTCAGCTCCTCGTAGACATCACGCTGCAATTGCTCATCGGATTTCAAGGCCCTCCTCCCTTCTTCCGAAAGGCATACAACCATTCGTTATCGCAAGTAGGGTGCCACCTTCCGAAGGAGTGCTCAAGCGGTTGATTTATTATGAATTGGCGGATGTTTTGCCGGAATGGGGAGTCGCGAGAAGCCGAAAAACTTAACGAAATGGTGTATCCGATCTACGTTTTGGTGCAGTCCGTGTAGTGCGTATAACAGTTCCCGCCGCGAAGTGACTCTGTCGCGCTACACTATCGTTCCTGACCTTTACTGGTTGAGTTTGTATTTGTCGAGCCGGTACTGGAGAGTTCGGTAGGTGAGCCCAAGAAGACGAGCGGCCCTGGCGATCACCCCCCCGCTCTTTTCCATGGCCCTCCTCAGAAGGTGTTTCTCCAACTCCTCGAGATCCAGCCCGCTGTCGGGCAGATCGATCCCCGCATAGGGATTGGCTCCGGCGAACGGATTGAGAACCTCCTGGGGGAGGTCGCACTCCTCTATCGTGTCATGCTCGGCCAGGATAATGGCCCTCTCGATGACAGACTCAAGCTGCCTTACGCTCCCCGGCCAATGATAGACGAGAAGACGCTCCATGGCGGCCGGAGAAACATGCCGGGCCGCATCGCTCTTGAGGTTGAGGAACTTTCTGAGGAAATGATCCACCAGCAGCGGGATGTCCGTTGCCCTTTCCCTCAAGGGAGGGATCATGATGGGGAAGGTGTTCAGTCGATAGTACAGATCCTCCCGAAACTGACCGTCGGCCATCATCTTCTTGAGGTCGCGATGGGTCGCGGAAACGACCCGGACATCCACCTGGGTGGTGTGATTCGCCCCCAATCGCTGGATCTCGCGCTCCTGCAGCAGGCGAAGGATCTTCGCCTGGAGGGGGGAGCTCAAGTCCCCGATCTCGTCCAGGAACAGCGTGGAACCGTCCGCCTGCTCCACGAGTCCTTTTTTTCTGGCGTAGGCCCCGGTAAAAGCGCCCCTTTCGTACCCGAAAAGCTCGGACTCAAGGAGGGTCTCAGGAATGGCGGCGCAATTGACGGCCAGCATCGGCAGGGAGCTCCGCGGGCTGAGCTGGTGGATCGCCCTGGCCACCAATTCCTTTCCGGTGCCGCTTTCCCCATAGATGAGAACGGTCGTATTGCTCGGAGCCACCTTCTGGATCAACCGGAAGACCTCCTGCATGCTCCCATGTTTCCCGATCATGTTCTCGATGGAGTAGTGCTCCTGGAGCTGGGAATGAAGGAGCCTGTTTTCCCGGACCAGCCGGGCCTGTTCCACGGCGCGCTCTGCCACCACAAGAAGCGGTTCTTCCTGAAGAGGTTTGGTCAGATAGTTGAACGCGCCCTTCTTCATCGCCTCCACAGCCGATGAAATTGTCCCATGGGCGGTGATGACCACGACCACTTGCTGAGGAAGAATCCGTTTAACGCTCTCCAGGAACTGAATGCCGTCCATTTCGGGCATCTTGAGGTCCGTCAGCACCAGGTCGAACTCAGTTGTCTTGACCGCATCCAGTGCATCCTTCGGACTGCCGGTTGCCGTCACCTCATACCCGGCATCTTCAAGGATGAGCGAGAGGATCTCCTGCTGACGCTCTTCGTCATCCAGGACCAGAACGGATGGTTTGTTCGCCGCCTTTTTCATGTCACTCCTGTACTTCATCCTTGCGCTGTTTCCGGGCCGGCGGCCGGAAACGAGATTTCAAAACGGGCGCCGCCCTCCGGCGCGTTGTGGACTTGGATCTTTCCTTCCATTTCCGTCACCCATTTCTGCACCAGGGGCAGGCCCAGACCTGCGCCGGACTTCTTGGTGGTAAAATAAGGGCTGAAAATTTTCCCAAGGTGTTCTTCCGGAATGCCCGGGCCAGAGTCCTGGATCCAGAAAACGATCTCCTTCTCATCTTGAGGATTATAGCCGATGCCGGCACGTATCTCACCAAGAGGGCCTGCGGCTTGCAGCCCGTTTTCAAAGAGATTCACCAAGGCCCTGACAAGAAGGCTGGGTTCCACCCGGATCGGAAACTCCTTATCTGTCTCCTCGACGAGGATGCGGGTTTTTTCCGAACCATGCTGACGGGAAATCTCCTCGAAACTTTTCACCAGGAGCTCGGAACCGTTTTTCACCTCCAAGGGCTGTGTTTGTGTTCTTCCATAGTCGAGGAGGTCCTGGACCATTTCGCTGACCCGTGTCAGCTCGGAGCGGGCGCCTTCGAACAGCCTTTGGACCTTCGGATCCTCTTCCTGTTCGCTCTTCCTTCTTCGGGCAATGTGATCGAGGGCCAGTGAAACATAGTTGATCGGGTTTCGGATATCATGCGCAATGCCCGCGGCCATCCTGCCGATGACCGCCCACGTCTCGCTTTCCTTCAAACGCGCCTCCATCTCCTTTCTCCGGATCTCCAGTATGTCCGCCTCCATCTTCAGCCGCTCTTCTTCCGCCCTCCTGCGTTCCAGACCGTTCAGGAAGACTTCTCCTACCACGTTGAGGAGTTTTATATCTTCGTCTCTCCACTTGACCTCCTTTCGCGCACTGTTGAGCGCGAAATAGCCGACGAGCGATTTCCCAAGGAGGATTGGAATGGCGGCCATCGCCTGGATGGATTGGGATTCCAACAATTCTCTTTCAGCCGCCGCTTCGGCCGGAAGTTGCGTGATATCGACTATAGAGACGGTCTCCGCTCGCTTCAATTTGCCGTAAACCCATGGCAGCGAATCAAGAGATAGGGTTCCAAAGTTTTCGGCCTGCTGCCCGGCGCCTTCTGAACGGGATTCATAAACACGCCGAATCGCCTTCTCGTCGTCTGAGAGCAGACAAAAGTAACTGCGGTCTGCGCCGACAAATTCCCTCACATTTACGAGCGCCCGTTCGATCTCGCCGTCCATTTCCTCGGCGGAGATGTTGATGAAGCTGTTGGATATCTTTGTGACGAGATCCTCCATTGCAAGCCGGTAGTTCAATGCCTCTTCAGCCTCCAGGTTCTCGGTGATATCGCGGATCACGCTTGAAAACCCGCTGGGTCTTCTCTTTTCGTCCTTCAAGGCGGTGATAACCACATCGGCCCAGTGCCTTGAACTGTCTTTTCGCACCCGCCAGCCCTCTTCTTTGAATTGGCCTTGTGTCAATGCCGCCTCGAGGGTCCGCAAGGGCTTCTTCGTCTCGACATCCTCCTTTGTGTAGAAGATGGAGAAGTGTCTCCCGATGATCTCCTCCGCAGGATATCCATAAATCCGTTCGGCGCCCGAGTTCCAGGTGGAGATATTTCCTCGGACATCCATGGAAAAGATCGCATAGTCCTTTACCTGTTCAACCAGCGAGCGGAAACGCTCTTCGTTTTCCCGGTGGTCTTCCCTAACCGGCTTTCTTGTAGCCGCAGTTTTGCGCCTTTTTCGATCGATCAGGAGGCCGGCGATCAGGAGCGTTTCGAAAAGCAGGAAGAAAGCGAGGGCAATGACAGGCCAGCGGTAAAGAGACCAGTACGACTCTGCGGTGCTGACCGGCTCGAGGGTCTTCTCAGGAGTGTTCCCCGGTTGATCGCCTGAAACAACCTGAGATCCCTCGACGTGGTTCGGGTTCGAAAAAGCATCCAAGGCGGAGGGGCTCGCCAGCAGAAGCGCAAGAAACAAAACCTGGAAAAAGGCTGCCCAGATGCGGCTCCCGGAGTTCCCCGCGCTGCGCGCATAGAACGACACCACGAAAATGGGAGTGAACCAAGTTCTCATCCTATTCTCAGCCTTCATGTGATTAAGTGCTCCAAAGCCGGAAGGAATGAAGATAGACAAGAGGTGCGGAAATGGGTTCGACGGAAGCGAGGAAGACACCCTTTACCAGGGAAAACGCCAAGAAATGTATATCTCTCTCCTTCCTTCTCGAAACTCCAAGAAGTATTGATCAAATCTCCTTAAAAACCTGCCGTTCCTCATAAAAGATAAGGGTACCACATCGGGCAGGAGAATGCGATCTTCGTCCGGATGACCTCCGTTTCAGGGCCGGGCAGCCTGCCTTTTCATACGGCGCTTGAGAAGCCCTTCCAGAACCCTCGCATCGCTATGTTCGGTATCTCTTGCGCCGTATACGAGCGTTACATTCCTGTGGGATGCCTCTTGGGCGAGATCATCGAGGAGGTCTTTCTTATCGGCTGAAGAAAGCTCTCTGACGTATCGCTTTTTGAACTCAGCCCACTTCTCCGGATCGTGGCCGTACCACTTGCGAAGCTGCGAGCTGGGGGAGAGTTCCTTTATCCACTCGTCGATCTCCGCCTCCGCCTTGGTCAGGCCTCGCGGCCAAAGCCTGTCGATCAGAATCCTTCTCCCGTCGGTTGACTCCTTTTTCTCATAAGCCCTCTTTATCTTCAGCATCCTTCTTTCCCTCCTCCAGGGGCCTGACAAGAGCGCTTGACGCCGGTTTGAAGCTTTTTGCCGCCACCTGCGGGATTTTTTGGGCTACGCTCGAACACCCCACCCTTCATAAGCCTCTGGGTGCGACTTTGGTAGGCACCCCAAGGATTCTGACTATTACACAATCCCAACCTGTTTAAGCAGTCTCCCAGGGGTGTCCGGGAGCACCACGCGGTAAGACTTGTTTAATGGTCGGCTATTTTCCCGACATCATGGCGGCTATATCCTGAAGTCAGGTGAAATCGAAATCCCTGCTTGGGTCCTGATGGACTTTTATTTGAAACCGCTGTCTTTGTGTTTTTGCCCAATAACGGCGGCCAGCCGATCCAGAGCCTCAAAATCGGTTTTCAGGGGGACTCCTTTGCACAGGACCGGCTCCAGGACCTCGACCTTTAAATTGGGAATCATCCCGGCAAGGATCTCCACCGTTTTCCCGCCCCATCCGTATGAGCCCACGATGGAGAGAAACTTCGCCTTCGGCCTCAAGGCATTTGCCAGGAAGGTCGCGTAAGCGGCCAGAGGGTGGGGACCCGCCAGAACGGTCGGCACACCCACCACCACTGTTCCCGCATCTACCATCGCCATGGCGAGCTTCCCGATGTCGGTTACCGCCAGATTGAATCTTTCCACACGAACCCCCTGCGCGACGAGGGCGGAAGAAAGGTGATCCACCATCTGCAGTGTGCTCCCGTGCATGGAGACAAACGGCAATACAACCAGGTTGTGAGGATCGCCTATAACCCAGTCCCGGTAGGCGTCCATGATCCAGGCCGGCCGGTCATAGATCTGGCCGTGGCTCGGGGCAATCATCTGGATGTCGATCCCTTTGAGCTTCTCCATGTTCTTCTCGATCACCTTGCGAAAGGGCATCATGATTTCCGCAAAGTAGCGTTTGGCGGCTTCGTATACGCGCCCCGGATCTGTCACAAAGAGATCGGTTGCGGCGATGTGGGAACCGTAGAAATCACAACTAAAGAGGATCAGATCCTCTTCCAGGTAGGTCACCATGGTCTCAGGCCAGTGCACCCAGGGAGTGTGAATAAACCTGAGCGTTTTGTCTCCCAGAGACAACGTCGCACCGTCTTCCACGGTCATGAACCTGTTTTCGGAAACCCCCAGATGATCGATGAGCATGCCTTTGGCTTTGGGGGTGACTACCAGCCTTGCTTCCGGAAACCGCTCGAGGACACGCGGGATAGCCCCGGAATGGTCCTGCTCGGCATGGTGAGAGACGACAAAGTCAATCTTGTCCACTCCGGCCAGCTGGGCCAGCAGCGTATCGGCCATGACCGGGTCGACCGTGTCGAGCAGGGCGGTCTTTTCGCTCCCCTCGACCAGGTATGCATTGTACGAGGTCCCGTCCGGCAGAGGAATGAGTGAGTCAAAAAGCCGTCTGTCCCAGTCCAGCGCACCCATCCAGCTGACTTTTTCCTTTATCTGTCTTTTGTGCATGAGGTTCCCCCTTCAGTTTGATATCCGACACGGGTTAGCTTTTTCCGCTGAAAACGGAGATCGCACCTGTGATCCCACCCGGGTTGATATAGCGGACGATCGCCTCCTTTCCTTCTTCATGCACCTTGCTCAGCTTAAGACGACCGTTCAAGACCAGGCAGGATTTGAGGGCGGGGTCGCCCTCGTGAAACAGCATGACCCCCGATCCATAGGTACGCCGTTGGCCGAAGTTGAAAAGTATAGAAAGCTGTCCCTTCTCAATACCGGCAAAGATATTTGACTCACTGAAAAGGTCTGAACTTATGTCCATTTCAAACAACTCAGGTGACATCGATGAGATGGACTTTAATTTTCAGACAATTTGGCCGGGAATGCAAGGAATTCGGCATCAAGCTGTGCTTAGTTGATCGCCAATCGCAGGAAGGTCGAAGTCGGGACGGATTTTCCGGATTTCCCATCCATCATCTCTACCAAATCCCCATGAGCACCTATCCCCTCAGGCAGGCATCCAGACGATCCTGGAGGATTCCACAGAAATAGCCGATCAGGGTCTTCATCCAGATTTCGTTTTCAAGCTCAAGAGGCGGATGGATCAACCGTACTGCTGATTGCGGAATGACCCCGATCCATTGGACTTGTTTAATCCATGCGATATAGTTAGAAGTATAATTGCACTGACCGAATCCCCTTGCAGGAAGCGATGAGATAAGATCATGGTTCAACTGAAGCCGCAGGGGGATTACTACTTGTAGAACTATGGGGACAGAAGGTCTCCGGGAAACATGGAAATAGGGGGCATCAGGGGGCTGGGGCACGAAATCGGCGTGCGTTTGAGCAGGAGCAGTTGAATGAGCGACAGGATGAGGGTGGAAGACAGCAAACAAATCGAACCCGATAGTGTCCCTTCAGGGCCGGATATGAGGGCGAAAGAGGAACTGAAAAAGGTCACTTACGACCTCAGGGAAAGGGTCAAGGAGCTCAATTGCCTCTATGCCATATCCGAGTTCTTCGAGAGGCCGAACATCTCGTTAGATGAGATCCTGCAGTCCACCGTCAACATCGTCCCTTCCGCATGGCAGTACCCGGAGCTCGCCTGCGCGCGCATCGTCCTGGGCGGCCGGAAATACGAGTGCCCCCATTTCCGGGAAACCCCCTGGAAGCTTTGCACGGAGATCACCGTGAGTCCTGAAGAACGTGGCCTCCTGGAGATCTGCTACAAGGATAAAAGCGGAAAACCCGGCGAAGACCCTTTTCTGAAGGAAGAGGTCCGGCTCGCCAAGGTGATTGCCGAGAAGCTCGGGAAGATCGTGTGGACCAAGCGCGCCGAGTCATCCCTCAGGGAGAGCGAGGAACGCTACCGTGCACTGGCCGAGCATGTGACCGATGGTGTGGCCCTTCAGCAGGATGGAAGGGTCCTGTATTTCAACGCCGCCTTTGCGAACCTCTTCGGTCTGAGCACCAAAGGGGAACACTCGGTCATGTCGCTGGGCGAGCTGGTCTCAAGCGGTTCCGTCCATTGTGACGACACGGTCCTGGCGCCGGATGTGACCGAGCCGTCTCAGATAAACCATTTCAGGACGAGATGCGTCGCCCCCGACGGCAGTGAGTCGTGGCTGGAGGGAGAGCACATCTTCGTCCAGCTCAAGGGCAAGTCGGCCGTCCTCTCCACCTTCAGGGACTGCACGGAAAGGGTGCGCCGCGAAACGGAGATGAAGGAAGAGGCCGAATCCCTTAGGCAGGAAAACATCCACCTGCGATCCTCCATGAAGGAGCGCTACAGGTTCAGAGACATCATCGGAAAGAGCCGCGTCATGCAGGAGGTGTACGAATTGATCCTGAAGGCCGCCAACTCCGACGCGAGCGTGGCCATATTCGGGGAGTCCGGCACGGGCAAGGAACTGGTGGCGAGGGCCATTCACGACCTGAGCGGCAGGCACGAGAAGGAATTCGTGATCGTTAATTGCGGCGCCATCCCCGAGAACCTTCTCGAGAGCGAATTCTTCGGCCACAGAAAAGGCGCTTTCACCGGGGCGTTTGCCAACAAGCTCGGTTACCTGGATATCGCCGACCATGGAACGCTGTTCCTGGATGAGGTGGGGGAACTCACGCTGAGCATGCAGGTGAAGCTTCTGCGGGCGATCGACGGAGGGGATTACTACCCGGTAGGCATGAGCAGGCCGAAAAAATCCAATTTCAGGATCATTGCGGCGACCAACAGGAATCTCTCCCGGTTGGTCACAGAAGGGTCCATGCGGGAGGATTTCTTCTATCGGATACATGTAATCTCCATAACCATCCCCCCCCTGAGGGAACGAAGGGAAGACATCCCTACATTGGTCGATCATTTCATGAACATGTACCGGGGTGACGGAAAGGTCACGCGTCTACCGGCCAGGATCCTGGACGACATGTTCGGTTATGCCTGGCCCGGGAACGTTCGCGAGCTGCAGAACGTCATCCGCCGATACCTGAGCGTCGGTCGATGGGACTTTCTGAGCAAGGGTCGGGCTCCTCGGGAAGCAGGCAATCCGGAGGGCGGTTTGAAAGGGGAGATCGAGGCCGTCGAGAAGAACGTTGTCCGGAGCGCGCTTGAACAGTCCAACTGGAACAGAACCAAGGCGGCAAGGCTCCTCGGAATCTCCCGGCGGGCGCTTTCCAGGAAGATCGAAAAGCTGGAGCCGGTGTAGCCGCGCCATGAGAAACGCAGCAAAGTCCCGCCAGCCGCCTTTATATCATGAGGGAAAACCTGGTCCTGTGGGCTAGGTCAGAAATCATTGGCTCAGCCGAAAAAAGGCCTGTTGGAATGTTGGAATAATGGAATCATGGAATGATGGGTTCAAAGCGACAAATTGATCTTGCGGCACCCTCCCAGGTTTTCGGTTGTTGTTCTTCCCCAATATTCCACTTTTCCACCATTCCAATATTTGCGGTTTTTCCGCGCCACAGACTTCACCCCTCCGGGGTGTAATCAAGGCCGGCCCCTCTGGAACCGGATCTTTACTCCCGTCCAATCTGAAGTGCCCACGCTGGTTGCGGGCAACATCGCCCACATGGGCGTATTCGCCCTATCCACTATTTCCTTGGAATCCAAAGTATTTTTGGTAAACCCGCGCCCTATATGGGCGATTTAGCCCGTATCCTTCCTGGTCCCGCACCTCTCAATCAGAGGAATCATTCGTTTTTACAGTGGCTTAGCTAGATAGGAAATCGGGCACGAATGTTGCCTTTGAAGAAGCAAGGGCAGGGGAGCCGGTCTGCCTGAACCCAGGAAAGGAGCCACAGGGCAACTCGTGAAAGTCCTTATAGTGGAAAGCGATTCAGACCTGGCCGATACCATCCGGAAGATGCTCCATAACTGGGGCCATAAGGCGCATACGTGTGGAAGTGGAAAAGACGCCCTGAAGACCTTCATGAAAATTCACTGTGACCTGGTGCTCACGGAGGCCCTCCTGCCCGACATGAAGGGAGAGGAACTCATCTCGCGGCTCAAAACCTTTTCGCCGGACATGCATGTTGTGGCTATGACATGGAACAACTCCCGCGAATTGGAGGCACGGATCCGTGCGCAGGGGGTTCTCTACTACATGGTGAAGCCTTTTGAAACCGAGAGCCTCAGATCGCTGCTGGAGCATCTCTCAAGAAGGGGCCTGAAGGCGACGAAAACGGTGGAGTCACGGGAGGGTTCTGCAGCCGTTGTCGCGAGGAGGCGGGCAAACAGACGATTATGATGAGGGAGGCACTATTATGAATCACGATTATAGGCTGGGCGATGAGCACATGAGGGAGGGGATCTGTTCCGCATGTGACGATTCGCTGATATGCCGTTTACGCACAAGGGCGGATCTTCCCGTCTTCTTCTGTGAGGAGTACCGCTGTGAATCGAATAGGCAGAGGGAGATCCCCGAGGATTTTCGACTCCCGAACCATCACAGTACAAAGACATCGTCAGTCAGGCCGGAGAAGGCCGGAGACGACTATATTGGCCTTTGCAGGACCTGTCTCAAACTCCCGGCCTGCGCGTTCCTGAAGCCGGGAGGGGGGACCTGGGAATGCGAGTCGTACGAATAGGAGCGACAGCATTTTGCTCTGAACAGGAAAGGCTTTGGTAAGGCTGAGCAGCGAGAGCGCTTGGGCAGGGGATCTGAGACGGAACAAGCAGCGGGTGCACGGGATGCAGGTACATATTCCTTTAGTGGCTGAGCACAACATCATCAGTCGGATGATGGAGGCAACCAGAAGATTGGCCGGGCAGGTGCGCGGGTCCGGACAGGGATTCAATGGGCAGGACACTGTGATCGATTTCCTGTGCATGTACGTCGATCGATGCCACCACGTGAAAGAAGAGGAAATCCTCTTTCATCATCTTGAGAAGAAGAAGATTCATGAAGGCGACCGGAAAACGATGGAGGAGCTGATCCAGGAGCATGTGTTCATCATGAAGAGCACCGGTGAGATCATGTCCGCCCGAGCTGAGGCAGGTTCGCGAGGGGATGAAGAGATCGTGGACCAAAGGCTGCGAATATTGAGTGGTTACTACCTGGAGCATATTCGAAAGGAAAATGAGACATTCTTCCCGAGGGTATTGAAGTATTTTTCCTATTACGAGCAGAATTCAATCCTTCAGGAATTCTGGCGGTTCAACGAGAAGATCCCCTTGGAGAAGTACCATGCAGCCCTGCACAAAATGGAAACGCTCACCGGCATGGCGTCTTACCCGTCCATGAGATTGTTTCAATCGGTGTAGTCCGGAGAGGGGGCGTGGGATCGCCGCTAATTTCAGAATAGTCGTCAACCGAGCACGCGGTAACCTCCACCTGAGACTCGCGGGGGACTTCGACGGCTCCTCGGCCTTAGATCTGATCAGGGTGCTCACGGAGGAGTGCGGGTCCGCCAATCGCGTGATCATCCATACCGACGGGATCGGGGAGGTTCACCCTTTCGGGAAGGCGGTTTTTCAGCGGCAGTTACCCCCTGCCGGAAAGATAAACCCGTCCATTGTTTTCATTGGAAAACACGCCGAAGACATTGCACCGCAATCGGAAGAAACAGCGTCTCGACAGGTCTCGATACACTGACCTGTTGAACCCGGGACCGTGCGAGACCGGGAATCGGGGAGGATTGTGATGAACTCCGACATGTTCGGGAACTTGATGGAATGGGGGAAGGTTCTCCAGAATTTGGAAGAGTTGAAGCAGTCAGAACGGCTCAACGAGCACCAGCCGGGACTCGTGAGGATCCTGAGATACAGGCACAACTGGAGACTGCGAGAGGCGGTCCTCGGATGTATGGACGAGGTTTCCGGCCCCTGCGAAGAACTCGTGAAAGAGGTGCTCCATATCGCCATGGATGAAGGAACCTACCTCGAGGCGCGGATCCTTGCCATACAAGCCTTGTCGTGTCTGCTGGCCAACTTCAAAGGGTCCTGCGCCCGCGATGCGACAGAGATGAGGGGCTCGGTCGTTGAATGCATGAAGGACATGCTCAATTCGCCTCAGCCTCTGATCAATCGAGCGGCCAGGGAATCCTGCGAGCGGCGTTCGCGCGGAGACCCCCATCTTGTGCGCATGACGGGTGCCATCATGCAATGAGAGGGGCTTTCCGAGCCGGTAGAAAGACCATGCTGAAGGCCGTCCCGGTGCCGGTCAGGAGGGCATCGAAAGCGCCGGAGGGATCATTCCTTTTCCTTGAAAATCTTTGCCGCAGCATCGATGTCTTCAGGAGAAAATACGAAAAGGGATCTGTTCTGGTCCGGTACGGCCGACCCATAAACGTACTGGATATTGATTCCTTCCTCTCCAAATTTTCTCGCCATCTCCGACAGGGTGCCCGGTTTGTTTTCGATCTCGAGCGCCACCACCGGCATGATGTCGAAGAGGTATCCTTTTTTGGAGAGCAGATCGATCGCCTTGTCCGTGTGGTTCACGAGCAGCCGGATCAGGGCGTAATCGGCAGAGTCTTTCTGCATGGACCCGTATGAGGCGGCCGGCGCTATCCTCTTCAGCGACTTGCCTCTGGCTTTGAAGAGTTCCCTGACATAAGCCGAGGCATCCTGAATGGTCATGGCATCAATGTTGATGCCTTCCGCTGCAAGAAGGTCGGCGAGTCTGCCCAACTGCCCGGGTGCATTCTCCAGGAAAAGCTGTATTTCCGCTCTTACCATATCCGCTCCGCGAAACCGTTATCGATTAATCGTTAATCGTTAACTGTTAACTATTAACTCTTCTGTGCCTGCTAACGGACCGGTTCCTTCATATTATACCCCTTGAAGAACTTCAGGAAATCGGACTCTGTCGAGAGGATCAGGGAGCTGTCCCCGCCCATGGTCTCCCTGTATGTCTCCAGGGTTTGTACGAACGAGTAGAACTCCGGATCCTTGCCAAAGGCCTCCGCGTAAATGCGGGTAGCCTCTCCGTCCGACTTTCCTTTGATCTCCTGGGCCTTCATGTACGCTTCCGAGGTAATCTTCTTCAGATCCCTTTCCATTTCTCCTTCGATCTTGCGGGCCTCTCCCTGGCCTTCGGATCGGAATTTTTCGGCAATCTGTCTCCGTTCGGCGATCATACGGCCGAAAACGGATTTCTGGACCTCTTCAACATAATTCAGAAGCTTGAACTTCACATCCACCAACTCGATCCCGAATGGGACCAGCTTGGGCTGGGCCTGTTCAAGGATGCGCTTGGTGATCATGCTTCTCCCCATGGTCACTTCTCCGAGAGGGCTGGTATCTTTGACCTGGTCAAGGCCCACCTCAAAGGTATCCAACTCCCGATTGGTCATCCTGACCGTTTCGATCAGAGGGTAGGATGTGACGAAGTTACGCACCGCCGAATCGATGATGTCGTCCAGTCGTGTCAATGCCCCGGGCATGTTGTTGACGGTTTGAAAGAATTTCAAAGGATCGACGATCTTCCATCGTGCGAATGTATCAACCCAGATGAAGGTTTTGTCCAGGGTGGGAATCTGGCCGGGATCCGCATCCCATTCCAGGAGGTTTTTCGGAAAATAGTTCGCCTGCTGGATGAAGGGAATCTTGAAATAGAGGCCGGGGTCTCTCTTCGGCTCCCCGATTGCCCTCCCGAACTGCGTGAGCACGACCTGCTCGGTTTCGTCAATGACATAGGCCGACGTGAAAAGAATGATCAGCAGGACAACGACAGGAAAAAGGATTGCTTTGGATTTCATTGCTCTCCTCCTTTCTCTGTCTTGCCAAGATTCAGCAGGGGTAAGAAATTTTTCTGGTTGGAGTCGACAATGTACTTGTTCCCGAGCTTGGGAAATATGTCCCTGATGGCTTCCAAATAGAGTCGCCTCCGTGTCACATCCTCGGACTTCACATAGGCCTGGTAGAGGGAAAGAAATCTCGATGCATCCCCCTTCGCCCTGTTCACCCGATCAAGTGCGTATCCTTCCGCCTCCCTTATCGTCTTCTCGGCATCGCCTCTTGCCTGGGGGACCGCCTTGTTGTATGCCTCTCTCGCCTGATAAATCATTTTCTCCTTTTCCTGAACGGCCTGGTTGACTTCGTTGAAGGAAGGCTGCACCGGTTCAGGCACATTGGTCCTCTTCATCTCGATCGTTGTCACACTGATGCCCGTTTCCGCCTCGTCCAATTCCTTCTGCAACAGTTCTTGGGCCTGCTCCGCGATTTCCTCTCTCTTGCTGATGACCTCGTTGATGCTCCGGTCTCCAACAACAAGACGCATGGTCGACTCGGTAAGGTCACGCAGGGTGTTCCTCACGTTCCTCACCTTGAAAAGGTACAGGTATGGATCCTTGATCCGGTACTGAACGATCCATGGCACCACGGCCACGTTCAGATCGCCCGTAAGCATGAGCGACTCGCTGAGATATGCCTCCCCTCCGGCATATCGGCTTCTCACATCCGCCTTCGCGGTGCGGAGACCGAACTCTTCCTTGTACACATACCTGACCTTGACCTTGGACAGCTTCTCGATGCCCGCCGGAAATTTGAAATTCAGTCCCGGACCGGCGATCCTCGAATATTTCCCGAACCTCTGGATCACACCGACCTCATCGACTGCAACCGTGTACACGGTAGAAGTTGCCAGGTAGATAACTACCAGGCCTATGACAATGAAGGAGAAGCCGGGCAATTTGAATCGACTTCCCTTTAACCTGTCAAGGACCTGCCCTACCTGAGGGGGTGTTTTCGGACCTGTTGTCTTTCTTTGCTGCTGTAGTTTTTCCCAATCCCATGCCATCGGATTTCCTCTATTCTTATTGAGCTATTTTCTGCTACAATACAGACAACTTGTTGTTCCGTCAATGATTAAAGGACGGCTGGAAAAGCGATAAAAGATTAGCCACAAAGCAACCAAGTCACAAAGAAATCATTTTTCTTAGTGCCTTCGTGTCTTAGTGGCGGAATAATTATGGACGAGAACAAAAAGGGCCTCACATCCCTGAAAGATATCATCGCATCCCTGATGACCGACTCCGGTCTTTCCATCAATCCTGAAGATGGTCTGATCTGGCGCGTGTGGGATGATACGGTCGGACCAGTGGTTGCAGGAAACGCCCATCCTCTCTGGATCAGAAAAGGACGTTTAAGGGTCAGGGTTTCTGAGCCCATCTGGCTCCAGGAACTCGGTCTGGCGGAGAAAGCGATCAGGGATAAACTGAATGAAAAACTCGGCCGCCGGACGGTTGAGAAGATCGAGTTCCGCCTCAGCTCAGGATAGGGAGATCTTTTGGATCAAGGAGCGGCGGCAAGACCTTTATCCCCCGTCTTCCTCCGGCAGTCCCTTCCACCAGGACAAGTTTTGACTCGGATTCCCCATTCGGGTGGATGAACCTGATTCGCTTTGGCTCCACCCCGTGACTCCTCATCCTGGCCATCATATCCACTATTCGAACGGCGGGATAGATGAGGGCCATTCGTCCGCCGACCTTCAGAATGCGCTTCGACGTTTTCAGGATATCATCCAACCCCAAAAGGATTTCATGCCTGGCGATCGCCTTTTGCGGATTTGGATTTATCCGCCCTGTAGCGAACTGGCGATAAGGGGGATTGCATACTACCACGTCGGTCGAAAGAGGGGAAAGGGGAGCGTTTCTTACATCCGCAACGACCACGCTCATCTTGCCGGCCACTCCGTTCAGAGAGGCATTTCTGAATGCCTGGCCTGCCAGATCCGACTGGATCTCCAAGCCGAGAACATGGGATAGAGGCCTCGTCAGGAGAAGGAGGAGCGGTATGATTCCGCATCCGGTCCCGAGGTCCACGACCATGTCCCCCACCTTTGTGGTGACAAATTGAGCGAGAAGAACCGCATCGATCGAGAAGCGGTAACCGCGTCTGGGCTGAATCAGCCTGAGACGCCCGTGCATGAACTCATCGACCGACTCATCCGCGCTCAGAGGAATATCAGAAGGTTTAAAAGTGTTCATGGTATCGGTTTCTGAACTAACAGAACCTTGCATCAAGTCAAGCAAATTCAAACGAGCGGCGAGCCTCTTCTTAAGAACTCTTGCCGGAAACTGTGGTATAAGAGACCGCAAATCAAATCGAACTTCATGAATCGAACTTCATGAAGAGGTAACACCTTTATAGAGAAAGGCCATGGTATGGCCATGGGGGCCTCTTTCAGAAACGAAACGTCTTGGGGACGTTGGATGCGTTAGAGTCCTGGAGAACTGCGGAGGACCTTCTGTTGAGCACTCATGCACGAACATCTGAAACAGGAAGCCGCCTCCCGGAGAGCAGGCCTGATCTGGTCATCGAAGGAGGCATCGCACTCACCATGGTGCATGAAGCGGCCCCTCTTGAAAACGCCCGGATCATCGTCAGGGGAGATCGCATTCTCGAGATACAATCCGGGCCGAAGAAAGGTGATCTCCCTCCTCACGCTGAAATTCTCGATGCACGTGAGGGGATCATCATGCCGGGGCTTGTCAATGCACATACGCACGCCGCCATGACCCTCTTCAGGGGGTTCGCCGACGACCTCCCACTGAGCACTTGGCTTCACCAGAAAATTTTTCCCGCAGAAGCAAAGCACCTGAATGAAGAAACAGTGTATTGGGGGGCGCTCCTTGCTTGTCTGGAGATGATCGCTTCCGGCACGACTACCTTTTCCGACGGCTATTTCTTTCAGGACGCCACGATCCGTGCGGCGCACCAGGCAGGTCTTCGGGCCGTCGTCGCCCAGGGTGTGATAGATTTTCCAGCACCGGGAGTGCCGGACCCAAAAGAAAACCTTTCGAACGGCAGGAGATTCCTGGAGAGGTGGATTCATTTTTCCGATCTCATTACCCCCGGTCTTTTCTGTCACAGTCCCGTCACCTGTTCGGACGACACCCTGGTGCAGGCGATGGAGAGCTCACGAAGTTTTTCGGTTCCTCTTCAGACTCACCTTTCCGAGACCGCTGAGGAAGTGGCAGCCGTTGTTCGGAAGACCGGGGTTCGGCCTGTGCGCCACCTGGACAGATTGGGCCTGCTCTGCGAGGGGCTCATATGTGCCCATGCCATTCATTTGGATGATGAAGAGATAACGCTCCTGGCGAAAAGGGGTGTGAAGATTGTCCACGTGCCTGAGAGCAACATGAAGCTGAGTTCCGGGGTGGCCAGGGTGCCGGATATGGTGGCCAAGGGTCTTACCATAGCGTTGGGCACGGACGGATGCGGTTCTAACAACGATCTGGATCTTTTCAAGGAAATGGACAGCGCAGCCAAGCTGAGCAAGGTATTCGAAATGAACCCGGTCAGCTTGGATGCCTTTACGGTTTTGAAAATGGCGACCATCAGCGGTGCGAAAGCCCTCGGGCTTGAAAAGGATATCGGGACCCTCGAACCGGGAAAGAAGGCGGATATCATCGTCGTAGACATCGGCAGCCCACACCTTGTACCGCTTTACAATCCCTTTTCCAGCCTCGTGTACTCCGCAATGGGTTCCGACGTGAAACACGTCATGGTGAACGGCAGGATTCTCTATAAAGACCGGCGCTGCCTGACGCTCGACGCACTCGAAATAATGAGTAAGGTGAGAAAACTCTGTAGGGGGATGACCGTTTAAGCCGTAGATTCTTAGTGTGAAACTTGCGATATCAGATGTCGGGTGTCAGGTGTCAGCACAGTAGTTCATCAGTTTCCTGACACCTGAACACTGACACCTTAAACCTGAAATGAATTTTCTCAGTAGAAAATACGAGGGGAACCCTTGGAATCCGAAGAACGCGTGATTGAAGAAGTAAGGCAGTTCGCACAGGATTCTCTTGCCGAAACCCCTTCCAGCCACGACTGGGATCACACCCTGCGGGTATTCACGCTATGCATGCACATCGGTCCCATGGAAGGCGCGGACCTTTTTGTACTGCAGATCGCCTCGTATCTCCACGATGTAGGTCGTCCTTTTCAGGATTCCTCCAAGGGACTCATCTGTCATGCAGAAAGGGGTGCAGCCATCGCGTCCGAACTCCTCGGCGACTTTCCCCTGGGCCCGGAGACAAGGTCGAACATCATCCACTGCATTCGTTCCCATCGATTCAGGGGGAACAGCCGCCCTGAAACCCTTGAGGCAAAGGTCCTTTTCGACGCCGATAAGCTGGACTCCATAGGCGCCGTGGGGATCGGCAGGGCATTTCTGTTTGCTGGCGAGGTGGGCGCGAGGCTCCATAACCCGGAGATCGCGATCGAGGAAACCCGGCCCTACACCAGGGAGGATACGGGTTACAGGGAATTCAAGCTGAAGCTCTGCGGGGTCAAGGACCGGATGCTCACATCAGAGGGTCGCCGGATGGCTGAAGAGCGGCATGCATTCATGGAATCTTTTTTTAAAAGGTTTCTGCAGGAGGTTGCCGGGAAGATCTAGCGAACGTCCAACATCGAACGTCCAATGTCGAATGAGAATCAAATGACCAGTGACATTTTACCTGGACGCATCGGCCGAGCGGCTAGTCTGACGGTTTTCCGTTTCCCGACCCCATCATATTCCCACGGACTCTCCGGTTGATCTCCTCCGCAGCCTTCTTGGTCTCAGAGATCAGGGTTTTCATTTTCTCCCCGTCCAGGCTCGCCTTGAAACCCACGGCCCAGAGCGCACCCATCATATCGCTCTCCTCCAGAATCGGAGATGCCACCGCCCGAACCCCTGCGATATATTCCTCGTCGTCTGTGGCGTATCCCCTCTTCCGCACGGATCGGATCTCCTCAAAATACGTTTCCGGATTGGAGATCGTGTTGGCCGTATAACGGCTCAGACCTTTTTCCCTTACCAGCCTGATTGCCTGATCCTCATCCATTCGGGAAAGCAATACCTTCCCCACCGCCCCTGCGATCAGAGGAATGGTCGCTCCTATGGGCGCAGTGATTTTCAGCTCGCTCTTCGATTCCACCACATCCAGGATGGTCACATGCTCCCCGTTCAACAATCCCATGAAAACGGAAGTCCCGGTTTTTTCCATGAGGTTCTCCATGGCCGGTCTTGAAAGCGATTTGAGATCGACCTGGGAATAGGCCACTCTTCCCAGTTCAAAGAGAGTGAATCCGAGGGTGTAGCGCTTTGTAACCGGATTTCGCATTACCGCGCCGGTTTCTTCCAGGGCGGAGGTCATCCCGTGGACCGTGCTCTTTGCCATTTTCAGGCTTCTGGCCAGTTCACTGATGCCCATCCCATCCCTGGATCTGGAGATCATCCTCAGGATCTCAAAGGCCCTTTTCACGGATGGTGCAAAATACCCTTTCGCCATTGTTCACCATGTTGAACTTTTTTCTTGTATCTACTGGTTTCCACTCGTGCTGTCAATACATTCCCTGTAGGAATCAGGGATGCAGCACTGTATAATCCTTCGCATAAGTATTATATTTTGTTATTTTGCGAGGGGAGGATTTACTACCGGCACAGCGAAAGCGGTGAGTTCATTATGATGAACTCACCCCACTCAATTATGCGGAGAAGACGAGATTGGCACTCTCCTTGTTCAGTATGATGAACTCATGCACACAGTTCACGGAACGTCCTCCCTTTCGCCTCAAAACCCGTGTAGCTGGCTGATTTTTATTATTATGTCAATTTTGACCAATCTGAATTTCTCTTGACAAAAGACTTCGCTTTGCTATCATCCAAACAGTTGTTCACAATGATGAACTATTCGTTACGCTTCCGTCTAAAAAGAGGAGGGTTATTATGGCGCTCGATGAAAGAGAAAAATCCACTGCCGAAAGCCTCCGGGCCACCCGAACGCTCGGGAAATGCAGGTGCCCCAACCCCACCTGCATGGAGCGGCTCGAGCCAAAAAAGGGCGATAACACCATCAAATGCCCCACGTGCGGATGCGAATTCCGCGTGGCGTGGGTCAAAGACGGATTTCCCCGGATCCGAGGACCGGTGTGGGACGTAAACAGAAAGATCGCCCAGGAAGTTTTTGATAAAAAGATGTCAGAGAAGGGGAAGGAGGTAAAGTGATATGCCTTTGAATAGAAAGATCGCTTACATCGATCTCACGACCGGGAGCATCGAGACGAAGCCGATTCCGCTCGAGGTGCGAAAAAAATTCCTGGGGGGCAGGGGCCTGGATGCCTACCTGCTCTACAATCACACTAAGAAGGGGTGCGACCCGCTAGGCCCCGACAACACCCTCATGGTGAGCGGCGGGATCCTTTGCGCAACCCCCGCCTCCGCGACCTCCAGATGTCACGTGATGGCAAAATCCCCGCTGACCGGCCTCCTGGGGAGCTGCAACATGGGCGGCTTCTTCACCCCGGAGATGGCCTGGGCCGGGTTTCATCACCTGGTCATCAAGGGGAAGGCGAAACACCCCGTATACATCTACATCCATAACGGCGAGATCGAGATCCGCGATGCGCGCGGCATCTGGGGTCTGCCGGTGCCGGATTCCCAGTGGGCCATCCGCGACGACCTCGGGGACCAGGAGGTCAAGTCCATGGTCTGCGGACCCGCTGGCGAGAACCTGGTGACGTACGCGAACGTAATGACCGGGATCAAGAACGCAGGCGGAAGGACGGGCATGGGATGCGTCATGGGGTCCAAGAACCTGAAGGCGGTCGCCTGCAGGGGAACCATGGATATCAAGATCGCCCACCCCAAGGAGGCGCTGGAGTTCAACAAGCGCTTCATCGAGCAGATCACCAGCGCCAAGGTAAACCAGACCCAGGGCGCCATCGGCACCCCCTTCATCTGGGGCGCCACCAACTCCTGGGGCGGGGTCCGGTGCAGGAACTTTCAGTACAACCAGTGCGAGTACTCGGACGACATCGAGCCCGAGCATCTGGATGAGATCGCGGAAGAGACCATGGGCCCCTACCACATGACCGGCTGCTTCGGCTGCCAGGTGCACTGCCGGGCCCAGTACAAAATCCCGGGAAACAGCAAGTGGGCCGGCCGATACGACGAAGGCCCCGAGTACACCTCCCAGGGCGCCTTCTGCGGAGAGACCGACACCCCGAGGGCGGAAACCCTCCTGATTGCAAACCATCTCGTAGACCAGTACGGGGTTGACAACCTGGAGATCGGGAGCCTCATTTCCTGGGCCATGGAACTCTACGAAGTGGGCATCCTGACGAACAAGGAAACCGACGGCCTGGAGCTGCGCTTCGGAAACGACGAGGCGGTCATCGAGATGATCGAGCGCATCAGCTTCCGGAAGGGTTGGCTCGGCGATGTCCTGGCAGACGGCGGTGTTGCCGCCTCCAAGAAGATCGGCAAGGACTCCTTCAAGTACCTGATCCAGGTGAAGGGAATGAGCAACCTGCACTCTGACGAGAGAGCGACGCCGGCGCTCGCGCTGAACATTTCCCTCTCCTCCCGGGGATCGGACCACCTCCGGAGCAGGCCTGCCATCGACCTCTATCACCTCCCGGTGGAAGTGTTGAGGAAGATCTACAGCAGCCCGATTCCCTACGACGGCCCCCTCAGCAGCGAGCAGACCGAGTACATCGGCAAGCCCTGGCAGGTCTTCTGGCACGAGAACTGTTACATGGCCGTGGACGCCCTGGGCATCTGCAAGTATCACACGACCTTCCTGGGCGCCACCCTCCCGAACTTTGAGGACTGGTCCAAGGTGCTCTACTACAACACGGGTATCCAGCTCACACCCAAGGAGATCTGGGAAGTCGCCGAGCGTTGCAACAACATGGAGCGGCTGTTCAACCTGAGGGAAGGTTTGACCAAGGACGATCCGGAAAAAGGCGACGTGCTCAACCCGCGTTACCACACAGAACCGACCCGGCGTGGGGCTCCCGATGCGATCGGCCGCGTCATCGAAAAGGATAAATGGCTGAAGATGCGCAAGGAGTGCTACGACCACAAGGGCTGGGACGAGAACGGAATCCCCAAACCGGAAACTCTGAAACGGCTCGGCATCGACAAAGAGCCTTCACACCTGGTGTAATTTGGGAGGAGGAAACCATGTCCAAAGTACTTTATATCGATCATGAAAAGTGCACGGGCTGCAGGCTCTGCGAGCTCGTGTGTGCCGTATCCCACGACGGCATCTCCAACCCTGCCAGGAGCCGCATCAGGGTCATGAAGTGGGAGCAGGAAGGGCTCTATATCCCCATGTCCTGCAATCAGTGCCAGGATGCGCCCTGCATGAATGTGTGTCCGGTCAAGGCGATCTCGCGAAACGAGTCCCTGGGCACGACCGAGATAGACTATGATAAATGCATCGGCTGCCGCTCCTGCGTGGCGGTCTGCCCGTTCGGGGCCATGTCGTACAACACGATCGACCGGAAAGTCTTTAAGTGCGATTTTTGCGACGGGGACCCGCAGTGCGTTCGATTCTGCGACATGAAAGCGGTCGATTACGTGGATCCGGACAATGTGAGCATAGACAAGAAGAGGAGCGCGGCCGAGAGGATTTCGAAGGCCGCCAAAGAGGCGTCCGTACTGGTCGCCCAGGCTCACTAAACCGTTTGGCTAGGGTCTGTTTCTCGGACCCTTCTCTCCAGATGACAAGAGGGGCTCTCCAGAAAATCCTGGGGCCCCTCTTGCGTTTTGTCTTTGAACATCGAATATCGAACACCGAATGTCGAATATCGAAGGAATATCCGCTTACCATAGCTATTCTACTTCAGCAGCTAACAAGGCCTGATTCCTTTCAACCGTACTTTGCGGCGTCGGCACATGCCACAGAGGACAGGTCGGATCACGAAATCGGGTTCCCGAAGTCTTACCTTCGAAATTCGATATTGGATATTCGACATTCTGCGGTTCGATCCTATCAGGGTCTACCCTCCAGAGAGCATCAGCGTAATGTGGATGGCATCCCCGTCCTTCACCCGCTTGGCCATCTCGTCGGGGTATGCACTCTCCGCGTTCACATAGATCTCGAGGAGCGGATTCAGCCCGCCCTTTTTGCCGTAGAGGCTCCCGCCCAATGCCGGATATTGTCGCACGAGGTCCTTCAGACACTCCCCAACCGTGAACCCTTTTGTCTCCACCACTTCAAAGCCGTTGGTAAACTGTCGATGGGTCTTGTGAATGTGTACCTTGACGCTCACTCCCCTTGCCCCCTTCCTTTCAGATGACCGCAATGGTCGCAATTCGGATCACGGCGCACCTGGAATTCGGTGAACCTGCAATCCAGTCCATCGTAGAGCAGGATACGGTTGGTCAGCAACCGTCCAACTCCCACAAAATACTTGACCACTTCCGTAGCCTGGATAGTCCCGATCAGTGCCGGGGCCACCCCGATCACGGGGAACTTCTCCGGCGGCAGGGTCTCCTTACGCATGCACCGGAGGCAGGCCGTCTTTCCGGGCAGGATTGTCATCACCCTTCCCTCGAAGCCGCGCACCGCGCCATGAAAAAAGGGAATCTGCCGATCCACGGCGGCCTTGTTGAGAAGGAAACGAGTCTCCAGATTGTCCATGGCATCGACCACCGCATCGAACCCTTCGATGAGTTTCGACACGTTCGAGGCCGTGATGACATCGCAAACGGGTTCTATGGAGATATGGGGATTGAGATCCTTTAGCTTCTCGCATGCCGATTCGACCTTTTTCCTGCCCACATCCTTTTCCCAGTGGAGCACCTGTCTGTTGAGATTGCTTGCATCCACGGTGTCACAGTCCACCAGCCGGATTCTTCCGATTCCGGCGGCAGCGAGATAGATCGAAATCGGAGAACCGAGCCCACCCGCTCCGGCAATAAATACCTTTGCATTCTTCAGACGTTCCTGTCCTGATTCCCCGATCTCGGGAATCAGGATCTGTCTGTCGTATCTTACCAGTTCCTTGGTGTCGAGCATGGAAACGGTCCCTCAGTTCCACCTTGTTTGAATAATCAATTTACCATCAAACCAGCGCAACGGCAACATCCGATCATGAACCTTCGTGGCAAGATACCCCCCTCTGAGAACCTTTTGTTTTCAACACGGACACCAAGAGCACGAAGAACATTACTGCTTACGGATGATGTCTCCGCTAACATAGGATACAAGTCAATCCATCCGGAAAGAAGTTTGATTCTGATAGTCACGGCGGTATAAAGAACAGAGAGGTTGTAACTGCGAGAAGGATGAGACACACAAAACAAATGGCGATCATCGCCGGCTATTTTGCCGGTGAGACCTACGGCCTTCTCGGCCCGCAGATGGCTGCAACCATCATTGAAGAGCACACCCCCTACGAGTGCATCGTGATTGCGGTGGACAGGGGGGATGACAAAACTCTTCTTAAAAAGGCCCTTTCTGATTATTTCGTCGCTCATGAACCCGTTGTCGGGTTTTCCACCCTGGGAGGACGCCAGGATCTTATCGATCTGGCCAAGGAACTGAAACAGGAAGGAGCTCTCACCATTCTCGCCGGTCCTCAGGCTGACACGGATTTCAGAGGGGAAAAGGAGTGGAGATCTTATCCACACAGGTTTCCCGGCCTCTCCAGCTCCTTCTCTTTTGCCCTTCATGGCCCTGCCGAGCAGATCGTGCCTTTCCTGAAAGAGCCTCGTCCGACTCTTCCTGCGGGGCCAGGATTCCTGTTGACCGCGGAAAAGGGAGTCATCCTCTCAAACGCCAAGAAACCCTGGGACGAGGGATTTCTTACGAGAGTGCGATGGGGAAATCTTTTCCGGCTGGACCAGGGAATGCTCACGAACCATCCTGTTACCACCGCCCAAGTCCTGCAGCAGATAGGATGTCCACATGCTTCTCGTCCCAGACAGATCGAAATCGACTATCCGGTTTCGATGCAGAAAGGGAAGAAGCAGCGGGTGCAGTTGCTCCTCAGGGGGTGCAGTTTCTGCGATGTGGCCATCGATAAGGGCTTTCATGGAGTTCTGGATCGTGAAAAGGTTCTGGCGCAGATCTCCGGACTTCCCGAGGCAGATGACGGCCGCAAAATCGCTTTTGAATTGATCAACGAGAATCCTCTCCCCGGGCTCCCGCATATCCTGACGCAGGCGGGGGAGAGAGACCTGCGGCTTTCCCAGGTGAATCTCACGATGAGAGCGGACTGGCTGGTGCAGGGAGAAAAACAGTTGCGGGAAGCGCTGGCCATTGCCAGAAAGATGAGGATCAGGATTCTTCTCTCTTCGGTAGGCTTCGAATCCTTTGACGATGAAATTCTGAAGAATCTTCACAAGGGTTCGACCGTTGAAACGAATCTGCTTGCCGTGCGTCTCATGCGGCGTTTGAAGGAGCTGTTTCCCTTCCAGTGGGCGTATTCGAAGGCGGAAGGGGCGGTTCATGGGTTCATCCACCCCACACCCTGGGATACAAAGGAAACCGCAGCGCATATAGGCAAAGCCATGGATATGTACCGCCTTGCCTCCGACATCCTGCCCAACCGAAGCGTTCCGTTGATCATTCATCACGCATCTTCATTGGGGGAGTGGATTCGGGAAGTTGAAACAAGAGAAAAGGTACGGTTTGAGAGATATGGCTCCGTCATCGGCTGGTGGGAAGAGGCAATGGTGAAACCGGACTGAAAAAAGGCGCGGTGAAAGCTGCCGAAGAACCATATATCAATTGACACATAAGGCAGATTTCCTTATATTTCGGGGCGAAAGAGCAAATTGAGGCGACAGTGCCTCTGGTGTAAATTTCGGCTTAGCAGAATCCCCGTTCACCCTTGTATCCTCTGGATGGATGGGGTTCGGGTTTTCTATGAAGATGAAATCCTCAACATCAATGGAGTGCCGATGCCCGGGTTGTCCTGCGTGCATCCAAATAGTGTTTTGTGAGAGACGGCAATGGAAATCAACAGAATCGAACTACTCTCCGTCGGCATCGATGTCGGCAGCGCAACCAGTCATCTTGCCTTTTCAAATCTGATCCTGGTCAGGGATGAAAAGTCCCCTACTCTGCGTTTCCGGATTGAAGAAAGAAAGGTGATCTATGAAGGAAGGATCATCGATACCCCCATTCTTCCGGACAGGTCCCTCGACATCGAGACGCTGAACGCCTTTTTCAAGGAAGAATATCAACGTGCGGGGATCGACCCTGACAGCATTCACACCGGTGCGGTTATCGTTACGGGTGAATCCGCCAAGAAACGAAATGCCCCCCAGATCGCTGAGGCCCTTTCCAAGGATGCAGGCAAATTCGTAGCGGCAACAGCAGGCCCCAACTTCGAAAGCCTTCTCGCGGCCATGGGCTCCGGCGCAACCGCCCGATCCAGGGATCAAGGCAAAGCGGTCATGTCCTGCGACATCGGCGGCGGGACATCCAACCTGGCCATATCCAGAAACGGCAAAGTTCTCTCTACAAGCTGCATTGCGGTCGGCGGCAGATTGATGGCCCTCGATTCCGAGATCAGAATCCGCCAGCTTGCCGACCCGGCGATTGAAGTCATGCGGCATATCGGCATGGAGTACCGGCTTGGGGATCGAATCCCCAAAGAGCACATTGGAAATATCGCGGCCAAGATGGCCGAAGTGCTCATTGAGGTGATGATGGGCCCTCCGCGTTCCCCTCTCGCCAGGAAACTCATGATGACCGGTGATCTGGACTATTCGATCCCGATCGATGAATACATGTTTTCCGGAGGCGTGGCCGAGATTATCTACGGCAAGAAAGGCCGCTACAACGACATTGGAAGCATTCTTGCCAAAACCATCCGCTCGTTGACTCCCACCTTGAAGTCTCCAGTGGTCGAGCCGCTCAACAAGATCAGAGCCACCGTGATCGGCGCAGGCGCCTACTCTTTGTCCATTTCGGGTTCCTCGGGGTTCATGGACAACCGGCTGACACTTCCGCTTCGTAATGTTCCCGTGCTCCGGGTGGATGCGGATCTGGAAAAACTGAGCGTGGAACATGTGGTGTCCCGGGTGCAGATGGCATTCAACAGGTTCGATCTGGAGGAAGGGCAGGAGATCGTGGCCTTGTATTTCAAGGACCCGGTGCGGGTTCATTATCCCTCACTGGAACTGTTTGCCAGATCAATCGAGAGTGCGCTCCCCAATACCATTCACAAGGAAATCCCCGTCATTCTTATCTTCGAGAAGGATATCGCGCGCAGTGTGGGGAATGTCATTCGACGGGAGACCGGGTTGAAAACCAATCTGCTGTCGCTCGATGAATTGTCCCTCAACGACGGAGATTGGATCGATATCAGCAAGCCCCTCGTGGGTGACCAGGTGTTTCCTGTCACCGTGAAGTCGCTGGTATTCACGACGAATTAGAAGCCGTTCCTGAAGCTGTATACGGTACGACTTAAGGCGGATTTCAGGCTGGAGAACACCTTCGAGAAAGGCACTTTTCTCATTTCCCAAAAATTGGAAGGGATCTCGGAGACGCTGATTTTTCCTTTCCTCTGTTCTCTGCCCAGTTGCTGCAGGGAAAAGATCAGAAGCTTGAGCATTTTCCTGGTCTCTTTAGGCAAGCCTTGAAACATGATACCGTAACCGTGCGTCAGCTCTCTTTCAGTAGACTTTCTGACGATCCTGCCAAGACAGCCTATCTCGGCCCCTCTGCAGTGGATCTTCAGCATCACGAGAGAACCCTCCTCCAATACTGCCCGGGTGCTGAGAAAACATCCGGTTTCCGAGATATCGACCGTTGAGCATGTCTGGACACCTTGATCCGTAAGAATCTGGGTGTTCAGGCCTACTCTGTATCTCGCTGCGCTCTCCCACCAGCGAAGCCGGGGATTGAAATATGGCGCATAGACGTGCTTTCTTAGAAAAAAAGCCGACATGAAGGTGACAACACCAATAAAGAGCAGGACCGTTTCAAGCTCGTAATTGGGGTTGATGGAGTATACGTACACGTTGTAGACGATCAGCGTCACTGAAAAGGAGACGAAAAGATACCAGCCCCACCTTCTTACCATGTAGATCCCTACACCGGTAACAGGGAAGAGAGACAGGATGACCCAATCGGTCCAGACGAGGTGAGACAAGATTCCCGATTCTCCATAAACAGGCATGTCGTTGACAAGGGCGGCCTGCATGATATTGCCCACCGGCTCGAGAAAATAGATGAGCGCAATGATGATGATGGATGGAGGTCTCTTCTTCATAGGGCCGTTACTTGGTCTGTTTGGTTTGTTTAGTTTATCCGGTTTGTCCGGTTGTCCGGTCTGTCGTTTATGACCGTTGAACC
This sequence comes from Deltaproteobacteria bacterium HGW-Deltaproteobacteria-15, assembly GCA_002840535.1. Taxonomy (GTDB): domain Bacteria; phylum Desulfobacterota; class DSM-4660; order Desulfatiglandales; family HGW-15; genus HGW-15. The sequence goes on along the minus strand of PHBH01000003.1, from coordinate 75,158 downwards.
GGAAAGCCGGAAAAACCGGTTTCACTTCTATGCGCCCAGATCATCCAGCCGATCAGGGTCTGCAATGGCCTTGTTCTTGAAATTGAGCAGATGCATCAATTCGTGACCGAGAACCGCCTGGTTGATCACGATCTTTCCTCTGACCACCTTTCCAAAAACCCAGATTTCGTTGTTGGAAGTCGCATATCCGATCACCGGCGATCCATAAGCAGCCGCCTTGCGGTAATTGAAGAAATGCCTGTGCCCGACGACATGGACTTTGACTCCCCCAAGGTCGATCACCTCATTCAATGTGGGAGACTCTCCGAGTGAGTCGAAAGACTTGTCAAAAGTTCGGAAGGCCTCCTTCCGAACATCGGTCGCAAGGGGGACACAGCCGCCCAACCCGTAGATCAGCCCTGTCAGGATCAAGCCGTAGAGTGCATGGTTCCGATGGCGAGTCAAGGATTCTACCCTCCTTGAACCTAGCCATCGGCAAAGGAAAAGAAGCTCTTTAGGTGTTTTTGCGGGGATAACAAAAAAAGCTTTTATTCATGGAATGCCTGGACCTGATAGATGGAGACATCGAGTTTCTCCCTCTTCCAGGCATCGCCGTTCAAACCGGCCTTATGACAGAGTTGCATCAGGAATTCCTCCACTTCCGGAAGTTGCTCCCAGACTTGTGGCAGGAAGGTGGCCTGGTGAAATCCCTTCTTTAGAATCACTCCGTCTTTTCCCGGCGTTAATTTCCTCAGCAGATCCTCTGCATCGGAGTACCGAAGCGTCACAGGGTCCGTCAAAATGCTCACCTCAATCTTCACTCGCTTCCATTCCTTTTGACTGAGGGGCCTGAACCGAGGATCCTTAAAGGCGGCATTGATCGCATTGATCCGAACTCCCTCGATCAGTGTCTCCTGAGGAATAATGTGCCCTATGCACCCGCGCAGGGCTCCTTCGATAGTCAATGTCACGAAGGTGCCTCTCTTTTCTTTGTATTGGGGGGATTCGCTCTGTTCAGAGGAGGGTTCCTCCTCTTGATTGGAGAGCCTCGTTTCTATGGTTCTCCTGGCAATAGAGAGAAGATGTCTTCCCTCTTTTTCCGTCAGCAGTCCTGTTTCCGACATATTTCTCTCCTTTCTCCATCCCTGTTCTCTCCCACAACCGGCGGTTCTCGCCAGGACAAACGAGAGAATAAGAGACACGGGGGGGGTGCGAAAGCCGGGCCGAGCAGAGAGAAATCACAACTGCAAGAACCTCGAGGACGTCCCTCCCTCGGGACAGCTTCAGGGTCTTTCCCCGGAAGAATCAATTTGCCCGATCCGACATTCTTTGTCAAAACCATTCATATTGAGCCTCGCGACTGAAATTCCCTGCGCTTCCCGATCTTATCACTCTCTTCCTCCTCCCAAAGCCTTGAGGTCACACCTTGAGTCATAAAGTTGCCATCCCCTGTCTTCTCCACTATACTGGCTTTCCAGTGACCATCACTGAAAAACATTTTGACTAGAGGACAAATGGAAAACGTGCGAGTGAAGGGAAAGAGGGCTAACCGCATCTTCGAGATCCTGGATCCTCTGTATACCTATGAGAAAACCGCATTGAGATATGAAAGTGCTTTTCAACTCCTGGTGGCTGCGATCCTCTCAGCCCAGTGCACGGACAAGCGGGTCAACGAGGTCACCGCTTCCCTGTTCAGGAAGTACAAGACGCCCCAGGATTTCCTCAGAGCGCCGATTTCCGAATTGGAGGAGGACATCAAGCCCACTGGATTCTTCAGGAACAAGGCCAAATCCATCAAGGGATGCAGCCAGGGCCTGGTCGATCTTTATGGAGGGGAGGTTCCCTCCACCATGGAGGATATGCTGAAGCTCCCGGGTGTGGGGCGGAAGACAGCCAATGTCGTTCTGGGGGCGGTTTTCGGAGTTCCCGGGATTGTCGTTGACACCCACGTGCGCAGGCTTGCATTCAGACTGGGGCTCAGCGAAAGCCAGGACCCCGGGAGAATCGAAAAGGATTTGGAATCTCTCCTGCCGAGGGAAAGATGGCGCCGCTTCTCGGACATCCTCATTTATCACGGCCGAGAGGTCTGCAAGGCTCGAAGACCCGCACATGCAAGATGCGCGGTGTTCAAGCTGTGTCCTTCGAACGACATTTGAGTTTTTCGTGAAACCGAGTCAGCCGATCACCCAGGCCATTCGCGTTTTGAAGCAGAAGAAAGCGGACTTCACGCTCCGACCGTACCGATACCAGGAAAAGGGCGGCACCGAAGTCGCGTCCCGCGAACTTGGTATGGACGAGCACCGGGTCATTAAGACCCTGGTGATGGAGGATGATCGTGGCAACCCGTTCCTGGTGCTCATGCACGGCGACAGGGAGGTTTCCACCAAGAACCTGGCAAGAATAATGGGGGTAAAGACCGTGAAACCATGCGACCCGGATACCGCTCACAGGCACACGGGATATATGGTGGGAGGCATTTCCCCTTTCGGAACGAGGAAGAGTCTGCCAGTCTATCTGGAAGAGACTATTCTCGAACTGCCGACCATCCTCATCAATGCAGGGAAAAGAGGCCTCCTTGCAGAGATGGCCCCCGGAGAACTCGTCAGGGTGCTGAATCCGGCGGCCGTTCGTGTGGCCATTTAAACATCGATCACATCCAAGGAGGTTTCTTCACGCAGTTGGACCGGTTTCTCCTCAAGACACCTGCTCAAAATGATGCACCGAATTGGGATTGGCGGTTCCTCGGGAATCTCCAATGCCCCGGCCTCGTTATAGACTATGCACAATTTGAAACCCTAAAAGGAGAACTGCCGAAAACCGCAGCCGTCCTCAATTACAAGAGGATAAACCAGGACGCATGGGTGACGTTTGTCGGAGGCACGGGGACAGGGAAATCCACCCTTTTCAATGGACTCTGTGAGAGTTCCCTCAGCCTTGCCGGGGTGGAGAGACCCAAGACCGGCGGTCCGGTGGCCTATGTCCATAAGGACTCCTCCATTGAAGAAGAATTCCCCCTGGAAGGAATCAGGATCATCAAGGAATCACTTGTGAAGCTTCCCCCTCAGCCATCTTCAGGGATGGTTGGCCACCTGATTGCTCTCGGACATGAACGGCAAGAGTGGCGCCATCTGATCTTGGTGGATACCCCCGATCTGGACAGCGTGGAATTGTCGAATCGTAGGATGACGGAAGATCTCCTGCGTCTCTCCGATGCCGTAGTTTTTGTTTCCAGTGAGGAGAAATACGCGGACGAAGTTCCCAACGCCGTGCTTGGACGAATACTGAGGTCGGAGAAGCCGTGTTTCTTTATCTTGAACAAGGTACGGGATCGCGACTCCGGATCGGATCTCATCCGGGTTCTCGAAGGTTTTGGCATATCCCTCCAGGAAAACCGATTGTACCCTGTCCCCTACATCCCCTCTCCATTGCCGGAGAAGCTCCAGGCCGAGCAATCCTTTCAGGAGTTCAGGGGTCATCTTCTTTCCGCTGTGAAAGGAAAGCCGTTTCGCACTCATCGTGAGAAAGATCTGAACGGTCTCCTCAACGAGCTGCGGGAGGGGACCGGCCGCATGATCTCTCTTCTCGCTCAGGAGGAGAGTGCGTCACGGGCGTGGTTGAGCCGGCTGACCGAAATCCGGGAGTCGATTTCCATGGAGCTCACCGAGACCCTTCAAAACCGCTATATGCAGGAGAGCAGGCAACAACTCGGCGAAAAAGTACGGGCACTCTTCGCGAAGTATGACGTGCTTGCAGGACCGCGCAGGCTCATCCGGGAAATCGTCCTCACACCTCTTCGAATGGTTGGGCTGGGGAAACAGACGCGGCCCCAATTCTCCAAGGAGGACCTGCAAAAGATCCGGAGAGAGGCTGACTATAATCCTGTCCTCAGAGCAGTGGAGAAATTTCACATCCGGGTTCTCAAGGAGCTCTCGCCTGCCGACGGGGATTCACCCCTCTTCCACGCGCTGCGCAAGGAGGATCTTTCGTTGACCCGTGAGGAGGTCATGGGCCTCCTCGCTCAGGCGTTCGAGAGACTGGATTCCTGGTTGGAGAAAACCTTTGAAGATCTGGCACGCGGGATTCCCGCAACCAAGAAATGGGGGATTTACACCACCTCTGTCCTTTGGGGCATGCTGATCATCTCCATGGAGGTTGCAGTGGGAGGGGGCTTTTCCATCGTGGACGCAGCTATCGATTCAGCCCTTGCTCCTTTTGTCACTCGGGGCGCGGTCGAGCTTTTCGCCGCACAGGAGATTCGAAAGATTGCCCGTGAACTGGGAGAGCAGTACAGGCAGGCGCTCACTGCTCCTCTTCAGGAGCAGCATGACAGCTATGTACGCTGCCTCCGCTCTGTTATGGCGGCCCCTGAGGCTGCGGCCGGGCTGAAGACTTTCCACGCCGGGATTCCAGAACCTTCCTTTTCATCCGGGGACCGATGATGGATCACCCTTATCAACAGTTGCGAACGGACGCCAATCAAATCCTCGCTTTGATGGATCAGGGTTTCCCCTTCTCGCTGGGGGAAGAGGAGAGAAAGGCTGTTATCACAGAGGCCGGGAGGGTTCTGCACAAGCTGGACTCCCTTGAGCGAAACGTCCTTGGCATAGGGCTGCTGGGTGGAACGGGCGTAGGGAAGTCCACACTCATGAATGCACTTGCCGGATCGAAGATCGCCTCTGCAAGCCGTCGAAGACCGCATACGGATCATGTCCTTATTTACAGGCACAGAGAGGCGCCCCCCCTTCCCTTTCTCAACCGAAGCGAAGTGCCTTTCATTGAAGTGACCCATTCCATCGATTCCATTGAACGGATCCTGCTCTGTGACCTGCCTGACTTCGACAGCATCGCATCCGAACACCGCGAAAGAGTGATCCGCTTTCTCGAACATCTGGACCTCCTCATATGGGTCACCTCTCTGGAAAAATACGGCGATGCCCGTTTCTACGAGTTTCTCGGATCAGTCCCCAAGTCGAAACAGAACTTCGTTTTTGTCCTGAATAAGCTGGATCTCCTGTTTCAGGAGAACGATATCCAAAAAGGGTATGACCTGCTGGCCCGCACGATGGATCGTTTTCAAAACCATCTCCGTGAAAACGGCATGGAGGAACCGCTCCTCTATGGACTCGCCGCAGAGCAAGCCGTCGCAGTCGGGCAGCCGGCCCACTGGAACCAGTTCCCCCTTTTCAGACAGTACGTCTTTCAACAAAGGGATATCAAAGAGATCAGATCGATCCGGACAGCCAACCTGGATGTGGAGCTGAAGTCCATCTTCTCCCTGCTGGAGAGGGAAACCATCCACCTCAGAACTTTGGAGCAGTTCATAGAGACCTCGCTCCAGGAATTGGAAACCAGGAAATCCGAGTGGATCTTGGAGGCGGAGAAGGGACTCTCCGGATGGCTAAGCAGGGAATGGAGTTCCATCCTCCTGCACAGGAGGGGATCATCCGCTCTGGTAGGGCCGGGGCAAGCCATTGATCTGCTGACTGGAGAATTCCGTCGAATGGGAAAATCGGAAAAGTTCTCCCTCGAAACAACAGCTCGAACCCCGCTCCAAAGCATCCTCTCGTTGTTCAAGGCTCAAGTAGAGGAGGTGAAGGACTCCATTCTTCGCCGCATGCTTATGCACAGCCTTCCCGGTCCGCTTCTGGAGCGAATGGAAACCATCCTGAATGTTTCCGCAAGAGTTGAAGCCTTTGAGAAGGGACTGGCAAGAAGTCTGGCTGTTCAAGGGCAGACGCTCCCCTCGCCTTCCTTCAGATGGTTCAGAATTGTTCAGCACTCGACGTACGCAGCGCTGTTCCTCGTTTTCCTTGTAGCCATTGGGGGCAGGGAATCATGGGAAGGAATCATCGCGAGTCCGGACTGGAGAACCGCTCTCCGGCTCCTCGTCTCCTGGATCAACACCCTTTTCAGCGGGCAGGGGCTTGCCGCGCTCGGCAGCTACATGCTCCTCAACTTCTATGTTGGTTTCCGGTTTTACCGCCGCCACAGAAGAAAGGTGGAGAGCGTTGCCGTCAATGCGGTGAAGCATGGAATCAAAGGGCTCCTTGAAACATGGGAAAACCATATTCAATCACTCGCCGATGACCTCAACGGGTTCAGGACCGACATCCGCTCCAAGACCGCATTCATGGATGGTAAAGGCAGTAAACAGTGAGCAGCAGGCGGTAAGCAGTAAGCAGACAACCATCCCTAATCTCTTATCCTGCATCCTGTATCCTGCAGCATCCTGCATCGTGTATCTTGATTCCTGGGTCCCCCCTCCTCCTCAAGACCTTGCCTTGTATTCGTGATATTGAACCATTCTGGCAAGCACGTTCACCGCATCCTCCGGGGTCTGGTAGAAGACCGGGTGATACGGCTTCCCCTGCTGGTGTCGCACAGTTCCCTCCCGTGTCCTGGCCAGAGAGACGCCGATAACCGGTTTTCGATACTCCGCCATCAGATCCGCCATCCTTGCAACGTACGCCTTTTCATACTCGCGGCTCGCTGATTCCAGCTGCGACAGGTGCGATGAAGTGACGCCAGGATCGACTTCTCTAACCGATTGAACCAGCAATTGCACCAGTTCATGCCGGCCGACAATGCCGAGACTGATGACCGCGTCGACGCCATCCCACTTCAGGAGTTCCTCTACCGCCACGAGAGGAACCTGCGGGTCTTTGGTGCCGACCAGGTCTATCGGGTTCCTCCTGCTCCAGAAGGGGGGCAGAAAGGATCCAATGGTTCGGACGATATGGTCAGGTATATCGGGAACCAGGAGGTCTTTCTCATTGCACTGATCGGCCGTTACAACGCCCCATCCCCCCCCGAGGGTCACGATCCCCACGCGGTTGCCCCTTGGAAGCGGCAGGGAAGAGAACGCTGCAGACAAATCGAGAAGCTCAGATGGCGCCGAAACCTCGATAAGTCCGGCCTGTTTGCAAGCCGCCCCAAATACGGCACTCTCCCCGTGCATTGCCCCGGTATGTGAGGCTGACGCGACTTTGCCGGCCTCGGTTCTGCCTCCCTTGAGCACGATGACGGGTTTGGAGCGATTCACTCTTCTCGAGACCTCGATGAATCGATGCCCATCCTTCACGCTTTCCATGTAAAGAATGATGGTTTCCGTATGAGGATCGCTTTCGAGGTACTCCAGGTAATCGCTGCAGGTGACCATTGCTTCGTTGCCGGATCCCACAAAAAGCGAAATGCCTATCCCCTGCTGGTCGGCCCAGTGAATTAGCTGAGTCCCCAGGTTCCCGGACTGGGACACAAAGGCCACCGTCCCTTTTCTTGGCCGGCTGTGAGCCCCCGAGGCAAAGAGTCCCGCATGAGGGCAGAGGATTCCCATGGTATTGGGGCCGATCATGATCATTTGTGCTGCTCTTGACAGGGATACCAACTCCTCTTCCAGTCTCCTGCCCTCCTCTCCGGCCTCACTGAATCCGGAGGTGATTACTACCATCCCTCGCACTCCCTTTTCGCAGCACTCGTTGACGACCTCTCTCAGCGCATCTGCAGGCGCCGTGATTACGGCAAGATCTATCGGCTCGGTTACGTCCTGTATCCGTTTATACGAGCTCAATCCGCACAGGGTCCCGCCTCCGGAGTTCACGGGAAAGGTCTTCCCAGGGAATCTCCCTGCGAGGATATTGGAGAGAATCATCTGGCCCCATTTGCCTATAACCGACGAGGCGCCGATCACTGCAACGGTGCGGGGATTGAAAAGAGACGCCAGTGAAGCTGCCGTCCCTGTGGAGAAACCTCTGTCCTGAAGATCGTCCATTTCCTGACCCTAGCGGAGTAATTTGGGGAAAGGACAATCTATATCTGAATAGGATTCAGTTCAAAGGGAAAGATGGAGGGGAATGGAGTGAGTTCTTTCAGGTCGTCAACTTGCGGTAGATCTCAGGAACCCTGAGCGGGAGTTTTGAAAGATTGTCGATGAAGATATAGTTCACGGGCCCGTACATATGGGCGAGGTAGCTGTGTTCCGATTTATCTATGGTGATGCAAAAGGGATGGATGGATGATCGCTTGGCTTCGATCAGGGCCTGACGGGTATCTTCAATCCCGTAGTCTCCATTATACCCGTCGTAGTCGTCAGGCTTGCCGTCGGTCAAGGTAATCAACAACCGCGTCCTCGCCTCTATCTCATTCAGCCTCCTGGTCAGGTACCTTATGGGAGGACCCATTCGGGTATATTCGAGCGCGCGCAGGTTTGCGATGCGGCGTTTGATGGCCTCGCCGTAAGGCTCATGGAACCCCTTGATGCGGAAGAGCTCGCACCGTTTCCTGGTTCTTCCTGAAAAACCGAATATGGCAAATCGGTCCTGGAGCACCTGCACCGCCTCACTCATAATCAGAAGCGCCGCCCGCTCCACGTCATTGACCCATCCGCTGGTAGAGCCGCTCAGATCTATGAGGAAAACGGTAGCGATATCCCTCTCATTTCGGCTCACACGCACAAAGAGCCTTTCAGAGGGGTAAAGCCCGGCTCGTCTGTCATGGTAGGCCTCCACAGCTGCGTCCAGGTCAACCTCATCTCCATCCTTTTGCCTGCGGAGCAGCATCTGGCCGGTCCTTATCCTCTCAAACTGCCTCTTGATCTGCCTCACCATTCCGCTGTAGCGGTCCAGCGTTTCCTCAGCAAACTGCAACCCCCCTACATCCGCAACGGTCTCTCTCAGGAGCGCCCACCGTTTTCTATATCCTTGTCTCCTGAAGTCCCATTCATCCAGTGCATGGATTCCTTCTCCATTTTCAGGAAATGCGAACGCAGTCCCCTGTGTCTGCTCCGGCGGCGGATCCGGGTGGTGAACCATGGAGCGAAAATAATGGCCGGACATTTCGTTCGTGACCGTGAGATAAGAACTGGGGATCGACCCCAGGTCTTCGTAGATTTCGTCGATGACTCTCTGGAGTCCTTCCGGCACAGGGACAGGATTTCCGTTCACGAGCAGTTCACGGGGAACCGTCTGTTTCCGGGCGCTCCTGTTCGCCGACTCTCCCCGGCTTTCCGTCTCCGGGACTTCGATCCTGACCTCCTCCGGTTCAGGCAATTCATGGAGGAGATCCGAAAGCTCACCCTGGAACTTCGTTCGCAAGGATTCACGCCTTCTTCGGCGGCCCCGTTCCGCTTCGTCCGGCCTGAGCACCCCGGCATACGGAATGCTTTTCGCTGCGTTGTACTGGAGCGGAAGAGAATCCATAAACGCATAGGCATCGGAGACAAGCCTGGCGATCTCTTCAGTAGAACGCTCCTCCTGCGGCCCAAGGAGAGAGAAAAGGTCTGCAATCTTCCGCGCGATCCGGGACACTCTCTGCTCGGGAAGAGGAATCATCCTGCCTGACAGCCACCACGAGATAAGGAGTTCCACCACCTGGCTTCTGGGCGGAAGGTGCTCAACCCCCCCGCGCAATAGCGCAAGTTCTCTCTTGATATCGACCAGGTCCCGATGAAGTCCTGCGAACTCGCGCGACATCCACTCTTCCACTCGAATGGTGTCGGCAAGAATGAACAGATCCCTTGCGAGTTTCGGCTCCGGAAAAAGATTGAAGAGACGCGACAGGGAACGAGTTCCATTGGGCGGCAGAGACTTCCGGTAGCGCTCGCCGAGGTCCCTCTCCAGATCGGAGAGACCGTTCCATTTCAACAGAAAAGTGCCCAGCCGTATCTGGCCGAACTTGTGGGTCACCATGATTTTGTACAGCAGGAAATTGGTCTCATCTTCGACAAAGATCGGGACTCGGTCCGGCAAATAGATGGCGGTGATATTCGTATACAGGGACTTTCCCTGTTCCAGGACGATGTCATCCCTGCCGAGACCGCGAAGATAGTTGGAGAGCACCCCATAGACATCATTGAAAGAGACCCCCTTTCCCCAATGGAGGGCGAAAAGAGGATGTCTTTCCATCCGGAGGATGAAATCCCTGGCAGGATTCAGACCCTCTCTGTCATAGATGTCCAGTGTTATTCCGACCCACTTGCCGAGCTCACTCAGTCTGACGCTCTCCAGGAGTCTCGGGAAAATCAGAAGGAAGTGAAAGGCCAACTCGGGCTGTATGCTCGAGAGGATTCCGGCCTGTCGAAGAACGGCAATGCGCACTTCTTCGGGATGGCCTTCCAGGACATTTCCTATCCCCATCTCCTCGAGATCTTCTTCATAGTAGATCCGGGAGCTCGTATAGAGGGGGATTGGAAGCAAAAGCAGAATTTCGTTCTCGACGTTCTTTCTCTTGGTTACAAAAGCCATAAAAACCCTAGAACAACGACTTCACCATCTCATCCATGGAAATCCGCATTTCCTCGTCATCCGTCAATGTGCCTGTAACGGCCGCGTGGCATGCTTCCCGCGGATCTATACCTGAGGAGATCAGCTTCGCGGCATTAATCAGGAGTCGTGTGCTTGCGCCTTCGTCGAGACCCCTTTCTTTGAGGTTTCTCGTCATCTCACCCAGTTTTCGCAGCCGTCTGGCCGTCTCCATGGGAACCGCGGCCTCTCTCATAATGATTTGCACTTCTTTCGTCTCGTCGGGGTAGGTGAAATCGAGAGACACAAAACGTTGCCTCGTGCTCGGCTTGAGATCCTTCATGATGCTCTGGTATCCCGGATTATAGGAGATGATCAGCATGAACTCCGGTGTGGCGGTAAGGATCTCTCCCCGTTTTTCCATCGGCAGTATGCGCCGGTCATCGGCAAGAGGATGGATGACCACGGTCGTATCCTTCCTGGCCTCTACGATCTCGTCCAGATAACACAGGGCTCCTGTTCTAACCGCCCTTGCCAGAGGACCATCCGACCAGATTGTCTGGCTTCCTTTTATGAGATACCTTCCGACGAGATCAGACGAGGTGAGATCGTCATGACAGGCAACGGTGATCAGGGGGCGGTCAAGCCGCCAGGCCATGTGCTCCACAAAACGGGTTTTGCCGCAGCCGGTAGGACCCTTGAGGAGCACCGGCAATCTGTTTTCGTAAGCCTTGGTGAAGAGATCGATTTCATTGGATATGGAAAGATAGTAAGGCTCATCGTGTATTCGATATTCATCTACGGCCCTCGCCTGGGCTTTCATCGCATCACCCCATATGTCTGAAAAGTGGTAACTCTCCAGTTCCATGGAATAGAGGGTCGACGGAGGTTATGTGTTTTCCCAGATACATCTCCTTTTTCTTAGAGAACCCCCATAGTCAGCCCTGCTGCATTTTCACAGAGTGAAAGTGTTAAGAAAGCGTTTCTCATTACATTAAGCCACAGATACCCCATTGGCAAGGGACAACCTGAGGGTTTCTCCGATCGGCTCATCGTACAGCGTGGTGCATCGTCGGAATTGACAATCAAGCGGCACCCTTATATGGTGTTCCCGTTCTGAGGATAAGATCCTATTACGGAAGAAATATGACAATGGACGTGCTAATTACAGGCGGATGCGGTTTTATCGGCAGCAACTTCGTCCGATTCATTCTCAATGCCAGAGAAGATGTAAGACTCGTCAATATTGACAACCTGACCTATGCAGGAAACCTGGCCAATCTGGACGGCATGGAAGGAGGATTTGCAGATCGATACCATTTTATCAGGGGAGATATCTGCGATCCTTTTTGCGTGAAGGGTCTGTTTGAAAGGTTTCAGATACGCTGGGTCATCCACTTCGCCGCGGAATCCCATGTGGACAGATCCATTCTGGGGCCCGAGGCATTCATACGGACGAATGTTCTGGGAACCTTTCATCTGCTTGAAACCGCCCGTAACATATGGCTGCAAAAGGATGGCTCTTATCCGCCGGACAGGAGATTCCTCCATATTTCCACCGACGAGGTCTTTGGTTCCCTCGGCGATTCGGGTCTCTTCACGGAAGAATCGCCCTACGATCCATCGAGCCCCTATTCTGCAAGCAAAGCGGCCGCAGATCATCTTGCCCGAGCTTACTTTCGAACCTATCGTCTGCCGGTCATCATGACCCATTCCTCCAACAACTACGGGCCTTACCAATTTCCCGAAAAACTGATCCCCCTGATGATTCAGAACGCAAGAAAGGGAATTGAACTCCCTGTGTATGGGGACGGGGGCAATGTACGGGACTGGCTCTATGTGGAAGACCATTGCCGTGCCCTTCTGAGAGTCCTTGAGAAAGGGCGCCCGGGAGAAACGTACAACGTGGGAGGTATGGCCGAGAAGCGAAACAGTGAGGTGGTGGAGCTCATCTGCGAATATCTCGACCGAAAACTCGGCATCCGAGGGGAGGGACCTCGAACCAAACTGATCCGGTTCGTGCTCGACAGACCCGGACATGATAGAAGATACGCCCTGGATACATCCAAGATCAGAAAAGAGCTGGGATGGGAACCCACCATGAAATTCGAACAGGGCATAAGAACAACCATTGACTGGTATCTCGAAAATACCCGATGGGTGGAGGGGATACTGGACGGAAGCTACAGGGAGTACTATGCAAAACAGTACGGGCAAAGACTCGGGCCGCAATGAGAAAGCGACCAGGGGCATTATCCTGGCCGGCGGTCATGCCACTCGTCTCTATCCGATTACCAAGACCATCAGCAAGCAGCTCCTTCCGATCTATGACAAACCCATGATCTATTACCCTCTTTCCGTGCTCATGCTGGCCGGGATACGGGAGATCCTGATTATCTCCACGCCCGCGGACTTGCCCCTTTTCAGAAAGCTGCTGGGGGACGGAGAGCAGCTCGGCCTCTCGTTCAGTTACGTGGAACAACCTCGGCCCGAGGGGCTCGCACAGGCCTTCATCATCGGCAGGGACTTCATAGCCGACCATCCTTGCTGCCTGATTCTGGGAGACAACATTTTCTACGGCGACAGCATGGGAGAAAGCCTTCGCAGGTCCGCCGCCAGCGTCAATGGCGCGACCATCTACGCGTACTGGGTCGGGAGCCCCGATCGGTATGGCGTCGTGGTATTCGACAAATCGGGAAACCCTTCGGACATTGTGGAGAAACCCAGGATCTTCCTTTCCAATTGGGCGGTGACCGGATTGTACTTTTATGATCACCATGTTTGCGAGATCGCAGCCACGCTTAAACCCTCGGCAAGGGGCGAATATGAAATATCGGATTTGAACCGGGCCTACCTGCAGCGGGGGAGCCTCAGGGTGGAGAAGCTGGGAAGGGGTATCGCATGGCTGGACACGGGAACACATGAGTCCTTTGCGCAAGCGACCCTCTTCATTCAGACCATTGAACAGCGGCAGGGGCTGAAGATCGCCTGTCTTGAGGAGATCGCCTTCCGAATGGGGTATATTTCGAGAGAGCGGCTGGACGAGCTTGCCTGTGGGATGAAAAACAGCAGCTATGGCGAGTACCTCGAGAGAATCGCGAAAGATGAAGTACCGCAGTAGGGAAATGTGGGAATAATGAAGAGGGGGGATAAGGAGCAAAACATAGTGCTGACCGAAAGATTCTTGAGCCCCATCCTTCCGCTCTCCATCATTCCTGGAATCTTTGTGCGGATGAACCGACTGCCTCCTGCCTTGTCGAGATCCGGAACACCCGTTGTAATGAGAGGGTTCCATGAATTTCGTGCCTTCCCCTGTTCTTCCCGAAATTGTGGTCATCGAGCCTGATGTGTTCCAGGATGACCGCGGCTTCTTTATGGAATCTTATCATCAGGAGAAATTCGAAAAGGCGGGGATCCGCGTGAGATTTGTGCAGGACAATCGCTCGCAATCCCGAAAGGGGACCCTCAGGGGGCTTCACTACCAGGTCCAAAGACCCCAGGGAAAGCTGATCTGGGTCCCTTACGGCAAGGTGTTCGATGTGTCAGTGGACATCAGAAGAGGCTCCCCCACATTCGGCAAATGGGTAAGCATCATTCTTTCAGAAGAAGTGCAGAGGGGGCTTTACATACCGCCCGACTTTGCCCATGGCTTCTGCGTGCTCAGCGACAAGGCGGAGGTCTTTTACAAATGCACGGATTTCTATTCACGGGAATACGAACGCTGCATCCGCTGGAACGATCCGGACCTTGGCATTCCCTGGCCTACCGAGAACCCTTTCCTCTCGCAAAAAGATAGCACGGCACCCCTTCTCAAAGAGGCCGAGCTGCCGCCGGGATGAGCGAAAGAGTACACCTAGGCAGATTCAGGTGCTCACAGATGGGTAAGGCTTGACTCCTTGCGCGATTGTAGTATGGTGGCGTCATTTTTGCATAGATCAGTCCCCGGAGCATCTTACAATGATTCAGAGGCATGAGCAGAGAACCAGGCTGGGGGAAAGAACTCTTGCCGATTACGGCAAAAGGATGACTCTGTCGATAATTATCCCTGTGCATAATGAAAAGGATAACCTTTTTCAACTGTACACTGATCTGAAATCCGCTCTTGAGCCCACAAAGGAATCTTACGAGATTATTCTGGTCAATGACGGTTCAGGAGATGGTTCCGAGGAGATTCTGAACTCCATCGCCAAGGAGGACCGTTGCATCAAGGTCATCCATTTCCGCCGGAACTTCGGCCAGACTGCTGCCATGATGGCCGGTATAGATTATTCCTCCGGGGATATCCTGGTGACCATGGATGGGGACAACCAGAATGACCCGGCCGATATTCAGAGACTGATCGAGAAACTCCAAGAGGGTTACGACGTCGTCAGCGGATGGAGGAAGGAGAGAAAAGACAGGAGACTCAGGGTATGGCCTTCCAGGCTGGCAAACTGGGTCATCTCCAAGATAAGCGGCACGGAATTACACGATTATGGCTGCACACTGAAGGCATATCGAAGAGATGTATTGAGCGATGTGAAGCTCTATGGCGAGATGCACCGTTTCATCCCCATATACGCACGTTGGCAGGGGGCAAGGGTGGTGGAGATGGTCGTGAACCATCACGAGAGACAGACCGGAAAATCCCACTATGGCTTATCGCGCACATCCGGGGTTATTCTCGACCTGCTCCTGATCAAATTTATGGACCGTTACTCACGAAATCCTATACACCTCTTCGGTGGTTTCGGGCTGATCAACTTCGTTATGGCGTTGCTGGCCTTCGTGCTGATGGTCTATTACAAGTTATGGGGCGGCAAAACATTTATTGAGACACCTTTGCCTATCCTAACCGTCTTTTTTCTTCTGATCGGGGTTACGTCTATCTTCATTGGTTTCCTTTCGGAAATCCTCATGAGGACCTACTACGAGTCTCAGAAAAAGAGACCCTATTCCATAAGAGAGATTATCCAGTAACCATGTGCGGAATCTGCGGTTTCGTTGGAAAGGGCGACGTTGAGACTCTCACGAGAATGAACAATATCCTTTCCCACAGGGGACCCGATGGTGAGGGGTATTGGCATAATGCCGAGGAGGCTGTGTATCTCGGGCACAAGAGGCTGTCCATTATCGATCTCGAAGGAGGGGCACAGCCCATGTGGTCCAGAGATGGCCGCGTGGGGGTCGTTTTCAACGGGGAAATCTACAATCACGTGGCCTTGCGGCAGACGTTGTCGAAGGAAGGTCATCTCTTCGAGACCGACCACTCGGACACTGAGGTGCTCATGCACGGATACCGCGAGTGGGGGTTTGATCTTCCCAACAAGCTGAATGGAATGTGGGCGTTCGCCCTCTATGACAGAGATCGAAAACTCCTTTTCTTGAGCAGAGATCGGTTCGGAAAAAAACCTCTTTTCTATTCCCTTCAAAACGGCACGTTTGCGTTTGCATCTGAACTGAATGCTCTCATCAATCACCCGAGCATCCGTTCGCACATATCCTCAAGAAGCCTGAAGAAATATTTCGCCTACGGTTACATCCCGGCCCCCCACTCCCTTTATGAAAGGATCTACAAGCTCCCTGGGGGCTCGAATCTCGTTCTGGATGTTCCCGCTCTTCGTGTTGAGGTTCAAAGGTATTGGGAGTTCGTGCTTGAACCTTTCGACAGGATTCCCGAGCAGCCCGAAGAAGTGTGGGGTGAGGAGCTTCGCGCCCTGCTCGAGGAGGCCGTCAAGAAAAGACTCATGTCGGACGTCCCATTAGGCATTTTCCTCAGCGGAGGCATAGATTCCTCCGCAATCACGGCCTATGCAGCCAAACATATCCAGGAAGGACGGCTCAAGACTTTTTCTATCGGTTTTAACGAGGCAAGCTTTGATGAATCTCTCCATGCCGAAGCCGTGGCCGAATTCTTTCACACTGACCATTATAAAGAAAGCCTGTCGATTGAGCGTGCCAGGAATTTGCTTCCTGAAATAGTTTCAAAGCTGGACGAGCCGATGGGAGATAGCTCGCTCTTGCCGACCTACCTCCTCTGTCAATCCACCAGGAAACATGTCACGGTCGCCCTGGGTGGAGACGGCGGGGATGAGCTGTTCGCGGGATATGACCCCTTCAGGGCACTGAGAATGGCGGAATTCTATAACAGATTTGTACCTCACCCTTTGCATCGGGCGATCACCCTGGCCGTCGGTCTGCTGCCGGTGTCACACCGGAACATGAGCTTGGATTTCAAGCTTAAGCGCACTCTTCGGGGACTTTCCTTTCGCAAGCCCCTGTGGAATCCGATATGGCTGGGGCCGCTTTCTCCCGAGGAGTTATCGGGTCTATTTCAGGAGCGAACCGATATTGAGGAGACCTACGAAGAAGCAATCCTTTGCTGGGATTCCTGCACACAGAAAAACATGGTTGACAAGACGCTCCAGTTCTACACAAAGCTCTATCTGCAGGACGACATCCTGGTCAAGGTTGACCGTGCCAGCATGATGCACTCCCTCGAGGTCCGTGCTCCTTTTCTGGATATCGATCTGGTCAACTTCGTTCGCAGAATTCCACATAATTATAAGTTCCGCCATGGGCAAACCAAGTACCTTCTTAAGAAGGCATTGGGACCGGTACTCCCTCGGAGTGTACTTTTCAGGGCAAAGAAGGGATTCGGGGCGCCCATTGGTAAATGGTTTCAGGAGAACTCCCTCCGGGTTCAGGGCGGGAGATTCGAAAAACTCATGAACAGGCGATTCATAGAACTATATGCGGCAGACCATCGGGTCCGCCGAAGAGACCATCGAGCATTTCTCTGGAACCTGTGGTTGTTGCAAGGCAATGAGAATCCTTCTTATTAATTATGAATACCCTCCCATAGGAGGCGGAGCTGCGACGGCTTCCTATCACATAGCGAGGCAGCTGGCATCTATGGGCCATCGCATGGTGGTTCTCACTTCCGGGTTCAGCCGGAGGTTGGGGTGGGAGATGGAGGACGGAGTCTCTGTTTTCCGCTGCCGTGCACTGAGAAAGAAAAAGGCCGAGTCGACCCCAACTGAAATGGTTTCCTTCCTGCTCTCGGCAGGGTTCGTATTGCCGCGAATGCTCAGACAAAACGCATTTGACTCAACCATTGCCTTCTTCTCTATCCCATGCGGCCCATTGGGCCTGATATGCAAGGCACTGGCCCGAGTTCCCTATGTAGTCTCCCTTCGAGGAGCGGACGTACCCGGAAATGAGCCGTCGCTTGATACGATGCACCGGTTTCTGCAGCCTTTAAGATGGACCGTTCTAAGAAACAGCCAGGCCATAGTGGCCAACTCCAAGGGACTCAAGGCACTCTCCGAAAAGAAGGATCCGTTTCCGGTGGTGGTAATTCCGAACGGCGTCGACACCGGCTATTTTTTCCCAGGTCCAACCAGGAAAGATCCTATTGCAAGATTTTTGTTTGCCGGGAGGTTCAGGGAGCAGAAAAATCTCTTTTTTCTTCTCGAACAGATGAATGTGTTGGCTTCGAATACGCGAACCGTTTTCGAGCTGCACCTAGTGGGAGACGGCCCGCTGACGGAGAATCTCATTCGACATGGGCATTCTCTTTCCATCCGAGACCGGATCCATTGGCATCCCTGGTGCGACAGGGATCGGTTGCGCGATCATTTTCACCATGCAGACTGCTTCATTCTCCCTTCCCTTTATGAGGGGATGCCCAATGTTGTCCTGGAGGCAATGGCCTGCGGACTTCCAGTGATAGCCAGCAGGGTAATCGGAAACGAGGAGCTTGTAAGAGACGGGATCACAGGTTTTCTCTTCTCTCTTAAAGATCCGGGAGAACTGCAACGAGCTCTTGTAGCGGTTTTGGAGCGAAGGGAAATGACAAATCTTATGGGAATGACGGCTAGGGCGCGTGTAGAGAGGTCCTTTTCCTGGCAGAAGGTGAGTATGGAATATCTCCAACTCCTTCGATCAACCAGTTAGATGCCTCAGCCGAGATGAAAATACGCGGTTGAGAGATGCTCTTGTGATTGGAATGCGTCAACTTGAACGGTTAGAGAGAGAGTTGCCTCTGCTTCGTTCATCGTTGGACATCTCATCAAAAGCCAAACCTTGGCTTCTGACGCTGATCCTGCTTGGCAGCTGTTTCGTTTTTTTTCGGCTCACCTATCCCGAATTCCTCTACTCAAACTACGGACGGCACATCCCAAGTCTTGCTTTGGTGTGGTTCATCTTTGACACAATTGGTAGATTGGGCTTTGCGTTTCGTTCCGGTGACCAACAGAGGGGGAAAACCTATCGACGCGCCTTCCTGGATCACTCAAGCTCGCGATCCCCTGTAGAACCTTTCGTACTCCTGCTTTTGTCCCTGGCGCTCAACCTCTCTGTGCTCTTCCAGAGATGGACGGATGGACCGGGTGGTTGGTTCTCAATGGGGGGACTTTTGACTTTAAGCGATGCATCCGGGTGTCTGATGGGCGCAAAATCGATGATCGAGTTTGGGTGCCTGGATCCCTGGACAGCCCGCCGTCCGATGGGAGTCCTGTTTTACGCCGCGCTCATGAAGATCACCGGCCAGAACCTGATGCAGACTTATCTGCTGACTACGATTTTGGTTTCATTTTCTTTTTGGGTCCTGGCAGTGTCTGTTCTCAGGACACATGGCTTTTCGGCAAGTCTAATGACTCTGGCTCTTGTCTCCAGCTATTTCATTCCCTACAACGGAGTCTTCATCACTGAGCCTCCCGGGCTCATGTTAGGGAGTATTTCCATCGGGCTCATATGGTTGGGGTTCAGCTTCAAGAGAATCGGCTATGCCCTTCTCGGGCTTTTCATCTTCGGCCTGGCTCTCAGCGTGAGGGCGGGCGCATTTTTCATTCTGCCCATCATTGTTCTTTATACAGGCTGGCGCTTCCGCACGAAGAAACATACTGATCCGGAGCGTAAAAGAACGCAAACGGTATCTCCGGCTAACGATGAAAGCCTGGCGGTTCATACCAGTTCCTCGATTAGGTCCGGCATGACGGCTTTTACCGGCAATTTTTTTGGTGTATTAGCGATTGCAGCTCTTACAGTGGCATTCTCACTTGGATCCAGCCCCCTGCTTTTGAAGGTGGTTGGGCCAAAGAAAGGATACAGTTATCAAGGCAATTTTGCATACACCCTTTACGGGCTTTCGAAAGGCGGCAAAGGCTGGAAGTCCATCTATGACGAACATCCTGAGCTGTTCCAGGGGAATCTGTCTGAAGAGCTTCTGTCGAAGAAGATCTACGAGTATGCCTTTGATGAGATAGGAAGAAATAGCCGGGAATTCATCGCAACCGTTGCCACTATATGGTTCGATGCCCTTCGATACCCTGAGGACTTTTTCTTCCCATTCTATTCAGGGTTCAATAGAAAGACATTTCTCGCTCTGTCCGTCCTTGCCTTTATCAGCCTTTTGTTCTTTCACGACCGGAGAGATCGCCCCTTAGTGTTTTTTGTATTCCTTTCTTTGACGGGAATCGTTCTCTCGTCGCCTTTTCTACGGCTGGCCCCCTCCCCGTTCTTCGACGAAGTTACGGCGCGGGTTTATGCCGCGTCCATGCCATTGAATTGTCTCGCCTTCGGCATCGGAATCGGAGTATTTTTGAAATGGGTGCGCAGTCTTTCTTCTCAGAAAAGCCACCCTGGCGATGTGGAAGATACCATTCAAATGGCATCTTCTGTTCCCACCGTGTTCGAGAGAAGCGGGGTCGCTCTTGCCGGGGTTTTGATGTGCCTGCTCATCGGAATGCCACTTTATCTGAACTTATCGCATCCGGAGCATTCACTTGAAAATGAGCGATTCGACTGCGGGCAAGGAACTTCCATGATCTTTCGCGCGGCAAAAGGCTCTCATTTGGAAATCGTCGAAGATTGCGAGATAACCAGAGTACCCAAATTGGGGATCAGCTCCTTTCGCATAGACAATCCATCCCTTGGAGGAGGGCCGGTCCGGTTTGGCAATCTGAAACCAGGCATGTTCCTCACAATGGGTCTTAATCTTCTGAATCCCGAAGATCTCGTCTATATTACCCTTGATCAGGACCCCAGTAAGTACGATGGCGAACTTATCGCAATATGCGGGACAAGGGTCGTGAGTTCAAGCCCGCACCACATTTATCATGGAAGCGTGATCAAAGTGATCGAAGCCGGAGCCAATCAACTCTAATTGAAACAAATGAGGTGACATCCTTCGAATGCGGCCGTTCATTTCCTCAAAACTCTTTGCACTTACACCCGACGGAGTACGCATTGACTAACCTTTATCGGGATGATCCGGGTTATTTTTTATCTGCTTTCCAGGATTTTCGAGATCCTAAGGTGGTATCCTCGCTTTTGGTCATTACTCTGTTAAACATTGCACTGAATTACCCGGGGCTCAGTTGGGGATTGCCTGGAATGTGGCATCCTGATGAAGCTTTGCGTACTATAGTTGGCGCAATAAGGAAGGGAGAAATACCCTATAATCACCCTCATTATCCAAATCTCTATTTGTATTTTTTGTACGCAGCCTGGAAATTCCTTTCGCCATTCTTCTCATGGGCTTTTACCGCAATTTGTCTCAGGGCAATCAGTCTTTTAATCTCATCCTTTGTACTTGTTCTCATCTTCCTGGTTTCCAGAAATTGTGGTCTTTCGAAATGGACATCTCTGATCGCATCTACACTTCTCATGACAAGCACTGGCTTTTCCGACATTGCGCATTTTGCCCACAACAATATTTATGTTCTTTTATTCATCGTTACGAGTACGTTACTGCTTCAAGAGTACCTCGAAACCAAGAGGATCCGTTGGTTCTATTTCGCTTGCACTGCTTGCGGGTTGGCGACTGGATGCAAGTACAATGGAGCGTTGATCATACCGGTACTTCTGGGATCCATGATAATTCTTTCCAGGAAAGACGGCTTAAAAACGATATTCGTCAGGAGCATAATAGGAGGGTTCGCAGTTTTAATTCCGATACTCATAAGCCTTCCTAAAGCGGTAATGCGTCCAAAAGATTTCTTTATATTCAATTTTGAAAAGCTTTTTAAGGCTTACTTCTTCGAAGACCAGGGTTGGAGTGTGGGATTTCCGCCCGGATATTTGGGTCAATGGGGAGTGATGAGTGACAGCGCAAGTCCGTTCCTGTTTTACGGTATAGCCTGTACAGCTATAGGCTTTGCGGCTGTTCACCTCGCTAAGTTCTTTACTCGGAAACAGCAATCATCTCCTTGGGGGATAAATAAAAGCGCCGCCGCTATCGTAACATTACTAGCGGTTATGGACATTCCGATACTTGTGTCAAGGACTTATACCATTCGCCATTTAGTGCCCCTCGTTCCATTTATGGCTATAATATTTTGCTTCCTCCTTGAATATGTCTGGACTCATTGCTGCGGAACATCGCCTTTCCTAAAGTCTTTATTTGTCATCGTGATCACAGTAGGTTTGATTCATTCAGCGCTGCGGGTTGTGAGCCTCAATCTTCTGTTTTTAAACGACGCCCGATTGAGTGCTGGTGCGTACATTTCCGAAATGATTCCTGAGGGAAGCAGCATTGAAGTATTAGCGTATCCGCCCAATATCGATAAGAGCCGCTATAAAATAAAATATTATCCTTTTCAGTTCCGCCTATTTAATACCGATTCCGTGCCCCCAGGATATAATCTTGGATGTGAGGGTTTCAAAGAGCGCAACCCCGATTACATAGTTATTGATAGCTTTACCTATCAATGGCACTGCTTTCCAAAGGCCAAAGGACTGCTCCATGCACCTGATTGCGTTTGTTGGGATGCCATCTTGAAAGGTAAGGCCGGATACACTCTCTTCAAGGAGATTTCATACAGTTTGCCTCCTTTTCTCCCATCGGTCCAAGGCGAATTCGTAAATCCCATTATTTACATCTTAAAAAATGGAAGAGACCATAGAATCTGAGATCACTCTTGTCCAATCTGACGGAAAATGATAATAAATATACTCATTCATAGCTGTGGCCACGGGGTTCAGTGAGCTATGCTCCTGAGTGATCTCGAGTACATTCTTCTCCGACTGATTAGAAGATTTGTCCTGAAGGGACATGTCATCGATTCTGTGTGCAGGTTTATCCCCTACTACCAGACATCTGTAGGAGA
The DNA here is from genome assembly GCA_002840535.1 of Deltaproteobacteria bacterium HGW-Deltaproteobacteria-15. GTDB lineage: Bacteria > Desulfobacterota > DSM-4660 > Desulfatiglandales > HGW-15 > HGW-15. The sequence goes on along the minus strand of PHBH01000003.1, from coordinate 52,852 downwards.
GAAGTCACCTGTTCAGATTGTCGATCTCTATTGGAAGTACTGCCTGTATGCCGGGATCAATCCTGTCGGGAAAACAATCCTGGAAATAGGAGCCGGCTGCACGAATGGAACCGCTTATGAGATCACTGCGCGGGGAGGATACTGCGCCGCCTTTGACCCGTCTACCCCTTTGGACAGAAAGAAGGATGAAGAGATCTTCAACCATATATTGAAACGCCACCCCTATCTGGACAAGGGGAGTGCTTTCAGGATTTATGAACTAAGAGACTTGCCGGCATCTTCCGTAGATCTCGTGCTCTCTCACTCAGTTCTCGAGCACGTCGCGGATATGGACGACCTTCTCAAACAGCTCAATCGGGTAATCCATTCAAAAGGTAGTATGATTCACGTGGTCGACTACCGGGACCACTTCTTCAAGTATCCCTTTCATTTCTTGAAGTTTTCAAGGCCGGTGTGGTATAGATTTCTGGACCCGGGTGGTCTTACCCGCGCAAGAGTAGGCGATCATATCGGAGTTTTTAGGGCGCACGGATTCAAACTTGACGTCCTGGAAAGGGAGATGAATGTTCCCGCCATCATGAAAATCAAACGACATATCCATAGAGACTTCCGGGATCACTCGCTTGAAGACCTCGCGACAAGCTCGGCAGTCCTCCTTGCAAGGAAATGCTGAGACGACATATACCATATATGCAGTTTGATTTCGGAAGAAACTGGCTCGAATTCTCGCAAAAGGCGATGACCCCAGAGAAGGTCAGGCAGGCAAGAGAGGATTTCGCATGGTATATGAAAGGCATCGACCTTAGCAGAAAATGGTTCCTTGATATCGGCTTCGGACAGGGGCTGAGTCTTCTCCTAGCCGCGGAAATGGGCGCGAGGGTCGTTGGCTGTGACATCAATGCCCAATGTATCAAGGCCTTGACAAATAGTGCGGCATTTTTTCCAGATGCCCGAGTTGATCCTGCTGACGTACTTGTTGGAAGTATTCTCCAAAAAGAGGTAGTCGAGTCCCTTCGATCCAGGACGCCTGGTTGCAGCGGCTATCACATTGTTCATTCCTGGGGCGTCCTTCACCACACCGGTGACATGTGGTCGGCCCTGAAGATCGCGGCATCCCTGGTTCGAAATCAAGGATACTTGGCTTTGGCAATCTATAACCGCCACGTGACTAGTCCTGCATGGCTTCACATAAAGTGGATCTATAACATAGCACCTAAGCCGGTTCGCAGGGCTATGGTCCTGTTCTTCTTTCCTCTGATATTTTTCGCGAAATGGGCAAGCACCGGAAGAGACCCAAGGATTCAAGAAAGGGGAATGGACTTCTATTTCAATGTGATTGACTGGATCGGTGGATACCCGTATGAATATGCACGCTCTGATGAGGTAATACATAGAACTGAACTGCTTGGATTTAAATGCATCCGACTCAAGCCTGCGGGAGTTTCCACTGGATGCAATCAGTTTCTATTCGTGAAAGTTTCCGGGTAGTAATGCCTTGATCAACAATCGGATAATTTACAATGCCAACTGGCGCGCATGGGAAGAAATGAAGCTAAAGGGACCCATGTCTCGCCACACAAGGCGTCTTATTTTTAGAGCCTGCAGTAACCTCCCGTTTTCTTCGCTCCTGGACGTAGGCTGCGGCCCGGGTCTTTTTCTTCAGGAAGCCAAAAGCCGGTATCCTTCTTTGAGAATTGCGGGGATCGATGTTTCCAGCACTGCAATCGAAAGAGCAAGGGTGCGACTGCCGGACGCAGATCTTTGTGAAATGGATATCACCGTGCAAACCCCGAGCAGGCGATATGACTTAATAACCATGATCGACGTTGCCGAACATCTTGAGAATGATTTAGCTGCATTCCGCAACTTGGAACCGATTTGCAGCGGGTATCTTTTAATCTGCACCCTTGAAGGCAAAATGCGCGCGTTCGAAAAGGAGATCGGCCATGTACGCAATTACCGGCCGGGTGAGCTCAAATCAAAACTCGAAGAGTCCGGCTTTAAACTCGAACGCTTCACGAGATGGGGGTGGCCTTTTTACTCACCTCTTTATCGGAACCTTTCCACTGAAATTGATGCTCACCACAAAAGCATCACGCTTACAAGGCTTGCACTGGCGCATGTAGCCTATCTTATCTTACTTCTAAATCTTCCCGGAAGAGGAGACCTGATTATAGCCCTTGCGCGTCCTTTGGGCTGATCCGGTTTCGACGCAGACAACAAAGGGGAAAACGAATGATCAGGGATTCAGCGGCTTTCTTTCCTCCGCTTTCGGAACCAGAAGCATATCCATACCCCCAAGGAAATCCATCCTGAAGCAGTGATAATAGGTCCGAGAAGCAGCACTACATCGTGAAATCGAATTTCCACATTTTGACTGCCTGCCTCAAGAGGAATTGACATCATGGTGTAGTTCGCTCGGAGAACGGGCTTTTCACTTCCGTCAACTTTTGCTTTCCACGATTTGTGATAGTTGTCGCTCAAAACCAGGAACCCTCCACTCGGACACGAGACACGGATGTCGATCTTGTCCCTTCCATAGCGGATTTCCGTAACATTGAATCTGCCTTCCTTCTGCTCCTCCCCTCTCCCGGAGAATACCAGCGGCGGTTCAGACTCAAGAATGACTTTTTGTCTAAAGTCTTCCACAGTAAAGCTGCCGAGTGCTGCATAGGCCGTTTCCTGGGAATTGCAGAGAGAGTATGATGGGACAATAAAGGCCCTGGGGAGGACGTCCTTGTTTTCGTAGATCCGTACCTCTTGGTCATATACGAGTTCCATGAATGAAGATTGGATTGACAACTGCGATGGAACGAATACGTACTTCATATTGATCACATCAAGCAGAGGGGATCCCAAACGATGGAAGTTTACCCATCGACTGTGCGTCTCGGGAAAGGGTGTCCCTGGCCCATGTTGGCTCAAGTGTACGTACTCTGCATATCGTTTTGGATAAAAAGAGGAATATCCTCCTATGTCCTGAATCCCGAAAGGAGCGAACCCATTGTGCATGAAATTGCCCAGGCTCATGACCCTGAAGAGGTTCGGGTCCTGCTCCAAAAAGCGGATTGCACCTGTCTTGGGATATTCCATTTCCCTGGGAGAAACAGAGTTGTAGCGAAGTCCGAAAAAGAGGAGATCATAGGCAAGAACAAGCAAGCCGAGACAGAGGTACTTGTTTTTTCCCCTCTCATCTCTGGAGACGGCAGCCAACAGAAGTGTAATGAACGAAATGCCCGCAAAAAGAAGCGGCCCCAAGACCGCCGGACCCGCAATATGAAAATGATCGACAAGACCCTTATATTCCTGCGGTTGCGACAGATCCAATCCGGAAACTGCACCTACCCACCGGATGCCCGAGTCCGTCTGCACAGACCACGATGCTATGATCGCCGACAGCAAGAGGAGGATCCAAATAGGGACGATGGTCCATCTTCTCCGCCCCGTCTCCCGGAGCACGATATCAGCACCTAGTGCGGACATCACCGTCAGTGAAAAGCAAAATACGTAAAGAACCCTGGTTGGTGTGGAGAGGTTCAGTCCAGGCAGGAACCTGAATAGAGGATAGTACAAAACGCTACCCATAGCCATGAGGAGAGCTATGAGTGCTCCTCCCAGAAAAAATAGGACATATTTTCTCCGGCCCAGAAAAGGAATGCATGAAAAAGCAAGAAAAAGCGAAAAAACGCCTGAATAGATACACAGCTCATTATAGTTGTTGTAGGGCTTCGCCCCTGGAGTAAAACAAGGTCCACCCCCGGCAGGGCTTCCGAAGAAATCCGGGAATAGCAAGGTCAACAGGTATTCTTTGGGAAGCTGTCCTGTGCGGTCGTAGATCTCGCTGAACCGGTATTCCTTGCGATGGGAATTATCGATAAAGGCCCTATGGCTGGTCAGAAAAGTCGCTGCGATACAGAGCAGGAGGACCGCACCCAAGGCCAGATGGAGAGAGGACCTGATGCCACCTCGTGTGAACCCCCTTTTTTCTCCTTTTGGCAGTGTGAACAGGCGGTACAAAAAGTAGGCGACCAGAAGGATTGAATGAAAGAAAACGACAGGTGCGTAGCCGCTGGTGATTGTAAAAGAGAATGCACATACCAGGAAGGGAGCAAACTCCCTCTTCTTCTTGATCCAAAGTTCGATACACAGGAACGAAGCAGGTAATGCCGGAGCTCCCAGGATCATATTCTGAAACTCGAACCAGACCATGAGATGCCCGTTAAACATCCACGCAAGCGCCCCTACCAAGGACGAGAGAACCCTCAGATCGATGGATCTGAGATAAAGATACATGAATAGACCCGTTGCGAGAAGGTGTATAAAGAGGACCAGGTCATGGGCGACTGAAGGGGAGAATAGCCAGTATGCAAAAAATTCAATCGGGTTACCCCCGAACGGAGGATTCGGTTTTCCGCAAAAAATGGAGCCGTTCCAGAATTTAAAGGACATGTCCTTGGGCTCAAAGAAATCTGCGACAAACTTGTAGTGAGGATAGTAGATGTTGATAGGATCTGTAATAAGCGGATTGTGGGCTTTTATGCCGGGGTTCGAAGCGGACCAAGGGAGGGTGGTGTAGAGATTGTCAAAAGCATAGAAAGTTCTTCCTTCCAGGAGAACCGGATAGAAAAACCTCCCCGCAAGAAAAAGGATGAAGAGAAAGGGAACTACCGCTTTCAGTATGTTCACGAACCTGCTTCTCACGCTGCCTGCTCCTTTATGAGATAATAGCCGAGGCATGGATAATGGGTTTCATCCCACGTGGCTGTTTTCTGGAGTATGGTGCCCAGGGTCAATGCCACATACACGGCCGGCAGAACAAAGGTTTCGTAATAATTACCGTCTTGAGTCGGCTTCCTTTGTTTCGAGCACGCCAATGCTCTCCTCCGCTTCCCGGCGATAGGGCTCGGGCAGTTTTGATCGTTTGAGGTATTCGCCATAAAGGCTCGCCGCCTCGTTTCTCTTGCCGATTGCCTCCTTTGCTTTGGCAAGGGTGAAAAAATACCTTGCCTCCTCCGGAGAAAAGGCCATAGCACTTTCGATGGTTGTTACCGCCTCCTCCGCCCTCCCTGTCAGCAGATAGGAAAGACCCAGGTTATGCAAAGCGTCGGCGTTCATCGGGTCAATATCGTGGGCCCTCAGATTGTGGAGCACGGCTTCCTCATATCGCTCTTCGGAAAGCGCTATCATGCCGAGCAATACCGGGAATCTCGCCTGATCCGGGAATTTCTCCGCACCTTTCCATGCCTGTTCCTTCGCCTCCGGGTACTTGCCATGACTCCAATAGGCCTTTGCAAGATAAAACTGCTCCGTACCGGTAGATATCGGCCGCGGCCCATGGATAGAGAATATGTACAGGAAGAAGAATGTAAGCAAGAGAGCCAGGGGCTTGAGAATCTCCTTTCTCCTGATCCAGTGCAAGAATTGATCCATGCCTATACCGCACCCGATTATGAGGAACGGTACCGCAGGCATCCTGAACCTCGACGAAGTGTAAAACAAAACGACCGTGATCAGTACCGCCAGAATGGGCATGATCAGCCAGAAAATTTCCTTTCTCCTGAGCAGTCCCAAAGCAAGACCTGGGATCCCAAGGGCGAGAATAAAAGCGAAAGTGGGCAGAGGCCATTGGTCAACCCCGGCAATCCTTGCGCTCAAGTCAAAAGAATGATTCACCGGAACTTCGTAATCCGAGACTGTTCCGAGAAGCTTGTTCTTCAGCAGTGTGGGGATGACCTGCGGATGATGTTTCAAGAAGTTCCACGTCTGCCCCGTCCAGTAGCTCGAAACCCCTCTAACGCCAAGCGGCTTGCCCCTTCTCCGTTCCGCCTCCTTGTGAAAGTCCCTCTCTGATTCCTCGGGATGAGGCCTTGCAAAAGCGGGGACATTGTATCGTCCCGTGAGATTATGGGGATTGTTGGAGCTATAGAGAAGTCTGCCCGATTGTGTGTTCAGCCATACCCACTCTCCGCTGACCCGGTAATTCCGATAGGCTCCCACTGAAAAGATCACCGCCATGGCGCCGAGGAAACAAACCCCATGGACCATCAGAGATGATATTTTGGGCTTCTCGAGAAACCAGTACAGCAAGACCGTCATGGGAACCAATACAAGCAGATTCGCCTGCAGATAGACCATCAAAGCAGCAAGCAAGCCGAGAAAAAACCAAGGAGCGGCACGGCCGGCGCGAACCACATGGAGCAGGGAAATCACGAAAAGCAACAACAGGGCAATCGAACAGGTGGTTTTCAGGATGAGCAGGCTATAGAAGAAAGAGACTTTGTACGTTGCATACAACAGTCCGGCTGCTATACCTGCTTTCAGATTCCAGACTCTGCTCCCGATAAAAAGGATCATTACCGCATTCGCAGAGTCGAGCACGATCTGGAGGACCCGGACGGATTCAAGACCGTGGCCGAATACCGCAAAGACAAGGCCGAGCAGATAGCCATACAGGGGATCCATGAAGAAGACCCGGTCTTCGCCCACCCAAGAGCCGCTTGCGATACGGTGGCCCAAGTCGATATAGTAGGATTCATCCAGGACGGGAAAGTGAAGTAACGGGTTTTCTCCGCTGCGGATGTAGTAAGCCGCCCTGAGGGCCAGTGCGAGAAGAAAAATGAGAAAACCGATCTCCCTTGGTCGCAAGAACGGACTTTTCATGAGCCTGCTATGACTTTCTCCCTGTGATTCCCACAGGCACTTCGGAGATTCTGAGACTGTCAAACCCAAGATCAACCAGCCATTGGCTCATCTGCAGATCACTAGATGTATTCAGGTGGTCGGAAGAGAGCCAGTTGAAAATCATATGGGCTCTCTCATTCCACGCTATCGGTCTCCTCTTAAGGCCGCTCCAAACCCAGGCCAAATTCAGAAAAGGAACCAGGGCGTGGCTGAGCAGATAAACGATACCCACCGGGAGCCCGAGAGTGATCTTCCTCAAACCTTTGTTGAACGTTTCGAAAGCCGGTGGCCTCTGCGGGTTGATCGTCACCGACAGAAAACCTTCCGCCTCCACGAGAGAGGCAAGGGAGCGCAATGAAGCCTTTACGTCAGGAACATAGTGCAGAACCCCTTTGCAATAGACGTAGCCAAAAGCGCCTTGTCTAAAAGGAGGTTGCATAATATCTCCCTGAACGATGTGCACGTTCGCAAGTGCCCGGTTCCGAGCACAAGCATCTCCCGTGCCCTCGCTGAAATCCATTCCCACCACCTCCCTTGCGTACCGGGCTACACTTTGACTCAGTCTTCCCACCCCACAGCCTGCATCGAGCACAGTCTTTCCCTCCAGAAAAGATCCATCCACTGCCATGCGCCGGAAAAAATCCTGAATCTCGTCTTCCTGTGAATGCCCGTAGATTCTCTCTCCGTATTTAAATGCCGACCACTCCACATCGAAAGTCAATTTGGTTCTTTTCCGCTCAACCCATTGGGGATTGAACTGGGGGACGGATCTCAAGATCCGGAATTGATGGCCGGAGTTGCACGTGAGATCCCCCTCCACAACATCGTGTGTGTAGCACTCGCAGCAATGTTCGTACGCACGCCTTTTATTCAATGAATCGAGCACAAGGGACCGGTACTCGCAGAATTCGGCGCAGCCCGGAAATACTTCTCCCGCCCTTTTCACCCTCCTTTGTTCTCGCACCCTGAGCCGCAGCCCTTCTTTGCACAAAGGACAACGCAAGATGTCCATCAGCCGGAGGAGCAAGAATCAATCCTCCTTCTTTCCAGCCTCTTTGATGAAAAGGGCCACCCTGTACATGGAAAATAGAGAAGACGCGTCGAAAGGCCAATTCCTGGCATAGTAAAGGCGGAGAAATCGGCTCAGGTTTCCCTCGATCGTTGCGGCGGTATGGTGGTGATCCTCGGGTTTGGTGTACCCCAACATGCGCCTTCCAATTCTATAAAAGAGATTCTCAGTGGGGGAAAGGAAGACCAGCCGACCACCCGGTCTCAGCACCCGAAAGAGCTCGGACACGACTGGATCCAATTCCCTGAAGTGTTCCAGTGACGAGAGCGCGAAAACGAGGTCGAACGATCCGTTCTTGAAAGGAGCTTTGTTTGCATCCGCACGAAGAAGCGGGATATCCAGGTGGAATTGCTTTTTCAGCCGTGCAGCGGCCGTTGTATGCAAATCAAAAGCAACGGTTTTTCTGAAATCCCGAGAAAGAGTCGGCAGCAGGACTCCATTGCCGCAGCAGAAATCAAGCGCACGAAAGGCTGGGTCGGAGGAAGCCAGTGAAACGGCTGCATCCAGCTTTCTCCAGTTGATGCTCCGCACCAGGGGATTTCCTGCGAAGTAGACGGGGGAATCCACGTATACGCCTCTGGCGAATTCCTTCAGAAGATTTTTGCCGACCCGGCGAGCCTTTTTCGATAGACCCCGGCTCCCCGGAAGAACGCTCTTGATCAACACCCATAGGCCGGTCCCGTACACCCTCAGTTTCCCCGGCGAATCCACATTCCTCAGAAAGCGCAGGAAGACTTTCGGCCGCATGTATACCGCCCTGTAAGCCCTTTTCTGGAGACTCTTCATCTCCGAAAGCGACCGGCCCTTTGGAACATATGCCAGCCGACCCGACGTCCATCCCCCATGGGTCTTGAAATCGGACCAGTCCTGTGATCTCAAGCCGCCATCCTGTACAGCAAGATTCCACATTTCCGTCCCCGGAAATGGCGTGCAGAGTGTAAACTGGGACCATTCCGCATCGAGCCGCTTTGCAAAAGCAATGGTTCTCAGGCTTTCTTCTCTTGTCTCCGTGGGAAGACCGAGCATGTAGAAGGCCCGAATGGTGATGCCGATTTGCCTGGTAAGAGCAAAGGTCCGCTCGATACGCTCCAGGATAATCCCTTTTTGGATCAGGTCCAGGAGCCGCTGTGTGCCGGTTTCCACACCATAGCTGATCTGCCAGCATCCGGCCTGTTTCATTCTCCTCAGAAGCTCGGAATTGACAGTATCCACCCGGCTCTCGCAGGTCCAGGCGATTCTCTTCGAAATGCCGGAGCTGATCAACCCTTCACACAGGCTGTTCAGGAATGGCTTGTTCAGCGTGAGAGTGTCCGCCTCAAGATTGATTTCTTTAGCGCCATATCGCTCGATCAGGATCCTGATCTCTCCCAAAATCCGGTCCACGGAATGGTGGCGGACCTTTCTGCCGAAAATGCGACAACAGAATGCGCAATCAAAAGGACATCCACGGGCAACGCTCACCGTGTAGGCGTGGTTGGATTTCGTTCGGCTCCTGGTCATGTGGTATGCGTTCATGGGGAGGAGGTGCCTGGCCGGCATGGGTAAATCGTCCAGATCGGTAACAGACATCGCAACCGGATTCACTCGGATTTCATCGCCTGTCCTGTATGCGAGACCGAAAATCTCTGCCGTGGACTCTTCATTTTCCAGGGCATTGACGAGGTTCAGCATCACCCCTTCACCCTCGCCAAGAACAGCGAAGTCAATCTCAGGATTTCTCAGCAGCGTTTCCTTCGGCAGGATCGTCGGGTGAGCCCCTCCTACAACAATTACCATCTCCGGGAACGCATCCCTTATCGTGCGCACCACCTCGACGCTTCTCGCATACATGGGAGTAAGCATGGTGACTCCCACAATTTGATAACCATCTCCTTGGATGAGTTCCGGGATGTCCCCGGATCCGATGCCGAGCGCAGGAGCGTCCAGGATGGAGACACGGTGTCCGGCCTTCTCGAGGTTCGATGCTATGTAAGCCAGACCAAGAGGTTCGTTCAGTGGTCCGAATCTTCCAAGGTCTTTCCCGTACCGTTCCTCTGCGCCATAAGGTGGATTGACCAACAACACCTTCATCGGCCGGACCTTCCTTTGCGTATCTGCAGAAGAACCCACTTCAGCGCATTCAGGCACGAATCTTCAGCCCTCTGGGAGTACCACTGATACGAGTTGGAGGTCCAGCGGTTCGGGTGGATCTGAAGGTAAACCTTCCCGAACCTCCGCTCTCTAAGCGCCTCCATCAAATCCCACGTGCTCCGGAAAGGGGGCATGAAGGCTCCACATTCGTAAGGGAGCCTGTCCCTGACATTAAACCTAGCCCTGTTCCAGCCACGACCGGTATCCGTCAGATAAACAATATCCTTCTCCTTGAAGCTGACGTAGGCTTCCCCCACCAGTCCGAATTCGGCAGGTTGATGATGGGTCCAGAACTCCCTGTTATCCCTCGTCGAGAAAGGGTTTCCATGCATCGCCGCGGTTTTTACGTCTGCGATGGATCTCATCTCCTCGAGTTCCTGAATGAAGATGCGTTCGGCAAGTGCCAACTCTCCTTTTGCCTTGTCCAGAACTTCATAATGGTAGCCGATCTCATGACCCAGGGATTCAATACGTTTGACAATGCTCGATACGAAGACCCCAGGCAGCATCCGGAAATAATAGGTCGCACGTATGCCATGCAAGCTTTCCACATCAGCCATTCGCAAAGCCCGTCCGGGCCTCCGATCGACATCATGCCTCAGGATAAAAACGGCAGGATTATGGCCCTGCCCATGGCTAAGATGTTCTCTCACGGGGAAAACCGGGCAACCTGTCCTCTTGATCACCTCCAGCAGCTCGCCATAGATTCTTAAACTAAAGTCCTTCAATGTGGGGAAGCTCCGGAAGATGGCCTCATCTCAGATGCTTGTTGTATTCCATGTCGAACCACATCCCGAAGAAAAGAGTCTGCAAACCGCTGATGATGGTGAATACCACCGCCATGGTATTGATGCCGGGGATGACGCCCGTGAACACCCACATGTAAAACAGCCGAATCGTCAGAGGTACACTGGCAGTCAAGAGGAAGAACGATAGAATATAGAAGAATACGAGGGGATGAAAATCCTTGATCACGTACTTGAAGAAGAGTCTTTCCCAGAATCCTTTGAAAAGGAGCCAGGTGATCCTTGGAATGACCTGCCTGAGCCTTATCCCTGATCTTCCATTGATGTTGTAAATGGGTCTGATGTGGACGTCACGGACACGAAAATCGTACTGATTGAGTTTGATAAGCATGTCGTTGGGCATTCCATAACGCTTGTAAATCCTGTCCAGATCAATTCTTTTCAAGACACCGAGGGAGATGGCGGTATATCCTGTCTGGGAATCGGCCACATGCCAGTACCCGGATGCGATCTTGGTAAGGAGCGAGAGGAATGAATTCCCGAGATACCGATAATGTGGAATCATATTCCAGGCGTCACCCTGAAACAATCTATTCCCCTTGGCATAGTCCACCTCTCCCCCGGCGACGGGTTCGATTAGCTTAGGAAGATCGTCAGGGTCCATCTGCCCGTCCCCGGCCATGACTACCGCAATGTCCACTTCGACTTCCACTGCCTTCTTGTACCCTGTGACGATGGCCCCACCTACCCCCTGGTTTTCCTTGTGCCGGACGAGGATCACTCGATGGTCATCCAGTATGGTCTCTTCAACAATCCGCGCCGTGTTATCCGCGCTTGCATCGTCAATCACGATGATCTTATCCACAAAGGCCGGAACGGTCTTCAAGGTTCTTCCGATGAATCTTTCTTCGTTGAATGCAGGAACGACGATAGCAATGGTTTTTCCAGCGTACATTCTGAACCTGTTCATCCCGGGCTGGCGTCCGGCCTGACCGCCGGTGTCACCACCCTTGCCTACAAGTAACTGCTGTCCTGACAAAACTTGAATAGATTCCCTATCTTAGTTGGGTGGGAAAGTCAAGGAGGCAACCCTCGTTCCTCCTGAGCAGGCTTTCCGCCAGTTCTCGGGTTTGATTATCCGATGGATCGATTCGGGCAGCCGCGCCCAGATGAACAAGGGCCCCCTCTATCAGGCCTTTTTGAAGAAGAAGTTTTCCCAGATGACGGTGGGGCCTGGCAAGGCCGGGATTGAGATCAAGGACTCTCCTATAGTAAAAAATCGCCTCTTCCCTTCTCCCCAGGATCTCAAGGGTATTTGCAAGATGAAAGAGTCCGTCGGGATAAGCCGGATTTAGATGAATCGCTGTTTTATAGTGCTCCGCAGCCTCTTCGAACCTCCCCCTCTGCGCCAAGGTAAACCCAAGATTGTCGTGAGCAAGGAAATTCTGGGGATCTGACTGCACTGCCCGCCCAAACAGTGTTATCGAATTTTTCCAGTAGCCGACCTGATTCGCTGTTACCCATCCCAGGCTGATCAAGGCGGCTGAGATCAGGAGACCGAGAGAGAGCCGGCTCTTCTTCGTGAGGGAGGAAATTGCAGGGAGACCCCAGACAATCATCAAAAACAGGCCGGTGAGAGAGACATAGGTGTAGCGGTCAGCGTAAGCATGAGATCCGATCTGTATCAATCCAATAACAGGTAGGAGAGTAATCAGATACCAGAGCCAACCCACGGGCAGATAAGGTCTTCCCCTGGATTGATGGAAGGCAAAGTAGGATACCGACAGGATAAATGCAGACCCTGCTGCGATCTTCCAAAATGGAAAGGAGCCGGGGTGCAGATAGATCACGGAAAGTCCCGCGGGAAAAATCATCTTCACTGCGTAGGTCGCATAGGACACGATAGCGTTATAAACACGGAGGTCAACAGGAAGCTCCGGCAAGGCGCCGATGGCTCCTTCGGCATGAAAGGTGATCAGGGTCAAAATAAGGGAAAGCGCAAGAAAAGGCACCTTCTCCAAAAAGAGGGGCTTTAGGGAAGGGATTCCCTTCATACGTCCAAGCGGCCAATAGTCAAAGAGAAGGAGGATCAAGGGCAGGGTCACGACCATGGGTTTTGCCATGAGCCCCATGAAAAAGAAGAGGAGTGTCAGAATGTATCGTCTCTTGCTCGGATCTGCCGCATAGCTGGCGTAAGCAAGAAGAGCGAGATTCCAGAAGAAAGCGCTCAGAAGGTCCTTTCGCTGGGACACCCATGCTATGGATTCGACATGAAGTGGATGCACAGCAAAGAGGGCTGCTGCCAGACCGCTCCTCCAGAGTGATCGGGTTGTTCTGAACAGGAACAGAAACAGGAGAAAGCAGTTCCCGATATGCAGGAGAAGGCTTGTCAGGTGATGTCCAGCGGGGTTCAGCCCGTAAAGTTCGACATCCAGCATGTGGGACAGCCATGTGAGAGGATGCCAGAATCCCGCTTCGAGATTAGAAAAGGCCCAGATTACCCCATTTCTGGACATTCCATCCCGCACGGTTTTGTTCTCCAGAACATACCGATAATCGTCATAGTTCACGAAATCATTTTCGGTTACTTCTCGCAGAGGAAAATAGGTGATAAGCAGAAGCGCAAGAAGAATGAGGTAGAAGAGTTGACGATATCTTTCCTTCGTCATGGTCGGTCACCGGGGTTGCTGTGAGAACTTCTTTCCGGTCCCGCAGGCGAACTGCCTCTATCCCCGGACCTCCGGTATCGCTCAGCGAGTTCCCAAACATGGTGTTGGATCACCTGCTCATGTTCCCGGTGAAAGCGAAGACGCTCTCCATAGATTGTCACCTTCTCGGGGGGATCGGTCCGCACGATACAAGCCATCAAACCTATGGCTGCCAGCCATAACAGGATGATCCAGGACAGGACGCACTGTCGAGGATGTCCCGAGTCAGCAGGGGACGACACCTGACACACGGAGGTCCACGCCCCCACGAACAATATCGCGCAAACCCCGAAATATAAGAAAATGGCCAAAGGATACGGAACCCCGAGCCAGCCTGGCCAGGTCTCAGCCAAGTACCCCTCCCGGATCGCCGGAATCACCAGTTCCGGAAGAGGGTTTTGAATCGGTTCCGGACAATGGGGCAAACTCATGGCAACAATTTGAACCTGAGCAATGGAGACCACCAGGCACACAATAACGGGTATGGATTTCCAGTTTGAGAATACCATGGATAAGGCCAGGAAGGGCAGCACGGGTACGAAGTACCTCGGGCCGAAGGTCCAACCACCATGCCAGCCGTAGAAACCGCCGATCATCAGCACATAGCCCAAAGCGACTGAGGTGATCAATATCCCTTCAACACGAAACTCAGGGTTCTTGACCATCCTCCCGATCCCTGAGAGAGAAAGGAGGAAAACGGGCATGATGAAGAAAAGTCCTCGACCAGGCGATCCAAGAAGGGATAAGACAGCTCCCCAATCAGGCAGTCCGATGCCCAAGAACCCGTGACGGCTCCCCTCTGCAAATGGCTCTGTGACCTGATGCGCGTAGGAAAATGAAACGGGAGAGCCGAAGCATTTCCAATTGTATAAAGCAAGCAGTGAGGTGCAGACAAGACCCCCTAAGAGAAACCCGATCTTATTGCGTCTCCCGATCGGCGAGCAAAACGCATATACAAGGAGGAGTCCTGAAATCCACATGGCCGTGTAATCGGCAAGAGCCGCAATTCCTGCGCTTAGTCCCAGCAGGAAACCAGATCTACCGACTTCTGCAGACTTCTTGAGTGACATCAGTCCCGCGAAAGAGAAAAAAGAAAAGGCAGCCGCAATTCCATGCCCGCTGAAAAGACCGGCGTGGATAAAGGCGATGCTCCCAAATCCGTAGGAACAGGCCGCCAGTATGCAGCGGATGGGAGGAGCACCTAAAGATCGGGCCGAACTGAACAGTATCACTCCAAGGACAGCGAAGGGAAAGGTGGTAGTGACCAGGCGAATCCCGTAACGCAACCCCTTTGTGAGTGGCGGGGAATCTCTCCATGGGTGTATGCTCTTAAGGACCCGATAAACCGGAATGGCTAAAAGAGAGGCTCCAATTGCCTTGTTGGAGTATATATGCCCCTCGCCCAATGACTTGTCTGCGGTCATGGGGGCGTACGGATCAATGTGAAAAACCCCGAAATCCACAGCGGCACTTACGGTGAACAAACGGCTCGATGTATTGTCATAGTCCACGGTATAGTAGAAGAAGGAGCCTGCAAAAAGGAACAGCAGGAAAAGAAACAGTTCGGCTCGGATCCTGGAGAAAAAAGATGTCATGATGAGCCGCTTTTGCTCCTCCGGCAAGCAATGGAAGTGATGAGCGGGAAGGCTGGAATGCTCTCCACCCGCCTTTCGATCAAATCCTGAAAGTATTACAAATTTCGTACCAAAACGGGAGTCTTTAATCAAAAAAGCTCCAATCCCTTCAAATCTCCTTGACTTTGAGATCGGGATACCCGCCGTACGCTTGGCCCTCCTTGCGGAAACTCTTAGAATCTGCTAATCGTTAGCATTTCCATCCAGACTGGACCCGGGCGCAACGTCGCAACGGAGAAAACTTCGGAGCCATTACGGTGCTCGACCACAGAAAATTTCATCGGCATTCCGCTCTTATACTCGGCCTGGTCCTGGCTTGGGTGACCTTTTCAGTATACGGGCAGGTGAGGGATCATGAGTTCATCACTTATGACGATTACGAGTATGTCGTTCAGAATCCCCTTGTAAGGTCAGGAATCACCTTTCAAAACCTTGCCCGTGCATTCACAACCGCCCATGCCAGCAATTGGCATCCTTTGACCTGGATCAGCCATATGGTGGATTCCGAGCTTTTCGGAATTAACTCCTCGGCTCACCATATGAGCAGTATGCTGCTCCACATCCTCTGTGCAATCCTGCTCTTCTCGTTTCTCAGAAAAGCCACCGGAGCGATGTGGAGAAGTTTCCTGGTAGCTGCCCTCTTTGCCCTGCATCCTCTCCATGTGGAATCCGTTGCTTGGGTAGCGGAGCGGAAGGATGTATTAAGCTGTGCTTTCTTTATGTTGACTCTGCTCGCGTATAGAAGATATGCGCTAAACCCTTGTATAAAGACCTACGCGCTTGCTCTTTTCTTGTTCTGCCTCGGCCTCATGGCCAAGCCCATGCTCGTTACCCTTCCTTTGGTGATGCTTCTCCTGGACTATTGGCCAATTGGCAGGCTCGACCCAAGACATCCCAAGGCCCGACTGCTTCTTGAAAAGATCCCGTTTTTTGTTCTCTCCGGGGCTTCTTCTGTTCTGACCCTGTTAGTCCAGCAGCGCTGGGGCGCGGTCATGGAAAATATCCCTTTGGGAGAACGGCTCATCAACGCTTTTCATTCCTACTCGGTTTACCTGTTCAAGACCTTCCGGCCATACCCTCTGGCATTTTATTATCCTCATCCCCTCGACACCATCCCCATTTCACTAAGCATAGGATCTTTGCTGTTGATCGGCTTGATCACGGCCCTTTGCATACGGTTTTACCGCACGCTCCCTTATCTAGCAGTGGGCTGGTTTTGGTATCTCGGCACACTTGTCCCCGTCATAGGTTTGATTCAGGTGGGAAGCCATGCTATGGCGGACCGATATACCTATATTCCACTCATCGGGCTCTTCATTATCCTTGCTTGGGGGACAGGTGGGATTCTTGAGAAATGGATCGGGATACGGCCGGTCCTTGTTACCTTATGGGCGGTCTTTCTCGCCGGCATCTCCACCTTAACCTGGTGGCAGGTCGGTTATTGGAAAAACAGCGTCACTCTTTACAGGCACGCCATTGCCGTGACTACGGCAAATGCTGTTGCCTACAATAACCTTGGAAACGTACTGGCAATTCGAGGTGAGCTTGAACAAGCGGAACAGCACCTCAGGGAGGCAGTCAGACTGAACTCCTTTAATGCGGTAGCACACAACAATCTGGGCAATGTCCTCGTGAAACTCGGAAGAATTGAGGAAGGCGTGCTTCACTACAGGAAAGCCCTCCTCATAAGACCTGATTTCAAAGAAGCACGACGGAACCTGGAGTCTACGTTCCAATTGACTCCCCATCAAAGGATCATGGATTGATCGTATGCAGAACCCGGGTCAAAACCGCCAAGTCCCTCTCATAATCTGTCTCTTTCTTTCCATCCTGATTCTGGCGGTGTTCTGGCAGGTGCAGTACCACCATTTTATTATCCTCGACGACTACGTCTATATTGTGGAAAACCCACACGTCAATTCCGGATTGAGCATTGAAAACATCAAGTGGGCGTTTACCACGTCTCACGCCAGCTACTGGCACCCCCTGGCGTGGATGTCCCACATGTTTGATTGTCATATTTATGGGCTTAACCCTAAAGGACACCATTTTAATTCCGTGCTTCTCCACATGTTTAGTTCCATGCTCCTTTTCATCGTCCTCCACAAAACGACCGGCGCCCCGTGGAGAAGCGCATTCGTGGCGGCGATGTTTTCCATCCATCCACTCCGTATCGAGTCCGTTGCCTGGGCGACCGAACGCAAAGATGTCTTGGGCGCCTTCTTCTGGATGGCGACACTTTGGACGTATATAGGGTATGTAAGACGACCCGGGCTGTTGAAATACGCGCTCATCATCTTCTCTTTTTCCCTGGGCTTGATGGCCAAACCCATGCTTGTCACACTCCCTTTCGTCCTCCTTCTCATGGACTTCTGGCCCCTCGGCAGAGTCGGGATCAGGGAATACCCCACCATTGAACCGGAATCAGGCAAGAGAAAAGCTTCTCCTGCCTGGCTGGTGATTGAAAAGCTTCCCCTTTTTGCGTTGGCCGCAGCATCCAGTATTGTTACTTATTGGGTTGTTAGAATTAGAGGAGGAATCAACGCAGAGGCCATTCCATTCCCGTGGCGTTTAGCGAATGGGGTTGTCTCGTACCTGGAGTACATGGGAAAGCTGGTATGGCCGTCGGAACTGGCTATCCTGTATCCCCACCCGTCAGACTCCTTACCGCTCTTGCAGGCGGCTGCTTCTTTTGCAGTACTCGCGGCAATATCGATTCTTGTGCTCGTCCATGCCAAACGATACCCGTATTTGATTGTAGGTTGGTTATGGTTCCTTGGCACTCTTGTCCCGATTATAGGATTTATTCAGGTGGGCGCGCAGTCCATGGCGGACCGATTCACTTATGTACCTCATGTGGGACTTGTCATCGCTCTCACCTGGATAACTTCCGAGTTCACTTCTTCATGGCGCCGCCGGAAGGCAGTACTTTCCATTGTATCCGGTCTTATCATTTTTCTCTTCTCAACGTCGACTGCTTATCAGCTCGGCTACTGGAAGGATAGCATTGCCCTCTTTTCGAGAGCCGTGCAGGTAACCTCGAACAACTCCCTGGCCCATCTTTTCCTTGGGGTAGCTTTGGCTTCAGAAGGGCGGCTTGATCAAGCAACCATTCATTTTTCGGAGTCCATCAAAATAAAACCTCGTCTCTCCGCACTTTCGAACATGGCACGTACCCTTGTTCGGCAGGGAAAACTGGAAGAAGCTGCGGCAATGTACTCACGGGCACTGCAGGTGGCTCCTTATGATGCAACCATTCACAACAACCTGGCTAACGTCCTCGTGGAGCTTGGGAAAGTAAAGCAAGGCGTGCTTCACTACAAGGAGGCACTCCTCATTCAACCGGAACTCGCTGAGGCAAGCCACAACCTGGAAAGGGCCCTCAGAAAACTCGCGAAAAACGAAGCGGGATGGCAGGATGAGTGATTCTCCCAACGAGCTCAGCACACCTTCCTCCCTTCGGAGACAGAAGGGGACGGGCAAGCTTTATCGTGGGGACATAAAGGGGGATAGGACCGCAACGATCGTTGCATTGAGTCTTTTCCTGTTGGCGTTGTTCGTCTATTGGCCAGTCCTGCACCATGATTTTATCATTTGGGACGACTATGATTATATTGTGAACAATCCATTCGTCAGCTCCGGCTTGAGTGTGAAAAACGCGGTCCTGGCCTTTACCAGCAGCCACTCCAGCAACTGGCACCCGTTGACGTGGATTTCCCACATGCTTGACGTTGAGTTGTACGGAGTCAACCCCGGTCTTCATCATTGGAATAATGTCCTCCTTCACTCCGCTAACACCGCACTCCTTTTCTTTCTCCTCTATAATATGACCGGAGCGATCTGGCGAAGCGCTTTCGTTTGCGCCTTTTTTTCTCTTCATCCATTACATGTAGAATCGGTTGCCTGGGTCTCGGAAAGAAAGGATGTTTTGAGCACCTTTTTCTGGATGCTGAGCCTTTTTGCATACCTCGGTTATGCAAGAAGACGGAATTTGAAGACGTATGCTCTAACGTTCTTCTTTTTTGCTTGCGGTCTCATGTCAAAGTCCATGGTCGTCACGCTGCCTTTTGTTCTTCTTCTCCTGGATTACTGGCCCTTAGAAAGATTCAGAGACCTGCGGGAAAAGGGAAAGGGGTTACCCCGGATCTTCTTCTATTTGTGCATGGAGAAAATACCATTCTTCGTTCTTTCCGGATGTTCGAGTATTCTCACATTTTTGGTTCAGAAGGAGTGGGGAGCCGTAGCTTCATCCTCAGCACTCCCGCTGGATGCCCGACTCTCAAACGCAGTGATATCCTATGTCCGCTACATTGTTAAGATGTTTTGGCCTGTCGATCTGTCTGCTTTTTACCCTTTCCCGCAAGACCAATGGTCCTTCCATCTTGCGGCCTCGGCTTTTTTACTCCTGACAGCCTTGTCGCTCCTGGTACTTGCAAGTCGTCGCCCCTACCTTTTCGTAGGCTGGTTCTGGTATCTGGGCACCCTTGTGCCGGTGATCGGTCTGGTGCAGGTCGGATCCCAGGCAATGGCCGATCGCTATACCTATATACCTCACGTGGGTCTTCTCATTGCGCTTGTCTGGGGTATTTACGATCTATGCAGGAGACCTCGTATCATTGTATGGATTTCCACCTTATCCGGCCTTCTAATCCTGCTTCTCGGTTTATCCACACGCAGTCAACTCGGATATTGGAAGGACAGTGTCTCCCTGTTCTCGCACGCGATTCATGTGACTCAGAACAATCCTCGTGCACACTTCCACCTTGGAGAAGCCCTTTTCAGCCAGGGCAAGATAGACGAGGCTGTTTGGTATTACACCGAAGCTGTGAGGATCTCGCCGGAAGAACCTTTGTTCCTGAACGGGCTTGCCTCCGCTCAACTCGCAAGAGGACAATATGAAGATGCCCTACTCCATCTTCATGAGGCCATACGCATCCGACCGGGATATGCCGAAGCAATGGCGAACATCGGGTCGGCTCTCCGGCAGCGAGGAGATACGGAAGGGGCCATCCTATACCTTCGCAAGGCACTCGATATAAAACCCTCACCCGAGGTAAATCATTTATTAGGGCTTGTCTTTTCCGGTCAAGGGAAACTCGATAAAGCCATTTCAAATTACCGCCAGGCACTCGAAATGAAGCCGGGTGATCATCGAATCCATAATGATCTCGCAGTAGCTTTCTATCTTGCGGGCGAATTTGAAGGCGCTATTTTGCATCTCTCGGAAGCGCTAAGACTTCACCCTGGAGACACGGGTGTGCTCCGCAACCTGCAAATCATTAGAAATGAGATCGAAAAATCAAAGCGTTCCGATCGCTCCGTGAACAGTCCTCCATCCCATTTATCAGGCCGCCCCCAGGACAAATAAGTAACGGAGGCGCGTTTACAATTGTTGCTGTTTGAACTCTAGAGTAAATGAAGTAGAGGGAATGATCATCTCAACGGATTCCAATCAGAACAATCTATTGAAAACCAGAAAGAGAACAGCGATCCTCGTTGCCCTTTCGCTGGTTATATTGACACTGCTTGTATATTGGCAGGTTCAATATTACGAGTTTCTGGTCTGGGACGACTATGAATACATCGTAGAAAACCCCCGAGTCCGGTCCGGTCTCATGGTGGAAAACTTGAAGTGGGCTTTTTCCGAGAACGATGTGAGTTACCGTCATCCTCTTGCCTGGCTTTCACACATGCTCGACTGTGATCTCTATGGGCTCAATCCCAAAGGGCATCATTTCAATTCCCTCCTGATTCATATCTCTAATTCCTTGCTCCTCTTCTGGTTGCTCTACCGAATGACGGGTGAATTGTGGAAGAGCGCGCTTGTGATTGCTCTTTTTTCTATTCACCCTCTGCGTATAGAGTCTGTGGCATGGGTCACGGAGCGAAAAGATGTGCTTGGCGCCTTTTTCTGGATAGTAACTATTTTGGCCTACCACTGGTACTCCATGAAGGCTGGAGTGGGGAGATATCTCCTTGTCCTTTTATGCCTTACCCTGGGACTATCGGCCAAACCGGTGCTCGTCACACTGCCTTTCGTGTTGCTGCTCCTGGACTACTGGCCTCTCGGAAGAGTCAATTTGGGGCAGACCTTGTCTCTGAAGGTTTCCGCGCCGCTCAGGAAATACACCCTCGGCTTTCTTATCCTGGAGAAGATTCCCCTGTTTATTTTGGTAGCAGCATCAAGCATCGTGACTTTTCTGGATGCAGAAAGGATCGGATCCATCTCCAGCATGGAGGGCTTGCCCTTGGGATTTCGCATTGGGCATGTCCTGGTCTCTTACATGAAGTACATCCTGAAGATGGTCTGGCCGATTGATCTGGCCTTCTTTTATCCATTCCCTGAGGTAGCCTGGCCCCTCTGGCAGGTGGCCCGATGCGCCTTCATCCTTGGGTGCATCTCTGTTTTGGCCCTGCTTAATTCAAAGCGACGCCCATATCTTATCGTAGGCTGGCTCTGGTATCTCGGAATCCTTTTGCCTGTGATCGGAATCATCCAAGTTGGAGCGCAAGCCATGGCAGACCGATTCACATACCTGCCACATCTTGGCCTTTATATTGCGGCCATCTGGGGTATCGCAGATTACTCATCCCAATGGCGCCTCAACAAGGCCTTGCTCCCGGTGATCGCCTGCCTCATCATCGCCTTTTTTGCGATTTTAACACATCAACAGTTAGGCTACTGGAGAAACGGCATGACGCTTTTCTCCCGCGCCCTGGAAGTGACCTCACGCAATTACACTGCCCATTATCAACTCGGCAATGATATGATAAGAAAGGGAGAGATTGCGCCGGCAATCCAACACTTTTCCGAAGCCGTGAGGTTCAAACCCGATCATTTCCCCGCCCATTATGGTCTTGGCCTGGCGCTGGCATCCCAGGGCCGCTTTGATGAAGCGATCAGCCATTACATGACAGCCCTGAAAGTTCGATCCAACCATGCAGGCATTCTTTCAAGCACAGGCGATGCCTATTTCAGGCAAGGGAATTTTGAGCAGGCGATTGCCTTTTACTCGAAGGCGCTGGGGATCGACCCATCGCTCTGGGTTGTCCACGATAATGCCGGTCTCGCGTTTCTCAAGATGGGAATGACGAGGGAGGCGATCTTGCATTTTGAAGAGGCCTTGAGACTCAATCCCGGCGACCGGACAGCCAGACACCGCCTCTATATCGTCCGCAAGGAAATCGAGGGGACGAATCACTGAGGCAGATATCCTGGTCGCACTCCATGAGAAGAGACGCTATATAAATACATTGAATTAAACCGTAAAAACCTATAAGCATAGTTTTCTAATCCTTAAGGAAAGACAGCATGGATTTAAACGGCTTCACGGGCAGAAAGGTAATTATAACCGGCGGACTGGGTTTTATCGGCAGCACGCTTGCCATGAAGCTGGTTGATCTAGGTGCTCGGGTAGTGGTCGTAGACAGCCTCATTCCCGAATACGGGGGCAACCTTTTCAATGTGAAGGGCTATGAGGGCAGGCTGAAGGTCAATATTGCCGATGTCCGTGACGAATTCAGCATGTCACATCTCATTAGAGGCGAGGACTTCCTTTTTAACCTCGCCGGACAGACCAGTCACATTGACTCCATGGAAAACCCCTACCCGGACCTGGACATCAACTGCCGCTCCCAGCTGTTCATCCTGGAGGCCTGCCGCAAGTACAACCCTGCCATTAAGGTGATCTATGCCGGCACAAGGCAGGTTTATGGAAAACCCGACATGCTGCCCGTTCGTGAAGACCATCCCATCAGGCCTGTCGATGTAAACGGTATTCACAAGATGGCGGGTGAGTGGTATCACCGCCTCTACTACCAGGTTTACGGGATTAGAAGCTGCTCCCTCCGGCTCACGAACACGTACGGGCCGCGGATGCGCGTCAAAGATGCCCGACAGACATTCCTCGGAATATGGATAAAGGCGCTGATCGAAGGCAAGCCCATCGACATCTGGGGGGACGGGCTCCAGATCAGGGATTTCAACTATGTGGACGATGCCGTTTCAGCCATGCTGAAAGTAGCCCTCTCCGACAAGGCCGACGGCGAGGTTTACAACCTCGGCAGCGAGCCTGTTTCCCTGAAAGGCCTGGCAGAGCTGATGGTCAGGGTTTTCAAAGGAGGCGAATATCGGATTCTTCCTTTTCCCGGCAAACGCAAGGCCATCGACATTGGCGACTATTACGCGGACTTCCACAAAATTGGAGAGGATTTTCAGTGGAAGCCCGAGATTGGACTGGAAGAAGGATTGGCCAGAACCTTCGATTTTTACCGCCGGCACATCGAGCACTACCTATGATTCCTCAGAACAACCCCCATGCGAATTACCTCGGTATCAAGGCTGAAATCGATCAGGCCATCAGCAAGGTCTTGGACGGCGGCTGGTACATCCTCGGGGAGGAAACCGCGGCTTTCGAACGGGAGTTCGCGGAATTTCTGGGCGCCAGGTTTGTCGTGGGTGTGGCGAACGGAACAGAGGCGATTTGCCTCGCGCTTCGGGCATGCGGCATTAGACCCGGAGACGAGGTGATTACGGTCTCTCACACTGCCGTAGCGACTGTTGCGGCTATCGAGATGTGCGGCGCCGTTCCTTTGCTTGTCGAAATCGACCCCGCGACCTACACGATGGATCCCGCTTCTCTCATAGCTGTGATGACAAAAAATACCAGGGCGATTGTTCCGGTCCACCTTTATGGCCATCCTGCGGATATCGAACCGATCCTGAAATTCGCCGAGGAAAAGGGGCTGTTCGTCATCGAGGATTGCGCACAGGCCCATGGGGCAGCGATCCACGGTCGAAAAACGGGCACATGGGGCCATGCAGCGGCTTTCAGTTTCTACCCCACCAAGAATCTCGGATGCCTCGGAGACGGAGGTGCGGTGACGACCAATGATCCCGAAATTCATGAAAAACTCATCGCCGCGAGACAATACGGGTGGGACCGGGAGCGGGTCAGCAGGACAGAAGGTATAAATTCAAGGCTTGACGAGATCCAGGCGGCGGTCCTCAGAGTCAAGCTCAGACAGCTTGATGAAAGCAACCGGAAGCGGGTGCGGGTGGCCGCACGTTATTCAGAGTGCCTGAGTTTACTGCCCCTCTCGCTGCCCGTGGTCCTGCCCGGGAAGACCCACGTCTATCATCAGTATGTGATCCGCCTCTCCGACCGAAAGACCAGGGACACTCTTCTGGAATTCCTCAAAGCAGGCTCTATTCAGACATCAATTCATTATCCGGTCCCGGTTCATCTTCAGCCCTTCTACTCCGATCGGTTCGGGAGATCCGGCTCTCTCATAGAGACGGAGAAGGTGTGCGAGACCATTCTCTCCCTTCCCATGTTCCCCGAACTGACTTCAACAGAAATTGACCGGATCTGTGATCGGATTCACGAGTTTTTCAGAGAGGTCTAGCAAAGTGCTCCGAAGTATCCCCGATTCCATTTTCAATCTGTACAAGCCTGTATCCCGGTGGGAATCCTTCTACTTGAGAACCAGATGGCGCCTCTGTCCTTTTGAGCTCATCGAATCATCCTTGCCTTCGAGAGGACGAATTCTCGATTTTGGATGCGGGTATGGCATGCTCAGCAATCTCCTTGCCGAACGCTCCCCTGAGAGAACCGTGGTCGGGATCGATCTGAACCCGAAAAGGTTGGGGGTGGCACTCCGTTCCGTTGCAGAAAGGAAAAATATTCATTTTCATCTTGGAGATGTAGAAGGTCTCCATCCCTCTCCTTTTGCCGCTGCGGTAATGACGGATGTGCTCCACCACATTCGGGACGATCAAGTGGAAATCCTGCTGAGAAAGGTTTACAGATGTCTCGACCAAGACGGCTTACTCGCCATCCTTGACGTGGATAGAACCCCTTTCTGGAAATTCTGCGTCACGTTCACCATTGATTCACTACTGAATCCGACCGATCGGCTTTGGTACCGCCCGCTTCGTCGAATCCAGGAAATGTTGAAAAGCACAGGTCTTAAAACAGAGAAGGTGATCCCTGCCGACCATGGGCTGCCTCTCGCGGACGTCTTGCTGCTGTGCCGAAAAAATCGTGACCCGGATCCAAGAGGTGATATCGGGAAAACATAAGCTTTTGAAAGACGACATTTTGCCGGGTCGTTACGTGAAAATTCAGGATGGGTTTGGATCTCATGGATCCGTCAGAATATGAACTCATGTATAAAGCCGAGGAATCCCACTGGTGGTATGTGGGGATGGCGGCCATCACGAAGACGATTCTGGCCACCTATTGCATAAAAGGCGGGGGACTGCGAATCCTTGACGCGGGATGTGGTACCGGTGGCGCCATGTCATGGTTGACGGAATATGGGGATCCTGTGGGACTCGATTTGTCCGCCCATGCCCTTGATTTCTGCAAACGAAGGGGGCATGACAGGATATGCAAGGCCTCTGTGATGAACATCCCTTTTGCAGAGGATACCTTTGATCTGGTGCTTTCACTGGATGTTCTTTATTTCGCGAACATCGCGGATAATGCAGCTCTCCAGGAATTTCGGCGCATTCTTGTGCCGAACGGAATGGCCGTTTTGAGAGTACCTGCCTATGACTGGCTAAGAGGCGCACATGATCGAAAGCTCTCGACGGGTCATCGTTATACCCTCTCCGAGTTAAAATCCAAAATGGAGAGAAATGGTTTGAAACCGGAGTTCCTGACGTATGCCAATACATTTCTCTTTCCCATCGCAATGATCAAGAGGCTTTGCGAAAGGTGGCTGCCCGGCCAGGCTGCATCCGACACGGCCCTGGAGATGAAATCCCTGGGCGGAGTTATGAAAGGTTTTCTCATTCAGGAGTCACGAATCATCAGGAGACGCTCACTCCCTTTCGGTCTTTCCATCATGGCAGTGGGACGAAAAGAAGTTTAATCCAAACCATAGAGTACAACGATGAAAAAATTGGCGAGCATCAGTGCATTCTTTCCTGCCTTTAACGACGGGGGAACCATTCCAAGCATGGTCATTTCAGCGCTTCGAACCCTGCCCAGGGTCACTGACGATTACGAAGTGATCGTTGTGAACGATGGCAGCAGCGATCATACGGCCGAGATGCTGGAGGAACTGGAGCGTGTTTATCCACAGGTCCGCATCATCACCCATCCGCAGAACAGAGGTTATGGAGGAGCCCTGAGAAGCGGCTTCGGGAATGCAAAAAAGGATTGGATCTTCTACACGGATGGAGACGGGCAGTATGATCCACGAGAGCTCGTAAGGCTGGTAGATGCCATTCGAGAGGATACGGATATCGTAAACGGGTATAAGATTGAGCGCCATGACCCACTGCATCGTGTCATCATCGGCCGCATGTACCACCACATTGTCAGATTGATGTTCGGCTTTCATCTTCGGGATGTGGATTGTGATTTTCGGCTGATGAAACGTAAGGTTTTTGACGCGATAAAACTCCAGTCCACCTCAGGGACCATCTGCCTTGAGATGGTCAAGAAGATGCAGGATGCCGGCTTCAAATTTGCAGAGGTTCCTGTTCACCACTTTCACCGGGCCCACGGGAAGTCCCAGTTCTTCAACTTTCCCCGTTTGGTCAGGACGGCCGTTCAGCTTTTTCTTTTATGGAAAGACTTGAGACGGGAGAAAGGCTCCAGGGAACACTCGGGAAAGTCGAACCCCTTTTTCTAACGAAAACTCACACCTCTGGCCTCTCTATGAAGAAGGATCCACTCCCCCGCACCTTTCTGATTGCGTTCTGGGTCTACTTTTTCCAGGACATCCTCTTCGGGGTTTCATCTACTCTCCGGCAAGACTTTCTGGATCCGAAATGAAACCACGATCGAGCAGCATGCTTTCAAGAAATATGCGGGGGCTCCTCGTGGTTATTTTTTCATTGTTTTGCGCCTTCCTTTTTTTCCATCCGGTCCTTTTTCTGCATAAGACATTTTTCTTTCGTGACATCCATCGCTTGTTCTACCCCATGAAATTCTTCCTCTCTCTCTCCCTGAAAAGCGGCAGTATCCCCTTTTGGTGCCCCGAATACTTCTGCGGCGCCCCCTTCATGAGCGATATCCAAACAGGCGTATTCTACCCCCTCTCCTTGATCTTTTCTCTGCTTCCTTTTCCATGGGCTCTGAATGTGTACATCGCGGTCCACTTTCTTCTCGCATTTACATTCTTCTACCTGTTCATCAGACAGTTGGGGCTGAGCTTCGGAGCCGGACTGCTCACGGCAACATCTTACTGCTACGGCAGTTACATCATTTCATCGGTGAACACCCTGAACAACCTCTCAACCGCGATCTGGCTTCCGATTTCACTATGGGCCTTCGGCCGTTTTTGCATTCTGAAAACCCCATTGAGGTTCCTTGTGGCTACCGTGGTTTTCGCCGCGGCCATATTGGGCGGGGAACCACAGCTTCTCATTTTGATGACCATCCTGATCGGTTTTTTTTTCTGCTTCCTGTCTCCGGACGGCGATCATTCAGTGAAGGGATTACTGAGCCGGGGGGCAATGCTCTGTTCCGTGGTCATCATCGCCATTCTCCTGACTTCAGTGCAGCTCATCCCTACGTTCCTTGACTACCGGCTTTCCGTTCGGGAGCCCGGCATTCCCTTTGAAGAGGCTGCCCGATTCTCGCTGACATGGGGCATGCTCAAGCACCTTTTGGCGCCTTTGACCTTTTGTGAAGGTTTCGTGAACGATCCCTCTGTACTCAGAGATTTCTTTCCTGCAAAGGAGCAGGTGCCGTGGCTTCTCACCATTTATCCGGGTCTCATCATTACCCCCTTGGCCGCTTCAGCTCTCATTCTGAGGTCCTCCCGCCCTGTTCTGTTCTGGCTGATTACCTTTCTCGCTTCGATCGCTTTTGCCCTCGGGAAGAACACGCCGGCATACCATTTGTTTTATATGGTTCTCCCTATTTTCCGCTTCCCTGAAAAATTCATGTTTACCGCCAGCTTCAGCCTTCTGGTCTTGGCTGCCTACGGACTCGATTCTCTTTGCGAAATCTTCAGGAAGAGGAATGTCCGAACCTCATTCCTGGTTTTTCTGCTCGCTGTCATTTTATTGACGGATCTGTATTTGAATCATGGTGGCCTCAACCCAACTTCCGACTCCGGCTTTTATCAGATGCACAGTACATCCATGCAGCCAATTTTATCCGACAAGGATCTCTTTCGGACATACGTGGACTCGGAGCCGCATGATAAACCGGCCGCTACGATTGCCGCAGTGCATTTCCAATGGCAGCAGTTCGTCATGCCCAATCTCGGCATGCTATTTGACCTTAGCCATGTCGACGGCCAAAGCGGGATGGAGTTGAAGTATCAGTACTTTATCACTGAATTGTTAGCTCTTCCCTGGAAGGAGAGGATAAGGTTTCTCAAGCTGGCGAATGTCAAATACATTGTCTCCCCAAAACCCTTGGATCAGCTTTCAGAACTCAAGGGGGAAGTTGAAAGGGTGAACGATGTTGTCTACCGAATCAAGAACCCGATGCCCAGGGCATGGATAGTGGGGAAACTTCAACCCGTTCGAACGGGGACCATAGATGAACTGGTAAATGGATCGGTTGATTTTTCAACCACCGCACTGACGAAAGGCAGGATTGTTGAACGACACAACAGAAGCTTTTTCAATGAAGCCGGCAGGCCTGAATATCAACCCGGAAGAATTCGAATCGAAGTCACGACTGACGAGGCAGCTATCCTGGTCGTTTCGGAGGCAGCCTATCCGGGCTGGAAGGTATGGATGGATGGGAAAGAGGTGGATGGCCTTTGGCTGAATCTTCTATTCCAGGGGGTGGAACTGCCGGCAGGCAGGCACGAGATCGAGTTCGTCTTTCGCCCGCTGTATTTCTTTGCATCGCTGACCGTCTCCGCCTTGACCTTCTTCACCTTGCTTTTCGTTTGTCTCTTTCCCCTGTTCAGGAGAAGCCGGGCGTAACACCCTCTGTCCCTCCCTCAGCCCACGCGTGAGAAGCATCAGGAAGAAGTCACCACGTTCATGCTTCCGGTCTGACGGCCTGAAGTCCTTTTCGTCAACACTTCATATGCCTTGTTAAGCACATCTTCAGGAGGGATCTGCTTCAGGCATATGTTGTTCCCGTCACACGGTGATTTCCGGTGGTTGTACGCTGTGAGGCAAGGAGAACAGGATAAAGGAGAATAGAAGCAATATGCATTCTCTCCTAAAACGCCATAGAGGGTCGGCGTTTCAGGGCCGTATAACACTATCGAAGGAATGGACACGAGAGAGGCAAAATGCCCGGGGCCCCCGTCGTTTGCAATCAGAAGGGAACCCCTTTGCAGCAGGAGGAGAAGCTCTTTAATGGTTCTGGTATATCCGGCCAGATTCAGGCAGCGCTTGTCCTCACAGGCCGAGGCTATCCTCTCGCCCAAATAACGATCCTCTGCGGGTCCGATGACTCCTACCGCATAGTCATGGCAGATCAAATCCCTTGCAACGTCGATGAAGCAACTTGATGGCCAGGCCCGGATCGGAAGAAGACCGCCTCCCGCATAGACAAGCACCATTTTCCTGTCGCCCAGATGTGGAAAGTCATTTCCCAATCTCCTCTCAAAGCGGTGCTTCTCTCCAGAACCAAGCCTCATTGGACTCAGCTGTGGGAGCCTGTTTTCCACGACCCTCTTTGCTAGAGGCGTTCCATGGGAGCCGAGGGATTCTACCATGGAGATGAACTGAAGGGAGATATGCGTATAAGGGTTGTAAAGGAGCCGACGATTGATGAATCCTCCCCTATACAATCCTTCCTGTGTATGGGCATGAAATCCGGCTCTGACCTTGGCACCGCTCAAAAGCGAGAAAAGGCTGCTGATTCTGGAAAACAGTTCACAATCCAAGACAGTGTCGATTTTCAGTAGTCGCAACCTGAGAACGATGCGGATGCTGTCAGAGAGAAAACTCCGGAACGAACGATCATTCAGGGTAAGGACGTTCTTGTTTGGAATCCCATCGAGAACACCAGGAAGATCCCTGTTTCTTTCGAACAGCAGCAGGTAGATTTCGGCGCCCCGATATCTCTCCCGGATGAAGTCGAACATGGGTTTTGCAAGCACGAGGCTTCCCATCTCGGAAAGGATGATGACCAGGATCTTGCGTGGAACACACGGAGAATGAGCCCGTTTGTACCTCCAGGGGAACAGGGACAGGATTCTGCAGATCGGAACACCGACAATCTTATCCAGAACTCGTTGCGAAGATAGCTTCACCTTCCCTCAAACCTCTTGGTAGTAATTCGGCACGGCGGAAGTCCCCACTTTGGAAAAAATCCCAAATCGTCCCCATCCCATTTTCTGCAACCGGAACTTAACTGATGTGGCGAGCACTCCGAGGCCATAAATCACGCTGTTCCTGAAGTTAATCGACGATGCCTCTTCGAAGTAGGAAGTGGGACAGGAAATTTCACCGATCCTGTAACCGAAAAAGAGGATCTGAGCCAGCATCTCGTTGTCAAAAACAAACCCATCCGAATTCAGATCCAGGGGCAGGTTCACCAGAAGATCTCTTGAGAAGGCCCTGTAACCCGTGTGAAACTCGGAAAGCTTGCTCCCCAGGAGCAGATTCTGAACGGCTGTCAAAAAACGGTTTGAAATGTATTTGTAAAGAGGCATGCCTCCTCGTAGAGCCCCGCCCCCGATGATTCTCGAGCCCAGAACGGCGTCATATACATCGAATGCGATCATGCTGCCCATGGCTGTGATAAGTTTCGGGGTGTACTGATAGTCCGGATGCAACATGATCACGATGTCGGCATCGGCTTTGATGGCCTCCCGGTAACACGTCTTCTGGTTACGGCCATATCCATAGTTCTGATCATGGACATAGGTGCGGATGTTCAATTCCTTAGCCCGGGCGGCGGTGGAATCGGCACTGTAGTCATCCACGAGCAGAACGTCGTCGACAACATCCATCGGGATTTCATAATAGGTCTGCTCGAGAGTCTTCTCGGCATTGTAGGCAGGCAAGACGACGAGTATTTTCCGGCCATTGATCATTTCTGTCGCTCCACTGTGGAGGAACCCTCCTGAACGAGGGCGTCCTCCTCTGCTTGCTTGGTTTTCCCTCCTTCCTTCAGTAACACTCCTTCACGGGCCTCCAACAAGAGCCTGGATAGCATATCGTTGTTTTTTCTTTCCTGGACCGGCACGCTCTCAAGGATCTCGATCGCCTTCCTGAATTCCTGCATTCTTATGTATGAAACAGCCAGATTCGTCTTAAGCGGCATGGGGTCGATTAAGATATCCAATCCCTTCTTGAGCGCAGATACGGAATTCTCGTAATCTTCCATCCTCCCATAGGCAGCACCCAGGTTGGCCCAGAACAGCGGTTCTTCCGGGGCAAAGAGAACTGCTTTCCTCAAGTTCTCTATCGCATCAGCGTCCCTGTGTAAACTCAAAAGGGCTATCCCCAAATTGTTGTACAGTTCCGCCCTTTCGTGGCGAGTCATGTTCAAGCTCCGAGCGCGGTTCAAACAGGCAAGCGCATCGGCAGGACGGCCCGTATCCAGGAGCAGGGCGGAATAGTTTATGTGATTTCTTGCTTCATGGGGAAAATATTCCAATGCCAGTTTGAAGTAGTCCTCCGCCTCGCCGCGTCTTCCCTTTTGCGAGAGATTTTCCGCCAGACCGCCCAGGTAAAAAACATTCTTGAAACGGAGAACCTCTTGGCGGAAGAAAGTGTCCTCACTGTGCCAGAGTTCCTTGTTCAACACATGGGAATAGGATCCCAAATAGACAATTAGGCACGCGGCGATGATCTTCGCGGGAAGACGTGCCTTGGTCAATGCATCTTCCATCATATCCAGGAAAGCGAGCAACAGGAGACCGGTAGGGAAATAGAGCCATCTCATGGAAATCAAAGTTACCGCTGAAGTCTTTACAATGTTGAGGACCGGGAAAAGAGCGATCAGGAATGAAGTCGCCCCAAATACCAGGATTCTGTTTCTCCTGTATTTCCAGAGCAAAACACCGTAAGACCCAAGACAGGCAAACCCTGCAAGGGCTCTCCAGTCAAGAAAAGATCCGGGGTATCCGAGAATGAAGCCGTGCAGTCCCGAGGGAAAAAGGAAGTAGCGTAAGTTCATCATAAGGAGGTATGGACTGAAATAGAGCCTGTGCCACAGGTCCGTACCGTCGGATGGGCCCGTTAACGACCCGATTACGGACATTCTCAAAAAGAAATAGGCCGATAAGACCAGAAGAAAGGGCGCGTAGCTTGCCATTTCCGCACGGAGAGGCCCTTTTTTCTCCGAAAAACATCTGTGATAGAGGAAGAATATCGGAAGCAGCATCAAACCGAATTCCTTCGAAAGAAGGCCGGCCGTAAAGAGGATGGTCGATAAAAGAATCCATCCCGCCTTCTGCCTTCTAAAGCCTTGCACATAGCAATAGAGCGAGGAAAGGCAGAAGAGACTCACCAGGATGTTATTCCTGGAACTGATCCATGATACCGCCTCTGTATGGACCGGGTGGACGGAGAAAAGCATAGCGATCAAAAGGGCTGTCTTCCTGTCGCTGGCAAATATGGAGGCCAGCGAAAAAAAGACGAAGCAGTTCAGGAGATGGAGGATCAGGTTCGTGGCCCTGAAACCGGGCGCGCTGAGGCCCCAGAAACGATAATCCAGCCAATACGTAAAATTGATCAAAGGCCTGTAATAACCGGTATGTGACGCTTCGGGATCAGCTTTCCTGTCAACACCGTCTTCTTGGGAGAGGTAGGAAATTGCCGACTGTGGTTGCCTGATAAATGAATTATCCTTAACGAGGGGCCGGTCATCCAGAATGAAATCGCCCGAGAATGTGGGCCAATAGGATAGGACGACAAGAAGGCTGATAATCCCATAGGAGATAAGGGAGAAGCCGGCCGGAAGGTTCTTGTGGCTTTTTGTCGAATCCATTATAAGGGAGAGACTTTTCACTTATAGCTTAAAGAAGATGAGTTTCGTCAAAAATCCAAGCCGCCTTCTTGTATCCCACAATCCCGGGCATTCCTTTGCCTTCCTCTTGTCGCTTCTTCTCCTCATAATCACCTACTCCAATTCCTTCCATGCATCGTGGCACCTCGATGACGAGTCGAACATCACGGGGAACCACCGCATCCACTTAAAGGATTTATCCTGGTCCTCCATCAAGGAAGCATCGCTCTCGAGTCCGTCTACCAGCAGCGTGTCATTTTTCCGTCCATTGTCAAGGCTTAGCCTTGCCCTGAATTATTACTATGGCGGCGAAGAGGTCTTCGGATACCATGTCGTCAATCTCTTCATACACATTCTGGCATCCTGGTTTCTATATCTCTTCATTTTCAACACCCTCAATCTGCCACGCTTCAAAAATGAGCATGGCTCCCATTCGTTTGTCATAGCCCTTTTGTCCATGCTCTTCTGGGCCATTCATCCTATCCAGATCCAGGCGGTGACATATATCGTTCAGAGAATGACCTCGATGGCCGGTCTGTTCTACATCATGGCCATGTATTTTTTTGTGCGCTCCAGAACTGTATCCGGCAGACCCGCCAGGATCATTTTGCTTTCCTTATGCGCGACCTGCGGCCTGCTTTCGCTCGGCTCAAAGGAAAACGCCATTCTGCTTCCCGTGGGTCTGTTTCTGTTCCATCATCTTGCGGTGGAAGAACCGGCTCCGTCCGACTGGAAACGAAACTTGAAGCTCTTCTCCTTACTTTATCTCCTGCCTCTCATCGCAGGTCTTGCCTATCTGCAGATCGCTGATAACGCAATCGGGAGGGTATTCGACATCTATGAAAGCCGGACATTCACCCTTGCGGAGCGATTGCTCACGGAACCCCGTGTCGTTTTACTCTACATCACCCTTCTGTTTTATCCAATGCCTCACAGGCTCTCCTTCGACCATGACCTCATCATCTCAAATTCACTTTTCAGCCCCAAGTCCACCGCCTTTGCCATTTTGCTGATCTCCATCATGATCGTTGCGGCTTGCCTGCAGGCCCGCAAGCGGCCGCTTCTATCATTTTCAGTTCTCTTCTTTTTCCTGAATCACGCATTGGAGTCAACGATTTTGCCCATGGAGGTCGTATTTGAACACAGAAACTACATCCCCTCCATGTTCTTCTTCTTCCCCCTCGTCCTTGGCATCATAAAGGGAACTTCAACCTTTCCAAAGGGAAGCTTCATACGTGCGTTCACCACCCTGTCAATCGTACTTGTTCTGGTCGCCTTTGCCAATTCAACATACATACGCAATTCCGTCTGGCAAGACGAAAGAAGCCTCTGGGAAGATGTTCTCGCAAAGTATCCGGACTCTTTCAGGGCCCACATAAACCTTGGAAGACACTTTGCCCTGCATAACCAAGACGAGAGAGCCACGCACGAGTTTCTTCGAGCCCTAGCCAGTCGTCAGACCCACAGGCGGTCCGAAGAGTCCGTTGCCCTGTACAACCTGGGCTACCTTGCCCATAGGAAAGGGGACTGTCAAGCGGCATTTGACCTCTATTCCAAAGCTCTTGAGATCGACCCCTGTTGTCCTCGCGCCAATAACAACTTGGCCGTACTTCTCCTGGAAACCGGGAGTGCGAAGCACTCTGAGGCGCTTCGCCTTCTGAACAAAGCACTGGAGTGCAACAATGGAGAAGAGATCGAGAATGCCCTCGGAAACAGGCGCGCTCTACTCTTGGAAATGGGAGAAGCCGATGAGACCAAATACGGTCTTGACAGTGATTCGCGAACACGCTCAAACGGGGCAAATCTCTTGCGACCGGCTTGTCCTAAGGTAGAATGAAAACCACTCTCCAACGCATGTGGAGTAAACAAAAAAAGGGGGGATCTCTCCCCCCTTTCCTATTAAATCAATTTATGGAGTTCCTGTGACGGTTCCGCCCGGTCCTACGAGGCTCCAGGTCTTGTTTCCGGCACTATGCCAAGAAGTCAGTTGGTAGCTGCTGGTACTGGCACCGGTTGCGGTCAGCGCTACGTTAGCGGAGGTGTAAAGGCCATATTTGCTCCCGTACAGGCCGTTGGTGGTGGTGACAATATCGGTGGTGTACGACTGAATATCAACGAAGTACGCCTCCTCCGCAGTTGCGGCGTTCCTCAGGTCAGCCTGGGCAGAGGAGTTA
Source organism: Deltaproteobacteria bacterium HGW-Deltaproteobacteria-15 (assembly GCA_002840535.1). GTDB lineage: Bacteria > Desulfobacterota > DSM-4660 > Desulfatiglandales > HGW-15 > HGW-15. Next base: position 17,810 of record PHBH01000003.1, on the reverse strand, counting down.
TAGGACCTGACCCTGTACGCGCTGAACTGAGGGATTGCGATGGCTGCCAGAATACCGATGATGGCAATGACGATCATCAACTCAATAAGCGTGAAGCCTTTTTCATTTCTCATGTGAAGTTTCGAAAACATTTTCCATCCTCCGATTTCAATTTATTGATTATGATCACCCCAAATCAGTTACGAGTCTGCGATTCACCTCCCTTCCTCTGTTTCTCCATAACGCGATCGAATTTTCTTGCTACATTCCATACAAGTTCCATGCCATAGACCCTCGAAAGGCGCTTCCGGCAAACCACAACAAACGCAGATACTTATCTGGATCGAATTTGCGTTTGATTCCAGCATCGAAAGAAGTTGTGCCATTAGGTGGGGATTTTCAACGCTGAGTGGGGATTTTCAACAGAAAAGGCACATGGAAACCTCAGGGCATCTTCAACTTCGCCAACCGGTACCTCAAGGACTCGAAGGTGATCCCCAGCAGGTCTGCAGCCTTTTGCTTGGACCCCTGGGCGATATCCAGGGCTCTTACGATATATTCCCGCTCGATCTCCGCCATGACTTCTTCGAGTCTCAGGCCCTCGGCGGTGAGATCCCTTTGTCTACGATCCTCCCTTCCCTTTTCCTTTTGAAAATTGGAAAGGGCAAGGCTCTCGGGAAGGACGATGCTCGATGTTTCCAATGCAACACATCGTTCGATGATGTTCTCCAGTTCCCTCACATTTCCAGGGAAGGAGTATTGTCCCAGGACCTCCATGGCATATGCCGAAATCTTTTTCACATCCTTGCAAAGCTCACGGGAGAACTTCTCGAGAAAATTCTGGGCCAGAAGTGGAAGATCGCCATCCCTTTCTCTCATGGGCGGCATGGCGATATGGATTACGTTCAATCGGAAAAAAAGGTCTTCGCGGAATCTCTTGTTGATGACTTCCTGTTCAAGATCCTTGTTCGTGGCTGAAATGAACCGCACATCGACGTTCTTCTCCTCGGTTCCCCCCACCGAGGTAAAGGCGCGCTCCTGGATTACCCTCAGCAGTTTCACCTGTATGGCCGGCGTGAGTTCGCCCACCTCGTCAAGAAAGATGGTGCCGTTATCGGCCACCTCGAAAAGACCCTCCTTATCGGCCAGCGCGCCTGTGAAGGCCCCCTTCCTGTAGCCGAAAAGCTCGCTTTCGATGAGGCTTTCCGGTATTCCCGCACAGTTGATCACCACAAACGGTTTTTCTGCACGTGGACTTTGCCTGTGGATGGCTCGTGCTACCAGTTCCTTGCCGGTGCCGCTCTCACCCGTGATAAGGATGTTGCTCCTCGTCTGTGCGACCTTTTCGATGAGGTCATATATCTTCCTCATCCTGGCGCTTTCGCCGACCAGGCAGCCGAAGTGCAGCCGCCTTTGTGATCCCTCCCACTTTTCCTCGGCAGGGGCAGGACGCCTTGATTCCATCGCCTCCTTCAGGATTCTCTTGAATTCACGAACCTTGAACGGTTTTGGAATGTAATCATAGGCGCCTTCTTTCATTGCCTGGACAGCCGTCTCCGCCGTTGCGAAGGCGGATATGATGACGACGATCGATTCGGGACTGAGTTCTTTCGTCTTCTTGAGCACCTCCAGACCGTCGATGTCCTTCATCTTGATATCGGTTACAACCAGATCGAACCTCTTCTGCTCGAGAATCTCGAAGGCATTCTCTCCGCTGGATGCAAGGGTCACCTCGTATCCTTCCCGGCCGAGAAAGATCTCAAGAAACTCCCGCATGCTCCGCTCGTCATCCACAACAAGGATAGAGTGCTTATTTTTTCCAGACAACTCTTCCCCCTATCATGGTGATAAGATTTCTGCCTTTCACTGTTCTGCCCAGAAAGGGAGAATTCCTGCTCTTGGACTGGACCTCTTCCTTCATCAACACGTATTCCCGTTCCGGATCAACGATTGTGATATCGGCTGTCCCGCCCTCCATCAGCCCGCCTCCTTCCAGACCAAGAATGTTTGCGGGATTATGGGAGAGCTTTCTGACGGCTTGCGAGGGAGTGAGATACCCTTTTCTGACCAGTTCCAACACCAAAGGAAGGGCTGTCTCGAGACCTGTAATACCGAAGAGTGCACGCTCAAATTCGATTTCCTTTTCCCAGTCCGCATGTGGGGCATGGTCGGTTGCAATCACGTCGATGACATCCGCTGAAAGGGCTTCTCTTACAGCCTGAACGTCTTCCGGTCTTCTCAGCGGCGGATTCATCTTGGCACGGCCACTATATTCCATTACGGCCGTATGATCTAACGTAAAATAATGTGGCGCGGTTTCGGCAGTGACAGGGAGATTATCCTCTTTTGCCTGTTTGATCAGGCGAACGGATCCGGCGGTGCTGACATGCGCTATGTGAACGGGACACCCGGTTCTTCTGGAGAGGGTTATCTCGCGTGCGACCATATCCTCTTCAGCCCTGGCTGGAATTCCCCGATATCCCAAGGCTGCGGAAACTGAGCCTTGATGCATCACCCCTCCTGCCGAAAGGATGACGTTTTCACAATGGGATATGATCGCGAGGCCGTTCCTGCGCGCGGACTCCATAGCACTTTTCATCAGATCCGGATCCGAAACAGGCCTTCCGTCATCGGATACGGCAACCGCGCCGGCATTTCGAAGTTCAGCGAAGTCGGTCAGGGACTCCCCTCTGGAACCCCGGGTTATAGCGGCTATGGGAAAAACTCTTGCAAGGTTGGCATCCCGTGCTTTTTCCAGAATGAATGTGGTTACAGAGGGGTTGTCGTTCACAGGGTTTGTGTTGGGCATGCACGCCACGGCCGTAAAACCCCCGCTCACCGCAGCCATCCCGCCGGTGGCAATGGTTTCCTTGTACTCCTGCCCCGGTTCTCTCAAATGGACATGCATGTCAATCAATCCGGGGATCACCCAGCAACCAGTGGCATCGATTCTTTCCAGTCCAGGTTCCTGCGCAATATGCCCCGCCGGAACCATCCTGATGATTTTCCCCCGATCAATAAGGAGGTCCGTCAACTCCATTGTCTCTTTAAGGGGATCAACGACACGCCCCCCCGTTATCCATATGGCCATCTTTTCAGTCCCTATTGGTGACTTTTTATTCTTTCTCCGTTCAAAATTCGATGTTCGACGTTCATCTTTCTTAGCAAAAAAACCTCCTTGCACTCATATGCAAGGAGGTTTCGTGTTCCGATCGCCAAAACAAAATGCCACAGAATAGGACGACCCCCTATTCTTTTGTTTCCGCCGGTTGATCCGGAGTTGCCTGCACCGGCTTCTCTTTTTCTTTGACTTCCGCTCCCTTTTTCAGCTTTGGTTTGCTCTCCGGCGCAGAGGTTTTTCCTTTCTTGCGCTTCTTGTCGGCGGCAGTCTCGCCCGGAAGGAGTTGAACAACGGAGACCGGCGCTCCATCCCCTTTTCTGTTCATCTTCTTTACGATCCTCAAATATCCGCCCTGGCGATTGAGGTATCGGGTTTTCAGCTCTTCGAATACCTTGTGAGCTACCGTTTTGTCCGTCAAATAGGCGAGTGCCTGGCGTCTGGCATGGAGATCCCCCCGTTTTGCCAGGGTGATGATCTTTTCAGCCACGGATCTCAGCTCCTTTGCCTTGGCATCCGTTGTCTCTATCTGTTCGTGCTTGAACAGAGAGGTAACGATATTCCGCATCATCGCTCTGCGATGACTGGAATTTCGACTTAGTTGTCTTCCAGAATTCAGATGCCTCATTGACTCAGCTCCTCGTTCTTAGCGCTCTTGCTTTCCTTTTCGAGCTGCCTGGCCCCAGGAAAGTTATCCAGTTTCATCCCGAGAGAAAGGCCCATTTCCTCGAGGATGGCCTTTATCTCATTCAAGGACTTCCTTCCAAAGTTCTTGGTCTTCAACATCTCCGCTTCGGTCTTCTGGACCAGTTCACCGATGAGAGTGATGTTGGCGTTCTTCAGGCAATTTGCCGACCGCACGGAGAGTTCCAACTCGGACACCGGTCTGAAGAGATTCTGATTCAATTTCTCCTCTTCGGCTTCGTGTTCCACATGAATCGGCTCAGGCTCCTCAACGAAATTGATGAAGGGTGCCATCTGCTCCTTGAGGATCTTGGCACCGAAGGCCAAGGCATCCTCCGGGAGCACACTCCCGTCCGTCCACACTTCGAGGGTCAGCTTGTCATAATCAGTAATCTGTCCCACGCGCGCGTTTGTCACGACGTAATTGACCTTCTTGATAGGAGAGAAAATCGCATCGACCGGGATGAGCCCGATCGATGGATCCGCACGCTTGGTGTTGTCCATACTCACATAGCCCTTCCCTATCTTTACGGTCATCTCCATTTTCAAGCGGCCTTCTTTGTTTACGCTCGCAATGTGCTTATCAGGATTCAGAATCTCTACCCGGCCGCTGGTCTCGATGTCCCCCGCCTTGACGGCGCCTTCTCCATCGTGCGACAAATGGATGACGGCTTCCTCTCTGTCGTTCAACTTGAGCTTTACTTCCTTCAAATTGAGGATGATATCGGTCACATCCTCGAGGACTCCGGGTATCGTGGAGAACTCGTGCACGACATTGTCGAACTTCACGGAAACAATCGCGGCCCCTTGCAGGGAAGAAAGGAGAATGCGCCGCAGTGCATTTCCAATGGTGATCCCAAACCCTCTTTCCAAGGGTTCACACACAAATTTCCCGTAATAGGAGGTGTGTGTTTCCTCATCGATCAAAATACTCTTTGGCTTGATCAACTCTCGCCAATTTCTTGCTTTTAGATCTCCCAAAAAAATCCCTCCCATCATGAATGTGATAGGGCACCAGAGTCCACCAGTCGAATCCCGGACCCTTCCGGTCCGGGGTTTTCCACTATTTGGAATAGAGCTCGATGATCAACTGCTCCTGAATCGGCATCGCAAGCTCTTCCCGTTTCGGCAATGCCTTCATCACGCCTCTGAAGCTCTCCTTCTCCACTTCCAACCAATTGGGTATGCCCCTTCTCACGACGGTTTCCACTGCTTCCAGAAGGGCCGGAACCTTGCGGCTTCCCTCCTTCACCTCGATTGTATCACCCACCCTGACTTGAAGAGACGGGATGTTCACAGGCTTTCCGTTGAGCAGGAAGTGGTTATGCCTTACGAGCTGTCTCGCCTGATTTCTGGAGCTGGCAAAACCCATTCGGAAAACGATGTTGTCCAACCTGGTTTCAAGCAGGATGAGAAGGTTTGTACCGGTCACGCCCTTTTGCTGTTCCGCCCGGTAGTAATATCTCCTGAATTGCTTTTCCAGGATTCCATATATACGCCGGACCTTCTGTTTTTCCCTGAGCTGCAGGTGATAATCCGACATCTTCCCGGTGCGTCTCTGCCCATGCTGGCCAGGGGCATAGGCCCTTCGCTCGAAGGCACACTTGTCTCCGTAGCACCTGTCGCCCTTAAGGAAAAGCTTCAGGTTCTCTCTTCTGCAAATCCTACAAACTGCGCCCGTATATTTCGCCAATCCACATCCTCCTGGACTCTTGAGGATCCGCTCAAGCGGAATCCCTGGTTCATCCCTCTTTCAGAGCCGTGCTGCTCCACGGGACGAGTTGATCTGTTATACCCTTCTTCTCTTGGGGGGTCTGCACCCATTATGCGGGATAGGAGTCACATCCCTGATCACGCTGACCGTGAACCCGTCCATTTGCAGCGCCCTTATGGCCGCCTCTCTGCCGACCCCGGGCCCTTTCACCCTCACCTCGGCTGTTCTCATCCCGTGCTCCATGGCTTGCCTCAGCGCGTCCTGAGCGGCAAGCTGAGCAGCGAAAGGCGTGCTCTTTCTGGACCCCTTGAACCCCTGTCTCCCGGCACTCGAAGAGGCAACCACATTCCCGCCCGCATCCGTAATGGTCACAATGGTGTTGTTGAAGGTGGATTGAATATGGATGATTCCCGAGGGGATCGATTTCTTCTCTTTCTTGCCCTTGCTCCCTTTGGTCTTTCGCACCATGGATCACTCTTCTCCTGTTTATTTCTTTCTCTTGCCCATGACAGCTCTTCTGGGGCCTTTTCGCGTCCGTGCGTTCGTTTTCGTTTTCTGTCCTCTCACGGGCAAGCCCTTCCGGTGTCTCAATCCCCTATACGTTCCAAGATCGATCAGCCTCTTGATATTCACGGAGAGGTCACGCCGCAGGTCCCCTTCCACCTTATGCTTTTCGTCGATGATCTTTCGAATGGCGGCGATCTGGCCTTCCGTCAACTGGTCCGACTTGGTATTCCAATCTATGCCAGCTTCGAGAAGGATTTTTTGGGAACTGCTCCTCCCTATGCCGTAAATATAGGTCAGAGCGATTTCGATCCTCTTTGCCCTTGGTAAATCTACCCCTGCAATCCTAGCCAAGCTTCATCCCCCTGTTTGTACTCGTATCCCCCCGGAACCAGACACACGGACCACTTACCGCACCCGTGCTGCGGCTGTTTCTCACGGCAGAACCGGAGAATCAACCCTGCTTTTGCTTATGCCGCGGGTTGGCGCAGATAACCCTCAGGATTCCCCTACGCTTGATGATTTTACATTTGTTACAAATTTTCTTCACCGAAGCCCTGACTTTCATATTCAGCCTACTTTCCTCGATATACGATCCTTCCCCTTTTCAGATCATAAGGGGAGAGTTCAACCGACACCTTGTCGCCGGGAAGAATTTTGATGAAATGCATCCTCATTTTACCGGATATGTGCGCCAGAACACGGTGCCCGTTCTCGAGCTCAACCCGGAACATGGCGTTCGGCAAGGTCTCGACCACCGTCCCTTCAACTGTTATGTTTTCCTCTTTTGCCACGGTGTTCCCCGTCTCCGGTCCTCTTGTAAAGTCAACTTCACCTGGCCTTGCCAAGTCCCTTTTTCATGAATCCTTCATAATGGCGCATGAGCATATGGGACTCGATCTGGTTTGACGTATCCATTGCGACCCCCACCACGATCAGCAGGCCTGTCCCCCCGAAGTAGAAAGGCATGTTAAGCTGATAGATCAAGATCTGGGGCAAAACGCAAACGGCGGATACATAGAGCGCGCCCGCAAAGGTAATTCTGGTCAACACCCTGTCGATGTACTCGGCCGTGTTCTTGCCTGGTCTGATCCCGGGGATGAATCCACCATATTTCTTCATGTTGTCCGCCACATCCACGGGGTTAAAATGAACGGCCGTGTAGAAATAGCAGAAGAAGATGATGAAAACGACAAAAATTAAATTATAGACCACATGTCCGGGAGTCAGGAAGTTTACCACCATCTGGAGCCACGGACTCTCTTTCACGTTCATGAAATTGGCGATGGTTGCAGGAAACATGATGATGGAGGAAGCGAAAATGGGCGGAATAACCCCCGCCGTATTGACCTTCAGAGGCAGATGCGTGCTCTGACCTCCATACATCCTGCGGCCAATAACCCTTTTGGCATATTGCACCGGGATTCTCCGCTGTCCTCTTTCCACAAACACGATGGCGCCCACCACGGCGATCATGAAGACAACCACCAGGAGCATGAAGAAAGGTGTGATCTCCCCGGTCCCCACCAGCCTGAACGAATTGACCACGCCCCCAGGCAGACCTGCCACAATTCCCGAGAAAATGATCAGCGAAATGCCGTTGCCAATGCCTCTTTCCGTGATCTGCTCTCCCAGCCACATCAGGAAGGCTGTGCCCGCAGTCAAAGTGATGACAGCCATCAGCCGGAATCCCCATCCGCCCATGGGCACGACCATGGCTCCTCCAGGGCTGCTCATTCTCTCGAGACCTATGGCAATTCCAAGTCCCTGGATGATGCTCAGGATGACTGTCCCGTACCTTGTATACTGAACGATCTTCTTCCGGCCCTGCTCGCCTTCCTTTTTGAGCTTTTCCAGATAAGGGATCACTACCGTCAGCAATTCCAGAATAATCGACGAACTGATGTATGGCATGATCCCGAGGGCCATGACGGACATCTGGCTCAGAGCGCCTCCCGAAAACATGTCAAAGAGACCGAAAAGGGTCCCTGCCCTCTCGCTGAAGAAAGCGGCCAGAGCTGCTGCATCGATTCCAGGCGTGGGAATGTGGCACCCGAGCCTGTAAACGGCCAGCATGAGGAGAGTAAAGAGTATCCTCTTTTTCAGCTCCGGGATTTTGGTAATATTCTGAAAACCGCTGACCATAGTACTAACCCGCTTCCCTCATCTTTCTCCATTGTTTCGAATCAGACGAGCTCAATCTTGCCGCCTGCCGCTTCGATCTTCTGCCTGGCCGCCTTGCTCACGCTGTGGACTTTAAGAAAGAGTGGATGAGAAATGTTGCCGTTTCCAAGCAATTTCACGCCGTCACCCTGGCTCTTCACCAACCCGGCTTTCTCGAACGTCTCAAAGTCAGCACTGGAATTAGGGGCAAACTGAGCAAGATCGCTCAGATTGACGAGGGCATAACGCTTCTTGAAAATGTTTCGGAAGCCCCTCTTGGGCAGCCTTCTTTGAAGAGGCATCTGGCCTCCCTCGAAACCGGTCCCGGTATTGCCTCCTGAACGGGCTTTCTGGCCCTTATTCCCTCTGCAGGAGGTTTGTCCGTGGCCTGACCCTTTACCTCTGCCCACCCGTTTTTTCCCCTTTTTTGAACCAGGAGCAGGCGAAAGTTCATGTAATCTCATTTTGTCCTCTTCCCTCAACCGGTTTCGGTTCGAAACCCCGTCAATGCATATCGATTTATCCCCATGCGATCCACGAGGTTGCGGACCATGGGGATCTCAAACGAAAGACTACGCCTCTACCTTCAGCATGAATGCAACCTTCTCGATCATTCCCCTGATAGCGGCGGTGTTTTTCAGAACCACCGTCTTGTGGAGTCTCGTCAAACCCAGACCTGTGAGCGTTTGACGGATATCCTTCTTTCTTCCTATTCCGCTCTTCAGGAGAGTCACTCTGATGGTATCGCCCATGTCACTGGCACCTTTCTCAAGAATAAGAGGGCTTCTACTGGCGAAGCTCTTCTACGGTTCTGCCTCTGCGGCGCGCGATCTCCTCTGCGGAGCGGAGAGCATACAATCCATGAAGGGTTGCCTTCACCAGGTTATGAGGATTATGGGTTCCCAGGCACTTGGTGAGGATGTTCTGAATCCCCACAGCCTCAAGGACCGCCCTCACTGCGCCCCCGGCGATGAGTCCGGTTCCGGCACCCGCCGGTTTGAGCAAAACGCTTCCTGCTCCCCACTTGCCGATCGTCGCGTGGGGTATTGTATCGTTCACGATCGAAACGGATTTCATGCCCTTCTTCGCGCGTTCAATTCCTTTGCGGATGGCCTCCGGCACTTCATTGGCCTTTCCCAGGCCACTGCCGACCATCCCCTTACCATCGCCCACGACCACGATGGCGCTGAAACTAAATCTTCGACCGCCTTTTACGACTTTGGCAACGCGGTTGATATACACCACCTTCTCTATAAACTGGACTTCATCCTCTTCCTTAAACAATGAATTTCTCCTCTTCTCCGTTTGATCTGTGTTCAAGAAGAAAGGCCTCCGGGATCAAAACTCAAGTCCATGCTGTCGGGCGGAATCGGCAAGCGCCTTGACTCGGCCGTGGTACAGAAAGCCGTTTCTGTCGAAAACCACCTTCTTGATTCCTTTTTCCAGGGCACGTTTGGCAATGAACTCTCCTACGATTCCCGCACCTGCCGCATTTCCTCCCCCGGCAGGCAACCGTGAGCGAATCTCCTTTGAGAGGGAAGAGGCATCCACCAGCGTTTTCCCGCTTCTGTCGTCGATCACTTGCGCATACATATGGCCGGCACTCCTGAAGATGGACAAACGGGGCCGTTCCGGGGTCCCCCTGATCCTCTTCTTCATCCGACTCTTTCTCTTCAGCCTCGCATCTGTCTTGCTCTTTGTGCCCATGATTCGATTCCAATCAAGTGGTTTAGGTTCCCCCCTTCATCGGGGAAGACTATTTGGCGCCGCTCTTTCCGGCTTTTCTCCGGATGATCTCTTCGGCATACTTTATGCCCTTGCCTTTGTAAGGCTCCGGTTCACGGAACCCGCGGATCTTGGCGGCAGTCCGTCCCAGCAATTCCTTGTCAATGCTGCTGAGAGTCACCTTGGTCTTCTCGACCTTCCCGTCGACTCCTTCAGGAAGTGGAAAGACAACGGGGTGAGAATAGCCCAGGTGAAGCGTCACAGCCCTGCCGGAGAGTTCGGCCCTGTAACCAACGCCTACGATCTCCAAGGCCCTCTCGAACCCCTTGCTCACTCCGGTGACCATATTCGCCAAAAGGGCCCGGTGCAACCCATGCAGAGCATTGGCCCCTTTCAATGTTTCATCGATCGTGACCACCGCGCTCTTGTCGTCCGAGGTCACCTTGACGCCAGGGTGCAGTTTCTTCTGAAGCTTTCCCTTGGGCCCGGAAACCGTCAAGAGAAGATCATTCATCTCGATCTTGACTTTATCGGGCAACGGTACCGGCTTCTTACCAATACGAGACATGAACGCCTCCAAATCGAAAAGATGTTTCCCAGTCGCCTCTTGAACGCGGGGACTACCAGATGGAGCAGAGGATCTCCCCTCCGACTCCCATTTTTCTCGCCTGCTTGTCGGTCATGACCCCCTTGGGCGTCGAAAGAATGCTCATCCCGAGCCCGTCCAGCACGATCGGGATTCGATCCTTCCTGGTATACACGCGACCACTGGGTTTACTGACCCTCTTGAGGCCGCTGATGAGGGGGGCTCCCTTGTCATCATACTTCAGGAAGATCCGGATCAGGCCGTGTTGCCGGTCCGGAATGATCTTGTAGTTCTTGATGAAGCCCTCGGCTTTCAGGATCTTTGCGATATTGATCTTCAGCCGGGAACTGGGAATGTCAACCGTGTCGTAAGACGCCATGATGCCATTTCGAATCCTGGTCAGCATGTCGGAGATGGGATCACTCAAGCTCATCCGTATAACTCCTCGTAGCCAATTTCACCAGCTTTACCAGCTGGCCTTTACCACACCGGGGATTTCTCCCCTGGAAGCCATATTTCGAAAGCAAATCCGGCAAAGCCCGAACTTCCTGATGTAAGCCCTTGGCCTCCCACAGATGGGGCACCGGTTGTAGGTGCGGGTTGAAAATTTCGGCTTCCTTTGCGATTTAATAATTAATGACGTCTTCGCCAAATCGACTCTCCTTATCTTCTAAAAGGCAATCCCAGTTCTCTCAAGAGGAAAAGCCCCTCCTGATCACTCTGTGCCGTCGTAACAATGGAGATATTGAGGCCTCTCAACTTTTCGATTTTGTCATAATCGATCTCAGGGAAGATGATCTGCTCCTTCACCCCCAGGGTGCAATTCCCTCGTCCGTCGAAAATCTTCTCCGGGATTCCCCTGAAATCCTTCACGCGCGGCAGGGCGACATTAAACAATTTGTCCAGAAACTCGAACATCTTTGCATGTCTCAATGTCACCGTGACGCCGATCGGCATTCCCTCTCTGAGTTTGAAGCCTGCGATGGACCTTTTCGCTTTGGTGATGACGGCCTTTTGGCCGGCAATCAGGGTAAGCTCTTCCACACCCTTGTCCAGAATCTTGATATTGTAAATCGCTTCACCAAGGCCCATGTTCAGTACGACTTTTACGAGGCGGGGCACAGCCATGACACTTTTGTACCCAAACTCTTTCATCATGGCCGGGACAGCCTCTTTTTGGTATTTCTCCTTCAGCCGGGACAACGGTATCTCCTTCTCTGATTAAATCTCGCTACGGTTCATTGCCTTCCCAGACTCAGGTGAGAAGATCAGGAATCCAGCAGGTCACCACACTTCTTGCATACCCGGGCCTTTGACCCGTCTTCCAGAATCCGCTTACCTGACCTGGAGGGCTCTGCGCACTTGCTGCAGACAAGCATAAGATTGGAAACATGAATCGGGGACTCCATTTCAATGATTCCTCCCTGCGCTCTTTTCCCCCCCGCCTTGGCATGTTTCTTCACGATGTTGATCTTCTCCACGATCGCACGTTCCTTCTCCGCATCGACTTTGAGGACAGTGCCGATCTTCCCCTTCTCTTTCCCAGTAAGGACCGTTACCTTGTCATTCTTCTTTATGAATGGGTGTTTCTTCTTCTGCACCGATCTTCTCCTTTAGCGCTATCAGAGGACCTCAGGGGCAAGAGAGACGATTTTCATAAAATTCTTCGCTCTCAGCTCTCTGGCGACCGGACCGAATATCCTGGTTCCTACCGGCTCATTCTGCGTTGTGATCAGCACCGCTGAATTGTCGTCGAATTTGATGTAGGAGCCGTCCGGTCTTCGTATCTCTTTGGTGGTCCGGACGACAACCGCCTTCATGACATCGCCCTTCTTTACCTTCGAATTGGGCATGGCCTCTTTGACACTGACGACAATAATGTCTCCAACGGTCGCGTATCTTCTCCTCGTGCCGCCCAATACCCTGATACACAAAACCTCTTTGGCTCCGGAATTGTCCGCCACCCTCAGTCTGCTTTCCGTCTGAATCATCCTGCCTGCTCCGTCAGAGCTTCCTCTTGTTTGAGAGGTTCCTGCCCTATGGCCCTCTCGATGATTTCAATCACCTGCCACCGCTTGGTCCTGCTCATGGGTCTGCATTCCAGGATCCTCACCTTGTCCCCGATGTGGCAGCTGTTCTGCGGGTCGTGCGCGATGTACTTCGCTCTTGTCGTAACATACTTTCTGTACATCTTGTGCTTTCTCAGACCTCTCACGAGGACGACCGCGGTCTTATCCATTCTGTCGCTCACCACAACACCGGTGAGTTTCTTACGTACTCCTCTCACTTTCATCGCAAGCCCTTTCAGCTTTTGCTGGTTTCGTCCGAAGAGGTCTTCATTTCCCTCAGGAGGGTCTTCACTCTTGCCAGATCCCGCTTCGTCTTTCCAATCATGGCGGTGTTGCCCAGCTGACCGGTCGCCTTTTGAAACTTCAGGTTGAAAAGACTCTCGTTCAGATCCTTTTCCTTGGCGGTCAACTCCTCCAGGCCCAAATCTCTAAGCTCTTTTACCTTCACGATAACACTCTCCTGCTCACGAACTTGGTTGCGAAGGGAAGCTTGTGACTGGCCAGTCGGAATGCTTCGGTGGCAACACTCTCTTCTACCCCTTCCATCTCGTAGAGGATTCTGCCCGGTTTTACGATCACGACCCAGCCCTCAGGCGCCCCTTTGCCCTTCCCCATCCTTGTCTCTGCGGGTTTCTTGGTGATGGGCTTGTCCGGGAAAACACGGATCCAGATCTTTCCGCCCCTTTTCACGTGTCTCGTGATGGCAATCCTTCCCGCCTCTATCTGTTGGGCCGTCATATAACCGCGGCCAATGGCTTGAAGACCATAATCTCCGAATTCCAGAGAAGACCCCTTGCTCCAGGCGGTTCCTCTCATTCGCCCTTTCTGTTTCTTTCGATACTTGACCTTTTTAGGGCTCAGCATAAGCTCTTCCTAACCCCTCTTCGTCTTTTCCGGCAAAATCTCGCCTTTGAATATCGCAACCTTTACTCCTACGGCACCGTATGTGGTGAAGGCCTCTGCGAACCCGTAATCGATATCGGCTCGAATGGTATGAAAAGGAACTCTCCCCTTTCTGTACCATTCCCGGCGCGCCATCTCCGCCCCTCCCAGTCTGCCGCTGCACGCGATCTTGATTCCGAGAGCCCCGAAACGAAGCGCAGAGCTCACGCTTTTCTTCATGGCCCGTCGAAAAGAGACACGGCGGACCAATTGCAGTGCGACATTTTCCGCAACCAGCTGGGCATCCACTTCAGGCTTTCGCACTTCCTGGATGTCGATAATGACTTCCTTGCGGATCTGTTTCTCCAGTTCCCTCTTGACATGTTCGATTTCCGAACCCTTCTTGCCAATGACGAGACCTGGACGGGCGGTATGGATTCTTACCCTGACTTTACTGGCTGCCCTCTCGATTTCGATTTTGGCCACACCGGCTTGCATGAGCCTCTTCTTCAGAAATTTTCTGATCTGGAAATCCTCCAGAACGAATCGGCTGTATTCCTTGCTGGTGAACCACCTGGAATCCCAGTTTCTATTTATTCCCAATCTGAAACCGATCGGATTAACCTTTTGTCCCAAAATCCACCTCCCTCATGCTCACTTTCATTTTTCTTCGGGGAACGCCTCCAGCAAGTGCCCTCACGCTTCGTCCAGGATAACGGTCAAATGGCTCGATCTCTTTCTGATCCTCGTGGCGCGGCCCTGTGCCCGTGGGCTGAACCGCTTCCAGGTGGGGCCTTCATCGGCGAAGATGCGCTTGACAAAGAGCGTGTCCACATCAATATCCGCATTGGCGGTGGCATTGGCGACAGCGGAATCGATCAACTTCTTCAGTATGGCCGCGCCCTTTTGCGGCGAATAGGAGAGCTGTTTCAGCGCCTCATCTACCTTCATGCCCCTGATCTCGTCCATGACCAGTCTCACTTTTCGGGGCGATACCCTGACGAATCTTGCCTTTGCCTTCGCTTCCATTACTTCTTAGCCCCCTTGAGCTTGGTCTTCTTGTCCCCCGCATGTCCGAAGAACACCCTCGTGGGAGCGAATTCTCCAAGCTTGTGTCCGACCATATCCTCGGTGACAAATACGGGAAGAAACTTTTTTCCGTTGTGCACCGCGAAGGTAAGACCAACGAACTCAGGAAGGATAACGGATCTTCTCGACCAGGTTTTGATGATCTTTCTGCTCTGCGTCTGGATCGCCTGCTCCACCTTTTCAGAGAGATGGCCGTCAACAAATGGTCCCTTTTTAACCGACCGTGGCAAAATTATCCTCCTCTTCTCCTATGCGAAACACGTGTATACGGGATTCTTCTTCAAGGTGATTACTTTCTTTTCTTAACAATGTACTTGTCGCTGGCCTTCTTGACCCTGGTCTTGAACCCTTTGGTGGGAACACCCCAGGGAGTGACCGGGTTCCTTCCGCCGGAGGACTTTCCTTCGCCTCCGCCATGTGGATGATCCACTGGATTCATGGCCACCCCTCTCACGTGGGGCCTCTTGCCGGTCCACCGGACCCTACCCGCCTTGCCGATGCTCACGTTCTCATGCTCCAGATTGCCGACCTGTCCCACAGTGGCCTTGCAGCGCAAGGAGACCATCCGCACTTCCCCCGAAGGGAGTTTGATCTGCGCATATCCGCTTTCCTTGGCCATCATCTGCGCATGCTCTCCGGCGCTTCTCACAATTTGACCGCCATGGCCGACGCTCAACTCAATATTGTGAATGGGGGTGCCGAGCGGGATATCGTTCAGGGGCAGAGCATTCCCGGTTCGAATCTCGGAGCCGGAGCCTGAAAGCACCTGATCTCCGACCTTAAGCCCTACGGGCGCAAGGATGTATCTCTTCTCGCCGTCAACATAGTTCAAGAGGGCAATATGGGACGAACGGTTAGGATCATACTCTATGCTCGCCACCTTTGCAGGAATCCCGTCCTTGTCCCGTTTAAAATCGATCATTCTGTAAAGGCGCTTGTGACCGCCGCCGCGATATCGGCACGTGATTCGACCCAGTGCGTTTCTGCCGCCTTTTTTTCTCAAAGGCTTCACCAGGCCCTTTTCAGGCTCCTGCTTGGTGATCTCTTCCATGGTGGAGTAGGTCTGAAATCTTCTTCCTGCCGATGTCGGCTTATAGCTCTTAATCGCCATGATCCTCTCTCCGATAACCCTCAAACACCGCCGGGGGCGGTCCTTCTCAATTTATACCCCTTCAAAAAACTCGATGGTCTTTCCAGGGGCCAGCGTGACGACCGCCTTCTTCCAGTCGGGTCTCTTCCCGACGCTCCTGCCCATCCGGCGCTTCTTCCCTCTTACATTCATCGTCTGGACGTCCA
Organism: Deltaproteobacteria bacterium HGW-Deltaproteobacteria-15; assembly: GCA_002840535.1. GTDB lineage: Bacteria > Desulfobacterota > DSM-4660 > Desulfatiglandales > HGW-15 > HGW-15. The sequence continues at coordinate 2,001 of PHBH01000003.1, read as the reverse complement.
CCACTTCCGTTTTGAACAGGACCTCCACGGCCTTGCGAATTTCGACCTTATTGGCCTTTCTGTCCACCCGAAGGCTGATCTTGTTCATCTGCTCCTTCAGGAGGGTCCCCTTCTCGGTGATGAGAGGCTTCTTGATGACTTGATACATATCCATTAGGAAACCAACGCCTCCTCAATCCTGGGAATAGCGGCCTGAACCAGAAAAAGGTGCTCATGATTTAGGAGATCGTACACATTCAGACCCTCAGATTTCATGATTTTTACCCATGGAACGTTCCGAGAAGATCTTTCGAGATTGACGTTGGCCTGATCGGTGACAATCAGCGCCTTTCTGACATCGAAGTTCTTCATCACGCCGAGGAACCCCTTTGTCTTCAGATCAGGCAGATTGAAGTCGGCCAGCACGAACAACCGGTCACTTTGAAATTTGTCGCTGAGCGCCATCCTGAGGGCAAGTCTTCTGACCTTCTTCGGGACCCTCTGAGCGAACTGCCGCGGCTTGGGCGCGAAGATCACGCCGCCCCCTTTTCTTGTCGGGGATGCGGCGTTCCCCGCTCTGGCTCTCCCGGTGCCTTTCTGGCGGTAGAGTTTTCGCCCGGATCGGTTGACCTCGGACCGGGTCTTGGCGGATGCCGTCCCGGACCTTCGTCCGGCAAGCTGACTGACCACGACCTGGTGAAGGACATGCTTGTTCACGGGCACGCCGAAGACATCCTCTCTCAATTCTATCTGCGAGGCCTTTTCCTTCTGCAGATTATACACATCGATTACGGCCATCGGATCCGCCTCTTTTTCATTTAGGTATGAACTCGGCCACAAAGACGCCAAGCCACAAAGGTCAATACAATTGCTCTCAGCTGAACACTTGCCAGGTTTTTCAAATACTCCTTCTTTGTGCCTTTGTGCCTTCGTGGCAGAACTTAAATCTTAGTGATTTCCAAGATACTGTTGCGGCTTCCAGGAATAGCGCCCCTGATCGCAATGACATCCATCTCGGGTCTTACATCCAGCACCATCAGGTTCTTGATCGTCCTTCTCTCGAACCCCAGCCGACCGGGCATCTTTTTGCCCTTGAATACCCTTCCCGGATCCGTGTTCGACCCAATGGATCCTGGGACACGGTGGGAACGGGTTCCATGCGTATCTTTTCCGCCGGAAAAACCCCATCTCTTGATGACACCGGCAAACCCGCGGCCTTTAGTTCTTCCACTTACAGAAACGAGTTCCCCTATGCTGAAGATGTCGGCCTTGATTTCCTGTCCGATCTCGAACTCGTCGGCCTTGTCGACCCGCAATTCCCGAAGATGCCGGTACAATTTCCCTCCGGATTTTGCGAAATGTCCCCGCAACGGCTTATTGACCCGAAGCTCCTTCTCCTGCACATCAAAGCCCACCTGGATTGCCTCGTACCCGTCCCGGTCCACGGTCTTTTTCTGGACAACCACGCACGGACCCGTCTTGACGAGCGTTACGGGCACGCTTCGGCCCTCTTCCACAAAGTAACGCGTCATCCCCAATTTCTTACCAATCAACTTCGTGACCATGATCCAGGCTCCCTTGCCCTACAGCTTGATTTCCACGTCGACACCCGCGGCAAGATCGAGCTTCATCAGGGCATCCACCGTCTGCTGCGTGGGCTCAAGGATATCCAGCAGCCTTTTGTGGGTTCTGATCTCAAATTGCTCTCTCGACTTCTTGTCCACGTGAGGCGAACGAAGCACCGTGTACCTGTTGATGACCGTCGGCAGCGGGATGGGTCCGGCCACCTTTGCACCGGTCTCCTTTGCCGTCTCGACGATTTCCATCGCCGACTGGTCCAGAAGCTTATGGTCATAAGCCTTGAGACGTATGCGGATTTTTTGATTCGTGATCACTTGCTCCCTCTTCAAATTTCAAATCTCAAATTTGAAATTTCAAATTACTCGATGATCTCACTGATGACGCCGGCCCCCACGGTTCGGCCGCCTTCCCGGATCGCAAAACGCAGTTCCTTCTCCATGG
>PHBH01000103.1 GCA_002840535.1 Deltaproteobacteria bacterium HGW-Deltaproteobacteria-15 | reverse complement strand
CCTCCAGGCGGATGATGTGATCGGCAAATGCGTCCGTGAGATATTTCCCCAAACAGGAGTCTATCGGCTTGAAAAATACGGGAAAGTCGCCCTAACCGGTGAACCGGCTTCTTTTGAAGGTTATGCAAAAGAATTGAACCGCCATTATCAGGTTAATGCGTTTTGCCCGCAAAAGGGCCAGTTTGCCGTCCTGTTCACCGACATCACCGAACGCAAAAGCATGGAAGCCCAGCTGATCCAGGCCCAGAAGATGGAAGCCATCGGAACACTGGCCGGAGGCATTGCCCATGATTTCAACAATATTCTGGGAGCGATTATCGGCTACGCCGACATGGCGCAGGAGGAATTGCCGCAGGACAGCCCGACCCTGGAATGCATTGATGAGATACTCCGGGCCAGTGAAAGGGCTAAGAAGCTGGTTGAACAGATCCTGGCTTTCAGCCGCCGCCATGACGCGGAGCGCAAGCCTCTGCTGATCGTTCCCCTCATCAAGGAGATTGTGAAGCTGCTGCGGCCCATGCTGCCTTCGACCATCAGGATTAAACAGAACATCCATATCCATGATCCGCTGATCCTGGCGGATGCAACCCAGGTCCATCAGGTGCTGATGAATCTCTGCACCAATGCGGCCCATGCCATGCAGGAAAAAGGCGGCACCCTGACCATCGGGCTCAGGCAGGTGACGGTTCATGAAGACGATCACCTGTTGTCCGGACATTTAGCGGCCGGCAGCTACTTGGAGCTTCAGGTGGCGGATGACGGCCACGGCATCCACGAGAAAATTCAAAACCTGATATTTGATCCTTTTTTCACAACGAAAAGAACCGGAGAAGGCACGGGGATGGGCCTGTCTGTTGTTCACGGCATTGTTAAAAGCTACGGAGGGCATATCCGGCTGGCAAGTAAAGCGGGGGAAGGAACCACCTTTTTCATTTATCTGCCGCTGCTTCACGGACAGGCCACTCAGGACAGCGCCCAAAAGGCGGCGTCCGCGGCGGGGGGAACGGAGCGGATTCTCCTCATTGACGATCAGGATTTTTTGCTGGAGATGATGTCCAGGTCATTGTCCCGCCTCGGGTATCAGGTAACCGCCCGGGAAAGTTCCCGTGATGCGCTGCAGCTTTTTAAATCCGATCCTCTGGCTTTCGATCTGGTGATTACCGATCAGACCATGCCTTTTCTGACCGGCGCGGATATGGCAAGGGAGATGCTGCAGACCCGGCCGGAAATCCCCGTCATTTTGTGCACGGGATACAGCTCCGCCATCTCTCCCGAACAAGCCGCGTTCATCGGCATCCGGGAGTATGTGATGAAACCCGTCGTCATGGGGGAGTTTACCAGACTCATCCGGAAAGTCCTG
>PHBH01000046.1 GCA_002840535.1 Deltaproteobacteria bacterium HGW-Deltaproteobacteria-15 | reverse complement strand
CAGTTGGCAGGGGATGTCTTTAGGCAGTCAAGAATTCCTGCGCTCTATGCAGGCTGCCGCGGAGCGGCTTACTTGAACAAGTACATTGACCGGTAAGCCCAGGTTCAGAAGGGTGCATCTGGTGGAGTCCATGAAATGACACGGGTGATCTCTGTTTTCCTCGCAGTGCTGTTCTTTAATCTTTACCCGGGTCTGGTTCCGGCAAACGATGCTGAGGATCGGGAAGGTCATTCCGTGAGACGCGAGACGAGGGAAGGGTACAGGGTCGAGAGAAGGGATCGTGAACAAAAGACCGAGCACGGCGACAAAGGCAATGAAGCCACCGGTCAAATTGCCGCCTGGCTTTTCGTTCTGGCCAATCTGAAAGTCGGCATCAGCATTCTGACCAGGTTCGTGAACCGATTCTCCGGCTCGTCCAAATTAAAGGGTTCAGTGACCGCAGTGAGCCGGTTTCTGAACAAGCATCTCCGGAAGGTTCATTACCTTTTAAATCCTACAGCCTTATGCATAGCCTTTCTCCATTTTCTATTGTCCTCGTGTCGTTCTTCGCCGCTTCCTGAATGGGGCCTGTTCTTCGCTGCGACCATGGTTCTCCTCGGCTTGACGGTAAAATTCAGGGTGTCTTTCAAGTGGATGCGGAAAGCCATGTATCGGATCCATACGGCTCCAGTGAGCTTCGCCATAGTCATAGTGGCCCTGATTGCCGGACACGTCATCATCGACTGATTTAGTTCATGGGACCGCTTCAGGGAGAGGGGCTCCAGAGTAAAAAATGAGGGTAACATCCTACAGACTCGGGGAGCATAAGATCATTCAAGCCGCTGGTGCGCTTTGGTGGGAAGCGCATGCCGGGATAGGTGCTTTCCAGAGCGGCAGGTGCTTCGTAAGGGGAAACATTCTACTTTTAGGATCCAGCGAAAAAGAAGAGCCCGGGTACCTGAAAAGGGAATTCATCGAGCGCCTCCGCGGGCTTCCGGAGTGGAACCATACCCGATATTATTGCTCGAACTACTCCATTCACCAATGTCGATCCGGCAGAAGATTGACCGAAATGGAGCTGGCGGAAGGGAGGGGCATTCGAACTCAGGCAGGAGAACATACGGATCCTGTCGAACAGACTCCAACAGAGGGACCATGTCCTGCGCCTTCGATCTCCTACAGGCTGGGTCATCACGAGATAACCAAAAAGACGGACGCTCAGTGGTGGTGGAAGACCTATTCCTCCTCCGGCGGTCCCCGCGAGGGAAGGTGCATTATTGAAGGGGGGATCCTGTTCTTTGGGGCCGGGAAGAAAATCGAGAGCCAGGAACCGCACAATCTGAAGCGAACGTTTCTTGAACACCTCGGTCATCTGCCGCAATGGAAAGCGACAGAGTATTATTGCCCAAGTTGCGAAATACATGACTGCAGGACCGGCGAGAATCCATTTGTGCAGGAAGGAGGGGGAACCTTTTTCATCCCTTCTGCAAAGGTCATCCCATCATCTACACCTATGTCGATCCCCTCCCTATCCTCATCGATCGATTCAACTCTATCCCTTCTGAAGGAGCTTGGCGGCAGGGCAGGCAGAGCGGTGTATCGGAAAACGGATGAGGCCATCCACAAATACAGACTGTGGCGGAAAAGGAAGAACATCAGATCCGACCAAACGGCGACCGAGATGCCGGTTCATCGGTTCCCTGCCAGGAAATGGATTGCCTCGATAGGTGCTTTTATCCTGATGGTCGGTTTGCTGCTCCTGGTCCTCCTGCATGATCTGTGGAAAGGCCGGGAGCATCATCACAGAGATCATGAGCATTCGGCCGGCCGCCATCGGGATCATTAGATGCTGCTTACAATCCCATTCCGAATTTTTGCTTTACGGACCTAAAGTAATTTCAATCCCAATATTTTGGATCACCCCCATTCTCAGGATGTTCGAGCCTGAATATCCTCGTGTCCGATGCTTGCCGTCGCTGACTTCCCCGGCTATCCCATTACGGATTCTACCCGAAGCGCAACTACGGAGGTGTTCTGCCTAGTTTTGTCTTGCACGGTTCTGATCTCTCTCCTATTTGAACTTTTCCTGGTGATCTTAAGTCCTTCTCCAAGCACCAATGCCTTTGGCTGACTCATCGGGGGGTGACCTATTTCTTCGGCCCCTCGGCTAGATGATCAGACTTTCATCAATACGCGGGGAAGTTCGTCAGGCTGCGGACGATGATCCAGGACAAGTCGCTAAAGCCGTTGACAAAATTGAAAGCCAGCGTATCCTTCTCTGATGAACAAGGCTCATCATCTTCCAGAAATGGATACCAGCTTCGAAATCGGCAGTCGTCTGGCGCCATCCTACAGGACTTCGTGGTTCCTTTTTGACCGCAGGGATCATGAGCTCATTCGGATCGTGAATGAAGTCTGTTCCAGGGCTCAAGACCTGGAGTATACACGCCGGCAGTATTATGCCTACTTTCACCCCCACGGGATCAAAGAGATGGCGGAGTCCAGGAGCTTGCGGATCGCTTACTCCATGGTCCACCTGCTCAGCTCCTTGGAAATCGGAGGTGTCGAGGACCGTCTGGGCGCTCTTCGTTCGCTACGCGCTGAAGTGCTCGATTCCGCCGAAGGGTCCATGCCTAAAAACACAGCCCGCGTCTTAATGCAGATCATGAAGGAAATCATCCGCACACGCGGTGATTACCGGCGGCAACTTCAACTGGCCCATGATTTTCGGGTTACGACCTCAGGCAAACCCCGGATTGTGCGCAAGCAGCTCAAGAGATACCACCTTCTCGAAATGCCGGAGGAGTGGAATCAGATCTCGTTCGACGATCATGTCCACGATGCCAATACCAAAGGGCGGAAGTCTTCCACCCACCTGATCATGGACGCATGGATAAAGGGCATAAGACGGTTGAGGGTAGTCCATTACAACTACGTCGAGCGGCGTTCAGCTTCCGAGCTCCTGGAAGCCGCCAGAGTCATGGATATCGACATACGGATCGGAATCGAGTTTTCTGCACGTTTCCGGAAGAAGTTTGTCAATCTCATCTGGGCCCCCCGTGGTTTTCCTGATGCACAAGCGTTTTTGCGTTTTCTTGAGAAGCCGGCAATTGCGGAGCTCATGAGCGACGGGAAGGAAGTCTCGAATTATCAGCAAGGTTATGTCATGGACCTGCTGGAGGCGTTCAACCGAAACGGTCCGGCTGCGATCCGAAAACTTTTAGACATTGATCTCGAACCCGTTGACGAGAAAGAGTTTCTTGCCTTCGTCGGAATCGGGCAGAAATCGATCCTGCATCTGGAAAAATTCATACACCAGAAGGTGCACCATGCTCTTCACAATAAATCGGATGAGCTTCGTGCCCGTTACGCAGGGGCTGGAAAAGAGGAGCAGGTTCAGATTGAGAAATGGTTTGAAGAAATGAATCACCTCAACCTGGAACCGCTGATTCTCGACCTCCTGCATCCCTCCCGCAATCCTGACGTGGTGAACCGGCTGGAACCTCGTGATGATCAGGATGTGCCGGCCTTTCTAAGGCTGGCCCCTGCGGAACTCCTCAGCCGACTGGCAGGACTGCTGCCTGGATATAGGGTTACACTGAACCTGTCAAACCTGGAAGTTCAGGATGTTCTGGAACTGCTTTACGACTCCAACGGAATGATTTCCAGGCTTGAGCTTTTCAACCTGAAGGATTGGGCCGCCGGGAGGACAGATCACATACAGGACATCAGTCGTCTTCAACATGCAATAAACGAACAGAGTCCGATCGCCCTCAAACGGTTGATCCTCGAAGTCATTCAAAAAGTGGAGGTCCAAAGGAAACCAGAGGATCAGGAACAGATCGATAAACTGCACACCATCCTCCACGACATCCTCTCCTTGCAGACCATGTACAAGGGCAAACCCCTGAAGGCCCGCATTGGAAGCGATTCGACCGGTTCTCAGCAATCACACGGAATGGGACTTGCGGTGATCGAGACGTTGCCGAGAAGAGCCCGCAAAGAGATCGAGCGGGATATCGGCTTCGGCCGCGACGTGCTGCCTATTCGAATGACCGTTCTGAAGCAAGTGACCTTTCTGCCAATGGAGAACATCCCTTGGTGGCTCCGGGCGGCGCAGTACATTTCCGGAACGGCCTCTGCAATCCGCAACTTCGGTTACACCCGAAGACAGGACTGGGCCGTTCAAGCCGACGCGACCCGCATGGTCGAGCGCGGAAACGTCATCACACTCGGAGGGGAGCAGAAAGCAGTCACGAACGATCTGCACTTGAACCCTCCTCTCCGCCATAAAGTGGCAAAAGGGAGCGGATTTCCTTATATCAACTCCCACCTGAGAAATGTCCTGAAGGTCATCATCGGCTTCGTGCCCGCGTTTGCCACCTTCGCCCTCACCAAGGATTGGTGGCTGCTTGCTTACCTTGGAGCCTTCATCTGGTTCGCCATTACGGGACTTCGAAATATCCTGCAATCGGTGTTGGGCGGAGGCGGCTTTCGGCGCTCCCCCCTTCTGAGATGGAACGCTTACGTCAGCTGGGACCGCATTGCGGATTCGCTGCTTTTTACTGGGTTCTCCGTGCCCTTGCTGGATTACTTTGTGAAAACGGTCTTCATGGACAGGATGTTCGGCATCAATACCACCACTGACCCGCTGCTTCTATATACGTTCATGGCGGTGATCAATGGCATTTACATTTCCAGCCACAATGCCTTCCGTGGTTTGCCAAGAGGAGCGGTGCTGGGGAATCTTTTTCGCACTATCCTGTCCATCCCATTGGCCGTGTTCCTTAACTATGCTGCCGGCGGGCTGCTGACAGGTTTCGGGGTGGCGGAGGCAACCGACGTGCTTCAGAAATGGGCGGCCATCATTTCCAAAACCGCCTCTGATTTCGTTGCCGGATTGATCGAGGGAACTGCCGATCGTTACAACAATATTCGGTTGCGCTTTCGGGAATACCGAAAGAAACTCTCCGATCTGCTGGATATCTACGCAAAACTCGAGTTGTTATTCCCGGAAACGCCGGCCCTGGAACTGCTTGGAGACCATCAGGCCTTTCGTGAAAAGGCAAACGAAGAAGCTCGAGACCTGGAAAAGGTGATTTGCATCCATTCTCTGGATGCCCTTTATTTTTGGATGTTTCAGCCTAGGGCCCAAAGCGCGCTGCATCAACTCCTCGATTCGATCTCCGAGGATGAGCGTAACATCTGGATCACATCCCAGTTCACCCTTTTGCGACAGCGCGAGATCAGCCAGATGTTCATTGACGGCATTCTCGGACACGATTTCGCGCGTGCACTGTCATTTTATCTCTCAAGCAGTCAGCCCTATCTGCAGGATATGAAAAGTTTTGCCTGAACGACGGAAATATAGCTTGCTCCCGCTGCTGGTTTTTGGCATTCACCTGGAGAACCTGAAATGAACCCGCCGACCAAAGCCGTCGCACGCATCCCCGCCAGCATCTGGGCGCTCGGCTTCGTCAGCCTTCTGATGGACGTCTCTTCCGAGCTGATCCACAGCCTGCTGCCGGTGTTCATGTTTTCCGCGCTGGGGATGAGCGTTCTCACCATCGGCCTGATCGAGGGCGCGGCAGAAGCTACGGCGTTGATCGTAAAAATCTTTTCAGGGGCGCTCTCGGACTACTGGGGCAAGCGCAAGCCGCTGGCGGTGCTGGGTTATGGCCTGGGCGCGGCGTCCAAACCGTTGTTCGCACTCGCCGCCGGCGCCGGCTTGGTGGTTACCGCCCGCCTGACCGACCGTGTGGGGAAGGGCATTCGCGGCGCGCCGCGCGATGCGCTCGTGGCAGATCTCGCGCCGCCGGAACTGCGCGGCGCGTCCTTCGGCTTGCGCCAGTCGCTCGATACGATCGGCGCCTTCCTGGGCCCGTTGCTGGCGATGGGCCTGATGTTGCTCTGGGCAAACGATTTCCGCACGGTGTTCTGGGTGGCGACGGTTCCCGCTTTCCTCTCGGTGGCACTGCTCTTCTTCGTACGGGAACCCGAACGGAGATCGGCCGGGAAGCCCGTCAATCCGATCCGTCGCGAGAACCTGCGCCGCCTGTCGCCTGCATACTGGTGGGTGGTTGGCATCGGCGCGGTGTTCACTCTGGCGCGTTTTTCCGAAGCCTTCCTGGTGCTGCGCGCCCAGCAGGGCGGCCTGCCGCTTGCCTTAACGCCGCTGGTACTGATCGGCATGAACGTGGTCTATTCCGTCAGCGCCTATCCCTTCGGCAAACTGTCGGACTCGAGAAGCCACTCCAAAATGCTGGCCTGGGGTTTGGGGTTGCTGATCGGAGCAGACGCGGCATTGGCATACGGCAATCAGGGGGTCCTGGTATGGGGCGGAATTGCTTTGTGGGGGCTGCACATGGGTATGACGCAGGGGCTGCTGGCTACCATGGTGGCCGATACGGCGCCGGCCGACTTGCGCGGCACGGCCTTCGGCTTTTTCAATCTTGTGAGCGGGCTCGGGATGCTGCTGGCCAGCGCCATCGCGGGGCTATTGTGGGATCAACTCGGAGCATCGTTTACTTTTCTCGCGAGCGGCGTCTTCAGTGCCTTGGCTTTGGTTGCAATCCTCTTGAGGAGGGGTGAGAGCGCGGTCGCCGAACCTCGGCCCACTCCGCGCGCATAGAGGAAACGGTCCGCCGAAGACCGCGCTTTGCGTTTGAAACTTGTTGATCTTAAACCAGAATGAGGCGCCTTTCAGCGTGGCCGAACTTCAGAACAGATGCCCAAATGTAAGCGTGGATATGATACGGCGTATTCTGAAAAATCTGCGGGCGAAAAATCAGATTGAATGCCTTGGACGCGGCCAGAACGCCCGGTGGCAAAAAACCGCCAAGTGGCAATTGGGTAATGTCGAATGAAATGGGTAATGAATTAGGTAATGAAAACTGAAACGGAATCACCGAAGGATGATCTGGTTCAACGCATAGGCGAACTGGCCAAAAGATCCCAAGAGCTTGCCCGTGAGGCTGTCCCTCTGTATTCGGCTGAAGTCGAGGCCATCCTGAAAGCACAAAGCCGCGATTCAAGCCGTATCGAACGATGCCTTGACGGCATGCTCGACTTCTGCTTCGACGACGAAATGCTGGTGTTATATAAGAACCTCTGCCGCTACTACTTCAATATTGACCCTGCGGCAACGGCTTCGTACGTTCACTTCTATCGCGAAATGTGGGAGAACGAGAACGAGATTGAGGCCACGGATAGCTGATGGCCCGTCCTTTGGGGACACAAGGAGCGGCCAAATGCGTCCGCAGGGGGGCGGGCAAGTTGCCTTGATCATGGATAATAGTACACCACTTGACAGTCAGACCATGTGCATTAATCAGCCGCCGGCTATCTCCTCCTCTCTCGGTTCCTGCCCTTAAAGGACTCGAGCCTTACCAAAACCTATTGATATCAAACCAAATCAGGTATATAGATAAACCGTTTTTCCAACCATCGAAAGGCCTTAGGAGGAATGCAGGGAGTCCATTTTGAAGAACTCAGACAAAGGGTGAAGACAGAACCCCAATCCTTTCCTATAGGAAATGGGGTTTTGTGCTCATGACCTGCAAAAGGTCTGTAGACAGCCCCATCCAGAATGGCATCACACGCTTGTTGGTAGACAAGACCGCAGGAACATAGCGATGGATGTTCTCCTGACATTCACAGGTTTTCATGACCCATATTTCCAAGGCCTTGTTGATCAGGAGGAACAGCCCGGGCCGATCCTGTCTCTTCTGGCTGCCCGATCATTCGCGCATATCTTCCTCTTCGACACCCCGAGTACGAAAAGGGTTACCCAAGAGACGAAGTCCGTCATCTCCGAGCTTCACCGCAAAACCGAGGTGCATATTCTTGACATTGACCTCGATGACCCGACGAATTACCAGGGTATATTCAAAGGCCTCAGAGTCCACATCCCACGCATCATCGAGAAATTTCAGGCCGCTAAATTCTTTGTCTCAGTCGCGTCAGGCACTCCGCAGATGCACGCCTGTTGGGTTCTGCTGACGGCTTCAGGAGAAATTCCAGCACGCATTCTACACGTACGCCCCCTGCGTTTCGTCACGAAACAACGCCCGCTTGTAAGCGAGCTGGATTTGTCCTGCCGCGAGTTCCCTACCGTCAGGTTCCAGGATGGACCGATCTGTCTTGAGGAGAATGAAATCGATGTTGATTCCGCCAGACTTCAACTCGGCATTGTGGGAGATCACCCTGCAATGCAGCGTGCACTTGAAACAGGGGCAATGTTGGCCTCATCTCAAGCTCCGATCCTCATCCTTGGGGAAACGGGCACGGGAAAGGAGCTTTTCGCCCGGTTCATCCATCGCCTGAGCGGAAGGTCGGTAGAGGAATTCGTGCCTGTGAATTGTGCCGCTATTCCCGAAGATCTGGTTGAGAGCCTTTTGTTTGGTCACAAGAAAGGGGCTTTCACTGGAGCAATTAGTGATCAGGTCGGCAAATTCGATGCGGCGGATAAGGGGACTCTATTTCTGGATGAACTTGGTGAACTGCCTCATTCGGCTCAGGCCAAGCTCCTTAGAATTCTCCAGGACGGGCTTGTGGAGCCGATAGGGTACAACAAACCTCACAGGGTTGATGTTCGGATTGTGGGTGCAACCCACCGGGACTTGAAGAAGCTGGTGAGGCAAGGCAAGTTTCGGGAGGACCTTTTCTATAGGCTTAATGTGGGTGAAGTCAGGCTTCCCCCCCTGAGGGAGCGGCGAAGTGACATCCCCAAGCTGGGGTTGCACATCCTCGACCGGTTGAACGGTTCGTTGCGGCGTCCGAAGAGACTTACAGCTGAAGCCATGTCTAGATTGCAGTCTCACAACTGGGCCGGAAACGTTCGCGACCTGGAAAACGTCATCGAGCGGTCTGTCCGGCTCTGCAGCCGAGATGTCCTGGATGCAGACGATCTACTAATCACAGAACCGGTCACATATGCCGACCCGCTGGATGCACTTCCTGAGCCCTATGAAGGCTTTTCCTTGGACGAATTTCTAGGCAGCGCCCGAAAGCAGATGCTACTCAGGGCACTGGAAGCGGCGAACGGAAACCAAAGCCGTGCGGCACGTCTGCTCGGACTCTCCCCGCAGGCAGTTCACAAGTTCCTACAGCAATCAAAGTCTAGGACTTAAACCGGCGTTGAAGAGATTTCAACTTGGGTTGAAGGATGGGGCAATGGCGATTAGGATTACTATAACCGTTACTTTTGCAATTCTAGAGGCTTACAGCCGTCTTTGTGCCTTGGCATGCCGCTTGCTCTTCCTCGGGAAAAGAAGGAACGAATTGAAAACCCGAGAACGAAAGGAGCAGCAGGTATGTCAGCATTCAAGGTCACTTCAGTCATCGACGGCGATACATTCGAAGTTTCCCCCCAATGGAAGTGGGGAGGACAAACCGGCTCTCGTGTCCGGCCTGCGGGCTATGATGCCCCGGAACTGCACGCCTGCGGGGGCCAATCTGCCAAGGACAGACTATGGAAACTCATTTTTGGGGAAGAGGTCGAGCTACGAACGGCTCATAAGGTGGATCGCGGGAGATTGGTTTGTGAGGTTTACTTTAGCGGGAAAAATCTTACCCATTATTTTCCAGATTACTAGTAGCGAGATGACACTATGATGGCCCGAAACGAACGAGCGACTTGTCGAGAACTGATTGAACCAGCCCTTGCCAATGCCGGGTGGGACTGGGAGGAACAATTGCGCATCGGTCCGGGCCGCGTCAACCTCACCGGAGATTCTCCGGGATCAATGTATGATGAGTCCCAGGCTATTATTGCCGATTATCTCCTCCGCCACCGCAGCGTTCCGCTGGCCATTCTCGAAGCCAAGGCAGAATCCGAAAGCGCTGCCGATGGCATGCAGCAGGCCTCTCGTTACGCAGGACGCCTGCAGATCCGGTTCTCCATCGCCTCCAACGGCCACGACTGGATTCTCACCGACAACGATACAGGACATTTCGAAACACTCTCGGCTCCGCCGGCACCCGAAGACATAGTCACGCGCATGGGCGTGACTATCGACTGGGATCGATGGGAGGCTACCTTCGCAGCAGGCTTCCACGTCGACCAGGTTACTCGCAAGCAGGTCCGCTCCTACCAGGAAATGGCGATCGCCAAGACCCTTTGGCATTTTGCCCAGGGGGAACCGCTTGCTCTTCTGTTGATGGCCACGGGTACAGGCAAGACTTTCGTTGTCTTCCAGCTTGTTTGGAAAATGATGAACGGAGACTCGCTCAGAAGGCAGCATGTGCTGTTCCTCACCGACCGCAATAGCCTCAAGGATCAGGCTTATCGAGCGTTTGCCGCATTCACGGCGGATGAACGGGTCACCATTGACAAGGAGACTATTTCCAAAGGCCAGCATCTGGTCGGCAAGGTTTTCTTTGCCAATTATCAGAACCTGGATGAGGAGCTGGACGGCAAGAAGCTCTACGAATACTACGACCCGGATTTCTTCGATCTTGTAATAATCGATGAGTGCCACCGCTCCGGCTTCGGGGATTGGTTCGGCGTTCTGGTGCATTTCAGCGGTGCGCTTCAACTGGGCCTTACGGCCACTCCTCGTGAGTTGGAAGAAGCCGGCCGGCTCCTGACCGCCGAGGAGAAGCGGCGCGACACCTATCACTATTTCGGCGACCCTATCTACACCTACAGCCTCAAGCAGGCCATTGAGGATGGCTACCTGGTGCCCTACCTCCTTGAGGAACGTATCACCAACGTCGATGAAACCGGCTACACCGCTCCTGACGGTAGTCACTATACGACAGCCAACTTTGAGCGCGACATCCGCATGCCTGACCGTACGCGGGCCATTGCCGAAGACCTGTGGGAAATTTCCGGTAAATACGGGCTTCGCGATGAGAAGACCATCATTTTCTGCGTCGATGACACGCACGCCGCTTTCATGGCCCAGCAACTTCGCCGCCTCTCGGGCGATAACGACTACGCAGCCCGGATTACCAGGGCTGAGCGCAACAGCCATCAGTTGGAGCGCAACTTCGCCATCGTCGGCCCCAGCAAACCGCGCGTAGCGGTCACCGTGGATCTGCTGACCACCGGCTACGATGCTCCTGACGTCAAGAACATCGTTTTTGTCCGCCCCCTTCGCAGTGCCATCCTCTACAAGCAGATGAAGGGTCGCGGCACGCGGCTCTGCGAGGACATCAACAAGCGCTACTTCACCATCTTCGATTACTCCGGTGCGAGCCTGCTCGAAGACGCCGAGTTCGACGGCCATCCCGCAAACCAGCAGAAAGGAACTCTGCCCAAGACCAAACCTAAGAAGAAAGATGTCGGCACCGTTCAGAAGCCGGTAGGGGAAGGTATCTCCGTAATCATTTCAGCGACCAACCGTTACGTGTGCCTTGCGGATGGCCGCAAGATCCCCTTTGAGGAGTACACGGCCCAGTCGCGGGAATTCATCCTGGCCGTCTCCACCAGGAGGCTGGATGAACTCCTGGCCATCTGGATCGACAAGAAGAGCCGACAGGACCTGCGCGATGAACTTAGGGACCACGATATCTACCCGTCCGCATTCCGCTACTACCTGGACCTGCCGCATACGGATGATGTCGACATCCTCGCGAAAATCGGCTTCCAACTGGCGCGGGTGCCCACTCGTCCCCAGCGGGTGGACCGTTTCTGGCTGTCTGATCGGATCTGGCTGCTTTCGCTCCTGGGTGCTGAAGCCTCCCCAAAAGAGACGGCCGAAATCATCCCCTTTCCGACCCCTGTTGCCTTTAAAGAGGCCGCAGACCCGGCCGCCATATTTCAGACAGAGGAGCCTTTTAAAGTCAGGTTCTGGCAGACGGCTTTGGACCATTACGCGCTTTTTGGTATTGACGACCTTGAGCAGGCCCGCACGTACGGCGCTCCGCAGTTCGTGGAGCAGTTCGGCAGCTTCCAGACCCTGACGCGCCGGTATGGCGGTCCGCCGTTGCTCAAGTCCGACCTGGAGGAAGTCAAACAGCACATCTACGTCCCGATGACGGTATAGATAACGAAGGGTCAATCAAACATGAACAACAACGTCGATCATCGCAGGCAGGAAGTGCAGCAGACTGTCAAGAATGCCTGCGACCAGCTCAACCAGGAAGGTGTTGACGCGCGCAACTACGTCGAGCAGCTTGCGTGGCTGTTTTTCCTTAAGGCTTTCGATGAAGCGGAAGCAAGACGCGAAGAGGAAGCCACCTTCGACGATAAGCCCTATGAACGCCGCTTGTCCGGCGGTTATGCCTGGTCGTCCTGGGCCAAGGACATCGACCACCCTGACCGAATGCTTGAGTTCGTGAACGGCAAGCTCTGGACCAAGCTCACCAGCCCCGACCCCAAAAAGGGCCTGGGAGATGACCAACTGGCCCAGCGCTTCCGGCGCATCTTTGAAAACGTTCGCAACTACTGTCGTAGAGGCACCTCCTTCGCCAGAGTCGTGCAGCAGGTAGATAAGCTCCACTTTTCCGAGGACACGGATGTGCATGTGCTCTCGGAGATCTACGAGGACCTGCTCAAGCGAGTTGCAGCCGATTCGGCCGGATACGCAGGGGAGTTCTACACCCAACGCCACATCATCCGCGCCATGGTCGACGTCGTTCGGCCCAAACCGGGGGAGCGGGTCTATGACCCTTGCTTTGGCACCGCCGGGTTTCTGGGCGAGGCTGCAGACTTCATGCGCAATCACGGATCGCTCAGCGGAACACAGCTAGATAAACTCCAGAAACACACGTTCTACGGAATGGAGATCAAGCCGCTCACCTACCTTCTAGGAACCATGAACATGATCCTCCACGGGATTGAAGGGGCCAATCTTGAGTTGACCAATACCCTGGAAGTCCACAGCCAGAATGTCGGCGAAAAGGCAAGGTATAACGTGATCCTCTCCAATCCCCCTTATGGGGGAAAGATGGACCACACCATGCAGACCAACTTCCGTGTGCATTCCAGTGCCACGGAGTGCTTGTTTGTCCAGCATATCATGGCCAATCTTGCCAAGGGCGGCAGAGCGGGAGTTGTCATCCCAGAGGGCGTGCTCTTCCGAGGGGGGCCGGACCAGAAAGTGCGCAAGGAACTGCTGGAGCAGTTCAACGTCCACACTATTCTGTCTCTTCCCGCAGGCTGTTTCCTCCCTTACACAGGAGTGAAAACTAACGTTATCTTCTTCGACCGCCCCAAGGATGGTTCCGGCACCAGGAGCGTCTGGTTCTACGAAATGACTAATGACGGCTTTGAACTCAAACAGACCCGCAAACCCATCGATGGTAATCAGCTCCCGGAATTTCTAGCCAAATGGAAGAAGCGAGCAGTGGGTGACAACTCTTGGACTCTGCCCGTCGAAGAGATCATTGAGCGGGGTTACGATCTCTCAGCCAAGAACCCCAACCGCAAGGATGACTACGAACACCGCCCGGCTTTGGAGTTGGTGCAGTCCATCAAGGCCAAGGAAGAACGAATCATGGATCTTCTTGTGGAGTTGGAAGCAATTTTGGAGAAGTAAGTATGCTGCCGAATCTTGCCTCATCTTGGAAAACAGGACCGCTCGGCGAATTATGTGATCTTATCATGGGGCAAGCCCCCAAAGGGGACACCTATAATGACAGGGGCGTCGGCACCCGTTTGATCGCGGGAGCTGGGGACTTTGGTCCGGTCACTCCGATGCCGAAGAAGTGGACGACCTCTCCAACCAAGATGGGGAAGAAAGGGGACATTATTCTGTGTGTTCGGGCAACGATTGGCGATCTAAATTGGGCAGATTCGGAATACTGCTACGGCCGCGGCGTTGGCGGAATTCGAGTTAACAACAGGATCGATCGCGAGTTCGTGTGGTTCTGGCTTGAGGCCTGCAAAAATCATCTTCTTAGCCTCGGCCGTGGAGCCACCTTCAAGCAGATATCCAAGAAGGACATTGCTGGGCTTCCCGTTCCTGATTTGGACCTCTCAGAACAGCGCCGGATCGTCGCTCGCATCAAGGAATGCATGGAACGGGTGGGGGAGATAGAGGATTTGCGGCGAGGAGCCGATTCCAATAGAAGTGCGATTGCCGCCGCAGCCAGATACGAAGCCTTCAGGTCAGATCATGCGACTTACGAACTCTCGAAGATCATCTCAGAGGGGCCGACAAATGGGTTATACAAGCATTCCAAGTTCTATGGTTCTGGAGCCCAAATTCTCCGCATTAACAATTTCTCAAGTGGCGACGTTCTTGAGCATCCAAAAGGATTGAAGCGGCTTTTGGTCGATGAGTCAGAGCTTCATCGGTATGCACTGAAATCCGGTGACATTGTATTGAACCGCGTGAATGGCAGTCTTGATGTCGTCGGAAAAGCTTGCCTTGTTGAATCACTGTACGAACCAACCGTGTTTGAGTCCAATATGATGCGCTTCACGGTCGACCAAGAGAGAGCCTATGCTCGATATGTGCTCCATTTTCTCGCGTCGCCGCTTTGCCGGGATCAGATCAAGTCCAGAGCGAAGGTCATTCAACAGGCAAGTATTAATCAAAAGGACGTTGCATCGTTCTTGATTCCTTTGCCGCCGATGGAGGAGCAACGAAAAATAGTGGAGCGATTAGATGCGGTATGTGGTGTCGTAAATGAGTTGGCGCAATGTGCAACTGACCGGTTGTCACCCATATTGCAACTCCGCGAATCCATCCTTCGTAAGGCCTTTTCTGGGGAGCTGTAACGATCGTGGCCGAGGTCTCTTCTCAATCAGGAATCTTGAAAGTGCTCGACCACCTCCACGATGATATTCGTGGTCATCAAGTGGGAGTGGCACTTGCTGCCCTGATCTACCTGCGCTGGGTCGATTTCCAAGATGCTGAACAGGAAGCGATTGCCGCGTTTGATGGCGCTGAATACAGGCCGGCGTTGTCCCCCTCGATGCATTTTCGGTCCTGGCATGCCTTTCCTCCGGATGAGTTGTCAGGGGTATTTGCTGATCGGCTTCCACAGGCTTTGGAGGGGCTGAGCAATTCCCTATACAACCCGCTTGCTGTCAACTTGCACCGTGCTTTACCGGCAGTAAAGTACTTGGGGAGGCTGTCACCGCGGTCGCTGAGTGAACTGGTCGGGTGGCTCGCTGACCAACCTTTCGAGACGCTGAGCGACCGCCGAACACTGCTGGATGTCTTCGACGCGGTTCTGAGTAGGTTACCGGACAGATTCTCAGGTGAGTTTCGCACGCCGGATGTCATTGCCCGGCTCCTTGTCGAAATAGCAGCCCCTGCTGCCGGCGAGCGCGTCTACGACCCATGCTTTGGATCGGGTGGACTGCTCACTGCCGCATGTGACTATGTTTTGCGCAAGGAGAAAAATCAATTATTGCGCAGTGGGGCTCCAGGGTTGATGATTTCCGGTGTGGAACGCAACCCCGAAGCCTACCTCATCGGTCTGACCAGGCTGGCTCTCGGAGGTATCGCCGATCCTCAACTTGAGTTGGGCAACAGTCTGGAAAGGATACCTCTGAACAATCCGCAACGCGATGGTTTTGACGTGGTCCTGGCAAATCCCCCGTGGGGGCTGCGGGTTGATGCGTCGGGTCTTGATCACTTTCCCGTTCGAACCACAGATGCCACAGGGCTATTCATCCAGCACGCTCTTTCGATGCTTCGGCCCCAGGGTCGAGCGGTTATTGTTGTCCCACAGGGCATCCTGTTCCGTCGCGGTCGGGAACAGCGCCTGCGCCGCATGCTGCTGGAGCAGCACACTATGGATGCAGTGGTTTCTTTGCCTCAAGGTGTGTTTCTGCCATACACGGGCATTCAAGGCAGCGTGCTAGTGCTGAGGCGGGGTGGCTCAACGAACCGCATTCGGATGGTAGACGCTGAGCCTTTCTTCGAGAAGAGCAGGGGCCGACAGCCCGCCACCATTCGCACTGAGTTGGCAAAACAGCTCCGGAGTGAAATAAGAGCCCCCGAACCAGGAAAGCACAGTTGGGATATTGGTATTGAGGACCTGGCAGAAATCGATTGGGACATAACTCCCCGGCGAATTGATAAGAGCGACCTTGTCAGCATGCTACAAGCGTTACGATCAAAGACCCCAGTAAGCCCGCTCCGAGCGTTCTGTAGTATTTACAGTGGCCAAGTCATCAAGCAAGAGCATCTTTCGAATACTCCTCCAGCTTTCTTGAGACCTCCTAAGCAGCCGGGGCTCTTTCCTGAAGAGAAGCAAAGGCTTCGTCAGACATCAATGTTTGATGGCAATGCTATCCCTTACATTCGAATCAGAGACGTGCAGCAAGATCAGGTTACGAAAGGTTCATTGTGGTTAACTGAGGACGGGGCTGCCCGCCTGGATCCCAAGTGGAAACTGCGCGCGGGAGATATACTCCTCTCCAAATCAGGCACCATCGGCAAGGCTGGCATTGTGCGTAACGGTGGGATTGGTGCCATCGCCGCTAGTGGCTTTTTCGTTCTCCAGGCAAATCAATGGAGCCTCGATCCTCACTACCTCCTAGCCTACCTCAATAGCGCTGAGTGCCAAGCATGGCTTGACGATAAGGCGCGTGGGACATCCGTCCGGCACCTGTCGAGACGCGACATTGAAGACCTCCCTGTGCCGTGTCCACCCATGCAGATTCAGCATCGAGTGGCCAATCAATGCCGCGAACATGGCATCGATATGCTGGGCTTCTTATCTCAGCTTCTCACGGAAGGCGAAAGAGACCCCATTGCTGAGTGGGTTGAGAAGGCTGTCCAGGTCCTACCCGTTGCAGTAGATTCGATGAATGATCCGTTGGATTTTTCCATTTTGGATCATCTGACCAGGGAAGTCTTACCCATTCGTAATGAAACCGTGCATGGCCGCCAGCCAGAAAGCCCTCTCGTCGCGTGGGTTGTTCAATTCAGCGACGCCATGACCGTCTTACATGGAGTGCGCGATCTCCCACTTGGTCCAGGCCTGCTCAGTGTGCTGCAAGAATCTGCTCGCTCCTTAAAGGATGCGGTTCTGAGAATTGCAGGGCAATTGCCAATTGAAGCCAAGGCTCGACGCTTGACGCAACTGATCGCTACGTGGCTGGACGTGGCGGTCTCGGCACTCATGAATAGTGTGAGACTAGTCCTACAAGCGGATGTGGGAGTGCTGCAAGCTGGGAAGCAGGTTGAGATCTCTCTCAAAGTCCACAACCAGGGGCCTTTGCCGCTTCGTGACCTGAGCATAACGACGACGCCTGACTGGGGGCATGGTAAGTTCAGCTATCTTGCGGAGAACTCGGAGGCAAGCATCAATCTGGCTGGTCTAACTCCCAAGGCTATGGGAGCTTTCGCACTGAGGGCAAATTGGGCAGCATCGACACTGGACGGGCAGAGAGTCAATGGCTCGCGTGACATTGCCCTTGATATCATCGAACCGACTCCTGATCTAGAAAGAACTGGAACGGAGCTTGGTGGCAGTCCTTACGTTACTGGTGATCCTGTCAAACCCTCGCGAGACGACGTGTTCTTTGGCCGGGAAGAATTATTGGCCCAGATCAGCAGACAGGTGGTTCGAAGTGGAAATGTTGTGTTACTTGAAGGGAATCGGCGTTCCGGAAAGACTTCCATATTATGGCACCTAGAGGGCCCAGATGCTGTGCCTGGCTGGTTGGGAGTCTACTGTAGTCTCCAGAAACCAAAGGGCAGTGACAAGGATACAGGAGTTCCAACGGCCGAAGTTTTCCGGTTAATTGCCGAATGTGTATCGAAGGCTATCTATAAAGGCGTTGATAAGCGAATCTCTTTGCCCAATGGTGAATTGCCGCCACAAGGCCCTAAGCTGAACATTGATGATCGAAAGCGTTTTGGTACAGCCAGTCGCGAGTCCATTAGTGAGGAGTCGCCCTTCTCGGATCTCTGTGACTACATTGAGTTCGTCTTGGAGGAGCTTGAAGAAAGACACCTTGGGTTACTATTAATGCTTGATGAGTTTGACAAGCTTCAGGAGGGCATTGATAATAAAGTAACGTCACCTCAAGTTCCAGAGAATATTCGATATCTCGTCCAGTCCTACCCTCGTATCTCTGCTATCCTTACAGGATCGCGACGCCTAAAGCGACTTCGTGAGGAGTACTGGTCTGCGCTCTTTGGACTTGGTACACGTTTCTCAGTGACATCCTTGCCCCAAGAACCAGCCAGGCGACTGATCACCGAACCGGTCAAGGGACGTCTTGCGTATGCCGGAGAGGCCGTTGAATGGGCAATTTACCTTACCGCGGGACAGCCTTACCTCCTACAATGCCTGTGTAACCGCGTCTTCGACATCGCAGCACAGTTGAAAATCAGGTCGGTGACCCTAGATCTGGTGGATCAGGCCAGTAAGGCCCTCGTGGAGGATAATGAGCACTTCGCTAACTTGTGGGACTATGCCGCGTCCAACCGCCGGCGATTCATTCTAGCGCTTTGCCACAAGGAGGCAACTGGCCCCGATCCTCTGCGGCTTGGGGTAATGCAGGAACGACTACTCGGTTACGGTATTCAGGTTAATGATGAAACATTGATTGCCGACCTAGAGTTTCTGAGAGAGCTTGAACTCATCGAACTTGTGGAAGATGTGGGTGGTGGTCACTATGCTCTTTCTATTCCGCTGATGGGAACTTGGGTCAAAGATCAACAAGATTTTGCAGTCGTTCTACGCAAAGCAAGGTTGGAAACGGAGGACCACCATGAGTGATTTGAGGTTTCCGATTTTAGGGGCTGAGATTCCACCAATGCTCGGCCGCGCAAGGATCATGCAGCGACTTAAGAGCGGACTAACCAAAAAAACGCCCAGCCACCTTTCAATAGTGGGGCCACGGTTCTCTGGCAAAAGCGTACTGATGAAGGCGCTAGAACAGCAGATGCGCACTAAAGGCTCGCCTTACTGCGCGGTCGTCAGATGGGACCTTGGACACCAGACACCAAGGTCGGACGAGGAATTCATGAGGCTCCTCTGCAAAAGACTCGGCGAGGGAATTAGGTCCACGAATAAAGATTATGGAGACCACCTTCTGAGCGTGGAGTCCGATGAGTACGATGAGATCTGCGAAGTCATGGATGCCCTAAATGACGATGGCGAGAAAGTCCTGATTCTATGGGATGGTTTCGACAAACCATTGACCAGCGGCACACTTACACGGAACTTGTGGGACAACCTTTCTGAACTATGCCGGAAACCAAGCTTTCGGTTGGTCGTGAGTTCCCGCAAGGAATTGCATCGGTTGATAAGGGACGAGAAGTCGGGAACGAGCGATTTTTGGGGAATCTTCCAAGGCATCGTACGGGTTGGCACTTTTGACGAGCAAGATGTCGAAGAGATACTCGCTGGGTTGAGTGTGTTCGATTTCCGGCCTGGCGCCCGGAGCGAGTTGATCAACTGGACGGCCGGATTTCCGCCATTTCTGTTTGCTGTCCTCAATGAAATTTTCTCTGAACATAGAAGCGGGCAGATAGACAATGATATGGTAAATCAAGCAGGGGCCAATACGTGTGATAAATTGTCTGCAATGCTAACCACCCTTTGGGAGGACTGCCCGGTCAGCGCTCAAGACCTTTATGCGATACTTGTGGACCGTCGCGAAATGCCTATAGCCGAGTCCGGCAAAGGGGAGAGGGCGGCCCTGGTTGAGAAGGGATTCGCCAAGGAATTAGGCGGCAAGCTCCAGGCTGGATGCAGGCTGCTTGAGGAGCATGTAAAAGGGCTAGGCCAGGATTGCGGGAGTATGGCACGCTTATTCGGAACGTGGGACGCGTACCGTTCAAACATCCGTGGTCTTCTCGACCGTCGCCTTGCCCACATCTCTCCCTTTGACGACCGGCTGCACCGTTACGTAGAGCTTTCGATCAACTTTCTGCCGAACGAGCCCGAATTTTCCCTGAACAACCTGACGAGCCTCGAGGAACGCGCGCTCGACTTGATCTGGCAACGCGAGCTTGGAACGGACCGCGTCATACCGTCGGAGGTCATCGCTTACTGGACAACTAGCCCAAGGGATCGTAACAAATTCATCAAGGAAATGATGTACGGGAATTCTTGGGTAGTTCCTTCTGACCGTGGCCCGCAGGTCGGCTTGCTTCAGTTGCTCACTGGCAGCGTGTATGGCTTCGAGTCGAAGGCAAAGGTTACCTCAAAGGACACCTACGCCCTCGTGAACGCCATCCATTCCTTCCGAAACCGTACGGAGCACGCGGCTGGTCAGGGTATTCAATTCGGCGTTGCCGTGGCTGCCATCATGACCTGTTTGGAGTTGCTGGCATGCATGGAAAGGGAACAGACGCGGGGTGGAAAATGCTGAAAGAGTACGAGATCGCCAATTTCAAAGTTTTTGTAGAAGCAAAGATTCCGATCAGGCCGATTACCTTAATCTTCGGGGCGAACTCTTCGGGGAAGAGCGCCATCCCTCAGTCCCTTCTTATGCTCAAGCAGATAATGGAAGAATCAGACGGAAAGACAACCCACGCATAGGCCGCAAGGATAGGGACGACATCCAGTGAGAATTCGATCCCGCCTGTAACAGGCATGTATTGAGACACCGATTCACCGTTCCATGACTGAGATGAGGGGTTAAGGACATTGGGGTGTTGACGGTTCTGGGGTCGCTGAGTACATGGGAAAGCGAAAAAGCAAGCACAGCAAGGAAATTCAGCAAATGGTGCATCGCATCGTCGAGCGATTCGGCCCGGAGAAGATCATTCTTTTCGGGTCCCATGCGCGGGGCGATGCGGGGCCGGACAGCGACGTGGACCTGCTCGTGGTAATGCCTGTAACCGGCTCCAAGAGGGACAAGATGGTCGAGATCGGAGTCGCCTTGCATGACATTCCTCTTCCAAAGGACATTATTGTCACTACTCCCGAGGACTTTGAGTGGCGCAAAGAGATTGTCGGCACCATTGAGCGGTCGGCTGTGCAGGAAGGAAAGGTGCTGTATGCCAGAACTGAATACGGCGCAATTCACGCCCCGCGCTCAAGAGTTCGGGCACATAGCCCATCAGCAGCCTGAGGGAGAGCTTCCTCGACACTCGTTGGCTCTCCTACCCGATTGCTGGACCCGGATTCCACCCTGCGCATAAAGATTGTGGCGCTCGAGTATTCAGCTTACATCGGCGGTGATCCTTCTCTTATCTCTCCACGAATGCGGTTCCTGAATTCCATCGTATCCTCTTCTCCAAAGGGTCCAGCTCAGGTATTTCAGCGCGGTGATCTACTGGCCAATGAAAAATCTTATAGAACAACGGCTCATGGAGGTGGTACGCTTAGAAGGGGAATTTCGAGAGGAACCGCCTCTTGGCCCGAAATAGAAAATGTGGGGGATGAAAGCCGTTATGGGATTTAACCAGGTAAAGTTTTTTCCGGAAGAGAAGACGGTTCAGGTGGAAACGGGAACGACCCTCATGGAAGCTGCGGCAAAAGCCGGCGTACCCCTCAGCAACTCCTGCGGAGGGAAAGGGGTTTGCGGGAAATGTCGTGTCAGGGTGCTGAACGGGAAGATTCATGCGGACAAGCACTCTATCAGCATTTTGTCCGGGGATGAAATCAGGGAAGGATATGTCCTGTCATGCCAGACGCGGGTGAACTCGGACCTGGAGATCCTTATCCCGGCCGAATCCATTTTGCAGGAATCCCAAATCCTGCTCGACGGGATACCGGTGGATTACAGCGAACCTGCGAAGATATCGCTCCATCGGGTCTCGGCCGATCCGGTGAGCCTCTACGAACCTCTGGTGCAGAAGATTCATCTTGAGCTCAATCCTCCGACGCTTGAAGACAATGTCAGCGATATGGATCGAATCGTCAGGGAGCTGAAGAGGAAAACAGAGTACAAGGATTTCGAAATCTCCCTGGGATGTCTTCAGGGACTGGCGCTGAAGCTTCGAGAGAACCAGTGGAAGGTCACAACCACCCTGGCCAAACATGGAGACATGCTGAAAATACTGCAGGTGGAGCCGGGGGATACGACAGAGGAAAACTACGCTCTGGCTGTGGATGTGGGCACCACCACGGTAGTCGCACAGTTGATCCACCTCAAATCCGGAAGTGTTCTCGGCGTGGCGGGAAGTCACAATCAGCAGGCTCACTATGGAGAGGACGTCATTTCGAGAATGATTTATGCCTGCGATAAAGAGGGAGGGCTCGATTCTCTGCACAATGCGGTCGTCGGGAACATCAATCAGCTCATCGACAAACTGACAAAGGAAAAAGGGATTCATCCTGAGCAGATTATCTGCGTGGTGGCCGCTGGGAACACCACCATGAGCCATTTGCTCCTGTCCCTCATCCCCTGTTCCATACGTCTCGACCCCTATGTGCCCACGGCTAATTTTTACCCTCAAATTCCTGCCAAAGAGCTCGGCCTCAACATTCATCCCAAGGGAATCCTGGAGTTGATTCCGGGTGTGGCAAGCTATGTAGGGGGGGATATCGTCGCAGGCGTCCTGGCATGTGGAATGGCCGATCGACCGGAGATCAGGGTTCTGATCGATGTGGGCACAAACGGGGAAATCGCGGTCGGCAACAATGAATGGATGGTCTGCTGCTCGGCTTCCGCGGGTCCGGCCTTTGAGGGCGGGGGGATCAAGCATGGAATGCGTGCGACCGGGGGCGCTGTTGAGAAGGTGATGATCTCAGACGGGCGCGTTCGTTACCAGACCATAGGCAAGTCGAAGGTGAAGGGGATTTGCGGATCAGGGCTCATCGATTGCCTCTTTGAACTTGCCCGGAATCACATTATCGTCGGAGACGGCAAGTTTGCCCTGGCTTCCGATCATGGAAGTATGCTGGAGAAGGACGGCGAGATCTCGTTTATCCTTGCACCGGCGGAAGAGACGGAAATCGGAAGTGAACTCGTCATTACCCAGTCCGACATCCAGCATCTCATACGATCAAAAGGCGCTGTGTTTGCAGCGATCAAGTCCCTCCTCGATTATGTGGGCGTGAAATTTCAGGATGTGGAAACCATTTTTGTGGCAGGAGGGTTCGGGAGTTATCTGGACATTCCCAAGGCCATCGGCATCGGTCTGTTGCCCGACATCGATCGATCCAGAATCAAATTCATCGGCAACAGTTCCCTGATGGGAGCCCGCATGTGTCTGCTGTCCACCCACGGTTTTGAACGGGCAAGGCAGATCGCAAGGAGCATGACCAACATCGAGCTCTCCAATTATCAGCCCTTCATGGATGAGTATATTGCGGCCATGTTTCTGCCGCACACGGACAGGAGACTCTTCCCATCGGTGGATTATTAAATCCTCTTGACAAGATCAAGAAGGTTAAGGTAAGGCAATACACAGCGTCAATGCGGTATTAACCATCAGGTACAACGTTGTTTAATAGGGAATCCCGTGCAAATCGGGAACGGTCCCGCCGCTGTGACCCCTCCCTTTTCTGAATTGTGAAAAGGGGACCCTTTCAGCAATGAGTGCCACTGTTCCTCAAGAGGAGTGGGAAGGCCGCTGGAGGGGAGGGGGAGTCAGAAGACCTGCCTGATGTGGATAGGTGAACCGGTGCGTGGGCATACCGGCGGAACCGACCTGGGATGAAGTAAATCAGGGTGCAATCCCTAGGGCCAAGAGCTCTAGGGATATTTTTTTTTGGTGGAGGTGTCAATGAAGAAGGGAACGATTCTGTTTGTGACCGAGGGGCGAGATGAATTGCACGACCATTCGGACGATTTGCGAAAAGCGCGGGACCAGCTGGGGGTGCAGGCCGTCTCGGTGGCCACGTCGGAAGAAGAGGTGGCTTATGAATGGTGGAGGATGCTCGCGAAAGGCATGCATCATATTTCTCTCTTGAAGGCTGCATACCGGGGAAGAGGAAACCCCATGGATTTCCATGGGACAGCGCTTCGTCTGTATGGGTGAAGATGGGTGAACCAGATTCGAGAAAGGGGCATGCGATGGTAAAGCGATGGGTTTGGGTTGTGCCGGTGATGATCGCATTTTTACTCATGGGTGCTCAGAACCATGCTCTTGCGGTGCATGGTGGGAAGAAGCAGATGCGGAAGGCCATCCTTCTGGTGGCGTTCGGAACCAGCGATGCGGAGGCGCAGAAGACCTTCCTCCGAGTTGACGAACAGGCCCGCAAAACCTTTCCCGGCGTGGAGATCCGTTGGGCCTATACTTCAAAGATGATTCGGAAGAAGCTTGCAAGAGAGGGGAAGGTCCTGGACTCTCCTGAAGTGGCCCTGGCAAAGCTCATGGATGAGGGAGCCACACATGTGGCTGTGCTTTCGCTTCACACCATCCCTGGAGAGGAATACCATGAACTCTACCGGAATGCGCATCTTTATGGTCTGATGGAGGGCGGGTTCGAGAAGATACTGGTGGCGAAGCCCCTGCTTTCCTCGCCCAAAGACATGGATAGGGTAGCCGCCGCGCTTCTGAAGAACATCCCCGGCAGGAAACCCTCGGACGGAGTCCTTTTCATGGGGCACGGCACCGAGCGCCACCCTGCGGATGCGATTTATCTGGCCATGAACCAGGTATTCCAGGACCTGGATCCCAATGCCTTCGCAGGCACGGTGGAAGGGAGACTTTCCCTGGAGCATGTAATGCCGAAGTTACGAAGCCGGAACGTCGGCAAAGTGTATCTCGTCCCGCTGATGTCCGTCGCCGGGGACCACGCCCGCAACGACATGGCCGGAGACGGTCCGGATAGCTGGAAGTCGATCCTCACGAAAAATGGATACAAGTGCGAGGTGATCATGAAGGGAACGGCCGATTGCCCGGGAGTCCTGGACGTGTGGCTGGACCACCTGCAGGAGACTTTCTCCCACTTCTGATCGGTAAGGGCGCATACTTGTGTCTTGAAATCCATTGAACCGCGACAGGGAGGGAATCAAGAAGGTCATGAAACGGAGTCTTTGCTTTCTTGCTGCGCTGGTGTGTTTGTGGGGTTCCGTCAAATATGGGCATGCCTATGATATAAACGAAAAATTCTCCGTGGGCGGGGTCGCGGCCGGCGCTTATCAATACAGAGAGCTGTCGGATGATATGCCCGATTTCGACGACGCGGGACGAGGAGGGGCCGCGTTCCAGCCGGAGGTGAGTTTCCGGCCGACCGACAAGGACATGTTCTTTGTCAAGCTCGGGTTCGGGGCGCGTAACGGTTTGAAACAGACCGATCCCGAGCAGGCGTCGTTTGCCTTGTCCCCGTGGGCCGCGGATCTGGAGGACGATGTCAGGAATATCAACGGCCGGGGCCGGGATTACCTGCTGGCGGCCTGGTACAAGCACACATTCCGGTTTGGCGATGATCATTCTCTAGGGATCGCCGGCGGAATCATCGATGCCACCGATTACGTGGATGAGAACGCATATGCCAATGATGAGTTTACGCAATTCATGAATGAGGCGCTGGTCAACGGACCTAATGGGTTTGCCCCCTCTTATGATATCGGTGGTGCGCTGGAATGGGAATCCGGAGCATTTTCGGCCAAAGGCGTGGCAATGGGGGTAGGGGAGAACGACGATGGGAATACCTACAATTACTACGCCGCGCAGTTTGGGTACCATCCGAAAACCGGCCTGGGCGAGGGAAATTACAGGGTGATCTTCTACGCGACCACGAAGGATTTCCTCGACCCGGGACAAGAGAAGAAGGATGCCCGAAAGGCGACTCTTCTCTCCTTTGACCAGGAACTGGGAGAGATCTTCGGCGCTTGGATCCGCTTCGGCTGGGGAGACGAGGGCCCGGTCCTTGTCTGGAAGAATCTCTACTCCGGAGGGATCGACATCAAAGGTGATTGGTGGAACAGGGAGAAGGACAACATCGGGATCGGCTACGGGCACTTGAGCAGGGGCAACCAGGACATCGATATAACCCATGTGTTCGAGGCGTACTACCGCTTTGTATTCAATGAAATCCTATCCGCCACGGCAGACGTTCAGTATATGAAAGACGATTATCATGAAGACGATGATCGCAAGGGGTGGGTCTTGGGCGTCCGAGTCACGGCCGAATTCTGAATAGTGTATTATGATGCTGAAACCCCTCGTCCCTAAGGCGCAGTGCGACAGAAGCGCTTTTGCTTATTCCGTCATTCGGGTCTTGCCCTGGAATCTACTCTTGCGCGCAGGCGGAACTAGTTCTGCAATTCTGCAAGTGAATTGAGACCTGTGATTGCATAAATGCAATTGAAGGAAGACCTTACAAGGCTACTGCTGCAACCCAACCTTTTTAAATCCCTAAAAATATTTGGTTTTTTATCCAGGTCCTGATTGGCACACAGTTTGCGGAAGAAGTGATCCGGTCTATACATTTGCGGCCGGGGAGCAAGCACGTGAGAAGCGGAAAATACCAAATCCCGGAACATGTCACGGGGATTATTCTTGAGAGCATCTCCGATGGCGTATTCACCGTGGATCATGAGTGGCAAATCACCTCGTTTAACCACGCTGCGGAGAAGATTACGGGAATTCCACGGGACCAGGCGATCGGGAAATACTGCTGGGAGATCCTGCGCTCCAACATGTGTGAGAGGGACTGCGCACTCCGGCGAACCATGAAGCACGGAAAATCGCTGATCGACACTTCCACGCATATCTTTACAAAGGACGGCCGCCGCATTCCTGTCGTGGTCTCCACTGCCCTGCTCAAGGACATGGACGGCGAGATCCTCGGAGGGGTCGAAACCTTTCGCGACATGAGCCTGGTGGAGGAACTCCGCAAAGAGCTGGAAGGCAGGTTTCAGGTGGGAGACATCATCAGCCGGAATCCGGCCATGCACATGATTTTCAGGATCCTCCCCCAGGTGGCAGAGAGCGAGAGCACGATATTGATTCAGGGCGAGACCGGAACCGGAAAGGAACTCCTGGCGAGAGCCATACACGATTTGAGTCCGAGACGGAACCAGCCTTTTGTCGCGGTCAACTGCGGCGCTTTTCCCGACTCCCTGCTGGAATCCGAGCTGTTCGGGTACAAGAAAGGCGCATTCACTAATGCGATCAAGGACAAACCGGGATACTTTGCCGCCGCTGAAGGGGGGACCATTCTTCTCGATGAAATCGGGGACCTCAGCCCCGCGTTTCAAGTGCGGCTGCTCCGCGTATTGCAGGACAGGACCTATCAGCCTCTTGGCGCCACGGAAACGGTGAAGGCCAATGTGCGCGTGATCGCCGCCACAAACAGATCCCTTACGGACCTTGTGGAAAAAGGTACTTTTCGGAGAGACCTGTTTTATCGCGTGAATGTGGTGCGGCTGGACCTCCCCCCTCTACGACAGCGCAAAGAGGACATTCCGATGCTTGTGAAACACTTCATCGGACGGCTCAACCGCTTGCAGGGCAAGGCAGTGGCGGGTATCAGCCAGGAGGCTCTTTCGCTTCTCATGTTCCATGATTTTCCCGGGAACATACGGGAGCTGGAAAACATTATCGAGCACGCCTTTGTTCTTTGCCCCAAAGGTCAGATCGAGCCCCAATGTCTCCCCGAAAGCCTCAAGGCTACTGGTGCAGTTCAGACCGCAGGCGGAAACATGGACGCCACCCTTCAATCCACGGAGATCCGTGTGATTCTGGAAGCTCTTGAGCGAAATCATTATAACCGCCTTGTCACTGCGCGAGAGCTTGGGATGCATAAGAGCACGCTCTTCAGAAAGATCAAACGCTTCAGGATAGACCTTCCCCGTGCCGATGGCAGGACCCAGCAAGGGTAACGTGGCGTCCCTGCGCCTTTGCGCCTGCTGGATTGCATCAGCGCTACCCCAGCCGGTATTCTTGCGCTTCTGCCGGTTTTCGCGCCCTGCTCCAAGTGTTTATGAATTCATTGATTCTGCTCCTGCTCTCTCATGATCCGCCCCAGGCACAGAGATTGCTAAGGCGTTTCTTATTGAAAGAGATAAAGAAAGCTTATCGTGCGCTTGCTATGAATGTTTCCAAAACATATGACAAGGCGGCATCGCAATTTCAACCGTAGAATATTTAGATGGAGGATCACCATGAAGATTGCAGTGACATCGTCCGGCCCCAGCATTGAAGACGCCATTGATCCACGCTTCGGCCGTTGCACCTACTTTCTGATAATTGACTCGGACACGCTGGCATTCGAGCCGGTGGAAAACTCGAACAGAACGCTGGGAGGGGGCGCTGGAATTCAGTCTGCTCAGCTCATGGCGGAAAGAGGAGTCTCCGTTGTGCTCACCGGGAACTGCGGTCCCAATGCCTTTCGCACCTTCGGCGCTGCGGGGGTCCGAGTGATAACGGGTGTGAGCGGGAGGGTTCGCCAGGCTGTGGAGTTATTCAAGTCAGGCAAGTTGAGCTCTTCATCCACGCCTAATGTTCAAGCCCATTTCGGAACTGGGATGGGAGGAGGCGGCATGGGGCGTGGGATGGGAGGCGGACGCGGAATGGGAGGCGGCCGCGGGATGGGAGGCGGAATGACGGCACAGGATACAGGACAATCTGGCGCCGGGTCCTTGTCCGGCAAAGAAGATCTTGCCCTTCTGAAGGAGCAGGCCAATGATCTGAGGCGACAAATGGAGTCGATCGAATCCAAAATTAAAGCGCTCGCCGATAAATGAGGACAGAAAGGATGACTGACGAATTCGATGATTTTGCGCGTGGACTCCAGACTCAGATCCTGGAGGAAACCAGAAAGGCATACGGGCAGGTGGCCTTCGAAAGGTGGCTCAAGCCCCTGCACGTGGGAACCATTGGAAAGCCGGACGGCTATGCGATGGTTTCCGCTTCATGTGGGGATACCATGGAGATCTTCCTGAGGTTTGCCGGGGAGCGGGTCAAGGAGGCAACCTTTCAAACCAACGGATGTGGGGCCAGCATCGTGTGCGGTTCCTTTGCTGCGGAGCTGAGCATTGGCAAAAATCCGGATGAGATCGCACTGATTACAGGTGAGACCATCCTGAGAATTGTTGGAGATTTGCCGTTAGGACATGGTGCGAAAAAGGCGCAGGCTTGAGACAGCTTGAACGGTAGCAACGATGCAACTATTGGGTGGTGCAAAAGGCGCAAAGACGCCACCTTACTCTTGCTTGGTAGAAAGGATCATCCATGCTCTATAAGTTCGACGGCAGACAGCCGGCAGTGGGAAAAGAAACCTATGTCAGTGAACTGGCGAGAGTCATCGGTGACGTAGTTATCGGTGCTCACTGCTATATCGGGCATGGAGCCATTCTGAGGGGAGACTACGGCAGAATTGAAATTGGAGACGGTACGGCGGTGGAGGAAGGAGTCATTGTTCACGCGCCTCCAAGCGAAACAAACCGGATTGGAGGAAGAGTCACCATCGGTCATGGTGCAGTGGTTCACGGCAGACATATAGGCGATCGGGCAGTTATCGGCATGGGCTCCATACTCAGTATCTGGTCTGAAATAGGAGAAAATTCAATTATCGCAGAAGGAAGTGTCGTAAAATCCCGGCAAAAAATTCCTTCGAAAGTGGTTGCAGCCGGTAATCCGGCACAGATCGTTAGAGAGATAACTTCGGAGGACGAGAAGTTCTGGAACTGGGGCAAACAACTCTATATTGATCTCGCCAAAAAATACTTGGATGAGGGCATGGAACTTGTGTAATACGCTTTTCCCCGGCCGGCCATGCACATGTGGTAACTCCTGGAGGCATAATGCTCCTTCTTATGGACCTGTTTATAAGAGCGCCATTCAGAAGAATGAAGACCGTGGCATGAAAATGGTCCGAGAGAGGGCTGAGTCCCCCCTGTGACCGAGTCGCGTTGTCGCACTTGCCAAGCATCGATAATTGCAGAGATGCGACTCTCAGCGTTGATTTTCCTTCTTGACCTCCTCCTCTTTATGCGCTCAATCAATTGATAAATATACGATTTGACGGTCCCGACCCTCTTTCAGTCAAAACGGCACATGGATTGCTGAATGCTTTGGTTAAACGTTCTTAACCCGAGAAGGATGCTTGATGAGGTTGGCGATTACCATCTGGGAGAACCGGATATCTCCGGTCGCGGATTCGGCCCGAGAACTGCTGGTGGTGGACGTAGGGGGCGGGAAAATAATCCGTCGGAGACATGAGCAGTTCAACGGCGACTCCCTTTTTGATCACGCCGGGAAGCTGGCTGAACTTTCCGTTAAGACATTCATTTGCGGTGCCATAAGCGACTTCTACAGCGGTCTTGTTGAAGGCTATGGCATACGATTGATCTCTTTTGTCGATGGACAGGTCGACGATGTTTTGAACGCCTTCCTGGGCAACACCCTGGTGAATCCAAGGAGTCGTCAGAGAACATCTGCATAGAGAGCATCTGCATGATGTATGAGATGCATACTAGAATGAAGAAATAAGATTGAACAAAGGTGTTATCGAAAAAGACGAAATGGATGAGGAGGAGAGCATTGTCATGGCAAAAAATAGAGAAACGATAAGTCAGGATGAAAAGCACAAGATCCAGGATGCGGAGATCAGAGAGAC
The DNA here is from genome assembly GCA_002840535.1 of Deltaproteobacteria bacterium HGW-Deltaproteobacteria-15. Taxonomy (GTDB): domain Bacteria; phylum Desulfobacterota; class DSM-4660; order Desulfatiglandales; family HGW-15; genus HGW-15. The sequence continues at coordinate 26,055 of PHBH01000046.1, read as the reverse complement.
CTTGAGCCATATCGAGCACAAGATCCTTGTGATGAGCGGGAAAGGCGGCGTGGGCAAGAGCACTGTGGCTGCCTATCTGGCGGTGATTCTCGCCGGGAAGGGACTAAAGATCGGTCTCATGGACGTAGACCTCCACGGCCCGAGCATACCGAGGCTGCTGGGGTTGAAAGGATCCGTCCAGCCATCCTTTCACGCAGAAAAAGCGAAACCCATTCAGTTTTTTCCTAATCTCCAGGTGATTTCCATTGAGTCCCTCATGGGAGAGAACAAAGACCTGGCGACCATATGGAGAGGGCCCATCAAGATAGGCGTCATCCGGCAGTTCATCTCTGATATGGAATGGCCGCCTCTTGATTATCTCATAATCGACTCGCCTCCGGGAACAGGAGATGAGCCTTTGACCGTTGCGCAAACAGTGCCTGATGCAGAAGCACTCATAGTGACGACACCGCAGGAGATCTCCCTTGCCGACGTAAGGAAGTCCATTCACTTCTGCCGCCAGGTAAACATGAAGATTCTCGGGATCGTGGAGAATATGAGCGGGATGCTCTGCCCGCACTGCGGAAAAGAGATCGACCTTTTCGGGGCACGGGGTGGAGAATTGCTTGCTCTCAAGGAGAGCCTGGCATTCCTGGGAAAACTGCCGCTTGACCCTGAAGTCGTAAGACAAGGGGACGCAGGCAGGGTGAACGGCCTGGGCAGTGACCGGTCACCATTCACCAGGGCCTTCAACGCCATGGCGGACAAGGTGATCGCTTCGACCCAAGAGACCTCAGACCGCCGTGTCTTTCCTGAACGAAAAGATGGAGAATCGGGGCTGGAGGTCAGCAAGACAAGCGAGGCGAATAAAATCATCTTTGCTGTTCCTCTGGCAGAAGGAAAGCTCTGCTCCCATTTCGGGCATTGTGAGCAGTTTGCCCTGGTAGAGACGGAGAGCGGCAAAATCAAAGGCAAGATGATGCATAACCCTCCGCCCCATGAGCCCGGGGTATTGCCAAAATGGCTGCATGAACTGGGGGCACACGTGATCATAGCAGGTGGGATGGGCAGCAGAGCACAGCAGCTATTTGTGGAAAACGGGATCAAGGTGATCACCGGGGCTCCCATGGACCCACCCGAGGCACTGGTCAGCCAGTATCTCGCAGGCATACTCGTAACAGGAGGGAACGTGTGTGATCACTGATGAACCGTATCTAAACTCCCAGGGAGACCTGGTCGGAAATAGGGAGCGAGGAATTCATGATGACTGACGATTTCGATGATTTTACCAGAGGCTTACAGAGCCAAGTCTACGAAGAGACAAGAAAGGCATACGGACAAGTCGCTTTTGAGAGGTGGCTTAAGCCTCTTTATATGGGCGGCATGCGAGATCCGGATGGGTACGGCCGTATCATCGGGACATGCGGCGACAGAATGGAAATTTTCCTGAGATTTGAAAAGAACAGGGTTAAAGAGGTGATGTTCCAGACTGATGGATGTGGGTCCAGCACCATTTGCGGTTCCTTCGCAGCCGAGCTTGCCCAGGGCAAGAGTCCTGAAGAGATTACGGAGATAACGGGCGAATTGATCATCAGTGTTCTCGGCGGTCTGCCCGAGGAGGACCGGCACTGCGCCTTTCTCGCTGCGCAAACATTACAGGAGGCCCTTGACCAATATATGAAGAAACAGCTGAAGGGGAATAGGAGTGACAAATGATCATCAGCATAGCAAGTGGAAAAGGAGGGACCGGAAAGACGACCGTGGCCACCAATCTGGCGGTATCCCTTGAATCCAATGTTCAACTTCTGGACTGCGATGTAGAGGAACCCAACGCCCATCTCTTTATCCACCCAACCATGGATGGAGTCAGAACCGTCTCCACCCCTGTACCTGAAGTGGATGCGGGAAAGTGCACCCTGTGCGGGAAATGCGGAGAGATCTGCCAATATAAAGCCATTGTGGTTATCGGTGAAACCGTGCTGCCTTTTCATGAGCTCTGTCACAGTTGCGGCGGGTGTATGGAGGTATGCCCCGAGAAGGCTATTACAGAGGTTGGGCGCGAACTGGGTGTAGTCGAGTTTGGCTACAGAAACGGTCTGGAATTCGTGCACGGCAGATTGAGGGTGGGAGAGGCCATGTCTCCGCCTCTCATCAGAAAAGTCCGGGAATATACGCAGTCGCGGATGCGGACCATCATCGATGCCCCGCCCGGTACGTCGTGCCCGGTGATCGCGGCCATGAAAGGGGCGGATTTCGTTCTCCTGGTAACCGAGCCTACCCCTTTCGGGCTTCACGACCTCAAGCTTGCTGTCGGGGCGGCGAGAATCCTGGGAATTCCCTGTGGGCTGGTCATCAATCGTTCGGACATGGGCGATGATCAGGCAAGAATTTATGCAGAGGAGGAGGGGATCCCCGTGCTCATGGAGATCCCCTTTGATCGGCTGATTGCAGAGGCCTACTCAAGGGGACAGATGATCGTTGAGGTGATGCCCGAATGGAAAGAGAAATTCCTCAACCTTTACCATCAAATCGAACAGATTGTCTCACATGGCGAAAAAGATGAAGCGGGGTTACTCTGATGAAAGAACTGGTTGTCATAAGCGGCAAGGGTGGAACGGGAAAAACGAGCATATTGGCCGCATTCGCGGCTCTCGCAACGGGGAAGGTGCTCTGCGACGCTGATGTGGATGCAGCCGATCTTCACCTCATCATGAACCCCCAGGTCAGAGAGCGTCACGACTTCGACTCCGGTCATACGGCGATAATCAACCAGGATAAATGCACCCAATGCGGTCTTTGCAGGGGTCTGTGCAGGTGGAAAGCCATCGGTGAGGATTTTGTCGTGGACCCTGTCGCCTGCGAAGGCTGCGGCGTGTGTCACTATTTCTGCCCGGAGGAAGCGATTTCCTTTCCACTGAAGACATGCGGTGAGTGGTTTATCTCCAGCACCCGCTTCGGCCCCATGGCCCATGCCAGGCTGGGCATTGCAGAAGAAAACTCCGGCAAGCTCGTGACACTCATCCGTCAGCAGGGGAAGAAGCTTGCGGAAGAGAACAACCTCGATCTGCTGCTCACAGACGGCCCTCCGGGAATAGGATGCCCGGTGATCGCTTCCCTTGGAGGGTCCACGGCGGTCCTCATCGTGGCGGAACCCACAGTCTCCGGCAGGCATGACATGGAGCGAGTGGCGGAACTGGCGGCCTTTTTCAAGGTTCCGGCCATGGTCTGCGTAAACAAGTTCGATCTCAATCCGGAACAGGCACAGGGCATAGAAGACTTTGCCCGGGAGAAAGAGATAAGGGTGGTGGGTCGAATCCCATTCGACCCGGTCTTTACAAAGGCGATGGTGCAGGGGAAGACCATTTTTGAATATGACGGACATTCCGAGGGCGCGGGAGCAGTCAGAAATATCTGGAAGAATCTGGCAAAGGCCATGGAGATTTGAAAGGTGCTTTACCGTTAAACCAAAAAAAGGAGGTGAGTAAAATGCCAAGAGGAGACGGAACCGGCCCAAGGGGCCAGGGTCCTGGAACAGGCAGGGGCATGGGTAAAGGCGGCGGTGGCAGTAGCGGAAGGAGCGGGGGAAAAGGGCGAGGAGGCGGCTTTGGCGCAGGCCCGGGCGGAAATTGTGTTTGCCCGAACTGTGGTGAAAGAGCAGCCCATCAGATGGGGAGCCCTTGTTATCAGCAGAATTGCCCCAAATGCGGATCGACCATGACGCGGGGGTAGGGATGGAGATTCCTTTTGACGAAGAGAGGAATACCGAGCATCGGGAGGCTTGGTCATGAGTCGGGAAAGGTGTCCTAAGAACAGAAAGGGGGCGAGGAATCCCTTTTGCCCTCACTATGCAATCTGCCTCAATGAGGCATCGAAGAAGCTCTGGCCACATCTGGATTGCTCTGAGTGCGAGTACAGGACGAATCGCGATTGCACTCCGGACATTATGGACTATGCACGCAACGACACCTTTACGGATTATGCTCTGCCATTGGGGATAAATGGTCGTATCTGGCAATAACCGTAACAATGGCCTCTCCCCTGAATCCGAGGAGAGGCCGGTAGTGAGATTTGGCATGAAGTTTTACGGTTATGAAGATTTGGACTCCAGTTCCTGGATGCGTTTGTTTATTCCCTCAAGCTCGCTCTTTATGCCATCGGCCTCTTCCCTCAGCACCTGGAGCTCGTCTTCAGGATGCATTCCATAGGGATTCCCGTACCGTGGTCCGTATGTAGGACCATACCCGGCATCCCACATCGGATAGAAGCCCCTCGATGCCCCCCGGGCATATCCAGGACCCCAGCCTGAACCCGGTCCGAACCCTCTCCTGAATCCCCGGCCCCGTCCTCGACCGTAGCCGAAACCTCTGTTGCCCCAGCCGGCGTATCCTGCGGAGGCAGGGTTGCAGAACCCGCGGGCTCCACCTGTCATGGGGCCTGCGCCCATAGGACCTGTTCCATCAAATCGTGGCATGGAAAACACCTCCTTACTCTAAAATCCACCGCGCCATCCGCGGCGGTGACGTCCTCTTCCTCGAGGGGGCATCTCGAAATGGCCTCCCTCGATTTTGAGAACCTTGCCCACAACCAGAGCATCAGCCACGACCGCTCTCGCCTCCGAGAGGATCCTGCCGAACGTCTGACGCGAGACGTTCATCATGTTCGCCGCCGACTCATGATCCATTCCCTGGAGATCGCAAAGCCTGATCGCCTCCAGACCCTCGAGGGGAAGAACCGCCTCTTCCCTTCCCCAGGGGGGAATCTGATCCGGAACGAAGGCGGCGACAATCGGACGTCCCTGGACCCAACGGATTTTTCTCGGTCTTGGCATCGGTCCTCCAATTATGAGCGTACGCTCAAATTATAATTCTAGAAAATAAGGAGTCAATGCTTATTTTTGAGCGTATGCTCAAAAAAGCGTCTCTGGGCGGATTCTCCACTATTGAATGGATTGGGATGAAATCGTCCCGGAAGAGAGGTCGGACTAAAGTCGCGCCGTCGCGAATTCCGAAGCATGGATGGTCGCTAAGATGCGACTCCTCTTATTGCCTCTGAGACCTGTACTCTACTCTCGCCGCTCCCAAGCTATTGGAACTAGAAGATAACAATCCCGACTCCTATTCATTTCCAAACGGCACGTGGATTGCTGAGGTTCACAGTGGACCTCTTGCCATTTGATCATGTCTTTCTCCGAAGAAGAAAGGGGGTGTTTAGGTATGGCCTACCTGCCTGAGATAAACGAAGAAAAATGTATCGGCTGCGGTGAGTGCGCAGAGGTTTGTCCCGTGGACGTCTACGAAATACAAAATGAAAAGGCGGTGCCGGTCAACGCGGACGAATGTATTGGTTGCGAAAGCTGCGTAGAGGTTTTCGAGCAAGGGGCGATCACCCTCACCGAAATTTGAGGGCTTCTGCCCAATCGCTTGCGACGCATGCATAAGAATTCCTGTGGAGGAACCCCGATGAACGAAGATAAGGATGAGGTGGCCGGCATCAACGAGGGAACAAGCGCGGCCTGCAAGCCGGAGGAGTGTGAGAAATGGCTAAACCCCCTATACCGGGCGTTCTTGGATACCCCCGGCGGATACAGCGCTTCCGCCTGTTCCGGGGGAGACGGGATATGCATTTTCCTGAGATTTGAAGGCGACAAGGTCGAACAAGCCAATTTTCAGACAACCGGTTGCACTGCTTGCTCGCTCTGCTGCTTTTTTGCCGTAAAACTGGCACTCGGAAAGAGTTCGGATGAGCTTGGCAAGATTACCGGTGAAGGAATCATGGAATTCATGGGTGGTCTCCCTGAAAAAGATCGTCACTGCGCATTCCTTGCGTCGGAAGCGCTGGGAAAGGTTCTCCGCAAGTACCGAATGAAGCAACTACCGAAGGGGACAATCCTGCGGAAACCATGTCTTGCGCTGGTCAAGCCCGCTAAAGAACAGCATGAAAGAATATGAACTATGGTTGACCGCCAGTTGATCACTTTGACAAATATGCGTCCCGGACATCGAGGCACCGTATGCGAAATTCAAGGAGGATTACCGAGCATCAGAGGAAGGAAGATGGCTTGAAGGTTGCCGTTCCCGCAGAAGGCGCGGATCTCGACGCCAAGTCAGGCGACAGGTTGGGACATGCGTCGCACCTGGTAGTCGTAGATCTTCAATCGAAGGTATTTGAAGCCTTTCGGACTCCCAGGGATTCTGGAAACGGCTCCGGAATGCAGATGGTTGCCCTGGTTATCGCAAAAAAGTGCGACGTTCTCCTTGTAAAATGGTGTAGCCCCATTGCAGAGAAGTACCTCTCTGCTCATGGCGTGAGAATTGTCACGGGGATGAGTGGCACGGTAGCGGAGATCGTCGAGCAATTCAAAAACCAAAATCGGAATAGTCGAATCGAAGAGACCGGGGATCTGCCGACGATCACATGGAAGATAGACCGCGAAGTCGCTGCTCAGGCGTTTCGAAGCGGTTCCAGGCAGATCAGGAACCTGTTGCCTGTGACCATAGGGGTAATTTTTTTGGCGGGTCTTTTCAGCGCCTTCCTGTCGGAAGAGTTCCTTTCCTCTCTCTTTTCCGGTAGTCTGTGGTGGGATTCTTTCTGGTCCGCTTCGTTGGGAAGCGTGTTTGCCGGCAACCCCATCAGCAGCTATATCATCGGCGAGAAATTGCTCGAACTGGGGGTAAGCCTCGGCGCAGTGACGGCGTTTATTTGCTCTTGGGTCACTGTCGGTCTTTTGCAGTTGCCTGCTGAAATCGCCGCTTTGGGATGGAAATTTGCTGTAGTTCGAAATCTCTCCTGTTTTGCTCTCTCAATAGCGATATCCTTTTCGATGACGCTGATCATGAGATTTTCAGGAGCGTAGTTTGATTTGACAGCTAGTGGATCAAAAGGTCGGAAGGTAGTGGTTCCACTGCAGGCGGTCTTCCCTGCGGCGGTTCTAGCCCTGTATCTTGTGCTTTGGCAGGTAGATCCGGCAAAAACCATTATGGCGCTACGGAGCAGTATGAGCGTTTTGTCTCATGTCTTGCTGCCGCTATGCCTGGTTTTCCTTCTCATGATCGGAATGAATGTTTTCCTGAAGCCGCCGCACTTTACGAAATTCATGGGAAAAGGGACATCCATCAAGAGAAATCTTCTCTCGGCCGCTGGGGGGATCATTTCGGCCGGACCCATTTATGCCTGGTACCCTATGCTCAAGGACCTTCGTGAAAAGGGAGTTGAACATTCTTTACTCGCTGTGTTTCTTGTGAATCGAGCAGTCAAGCCTTTCCTCCTGCCGATCATGATTTCATTTTTCGGCTGGACCTTCGTCCTGGCCCTTGCGCTTCTGACAGTGGCAGGGTCGCTTTGCGTGGGGTTCATCGTCGGCGTCTTGGTGGATTCCCGACCGCGTCACGACTGAACGGCTCATATTGACGGCCGGACGCAACCTCCGACAGGCAGGGACGAGGGAATCAAAGGAAATGGCATTTCAAGCCGTGATTACAATGAAATCTCTTCACTCAGATTCAGAATCCGATAGAACCACCGCCGGAGAGTCCAATCTCATACAGAAGGTTGCCCTGTATGCCTTTTTGTTGAACCTCGCTCTCGCGCTCATGAAGTCCGTCCTTGCCTATTATTCGAGCAGCCTGGCTGTGACCGCCGGCGCCATCGATTCGGGAACCGACGCCGTGGCCTCCCTGGTGCTTTTGGGAGGACTGAAACTATCCGTACGAAAAACCCCTTCCTTTCCCCTTGGCCTGTACAAGATAGAAAACCTCATCTCCGTCTTTGTGGCCTTGTCGATCTTTTTCGCAGGGTATGAAATTGCCCGGGAGGTCCTTGCCGGGGCCGTTGCTCCGCCCGCGATCTCCGTGGGCGTGGTGGTCATGCTTCTTTTCGGGGTCGTGGCAACCTATCTCTTCGGCCGGTATGCCGTCAGGGTGGGGCGAAGAACCGAGTCCCCCACGCTGATTGCCGAGGCGCAACACAGGCAGGTGGATGTCCTTTCTTCCATCGTGGTGCTTGGATCCGTGTTGCCGGGCTATTTTGGATGGAACCTTGCAGTTTATGGGATCTCTATCGATCAGCTCGCAGCGGCACTGGTGCTGATATTCATCGCCTGGGCAGGATGGGAACTGCTCTCCGACGGCATGAGGGTACTCCTCGACGCCTCCATTGATTTCGATACCCTGGCCCGGGTCAGAGGGATCCTGGAGCATCACCCCATGGTGGCCGAGGTGTCATCGCTCATGGGCAGAAACGCCGGACGCTTTCGATTTCTCCAGGCAAACGTGAGACTGAGAACGGACGATCTCCAGCGGGCCCACCAGATCAGCGAAGCCCTCGAACACGAGATTCGGGAAAAGATCCCTCATGTGGAACGGGTCACCATTCACTATGAGCCGCAGGCCCGTTCCTATGCGCGGATAGCCATACCGTTGGCTGATCGGGAAGGATCGGTGAGCGATCATTTCGGAGACTCTCCCTACTTTGCCTTTGTGACGGTGCGACTTGAGGGGGGTGTTGTGGAGAATCGGGAGGTGCGGGAGAACCCCCATTGCAAGGTGGATGTGGCCAAAGGAATCCGCGTGGCCGAATGGCTGGTCCAGGAGAACGTCGATGATGTCCTGATGCGGGAGGACCTCTCGCGAAAAGGTCCGGGGTACGTCATGGCAAATGCAGGAATAAGGGTTGGTATCACTTCGAAGAACAACATGGATGAAGCCGTCGAGGAAGCGATTCTCGCTCGCTCAGTGCGGGGAAAGGAATGAGAAAGGAGATCTCCAGACATGAACAAAGTCATCGATGTGACGTTCCCGGGCGGGAAAAAGGTTTATGCCCGAATCAATGACAGGATTATTCATACGGACCAAACGATTGAGAACGGTGGAGAAGGTACCGCGCCGGAACCTTTTCATCTCTTTGTGGCATCCATAGCCACCTGCGCAGGCGTCTATGCCTTGGAGTTCTGCCAGACCCGCGAGATTCCGTCAGAGGGCATGGGGCTGACCATGACCTATGAGTGGGATGAACGAAAACAAGCCTGCCAGAAATTCAACATCAACCTGATACTGCCTCCGGGGTTTCCGGACAAATACAAAAAGGCCGTCATCCGGGTCATGGATCTCTGCGCCGTCAAGCGCCACATCGTGAACCCACCCGAATTCATCATCACAGCCGATTAATGTGAATATTCTCTGAAGACATTGCATGATTTCAAATTGCTCCAGATCGGATGGATTTATGATGTAAACTTCCCCAGAACATTTCAGGTTGTCCGAGAGAAAAGATACCTTGAGAAAATCCGCGATGCCCTTCCCCGGTCCCGGCGCATCTCAGAGGCCTATAAGCTTGCCCGCGTACACCTGGAGCGAAATGCTGCCTGAAGAGGATTTTTGCAAAGGAGACCCCGAAACAGTATAACGAAGATTCGATGTTTAACAGCACTCTAGGGAAAAGGAGGATTCACCGTGTCAGTATTTGACCATATCCCGATGGGAGAAGAAGGCCTCAAGGAGGTTTATCGCTGGCTGGATAGTTTTGTGGAAGAAAACAAGAGGATCGCACGCAAAGAGGTCTTGGGCAAATCCCCCGACCATTGGGATATCCCGGCGGTTTTTATAACCAACAGAGATATGGCGGATGATCATAAGCAAATCGCGGTTGTCACCGCGGCGAGACATGGCCAGGAGTTTGGAGCAAGGGTCGTGGCACCGGAAATCCTGCGTTTTCTGACCGGTGATGAAGCCAGTGAGATACGGGATTCCCAAGTCGTCATCGTGGTCCCGGTCGTCAATCCGGAGGGTTTTGTCGCGAATCAGTTCTGTTCATCCAGAACGAGTCTCACAAAGACGGAGCGTTTCATTCTGGGCGGCCTTTTCCGGACCTATCCACCGGATATGATCATCGATTATCATAGCCTTGGGGAGGGAAGCGGCTCGATGGTCGACATCGGAGATATGGAAGTGATCCTTCCCGCGAATACAACCAGGTGGGCTATGGACGAACAAATCCATCTGCACGTGGCGCAAAGGATGGTTGATGCCGCAGAGGAGGCGGGCTGGCCCTACGAGATACACACGCTGGAGGATCTGGCGACCTACTATTTCGGAGAAAGGGAAGTCGGCAATCTGCCATGGACCTCTTTGAAAGAGAAGATGTTTCTGCTCCATATGCAGGATTCCCATGATGACTATGACATCCCTGAAGCGGCTGCCATGAATACGTCCACTGTTCAGGCAGGGCAATCCACGTACACGAATTATACCTGCGGCCCCGCTTACATGAAATGGCATTCCCTGGTTTTTGGGATGGAGACGAACCACGGCGCCATCAGAGATGCCGGCGATGTGGCGGAAAGCGGCCTGGCACCCTGCGCAGCGCTCCTGAAAATGGGCAGCGGCAGATTTGCCTGGGAAAAGGACCCGGGGTATCCTGTCAATATCCTGCACGGTGATTTCCGGGTCTCCATAAGACCCGTGGGGAAGAATGCCGCCGAACGCCGGGCCTCCCGAATCAGGATTTGGGGGGAAAGAAATCACTTCAATTATCCGCAACGTGAAATGATGGACCTCAATACCACCATTGCGAGGGTGCGCTATTTCGGTGAAGATCTTCCCATGGAATTCGCCCTGTGTCTCAGAATGCGGCAGAGCCATGTCCACAGCGTGAGCATCGGCGGGAAAGAGATCGATTTTGAGACCTTCAGGGACCGATGTTCGACGTATGTCTATATACCGCTCACAATGGAAAGGGCCGGTGTCCTGGAAGCGACGATCAACCATCCGCCCGCGAAGAAATCTTGAGGTCCCGGGTTGATCCTTAATCAGCTTCGTTCCTCTCTTGGCGCACATTGCGCTCACTCCAAATCTACCCCATGTCAATCAAGGTATGGAAGAGGATCAGGCTATCTCGATTAGCCCAGTGTTGCAATACTGCAAAAAAGATTACCCCTTCGGTTGCGCAGGTGCAACGCATGGCGGACCCGCAGGGAGTTCTGTTACATATAAACCCCTAATTTACAGATAGATAACGCATTCGTGATTTCACGCCGTTTGGCACGTACTTTGCGGAACAAGTTAGGGAGAGATCCTCGTCTGCAGAATGGGCGGACGCTCCTGCCGGACAAGAGCGAGTGACTACAAAGAAGGCGACATTATGGCCGGAGCGAGCCTGCCCCTGAAATCCGGGAGAAGGGAGATCCATAAATGAAAGTCCATCTCAAGATTGAAGGCCTGCCCCAGCTCTACAAGATCTTTAACAAGAAAAAGGCCCTGGATTTTGAATTTGCGGGCCAGACAATCAAAGATTTTGCCGTCGGCCTGGCAAGGAAATACGGCCGCGGAGTGGATCAGGTCCTGCTGGACCAGACTGGCGCAATTGACATGGGATTGAAAGTAGCGGTCAATTTTTCACCTTTGTCGTATGACACTCGAATGGACACCCCTCTCCACGATGGAGATACGATCCATTTAATGACCGTAGGGTGAGCGTGAGTTCATGCAGTCGGTTCGACTGCAACGGTGTTAACCCCTTCTCAATGAAAGCGGCACGTGGATTGCTTTAGGCTTTGTAGAAAACGTTTTACCCCGAGGATCGTTGATGAGGGTGGCGATTACCATCTGGGACGACCGGGTATCTCCGGTCGCAGATTCTGCCGGAGAGCTGCTGGTGGTGGACCTGGCGGCCGAAAGTATAATCAGTCGGAGGCATGAGTGCTTCGAGGATGACTCTCTCTTCCATCGCGCCGGGAAACTGGCTGAGCTTTCCGTCACTACCCTCATTTGCGGCGCCATAAGCGACTTTTATAGCAGCCTTGTCCAAGGTTACGGCATACGTTTGATTCCTTTTGCCCAGGGCCAAGTCGATGAGGTTCTGAATGCATTTCTGAGCGGCTCTCTCGAGAATTGGAGTCATGACACGAGAGACCATCTGCACAATGGATTGGAGAGAATGCAGAGCAGGATGACGAAATATCAATACCTGTTCGGACCAGTCCCTTCACGCCGGCTGGGACGCTCCCTGGGAGTGGATTTAACCCCTTATAAGACATGCACCCAGGACTGCGTTTTCTGTCAGATCGGACGAACCACGAACAAGACGCTCATCAGGAAGGAGTATGTCCCAACAAGCGGTGTCATTGCAGAATTGGATGACTGGCTGAAAACAGGCGGGAAGGCGGACCATATCACCCTTTCGGGTTCCGGGGAGCCCACGCTTCATTCCAAGTTCGGCGAAGTGCTCGCGCATATACGAGCCAATAGCGCCATTCCCTCGGTTCTATTGACCAATGGATCGCTTCTCAATCATCCTGAAGTGCGGGAAGCGGCCGCGCTTGCCGACATCGTGAAAGTATCCCTGAGCACATGGGATCAGTCATCCTACGGATGGGTGAACCGACCCCATCCGGATCTCGATTTCAAGCAGTCCGTCGCAGGGCAAAAGGCTTTCCGCGACGAGTACAAAGGACGGATGTGGATAGAGGTGTTCCTTATCGCGGGGATGAATTCGATTCCTTCCGATGTGGCAAAGATTGCGACCTTGGCGGAACTGCTCAGGCCGGATCAGGTTCATCTGAATACGGCTTGTCGCCCCCCGGCGGAGGATTTTGTTGCGCCCCTTCCCATAGAGCGCATGGAATCCCTGTGCAATCTATTTCGGCCGCCGGCTGAGTGTATTGCGGACTACAAAGGGGACGGTTCTATTGAAATGCAGGCAACTCAGGAGGCGATCATCTCCATGCTAAAAAGGCGGCCCTGCACAGCCCGAGACATTGCAGGCGCTTTCGCCATGCATATCAACGAAGCGCCCAAATACCTGGAGCGCCTGTTGCAAGAGGGTCGAATCCGTGTGAAACGCACGAGAAAGTCTCTCTACTACTGCGCCGCACCAGAGAAACAATAGCGCCCCATGAGGCTAAATAGCATCATGAGCGATATCTCCTTCTGAGGGGCGCGCAACCCTGACAGGCGATCACCAGCATATCATCTTTCCCGGGGAAACACACATGCCGCAATTTGTTCATGCAATATCGCAAAATAGATAAGTTTCTGTATTGCACAAATGCAAGCGGTGAGTGGTCCATCCTTTTGGCCGATTTCTCTTTTCATCTCTATATGGTTGAAATCAGTGGATAGCCACTTGGATACAACCATTGGCACGTCCTTTGCGTTCTTAATCAAAGTATTCGGATGAGGGATCTCCTGGTTTTATGCTGCCGATCCCGAAGCTGAGCGCGGTGTGTTTGGGTCTTCCATTCTTCAGAACGCGAGTCGACCTTGGGCGGAACCCACTCTTCCTGATGCCTCCTTCCAAACAACCGCTGGCTTTTCCGCCCAAGGTCCCACCCTGAAGCCCGGCATTCCCTCTTGGGGAGCTTGTTTAGAAAGAATCCCTTACTCTGCACACTGTGCGAGACACCGGACCGCATTTTACAGATATGAGGCTCTATGAAAGCGCTTGATGATTTGATTTCGACTCTTGATTTCAATGCCCCTGTCAAAGATATACGTCAGGGAGTATTCCATACCGGTGTGTTGACGCGGTATTGCGGGCTGGCTGCTACTCTTCCGAGGGACGCACTGGCACAAGAAGGCCCTCTGGTGAGAGAGCCCGGCTCCCTGTTGGACAAATCTCCAGGAGATCTTGTTCACATGGCATACTCGGAGAGCATTCTCGAGGCGGCTATTGGGATGGCTGCGATCAACTCCCTGCTCGAAGTGGATCTTGAAACCTGCACGGAGCTCAATGCAGCGGAGCTCATCCTGAAGAAAGGAGAGGGCAGGGCTGTGGCCATTGTAGGGCATTTCCCTTTTATTCCCAGGATCCGCGAGAAAGCCAAACGGCTCTGGGTGATTGAGAAGAATCCGCGGGAGGGCGATTTCAAAGAGGAAGATGCGGACCGGCTCCTCCCACAGGCCGATGTGGTGGCCATCACCGGGACTTCCCTGACAAACCATACACTTGTCCATTTGCTCGAGCTGTGCGATCCTAAATCCTTCGTGGTCATGTTGGGAGACACCGTTCCTTTATCTTCCATTCTATTCGATTACGGTGTGGATGCCGTCTCAGGGACAAGGGTCATCGATCCGGACCTTGCCCTGCGATGCGTCAGCCAGGGAGCGAACTTCAGACAGATCAAGGGGACAAAAAGGCTTACCATGACGAAACCCTGACAGCCGGATCCTCCTTAGCAAGGATTCCTGTCCTGGCATCAGAGGTGGGATTGCTGGTGATTCTGCAACCACTCTGAACCGGGATAAAGGCGCGGTTATCATTTCCATTCAACGCTTCTTGAAACCGAAAGGAGGAGAGACATGCCTAAGGAAATCATTCTCTACAATCTGAAGGAAGGAGTGAAGGACGAGGACTACCAGAAGTGGTGCGAGCAATACAAGGGCCCGCTTCTGCTCGGTCTGAGCGGCGCCAAGAGTTTTGCGCTCGTAAAAATGTTGGGGGGCATCACCGGCAATGGACAGAAGGGCACACCCCCAGGCCCGGCGAGTCCTCCATTCAAGTACGTCGGCATCATGGATGTAACCAGCCTGGAAGAGTGGAACAAGGCCCACCAGACTAAAGCATTCAAGGATGAGTTTTTCCCCCAATGGTTCTCCAAGTGGGTCGCCGACTTCTATGTGCTCGGCGGAGTGGAAGTCTTTTACGGAGAAAACAAGTAGAACCTGCAACCGGATTCTTCCTTTCATCACAATAGAGGAGATCAATATGCCCTACGAGTTCATCCTGATGGAAACCAAGGACCGGGTGGGCATCATTACCCTGAATCGGCCGGAGCAGTACAACACCTTCAACTCGGGCCTTGCACAGGATCTGTGCAAAGCCCTTCTGGAAATGGAGATGGCCGCGAGTATCCGGGTCGTCGTCATCAAGGGCTCGGGCAAGGCGTTCTGCACCGGCATCGATGTTTCCGAGTTCCAAGGCAAGACCCTCCAGGAGCACCGTGAATGGATCAGGCTCATGGAGCGCATGATCCATATCATCGCCTCTATGAAAAAACCGGTTATTGCCTCGGCGCACGGCTATGCCGTGGCGAACGGCGCAGGCCTTATTGCAGCCTGTGACCTTGCCGTCGTCGCGGAAGGGACCAGGATCGGTGCAACGGCGATCAATGTGGGTCTTTTCTGCATGGGGCCTGCCGTGCCGCTGGCCAGGTCTCTTGGTCGAAAACGATGCCTGGAGATGCTCATGACGGGAGACTTGATCGAGGCTCGAGACGCAGAAAAGTGGGGCCTGGTCAACAAGGTGGTGCCTGCAGAAAGACTAGAAGAAGAGACCATGGCCCTTGCGAAGAAGCTGGCGGAAAAAAGCCCTGTCGCCCTTCAGATGGGGAAAGAGGCCTTCTATGGGATGTCTGACATGGAATACGGTAAAGCCCTCGCGTATTCCAACGAACTTTTCGCGGCCCTGAGTGTCACGGAGGACGCCAAGGAAGGAGTGGATGCGTTTCTGCACAAACGAAAACCTGAATGGAAGGGGAAGTAGATCAGCACAGCAGAAATTTTGATCCCACGCTGTTGAGAACAAAGGAGCCGGGAAAGGCATCGGCGAACCTGCGCATGGCACTCCAGCCTGTGCAGTGCATGGGAACAAGCACCCTGGGTTCCATCTCCTTTACAGCGGCAATGGTATCCCCAATGATCGGTTCGAAGAGGGGGCCTGTCAGATGAAACCCTCCGAGGATCGCATGAATAGGTTCGACGCCCGTGATCTTTCTCGAATAGAGCACGGTGTTGACGATTCCAGAATGGGCGCACCCCGATATGATTACCAACCCCTTGTCTTTCAGGTGGACGACCAGAGACTGATCGTCGCTGATCGGGTCCGGAACCACTTCGCCTTCCTGAACCATCCTGGCAATGGGGAAACCCTTTTCAAAAACCGTTGCGCGCTCTATCTGGCCGGTTACCACAACCGTGTCCCTTGCGAGAGAAACCGGCCTCCGGGACTCCAGGATTTGGACATCCCGTTTCGTCAGGTCTTCTCTGACAAGGGTATTGGGGAATCGGTCCACCCGTCCGTCGGGGAATTTCAAGAAACGCTCTGTTCGGAAGGCCTCCGGGTGCACTACAAGGGGTATGGGCGTGGCAAGTTCGTCGAGAATGGGATAGAGACCGCCCGTATGGTCCATGTGGGCGTGACTCAAGACGATCGCTTCAATGCCTTTGATATCGGTTCCCAAGAGCTTCACATTGTGAAGGACGCCTTCTTTCGTATGCCCGGTGTCGAGAAGGATGGTGTGATGCTCCCCGCCTCGAGACGTTTTGACCAGCATGGACAACCCGTGTTCTGCGACAACCGTATCCGTCGAAATCTCTTCTCCCTTTCGAAGGACAGGGCGGGTGACCACGTCCGTGCCGGGGAGAAGCATATCGACATAGTTGTCCATGAGAACGGTGATCTCGATCCGATCCACCGCCTGGATCGTTACGGGAAATGAAATCTCATGAGATTGCATGCTTTCCTACCGTCCTTTCTGTGCGAGTCCACCGGGCCACAAGGCCACGTGATTATGATTAGGGAGATGTTCGATCTCCGACATCGACAAAGATATCAGAGCACGGGAGAAACTTGCAAGAAATCCGGTTGGCTCGAATCGGCGGATCGCGAGTTTCAATTCTACGTGGGGGACCCCAAGGAGCCTCGAGCCGCTGTCCAGCGTCTGGCTGCGACATATGGGTCGGTCAATTACGGCTGTGAGAGCTCGACCGCATGCCGGCGGGCGGCCCTGCTGGCGGAATTGTTGACCTATGGGTTTCCCACCATGGGAGATCTCCCCACTAAGGATACAAAGGCGACGCTGATCTGGGGAACCAACCCAGCCTATTCCGGGCAGCCGTCCATGTGTCACGGCCATCTCGCAGACGCGAAAGAACGGGGCCAAAGCTCTCCTTTGAGGAAAAATCCGAGACCTTCCGGGTTCATCATCCCGGGAAGGCCGGCAAATGCACCCTCTGTGCGCATCGAATCGCTGAAGGCAGAGAGCCGGCGTGCGTGGCCGGATGTCCTTCGAGGGCAATGATTTTCGGTGATCTTGATGATCCTGAAAGTCCCATCCGGGGAAAATTTCGGCGGTCGAAGCCATTGCTCGCCGGCGAAAAGACGGATCCGAATGTTTCTTACATTGTTCCACCGAATTTCACGGAAGAGCTTGAAAAGAGGATCGTGGAGAACCCCAAAATGATTCGAGATTGAACAGGGATTTGAAAAATCGGGAACCGTACCCGCGCGCTTCAGCTCGCCGGCATTGCTGCGGAGAAAGGCTTCCCTGTTGAGGGTTTCCTGATCGACGATGCTATTCACTGGGCTCAACTGGGCATGGCCGAAGGCATTCGGTCTTCTACGGGAGAGCACATGAAGGATCTCCAGAGGTCCTGGAAGTGAGGATTCGGGAAGGCCTCCCCGTGTTTGTCTCCTTTGATTCCATTCACTGTTTCTAAACCGATTTGCATCTCTGCAACTCCTCTCAGAAAAATGCCTTGCAGATAAGCAACACATTCAACCGTCCTGGGGAGTCTCTCTCGGTTGTCCGCACAGATAAGATGCCGATACAATGAGATTATTAGCCACACCGGCACCGAGTTGTCATTATGGCACGCTTGATGCTCTTCCCAGAGAGACGCGGAAGCGATGAACCATGATGGCGGGTTTGAATAGGGAAGAGGGTGGAACTCGAATGTTGAAAGGGCAATTTGGATTTTCTTTCGATGCTTCCCGCTGCAGCGGCTGCATGGCTTGCGTGGTGGCTTGTATGGACCAGAACGATATGCCGGAGCACGGTCCGTCCTTCCGCCGTGTGACATGCTTTGAGCGGGGGGAGTATCCTGAGGTGCGGTTGCTGTTCCTCTCCATGGCCTGCCAGCATTGCGGGGATGCACCCTGTGTGATGGTCTGCCCAACGGGCGCTTTGAGCAAAAGCTCAGGGAACGGCATCGTGCAATTCGACCGGGACCTGTGCGTGGGATGTCACAGTTGCGCATTGGCTTGCGATTTCGGTGTCCCGCAGTTTCAGGATGACGGCAAGATGAACAAGTGCGATTTCTGTCAATCCCGCGTGGAGCATGGGTTGGAGCCGGCCTGCGTGCGGGTCTGCACGACCAGGGCACTCGGATTCGGCACTCTTGAGGAACTGGACAGGAGGAAGGCCGAACGTGCTTCTCTGAAGTTCCTGACTCCGTTTTCAAAGGGGATATAATGAAATCCGCGAATCTCGTCATCCTCGGTAACGGAGGGGCGGCAATGCACGCCATGATTGCTGCGAGGTCTTTTGGTCACTCCGGCCCCATTCACCTGGTGTCTGATGCAAACGGCCCCGCCTTCAATCCGATGCTCTCACCCTATTACTTGAAAGGGAAGATCCCATGGCATCGGTGCTTCCCCTTCGGAGAAGAGATATACTGCAAATGTGAGGCAATATGCCACTGGAATGCCAGGGTCGAGTCTCTTGACGCGAAGAACAAAACCGTTTTCCTTGCCGGAAATGGAAAGCTCCAATATGACCGCTGTCTGGTCGCCACCGGCGCCAGGCCTGTTGTGCCTCCCGTTCCGGGACTCAGGGATGCACCGGCTGTTTTCACCCTTCGCACTGCAGCTCAGGCGCGGATCATGGAAAAGGCGATCGGTTCGGCCAAAAGGGTGGTGGTGCTGGGCGGTTCGCTTGTCGGGGTCAAGGTAGCCGAGATCCTGCGACAGCGAAATGTGGGCGTGGTGTTGATCGATGTGGCTGAACAGATACTTCCGCACAGCGCTCATCCTCTGGCTGCAGCCATGCTGGAGAAGTATTTCCGTGAAAAAGGGATGGAGGTGCGTCTCGGGTGCAGCATCGAAGGGCTCGAAGCCGATCACGACGGCGTAAGCTGCTTTCTACCGAACCGAGTTTTTGAAAGAGCCGATTGGATCGCGGTCTGCGCCGGGATCAGGCCCAATGTCGATTTCATCGATCCGGAACAGGTCTCCATGGATAAAGCGATTCTGGTGAACGAGCGGATGGAGACCTCGGCAGAAGATCTCTATGCGGCAGGAGACGTAAGCCAGGGAGCGAACTTCCTCACCGGGAAGAGCGAATGGCTCGGCCTGTGGGCCAACGGGTGCTATCAGGGCAGAACAGCCGGGCTGAACATGGCGGGTGGAAAAGCGTCATATCCCGGAACCATATCCCAGCACGTCAGTCCTCTTTTCGAGAAAACCTTCATACAGATCGGCGACCTCAACCGCAGTGGCCGAAACATCCGGCTGATCTCCGGCAGCGACCCCGATCGGCCCATCCTCCACTTCCTCGTTTTTGAAGAGGATGTTCTGGTTGGTGTCAATCTCATCAATGGAGATTCCTGGGCAGGCCGGCTGAAGTCTCTCGTCATGAAGAAAACGGCATGGGGCAGGTATATGCCGGATGCTGAATCGACCTCGTTTCATCAGATTGAGAAAGCCCTGAACTCTCTGGACCACGTCGGCAGGATGGTTGAAGCGAGCACATGATGGATCCATGCCCCGGGGAGGCGAAGGGAATTCCCGGTGAATCTGGATGAAAAGGGTCTTCGGACCTCAGAAAGTGAGCACCTTGTCCGCTTCCCTCACAAGTTCATAAAGATCGTCCATCCAGGCAATGGGGCAGCTGCTTGATCCCTCCAGACCGTGGGATTTCATGCATACCCCTCAGACATAGAAGTCCCCTTGAAATTTGCCGACCTGCCCCATGACATCGAACTGATCGTTTCCTCTGGTTTCAAAGAGCACTCCTTTGCCAAGCATGAACACGCTCACCTCGTCTCCCTTTTCCACGCCCACATTTGCCAGTCTCATGGCATTGTAGACAGTTTCACCGTCATCGGTATTGATAATGAACAGGACCTTCATCGCGCATCTCCTGATATCCAGCGCAGCACCCGGAAGGGTTGGACTGATCCGGGGTGAAATGAAATCACAAGTTCTTTATGAGACACGATCAGGCGACCTTATCCGTGGCGGATTGAGGGACCTCGCAAACTTCCGCCCCCTTTCTGCTTTCAACATAATGGGCCGCAGCCAGGGCGGCTGTACATCCGTCCGCGGCGGCAAGCACGATCTGCTTGGCATACTTCTCCCTGAGGTCGCCGACAACAAAGATGCCGGGAATGCTGGTCTCACATTTCTCGTCGGAGAGGACGTAACCTTCGGCGTTCATCTTTACGCCGGCCGGTACCAGCTGATTGTTCGGAACAAAACCGACAAATATGAAAATGCCATAGGCTGGAAGCTCCCTCTCCTCGCCGGTGCGGACGTTTTTCAAGCCAATGGAGTTCACCCCCTGCGCATCTGCTTTTATGGCTGTGACGACCGTATTCCAGAGAACCTCGATCTTGCACTCGGACAAGACCCTTTGCTGCAGAATTCTGCTTGCACGCAGCTCGTCGCGCCGGTGTACGAGATAGACCTTTTCCGCAATCTTGGCCAGATAAAGAGATTCTTCAGCAGCCGTGTCCCCGCCGCCCACCACGACCACGGTTTTGTCCCTGTAGAAGAAGCCGTCGCACGTGGCGCAGTAGGAAACCCCTTTGCCGCCGTGCTCTTCCTCTCCAGGGGCATTCAGCTTCCGGTGATAGCCTCCGGTTGCGAGGATCACGGCATGAGAGTGCAGGGCTTTGCCGTCGGACAGTCTTACGGTATGGTAATCGATGCCCGGTTCAACGGCTGCGACCTCCTGCTGGATCATTTCAAGACCGTAGGACTTGGCATGATTCAGAAACTTGTCGCAAAGTTCCATGCCGCTGACGTTTTCAAATCCCGGGTAGTTCTCTACAGAGTCGGTCATGGCAACTTGTCCGCCGTGAAGTCCCTTTTCGACCAGCACGGTCTTGAGTGTCGCTCTCAAAGCATAGATTCCTGCGCTGAGTCCGGCAGGCCCTCCTCCCACAATAATCAGGTCG
This sequence comes from Deltaproteobacteria bacterium HGW-Deltaproteobacteria-15, assembly GCA_002840535.1. Taxonomy (GTDB): domain Bacteria; phylum Desulfobacterota; class DSM-4660; order Desulfatiglandales; family HGW-15; genus HGW-15. Next base: position 5,185 of record PHBH01000046.1, on the reverse strand, counting down.
TATATTCCCTCTTCCTGCATTTATGACTCCTCCTTCCCACTTTCAGAACTCGGTCAGACTTCGCTCCCATTTAAGCACAAAATGGAGGTTATGTCAGTGCTGATGAAAGGAGCCGCAAGGGGGAAGGTCAGGCGGGAAGATAGGCGTGTTTCAGTTAAAGTGGCAGGGTCTTGGCGGGCCCTGCCACAGATACGCTATTCGTCGACTTTTAGATAAGCGAAGCGTTCACATCGGATTCCTGCAATTGACCGGTGCCATAGGAACGTGAAATATCCGTCAGACCCATACCCGGAATCAATCTGTATGTCTGAAGCAATCGATTTCCCAGAGATGCTGAAAGATTCCTGTAAAGGGTCAGTCCTGCTTGCGCATCTTTTTCCAGCAGCCTGTTAAGTTCTCCGACATCGATTCGGAGAAGCATGGCTGTCTCTATGCACTCGGCGGATGCTGCATACTTATTGCGCCCCACAAGACTGGACCAACCGAAGAATTCACCCGCTCGGTCTACGGTGTAGACCACATGCCCTGTTTCGCCGATGCTGATCCTGACCCGTCCGTTCAGCAAAATGAAAAAATGGTCTGCCCGATCCCCTTCCTTATACAAGGCATGTCCTGACTTGAAGGTTTCCCTCTTGGTGATTTCCATGAATTTCTTCAGGAAATCCTTCTCCAGCCCCTGCAAAATGTCGGATTGATGGAAATACATATCAATCCCTGCCTTTCTCTTGATTTGCCGGAGCAAATCAAGCCTCAATGGGCGCTCATCTGCCCGATTTCTGCCAGGGAAGGAATCCCAAACTCAGTAGACTTTCATTGGGATTCCTTCAAACGGAGATCCGGTGTTCCTTCAGGTGAATCCTGCATCTATGAATGACAGCTCTTTGTTTGTGGGGAACTGATCTTGTTATGTTGAAGTTCGGTTTCAGCTGAATTCAGGGAAGTTGACCTACGCAGTTCTCTTGCAGAAACTTCTACCACAGGTGAAGAGGGCCGGTATTCAGACTCATGAGAAAATCAAGCAGATTGGTCAAGTGAATTCGGTTCAAAACGTTACACAGACATCATACGTCAATAAGAAATCTCAAGTCAAATAACCACGCAAGTCGCGCCACCTGAAATCCCTTGACTGCCCTTCGCCTCCGGCGTTATTTACTGTCCGACTTGCCGGTATGGGAGTCGTGACATCCGGGAGTTCCGGTATTCCAAGGAGATTTACGCAGCTGGAAAGAGCCCTTGCTTTCCTTGTGGAGCCGGGTGCACGGACAGAGAGAAATGCCTATGAAAATGAAGCACCGAAAATATCGTGCAATGTGCTCTTCTGACTGGAACGAATGTCTTGCCCCGTGCGGTCCTTTTGACTTCATCTTTTTCGCCTATCCCAGCCTGAAAACGGAATTATCCAACATATTCAAGAAATACACGGCCAATGAGATCACCCTTTCCGAAGCGACCAACAGGATCAGCGCGATCCTTCCCGGTCCAATCACACAAGATGATATGGACGCTTATCTGGAGGATTGTTTCGAGACTTATCAGGGAGTGCCGGATCTCATAGAGTGGTGCGAGACGAAACAAATCCTTTTCATGATCAACACAACCGGCATGCAGGGATACTTCCAGCGGGCCGCAGCGAAGGGGTTCTTGCCGAAGGTGCCGGTCATTTCGGCCAACCCGATGATCCGTTATCCCGCCATGGAAACAGATCCTGCCTTCTACGATCTATTGGAGATCCAGGACAAGCCAAGGAATACGGAAGCCGTTATGCGTAGCCTTGGCATTCATCCCCGGAAGATCATATTGATGGGCGACAGCGGAGGGGACGGACCTCATTTCGAATGGGGGGCTAAAGCGGGTGCGTTCCTCATCGGAAGCATGACCAAATGGTCTTTGGATCGGTATTGCAGCAAAAAGGGGATAAGCATCGATCTGCGTTTCGGCCCATCCTATTCGGAGGCGGGGAAGAAGAACGAGGAGATGGAGAGGAGAGTCGACTTCATGGACTTGACATCGAAGATAGAGTCATTCCTGGCGCGGTGTGAGTGCCGGAATAATGGAATAATGGAATGATGGAATAATGGAATATAGGGGAACAACCAAAGACAGGGAGATATCGTAGCGAAAGATTTGGCTTCAATCTTTGACCCCCGATATTGATGGTCTCGTAAAAAGTCGAGAAACCGCTCTGTTTTGTCATTCCCGTGAAAACGGGAATCCAGGAATTTCAAGGAGTCATAGACTCCCGCCTTCGCGGGAGTGACGAGTATGGGACTTTTTACGGAAACGTCAATATTCCACCACTCCATTATTCCAAAAGGTTTTTTCAAATTCTGTCGGCGATCCCCTTCACAAACACCGCCAAACTTTCCAGCAGCCGTCGGCACTTCAACATTTCCGGCGTGTCGCTTCCGGCAGGGCAGTACCCGTTCAACTCCTGCAGAAATGCGGCAGATTCCGCCAACTCGGGCTCCAGTGATTCCACCTCTTTCATCAGGAGAATGAGATCCAACTCTCTCGGCGGATGGATGTCGTGGTGGACAAAGATGCCCTTGAGCGCCCTTACGGCGGCGAACTTGGCGAAGTCCCGGCAGCGAAAAAGATTGCCTCCATCGAGATACGATTCAGCCTGGCCCAGAAAAGCGTGGGCCTCCCCGACATAGTCCTTCCCGATGACCTCCCTCTTTCTTCTCTCATAGGAGTCGGTGACCTCACAATTCATCTGCCAGCCGGCTTTCTCAAAAAGCATCTGACCTTCATTCACGACTGAAAAGACGAGAGTACCGGGTATGTCTCTCCGGCGGCAAAAATCCATCGGTGTTATAACTATCACATGCTTGTCTCTTGCGAGAGGGTCAAGACGGCGGGTCATCTCTTCACTGAGCGCTTTCGTATCCTTGTCTGTTCCAATAACTACGAGGAGATCCACATCACTGAATTCATCGCCATCGCCGCGGCCCAGGGAGCCGAACAGGATGATGGCTTCAGGGTCATAACCATCCAGAAGCGCCATCTTCATTTCCTGAACCTTGGCCATTTGTTCCTCTGCAGCCCGCATCTCGATCATTCCGGTCGTTAAGTGTTTGCGAGAAGGCCGCCTTCTCAGCAGCCTCCTCAGAGGGACATCCTTCGAAAAGCCTCGCGGGCTTCATCAGTCCCGATGATTGCAACCAGGTCGTTTAACTGAAACCGGAAGCCGGCGTCGGGATTGGGCTCAAGCTTTTCATTCCGGATTACCCCGACCACCGAGGCTCCGGTTATCTTACGTATCTGAGCCTCGCCGATCGATTGGGTGATGAGCGGACTTCCCTGCTCGATCACGACCCACTGAAGATCGAATTGCCGTTCGGCAACTCTTAGTTGGGTGAGGGTCTTGTAGTCGTTGTGGGAATGGAATGTTGACGCAAAAAGCTCCTGCCGAAGGGATCCCGTGTACTGTTGGATCTGCGGCAAGGGGATGCGCAGATGCATAAGAGCTTGTCGGGTCATCTCGAGACCGGCCTCGAACTCGGGCAGGACCAGCTCCGTGACATTCAGCTCCTTGAATACTTCAATAGAGTCCGGGCCCGGTATCCTCGCAACGACGTCGATCTTGTTGTTGAGGCGTTTTGCATGAACGACGATGGATCGCGCCACCACGATTCCCGGTGTGGTTACGACGAGTAAACACCCAAAACGGATTTCGGCTGCGTCAAGAACGATCTCCTGACTCGCGTCGCCGTAAATGACCGGCATTCCCGCCGTCTTGGCTTGCTCGACCCTGCGCTGATCGAGATCGACGACTACGAACTGCTGATTTAGTCGTTTCAAAACCTGCGCTATCTGAAAACCGACGCGACCGCAGCCCGCTATGACCACATGGTTCCGCAAGCCGGTTTCAGGAAGGTTCACGGTCTCGAGCGGCTCCTGACGGAACCAACGTTTTCTCAGTGCGTAGAGCCTGGCGGTTTGTCCGGAGATGAGAGGCGTCAGGAGCATTGTCAGAACCGCCACCGTCAAAACAAGAGAATAGACGTCGTTCCCTATCGATCCGGTCGAGACACCTGTTCTCGCGAGAACAAAGGAAAACTCCCCTATCTGGAACATCCCGAGGGCTAAGGCAAGGGGAACAACATTGCCGTATTTGAACACGTGCGCGAGGAACATGAAAATGACACCCTTTCCGATCCCTATGGCCAGAACCAGGAGAATCACCTGCCCGAGATGCTCAAACAGGTAGGCAGGGTCCAGAAGCATTCCCACCGAGGTGAAAAACAAAAGCCCGAAAAGATCTCTTACCGGGATAATGTCGCTCAGAGCCTGATGGCCGTAATCCGATTCGCTCAGCACCACACCCGCTACGAAAGCTCCGAAGGCAAACGAAAGACCCACCAGGTATGTGACATACCCGACTCCCAGCCCGATGGCGGTGATTGCGAGCAGAAAGAGTTCTCTGGAGCCGAGCTTGGCGATATGGGACATGATGCCGGGCAACAGTCTGGTGCCCAGGACGATCATCGCAGCGATGAAAACGGCCGCCTTCAGTGTTGCATACGCGAGCAGAGGAAGGCCGACGGCAGGGTTGTTCAACTGCGGGAGGATGACCATCAGGGGAATCACTGCGAGGTCCTGAACGATGAGCATTCCGATCATCACCCTGCTCGAAAGTGTTCCGAGCCACCCCTGGTTCATTAGCGTCTTGAGAATGACCATGGTGCTGGAGAGGGAAATGAGTGCGCCCAGCCAGAGTGAGGATTTCGCGTCCCATCCTAACCCATAGCCGATGCCGAACCCAAGACCGGTAGTCAGGATGATTTGAATGGGTGTCCCAATAATGGCGATCTTCCTCACCGGTCTGAGATCTTTGAGATTGAACTCAAGACCCAGTGCGAAGAGAAGAAGCGCCACCCCGATCTCTGCCAGCAGTTCGATACTGTGGATGTTCGCAACCGTGACACCGCCCGTGTGCGGGCCCAGAATAACACCTATGAGTATATAGCCCAGGATCAATGGTTGTCCGAGCCGCTGCATCAGCAGGCCGCTGAAAAACGCTGCAACAATCAGAATGATGATGTCAGCTGCAATGCCCATCTATTCTCAACTCATCAAAATGTCCTTTGACCGCCTCAGAAAACCCTGTAGTTGTTCCGGTAAAAGTAAAGCAAGAATTTGCGGCTGAGCGATGCCGCAAATAAGGCTCTTTGAAATTCGG
>PHBH01000045.1 GCA_002840535.1 Deltaproteobacteria bacterium HGW-Deltaproteobacteria-15 | reverse complement strand
TTGAAAAAAAACAGGACAAGTTGGCACTCTCCAGAACTCTGTGCCCTCAAGCGAAGCGGGCGAGAGACGCTCTTTCCTGGGTGAACCAAGCAAACAATTATGTGCTCCGCTCAATAATTGCCTGCAGTCTACTCAACACGGACCCGGGGATAACCCAAGGTCGAAAGTTCTTCCACCCAGATCTTCAACAGACCGAGGCTCACATCGTTTCTCTCCAGAGGGAGTTCGCCGGTAGCGAGAACAGGGACCAGCCACTTCAGCGCTTTGCGGACATGCTCCACCGTGACCACCTGTCCCGTGGTCTGCATGACATGGTCTCTGTACCTGAGTGAAGCCTCGACCAGAATGGAGAAAACCACTCTGACATCCTCGGTTCTCTGGGCCGCATGTTCCGCGGCCTCCAGGAACAGGCTGTTGATGGTTCTCTCTCCCACTATTCTTGACCCGGCCCATCCAATTTGATCAAGAAGTCTTTGAACCACGGGGGGTTGGCTACGATGACATATCCCATAAAAAGTGCGGTCAACGGAATGAAAAAAACCATGGAGTCGAGAAGCACTATACCCACAGCGAGAGCCACCCTCTGAATCTTGCTCATAACCAGCCTCTGGAAATTTGAAAATATTAACTGTTACCACAACATAAATGAGTTTGAATGCAATTGGAACAACATTCTCCTTGACAAAAAAGGGCCGTTCAATTATTGAACGATGCAATTTGTTCAGAAAATGAACGCGTCTGATCACTCTAGTCAGCTCAATGTCAGGGGCTCTGGGCCGGATGGAAAAAGAAGATCTTCATATCTTACGCTTGATGGGGGAAATCGACAGGTTGGACAACCACAGCCAGAGGGAGCTTTCCAAACAGTTGAATCTTTCCCTTGGGCTGGTCAATGCGTTTCTAAAGCGGCTTGTAAGCAAAGGATACTTCAAGGTGAAGACAATGCCCAGGAACAGGGTCAAGTATTTCCTGACCCCTGAGGGGCTCGCCAGGAAGAGCAAGCTGACTGCGGAGTTTCTGCACTATTCCATTAATTTCTACAGAGACATAAAATCCCTTCTTTTAAACAAGTTCTCCGAAATGGAAGTCAAGGACGTGAGGGCTGTCCTCTTCTGCGGGGCCGGTGAGGTGGCTGAACTGGCATATCTTTATCTGCAGCTCAGCAGGATAAAACTTGTAGGGATCATAGACGAAAGGCTCCAGGGAAGAAGTTTCTTCGGCTTCAGGGTCTCCGGATTTGACCGGCTGGAGAACCCGGACTGGGACATGGTGCTGTTGACCCGCCTCGAAGATACGGAAAAGACGATCAAAGCTCTCATAGAAAAGGGTGTGAAGGAGGAGAAGATCGCAATCATATGAATGAGACCCCCGGAAATTGGTATGCCATCCACACCAGAAGCCACTTCGAACAAAAGGTCTTTGACGGGATTTCCGGCAAATCCGTTGAGGTATTTCTCCCCAAAATCCAAGTGATGAGCAGGAGAAAGGACAGGCGCAAGAAGATCATGATCCCGCTTCTCCCGGGATATGTTTTTGTCCGCTTCGAAATGGATCCGGAGGTTTACTGGGAGATCATCAAGACTGTGGGCGTTGTTCGAATGATCGGGTTCATGGGGAAGCCTGTATCTGCAAAAGATGAAGAGATCAATGCCCTCATGATCCTCAACGGCACGGATAGGACCGTTCACAACCAGTCTTTCATGAAGGCCGGGGACCGGGTGATGATCATGGAAGGTCCTCTCAAGGGACTGGTGGGGTTCTATTTGCGTCACAAAGGCCAGTCGGAAAAGGTCGTGGTCAGCGTCGAACTGCTGCAGCGCTCCCTGGCTGTGGAAATTGAAGATTGGGCCCTGGAAAAAATAAAATCCTGACTCAACTCTAGCCGGATTCCATGCGACGCGGCTTACATGAAATCATACTTCCGGGATTTCATGAAACACGGCTCCGTCTCCTGCTTGAGGGCAGTACCTGGAATGATCACTCAAGCAGAAGCAGAACACTCAAAAGATAAGAATCCCTGGTAGGTTAATGATACTTTGAGACCGTAACCGAAGGGGCGGAGCTATAGCCGGCAATGAAGATTCGAAACCCGAAGCACGAAATCCGAAACAACATCTTTTACTTTCGACTTTCGGATTTCGATATTCGGATTTGATTGCGGCCGAGAAGCAGCGGCAGGGAGATTATGTCATCTCGTTTCGGGGGGAATTGACGTATGAGAATATTGATCACCGGCGGTGCCGGCTTCATTGGCTCCCATCTCACCGAGAAACTGCTGGAGATGGATCATGAGGTGTTCGTGATCGACAATCTCTGGACCGGGAAACTCGCCAATCTGAGCGGGATCAGGAACGCCAAGAGACTCCACCTGGTGGTTGACACGATTCTGAACGAGTCGGTGATGAACGAGCTGACTTTCAAGGTCGACCACATCTATCACCTTGCAGCGGCCGTCGGGGTGAAAAACATCATGGATCATCCCGTGGAGACGTTGGACATAAATGTAAAAGGGACGGAAACGGTTCTCAGACTCGCCAATCGCTTCAAGAAGAAGGTCCTCATCGCCTCGACATCCGAGATCTATGGAAAGCACATCGAGCATTCCCTCAGTGAGGACGACAACAGGGTCATGGGCACTGTGAAGAAAAGACGATGGGCTTATGCGTGCTCCAAGACCCTTGATGAGTTCCTCGCCCTTGCCTATCACGATGAGAAGAAACTGCCCGTGGTGATCACGCGACTCTTCAACACCGTGGGACCCCGCCAGACAGGGCAGTACGGGATGGTGCTCCCGAATTTCGTGCAGAGTGCGCTTCTCGGAAAACCGATCTCCGTATTCGGAGATGGAAACCAGAGCCGCAGCTTTACGCACGTGCAGGATGTGATCGATGCTCTCGTCAAGCTCATGGCCGAGCCAAAGGCGGAAGGGGATGTGTTCAACGTGGGGAATGACCATGAAGTGACCATCAAGGATCTTGCGCAAAAAGTGAAGGAGATGACGGGAAGCAAATCGGAGATCGAGTATGTGCCGTATGAGAAGGCCTATGGCCCGGGGTTCGAGGACATGGAGCGACGATGCCCCAACATCGAGAAGGTGAGAAAGCTGATCGGATTCGAGCCGAAGCATGGCCTGGAGGCAATCATCCAAAGCGTAATCGACTATTTCAAGGCATGATGATATCCCGCCGGTATTTCAGATCCGAAAACCGAAGCACGAAATCCGAAACAGCTCCAGTGATCCAATTTCAAACGGCATGAATCAACTGGAGTATTGGAGTGATGGAGCATTGGAATGATGGGTATAAAGAAACTGCTCCGAACTTTCAAACTTCTCAGGGATCAGCCTCTGCATGGCCAGGCATTTGTCCATGAAACGGCTGTGGTCGACCCCGGGTGTGAAGTCGGACAAGGCACAAAGATATGGCATTTTTCTCACGTGATTAAAGGGAGCAGGATAGGCCGGGACTGCAATATCGGTCAGAACGTGGTGATCGGCCCGGACGTGACCATAGGAAACAGGGTCAAGATCCAGAACAATGTATCCGTGTACGATGGGGTCACCCTCGAGGACGGCGTCTTCTGCGGACCGTCAATGGTCTTCACCAATGTCTATAATCCAAGAAGTTATGTCCCCAGAAAGACCGAACTCCGGAAGACCCTGGTGAGGGAGGGCGCATCACTGGGCGCCAACTCAACCATTGTCTGCGGCAACACCATAGGCCGTTTCGCCTTTGTCGGCGCGGGCGCGGTCGTGATACACGACTTGCCCGACTACGCAATGGCGGTAGGCAACCCTGCGAAGATCAAGGGTTGGATGTGCAGGTGCGGCGTGCGCCTTCATTTTGAGGATGGCCGCGCGGTCTGCGGTGCTTGCGGGTTGAAGTATCAGCAGACCGATAACCGTGTTTCGGAATTGTAGAAAGCACTGAACCATGATTGAAACCCAATCGAAATGCGAGGTGGCTTCGCGGTTTGACTTGCTTGCCGCGCGGCGGGAAGAGTGGATAGCACGGAATCGATATTACTATGACGACCAGAAGCGCTATTACCGGTTCCTGGTGCCCGAAAACGCTTCGGTGATCGAGCTCGGCTGTGGGACAGGAGATCTTCTGAGCGGCCTCAAACCCAGCCGCGGCGTAGGCATTGATATCAGTTCTGAGATGGTAAGCATAGCTGCCCGAAAGTATCCTGAATTGGAGTTTCGACAGGCCGACATCGAAAAATTTCATCCGTGGGAAGAAACCTTCGACTTTATTGTCCTGGCGGATGTTGTTGGACACCTGCAGGACATAGAAGAGAGCTTCAGGCGGGTCAGATCCTTTTGCAGGCCGGACACAAGGGTAGTTATCTCCTACTATAATTTCTTGTGGGAGCCTATTCTCAAGGCGGGGGAAAAAGTGGGGCTCAAAATGCCCCAGGAGCACCAGAACTGGCTCTCTACAGAGGATATCTGCAATGTGCTTTCACTTTCACACTATGAAGTTGTGAAAACAGAATCCAGAATGCTCCTGCCGAAGTACATCCCTCTGGTGAGCACCGTGATAAATCGCTACATCGCCTCCCTGCCCGTGGTAAGAAGCCTTTGCCTGTGCAGGTACATTGTTGCGAGACCCCTGAAGCTGAGAGGAAACAGGTCGTATGTTACGTCCATCGTGATCCCATGCAGAAACGAAAAAGGAAATATAGAACAGGCGGTCAAGCGGATCCCTCCTTTTGGAGCCGGCCAGGAAATCCTGTTCGTGGAAGGGGGCTCAACGGACGGAACCAGGGAGGAAATCGAAAAGACGATAAAGGCCTTTCCTCAGAAGGACATCAGGATGCTTGTTCAGGATGGAAAGGGAAAAGGTGATGCGGTAAGAAAGGGATTCGAAGCTGCCAAAGGCGAGATCCTGATGATCCTTGATGCCGATTTGACGGTCCCTCCGGAGGATCTCACGAAATTCTACGGACCGCTGGCAGAGGATCTGGGGGAGTTCATCAACGGATGCAGGCTCGTCTATCCCATGGAAAAGCAGGCCATGCGATTCCTGAATCTCCTCGGGAACAAGTTTTTCTCCATGATGTTTACGTGGATTCTGAACCAGAGGTTCAAGGATACCCTGTGCGGGACCAAGGCGCTGTTCAAACGGGATTACGAAAAAATTCGTGAAAATAGAGTTTACTTCGGAGAGTTTGATCCTTTTGGGGATTACGACCTGATCTTTGGCGCCGTAAAGCAGAATCTCAAGATCGTTGAGGTGCCGATTCGATACAAAGAAAGAACATACGGCAGCACGAACATACGCCGATTCAAGCATGGGTGGCTGCTCATGAAGATGACGCTCTTCGCGTATCGCAAAATCAAAGCCGTATAAGAGAAGATGTCTCGCGCAGAGACGCAGGGACGCAGAGAATGACGGAAAACGAAATCGGAACAATTGTTGTCGAGTCGGCAATCGCTGTGCACAGAGAATTGGGACTCGGATTGTTGGAGACCGTTTATGAGGTCGCCCTGGCACACGAGCTGCAGGAGCGTGGTCTCAGGGTGGAGCGGCAACTGCCGATACCGATTGAATACCGGGGAATCAAATTCGACGAGGGCTTCAGGGCTGACATCATAAAACAGAAAGAAACCTCTGCGTCTCAGCGTCTCTGCGCGAGAAATATTCGGTTTTGATGGAAGCCTCGGCTGCAATACTCGCGGAGAGACGTTGCAAATGGCAATCCAAGAAGATTCTCAGAAAGCTTTATCACAAGTGGTATTCGCAGATTGGCGAATGGATAAGACCGGGTGTGGTTCTTGAGTTGGGAGGCGGCAGCGGAAACCTGAAAGAGCATTTCCCGGATGCCGTCAGCTCGGATATCGTCTTTGCACCATGGCTGGACGCCGTTCTGGATGCGCACAAACTTCCGTTCCGGAGTGAAACCTTTGACGACATCGTTCTTTTCGATGTGCTGCATCATCTGTCGGCCCCGGTTCTATTTTTTCGTGAGGCCGACAGGGTTCTGAAGCCTGGCGGCAGGGTGGTTCTGATGGAGCCTTATGTCTCGTGGGGCTCCTATTTTGTCTACCGGTTTCTCCATGCCGAGGGCATGCAATGGCTGGTCGACCCTTTTGAGACGAACCTCACCCGCAAGGACGCCTTTCAGGGCAACCAGGCGATCCCCAGGATAATCTTCGAAAACGAACGTGAACGGTTCGAGTGTTCCTTTCCTGATTTCAAATTCCTGGAGGAGCGGCGACTCGAAACCCTGCTCTACCCCCTCAGCGGCGGGTTCCACAATCCCAGCCTTCTTCCGAGTACCCTCTATCGCCCCCTGGAGCTGATCGAGTCCGTGTTAAAGCCTCTGAACCGGTATCTGGCCTATCGAATCTTCATTGTCCTGGAAAAAGCGATGAAGCCGTTGAAGGGGTGGCATTGAAAAAGGTGTTGTCCAGTTTGGCGAGTCCGGCGGTCATGCCTTCGGGTGCAGGTCAAATCTGGTAAGCTTGGGGGGGTGGTGTGCGCAAGAATATGGGTCACGAACTCAGAACGTCTCTGATCATTACGACATACAACTGGCCTGAAGCGCTTCGTGCGACCTTGGGTTCCGTCCTGCGGCAGTCTATCATTCCGGCGGAAGTCATTGTGGCGGATGATGGGTCCGGTCCTGAAACAGAAAAGACGGTGAGACAGAGTCTTGATAAATCGACCATCAAATGGCGCCACGTGTGGCACGAGGATAAAGGGATACGCCAGGCGAGAATCAAGAATCTAGGAGTCAGATACTCCAAAGGCGAATACCTGATATTCATTGACCATGATGTAGTCCTGCACCCCGAATTTGTAAAGGATCACCTGTCCTGCGCAGGAAAGGGGGTGTTTCTCCAGGGGAAGCGTACTTTCCTATCCGAGCACGACACAAGAGAGGCGCTTAGCAGAGGAGAATCGTTCCCGCTCCCCTCCTTTTTTGCCGGTAAGGTTGGAAACAGGAAAAATGCGCTTCGCGCACCTGCGATAGGACGATTCCTGTCGAGAAAGGGAGGCTTTCAGAAATCCCTTCGAGGGTGCAATCTGTCCCTTTATAGGGAGGATTTCCTCCTGGCCGATGGGTTCGACGAGACATTCGATGGATTGTGGGGAAGAGAAGATTCCGACCTGTGTTATCGCCTTTTTAACGGCGGAGTCAAAGTGATGAATTTGTGGTTTTGCGCGATTCAGTATCACCTGCACCATCCTGTCAGAAAGAACTGCAAAAGGGATCGGCTGGATGAGGAACTCGAAAGGATTTTAAAAGAGAGAAGGAGGAAAGCCTTGAGAGGTTTTTCGCAACTTTCGGACGAAGGAGGGATTCTTGCGTCTTTCCTTGAGGAAAATCCGGATCGAAAAGAAGCTATGTGATGTATGCAGTGCGAAGTGCAGAGAAAACGAGAATTGAATGTAAGCAGGGAATGGAGGTCTAAATAATGGCTGGTTCGGTTGGGGAACTCTACAGAAACTTTAAGTCTACAGTAAGAGAATGCGTTCCCGAAAAAACGTGGTTGAAAATGACCGATTTGAAAAACTTCCTGTGTGGTGTTTTGGAGACCGTCTTGGAGTGGTGTAACTTCAGAGTACAATGGTTCAAAGCCGGTCGCTTTGCCCACTACCAGCCCATGCCATGGATCGGCAAGAGGTCATTCATCAAAGATGAATACACGCTCGGTCGATGGGAGGCTATACGGAAGGAGATCAAGATAAAGAGTGGCTCGGTTCTCGATATAGGATGCAATCTCGGGTTCTTTTCCCTCAGTTTGGCCGAGATGGGATTCTATTCCATAGGCATCGACATGCAGCACGAGTTCAGGGTGATCTCGGAGTACGCACAAAAGAAGGCGGGCATTGGAAATGCAGCTTTCTCAACGATGATCCTTTCGCCGGACAACATCTCTTCGTTGCCTACTTTCGACATTGTCATTTTCCTTTCCGTGTGGCACCACTGGATAAAGCGGTTCGGTCATGAACGTGGCATGGAGATGTTCAGATCCATATGGGAGAAGACCAATCATGTGCTGTTCATAGATATAAAAGAGGAAGCGTTGATCAATGAAATGAAAAATATCTGTGCCGGAGGTTCAATCAAGGAATTGGGCAATTTCGACAAGGGAGTAAAGAGAAAGGGGAAGGAGCGCATCCTTTTCGCCGTCACAAAGGATCATCAAACAGAATAGAACCCCCTTCTGAAAATAATTATTCAATGAGACTCATCATATCGCGACAAAAGAGGATCATCCGGCAGGAAGTTATTCAAGATCCTTCCATTCATGGACCCCGTGATAATAAAAACAGAGATAGGCAGAACCGCTAAATGGGATTGGTGAAATATTTAGGCAAACCATATCTTTCTCCTGAAGGCGGAATAACGATTCTGTTGTTCCTAACCTTTCTTGTCATGCCGATGGGAACGTCGCCCTTCACAATCCTGGGTGGATGCCTGGTTGCCCTTTGGCTCTTTACGGGGGAATGGATCCGCAAGAGACATTTGCTATTCAAAGCCACTTGGCTGGTGCCTGTTCTTGCGATGATCGTCTTGTCGTTGCTGGGCCTGATATACACCCCTGACTTAGACGGTCTCGGTCTCAAATACGCCAAGAAAAATCATTACTGGATATACGCGGTGGTCTTTTCGACTGTTGTATTCCCGAAGAAATCCGTGGACCGCCTCATGTATGCCTTCATGATCGGCCTCCTGATCAATGCCTTGGCAGGCTTCCTGCAGGCCATGGGTGTGGTACCGGTGTTTGCTGATATAGGGAACCGGGGGTATGTGGGTTTGTATGGCGGTCATAATACCCTGGCCATGCTCCTGGTCCTCGGCCTTTTAATAGCCTCTTTCTACTTCAGGAATGGAACCAAAAAGAGCGAAAAGGCCACTTACGCGCTCTTGATGATTGCCTTTTTCCTGCACATCGTGATCATGGAGAGCCGAGGGGGATATCTCATACTCGTCCTCATGTCCCCGATCATCGTTCATAACCTCTTCCCGCGCGTCTCTCTCTGGGCCACCGCCGGGTTGTACCTGCTCCTCATCGCCTTAACCTTTTCCACGCCCGTCGTGAGAGAGCGGGCGGTAAATACCTATGAGAAGTTGAGCGAACAGTACAATGAGGGAGAGGACTTTCGGTGGGGAAGGAAGTACTCGAAAAGTATGGACAGGATCTATATGTGGCACTGGGCGACGAAGCTGTTTCTGCAGAATCCGGTGCTCGGTGTCGGAACCGGCGGTTATAAGCAGGCCACATTAAACGCCGGCGGGGACATGGGTGTCGATCATCCCCATAATAACATTCTGTTCGTTGCGGCCAATCACGGCTTTGCAGGATTGATCGTATTCCTTTGGCTCTTCTGGGTCTTGATGAGAAACGGTTTCAAGAACAGGCGCAGCAACACCGGTTTCTTTATCCTTTCCTCTGCGCTCGTCCTGTTCGTGGGGGGATTTACGGAAACCCATATCATTGATGCAGGGGGGGCATTCCTTCTGTCCGTCACCACCGGTCTTCAGGGTTCCCTGAAAGAGATAGGGAGTCCTATGTCCCAAACAACCGGCATCCCCGGCTCTCCAGGGCAAAAGGCGGCGAGGGGAGTGTTCTTTCAAGAACCGGGCCCTATTACGTAAAGCGCATGTAGAAAAGGAAGCACGTGGAGGATCGATTCCGTAGATGAGTAATGTGAGAAGACCCAGCAGTATCGGAATGCTGAGAGATTTTGCCCGGGCCTACCCCCTGCCTACCCTACTGATGATTCTGTGCCTGTTGCTGGCGGGGTTTTTCGAAGGCGTAGGCCTTGCTAGCCTGCTGCCGCTCTTGAATATGGTTTTTGCAAAGGAGAGCGTCGACAGCAGTCTACTGGGGAAAATGATCCAACGGGCGTTCTACTTTTGGGGCTTAGAACCTACACTTGAAATGGTTCTCCTGATCGTTGTCATTGGCATGGCCATGAAGAGCGGTTTCACCATGCTTGCCATGGGGCAGGTCGGGTATACTGTCGCCTATGTGGTCACAGACCTTCGTCTGAAACTCATCAACTCTTTGCTTTGTGCCCGGTGGAAATATTTTGTCAGCCAACCGATCGGCGTGTTCATCAACGCCATTAGTACGGAGGCCATGAGATTGGCCAAAGGTTATCATCTGGTCTGTTTGATAATAGCTGAGGGAATGCAGATCGTTTTCTATCTTGCCGTGGCCGTCCTCATCTCGTGGAAGGTAACGACCGTTTCAATAATAGGCGGGATGATCATTTTCTTTGTTTTCAAACCTCTGATCAATATGTCTCGGAAGGCGGGTAAACGGGAGACGAAGTCATACCAGGCGCTTATCGTTCGGCTCACGGATTTTTTGAACGGGATAAAACCGATAAAAGCAATGGGCAGGGTGGACCAGATCGGGCCTTTGCTGCAGGCTGAATCTATAAGTCTGAAGAAGGCCATCCAAAACCAAGTTCTCAGCACGGAGATACTCAAAGCTATTCAAGAGCCTGTGATCGTTTTTTTTCTGGCAGTCGGGATCTTTCTCTTTGTCACATACCAGACAGAGCCTATGACCAACCTCATGGTTCTTGCCTTTCTCTTCTATCGTACTCTTGCCAGGTTCGGAACCATGCAATCAAAGTATCAGTCCTTGACACTGTTCGAGAGCGCCTATTGGTCTTTCAGAAACAAACTCGATGAGATCGAGGCAGCCGCTGAAACAACTGCTGGGAAGTTGCCCCCTGATTTGAAAGAGGGTATTTCCTTTTGCAACGTCACATTCCGGTATGGAGAAAAGGAGGTTCTGAGTAACGCATCCTTCAGCATCCCCTTCGGCAAGTTCACCGTTTTTACCGGCCTTTCCGGGGCGGGGAAAACGACCATTGCGGATCTTCTTGCTGGTCTCATCAAGCCGGATAAAGGTGAGATCCTGGTGGATGGGGTCCCTATGGAGAATATCGATCTTCAATCGTGGCGTCATATGATCGGGTATGTGCCCCAGGAAATGTTTCTCTTCCATGACAGTGTGCTGAAAAACGTCACCTTGGGATACCAAGAGTTGACCAGGGATGACGTAACCGAAGCGCTTCAGAAAGGGGGGGCTCTGGATTTCGTCTCTGCTCTTCCCGAAGGCATGGACAGTGTCATCGGGGAAAAAGGCGCCAAAGTCTCTGGAGGTCAGCGACAACGGGTAGCCTTGGCCAGAGCGCTTGTCCATAGACCGAAGGTTTTGATTCTCGATGAAATAACAACCTCCCTTGACCCAGCCACGCAATACGAAGTCTGTATGATGATGAAAACTCTATCAGCGCAGACGGCCGTTCTGGCGATTACCCATCAGCAGGTCATGGTCGATGCGGCGGATATCATCTATGTGGTCGAAGATGGAGAGGTTCATCAAGTCAATGAGCAATCCTATGCAGCAGAGCATCGAATCTAAGGGGAAAAATGACCTGATCAAGATCGGTCGTGTTCCTGTGGGACCAGGACAGCCGACCTTCATTGTCGCCGAGGTCGCCCAAGCCCATGACGGTTCCCTGGGAATGGCTCACGCCTTTATCGACGCTGCGGCCGATGCCGGAGCCGACGCCGTTAAATTTCAGACCCACATAGCTGCTGAAGAGTCCACCTTGGACGAGCCCTTCAGGGTTCGCTTCAGCGACCAGGACAGCACGCGGTATGCCTACTGGAAGAGAATGGAGTTCACTGCGGAGCAGTGGGCCAAGCTGGCGGAACATGCCCGAGAGAAGGGGCTCGTTTTCTTGAGCTCTCCGTTCTCCGTAAGCGCCGCGAGACTCCTCAGCAACATCGGCATGGATGCCTGGAAGGTCGGCTCCGGTGAAGTCAGATCCGAGGAACTGCTGGATGAAATGGGGAAACACGGGGCGCCTATCTTGTTGAGCACAGGTATGAGCACGATGGATGAGGTGGACCAATCGGTTGCACGAGTCAGGAACAAGGGGCTCCCGCTGGCGGTGTTGCAGTGTACAAGCAGTTATCCTACGCCCTTCGAAAAGGTGGGCCTCAACGTCATTGAAGAGTTCAAACATCGGTACCGGTGCCCCGCAGGGCTTTCAGACCATTCAGGGTCTGTTTACCCGGGGCTCGCCGCCATGGCGATCGGGGCCGATCTGCTGGAGGTTCACATTGTTTTTGACAGACGTATGTTCGGACCGGATGTACCTGCATCCGTGACGCTGGAGGAACTCAGATTGCTGGTGGAGGCAAAGACCGCCTTCCACACCATGTTTCAAAACCCTGTGAATAAGGATGAAGCAGCAAGAGACCTGGAAAGGATGAGAACCCTTTTTATGAAAAGTCTTGCGCTGATCAGGGATTTACCTGCGGGAACTCTGGTCAGTGAAGAGATGTTGACACTGAAGAAACCCGGCACCGGGATACCGAAATCTGAGATCGACCGAATCAAGGGCCGCAGGTTGAAGAGGGATGTCTCTTCAAACAGACTCATTACTTGGGATGACCTGGAGTAGAAAACTATGGAGAATAAGAGAAAGGTTTGTGTAGTCGTCAACAGCCGCGCGAACTATGGGAGAATCAAAACGGTCCTCAGCGCAATCAAGGCCCGGGATGATCTGGATCTGCAAATCATAGTCGGGGCATCGGCGCTTCTGCACCGCTTTGGGGAGGTGCACAAGATCATCAAGTCGGACGGTTTTAAGACCGATGCCTTGCTGTATTCCATTGTCGAAGGGGAAAACCCGACGACCATGGCCAAGTCCACCGGGCTGGCAATTATCGAGTTGTCCACTCTCTTTGAGAACTTGAGACCCGATATTGTCATTACGGTCGCCGACCGTTTCGAGACCATGGCAACGGCCGTAGCGGCCAGTTACATGAACATTGCTCTGGCGCACACCCAAGGGGGGGAAGTGACCGGCTCGATCGATGAAAGCGTTCGCCACGCCGTGACAAAATTATCCCATCTGCATTTTGCCGCTACCGAAAGGGCTGCGGATTATCTGTTAAGGATGGGAGAAGATCCCGCCATGGTTCATTGCACCGGATGTCCTTCTATAGACATTGTTGCCAATATCGACCTTTCAATGCCGAATGATCTTTTTACACGATATAAGGGTGTCGGGCCTGAGTTGAATCCACACAAGCCCTATATCGTGGTCCTTCAGCATCCGGTCACTACTGAGTATGGACGCGGATTCCTGCAGATACAAGAGACCCTGAAAGCCGTCTCATCAATCCACATGCAGACGGTTTGGTTGTGGCCGAACGTGGATGCGGGCTCCGATGAAATCTCGAAAGGGTTGCGAATGTTTCGTGAAAAGCAGTTCCCCGATTACGTGCATTTTTACAGGAACTTTACCCCGGAAGATTATGCCAGGCTTACGAAGAATGCCGCATGTCTTGTCGGAAACTCCAGTTCAGGTCTGCGTGAGGGGAGCTTTCTGGGGGTGCCGGTGGTCAATATTGGCACTCGGCAAGCGGGGCGTGAACGGGGAGGGAATGTCATACAGGTCGATTATGACAACAGGATGATCGAAAAGGCGATCCGAAAGCAACTCGATCATGGCCCATATGAGAAGTGCACGCTTTTTGGCGACGGTAAGGCCGGCGTGAGGATAGCAGAGATCTTGTCCGAAGCGGAGATTTCCATACAAAAGAGATTGTTCTATGGAGACAAGCGATGAAGGCGCTCTATGGGCCTTGTGAAATATGCGGTAATTCGCAGTGGGAGATCCAATATCAGGGAAGAATCCGGGAAGGCGGGTTCGGTAACCTGAGCCCGGAGACCTGTTATGTCGCAAGGTGCTCCAACTGCGGGATAGAACGGTTGAATGAAAAGGCATGCAAGGACGAGGAATTCTATGAGAAGGGAAATTACAAGAACCTCATCAACGAGGCTGAGGAGGAATCCTCTTCAAGGGCAAAACGGAACCTGGAGTACGTCCAGGACCTGATTCTGGGCGAGAGGGCCGGTCAAGAATCTTTCGTCATTGGCGAGATAGGTTGTGCGGGGGGCCATTTCCTGAGTCAAGTAGAAGGACTTGGGAAAGAGGTTGTGGCCGTTGAGCCGTCCATGCTCTACCACGCGAAACTGGCTCAACGTGGTTACAGAGTGTATTCGATGTCGGAAAACGCCCTTGAAGATTATGGACGCAAGATCGGGCTCATCTTCTGTTTTGCCGTGATCGAACATACACAAGATCCATTGAAGTTTCTTCAAGAAATAAAGGGGCTGCTTGCTCCCGGCGGATCATTGATTTTAAGCACACCGAATCGACGCGATATCTTGATGGAGATCGGGCTGGAGGGTTATCGGCAGTTCTTCTACCGCTGCGTCCATCGGTGGTATTTTGATCGTGAATCCTTCTCATTTTGCGCCCGGAAAGCCGGCCTTCAGGTGGTGGAAGTCAAATCCATCCACCGGTTCGGACTTTCCAATGCCATGGCATGGCTCAAGGATGGAAGACCGACCGGGGCTGCGGCTCTGCCTCATCTCGACAGCCCTGATCTGGACCGCTACTGGAAAGAGTACTTGTCCTCCCGGGGCGTTGGCGATTTTCTCTTTTTCAAGATGAAATCAGAACAGGGTTCGTTATGAAAATCATTTATGTCGGGGCAGAGGTCGGCTACTACGCCATGAAGGATGTGGTCGGAGGCCGGTCAGAATGCGAACATGTAGAAGCCGAACCAGGGGCCTTGGGAGAGGCCCTAAAAGGGGCGGACGCCATGCTGGATGCATCCATGAAGGTGAAGATCACCAACCAAATGATAGAGGATGCAGTGGCGCTCAAAATCATCTCCTGCGCGACAACAGGTAGCGATCACATTGAACGGAAGGAACTGAACCGCCGTTCGATCCCAGTGCGCAGCCTGAAGGAAGACCGCGATGTTCTGATGAACCTGACCCCTGCGGCCGAACTCTCATGGGCGCTTCTCATGGCTTGTGCGAGAAAGCTTCCGGCAGCCTTTGATCATGTCAAATCGGGCGCATGGGTGCGTGAGCTGTTTCCCGGGCGTATGCTCAGGGGCCGCAGGATCGGCGTTGTCGGTTGCGGACGAATAGGCGGGTGGATGGGCCGCTATGCAAGGGCTTTCGGAATGGAAGTCGTGGGATTTGATCCCCACGTAGATCCCTTCCCAGAAGGGTTTATCAGGCTGGATCTCCATGAGCTCGCGAGGTCGAGTGATTTTATCACCGTCCATGTTCACCTTTCTGATGAAACCCGTCACCTGATATCCAGGGAGATCTTCGAAGTCGTCAAACCAGGCGCTATCCTCATCAACACCTCGAGAGGAGCCGTTGTTGACGAGACCGCAATGCTGAATGCGCTGGAATCGGGTCGTCTGGGGGGGGCCGGTCTGGATGTCGTGGAAGGAGAACCGGACATCGATAACCACCCTCTGGTTCGTTATGCAAGGACTCATGATAATCTCATTATTACGCCCCACTGCGGAGGTTTCAGTCCCGATGCGGTGGCCATCGTATGCGCCCACAGCGCAAGAAAAATCGTAAAGGAACTGGGGCTGGATTCATGAGCGACCTGCACGCACTGGCAAAGGAAATGGCCCAAAGGGGTGTCGGCCGGGTTTTCGGAATACCCGGAAGCGGCCCGAGCCTGACCCTTCTGGACGCATTGGAAAAGGAGGGGGTTCCCTTCTATTTGACACATTTTGAAGGTTCGGCCGTGCTGATGGCGGGCGCCGTGGGACGTTTGTCGGGAAAGGCCGGGGCTGCAATCGGCATCAAGGGGCCGGGCCTTGCCAATATGGTTCCAGGGTTGAGTGCTTGTCTCCTGGAAGCCCTTCCGGTCGTTACCATCTCCGAGGCCTATTTGCCGGGCACCCCGTCTTCAAAATCCCACAAGCGCATGAATCACCAAGGCCTCCTCTCGGCTGCCGCCAAAGGGAGTCGGTTCCTGGCGAAAAGCGGCCCCGGTTTCTCCGAACTCGCAGAGTGGGCCGAGAGCGAAGTCCCCGGACCTGTTCATCTTGAAATCGCGGGTTCGCCAGTTGAAGTGGAGAAGGAGGCGGACCGCGAGTCCAACCCGGGAGATAAGATCGGAGAAGCCGATGAAGCATTGAAAATGATCCGGGCATCATCCAGACCTGTCCTGATCCTTGGATCCATGGCCATGCGGTTGAAGGATACGACCGCACTCGATGCACTTTCAATACCGGTGTTCTCTGTTGCGGCCGCAAAAGGGACGATTGATGAAAGGCTCCCGCAGGCAGCAGGCGTCTACACCGGAGTAGGCCTGGAGAAAACCCCGGAGCACAGGATCATGGCTGAGGCGGATCTGGTGGTCTCCATCGGTTTGAGGCACAATGAGGTTCTCAATGCCGTGCCTTTCAAGTGCCGGTCGGTCAATATCGATCCCCTGGGGAGCGCGTTCTGCGGCGGATTTCGGTTCGATGCGGTCTTGACCGACGCGGAAAAGGTTACCAAGGCCTGTTTTGAGGCATTGCGAGAGAAAGAGTGGGGCCTGGATTTGATCGAAGAATCCACCAGGAAGTTGAGGGATAGTCTGCTTTCAGGCCCGTTCCTGCCCGCCCGGGTTTTTGAGACCGTCGAGCACCATTTCAACCATCAATGCAGGCTCGTCCTGGATACGGGGAATTTTTGCACAATAGGGGAGCACATATGGAGGGTGCCCGCTCCGGTTCTTTACCTTGCCTCCGGGCAGGGACGGTACATGGGGATCGGTCTGCCCCTCGCTTTAGGTGCGGCCGTTTACGACCGGGGGGCGCCCACGGCCGTCTTTCTCGGAGACGGCGGGGTTGGGATGTTCGTTGCTGAAATCAAACTGGCTGCACAATACCGGCTTCCGCTGATCATTCTCTTGTTGACCGACGGGTATCTGAGCTCCATCCGCGGCAGTTCGTTAAAGGATCACCTTACGGAAAGGCCTGTGACGATCCACCGGCCTTCATGGGCAAAGACTATTGAAGGTCTCGGGGTCCGCTCGGAGGTGGTAGGGAGTGAAGCCGAGCTTGAGGAAATCCTGAGTTCGTGGTCCCCGGGAAGTGGGCCTCTTTTCCTGGAAATCCCATTCAATGCCAATGCCTATCAGAACATGGTTGAAGGGATCCGCTAGTGCCCTTTATGTCGCATTTCATGCTCTCCTCAGGAACACCCCCGACAGATGCAGAAAGGATGAAGAGATGGAATCCAAACACATTCTCGTAGTTGGCGCAGGTAGCGCCGGTAAGAGGCATGCGGGCAATCTGATTTCCCTAGGGTGCCGGATTTCGTTCGTGGACCCAAGAGCTGACCGGCTGACGGAGGTCCAAGAGAAGATGGGCATCCAAGGGATTTACACGTCGTTGGAAGACGCCTGGAGAATGGATGGTCGCATTGATGGCGTGGCCATCACCTCACCTCCTGCATTTCATGTCGAACAAAGCATCGCCGCTCTCGAAAAGTCCATACCCGTGCTGCTGGAGAAACCGGTGTGCCCTGACGAGGCCGGAGCGCAGAAACTGGCAAAGGTCCAGAGGGATTCCGGTGTGCCATTGCTCCTGACATACACCTGGAGATGGTGGGCGCCGTTGCGGAGAGTGAAAGAACTTCTCGAGCGTAGAGCCGTCGGGCAGATAAGACACGTGAAATTCGTCATGTCGGCCCATCTCGCCGACTGGCATCCCTGGGAGAATTACTGGGACTTCTTCATGGCGAGCAAAACCCTTGGAGGCGGAGCGCTTCTAGACGAAAGTCACTGGATCGATCTGATGCTCTGGTTTTTCGGAAAACCCGAAAGGGTGATCGCGAGCATCGGTAAAATCAGTGAACTGAAGATTGAAACGGACGATAACGTAGACATGCTGGTCTTCTACAAGGATGGTATGCGAGTCACACTTCATCTCGATCTCTATGGCAGGCCCCACGAAAAATACATCCGGTTTGTTGGGGAACAGGGAACAATCTCCTGGACCGTCGATCCCAATCGGATAAGAATCGGGCGGGAAATGACGGAGACCTGGGAGACGCAGGACTTTGAATGCGAAAGAAACGATATGTTTCTTGACGCCGATCGTGAGTTCCTGAATGTGCTCAACGGCGGCAGCGTGCAAACCTGTACGATAGAGGATGGCCTGAAAGTGTTATCTGTGATCGAGGCGGCAAGGGAGAGCAGTGCATCCGGATGCGCTGTGGTGTTGTGACGGGAGTAAGGTGAAATGGCATTTCGGGGTCAGAGTGTATTGGCGGTAGTGCCTGCCAGAGGGGGCAGCAAGTCTATTCCCCGGAAGAATCTCTGTCAGGTGGAAGGAACCAGTCTGGTAGGGAGGGCTGCTTTAACTTTGAAGGCATTGGCCTGGGTGGACCGATCTATCCTTTCAACAGATGATCAGGAAATAGCCGCTGAAGGAAGAGTGCATGGTCTTGAGGTACCGTTCATGCGGCCGGCGGAGTTTGCAGCCGACCTCTCCAGGTCTGTGGATATGTGGCGGCATGCCTGGCTCGAATCGGAGAACCACTATGGCATGAGGTTCGATATTTCCATCCTGTTGGAGCCAACCAGTCCTTTGCGAAGACCCGGAGATGTGGAGAAGACCGTATCTGCCCTTCTCGACGGCGACTGTCTTTCTGCTGCCACCCTCAGTATTGCGCCCGCGCACTTCACACCCCACAAGTGCCTGAGAATCGACAAAGAGGGGTTGGTGAAATTCTATCTCGAGAATGGGGCGGGTTACAATATCAGGCAGAATATTCCGGAGAAATACTATTTCAGAAACGGCGTGTGCTATGCGGTTAAACGTGAGACTGTGGTGGACAAACTGCAGATCATGGAAGAGCGATGCGCAGCCGTGATCATAGATCGCCCGCTCGTCAATATTGATGAGCCTTTTGATCTTGAACTGGCGGGGTTTCTCCTTCAACGGGAGAAGAGAATCGAGTCATGAAGGAAAGCGGGGATACAGTGGGAGAATTCACACGTCTTGCCGAACCGATATTCATCGGGGGGCTGTTTAAATCCGGGACCACGTTGCTCAGGGCAATGGTCGGCCAACATTCGGCCATTGCATCCGGGCTGGAGACACAATGGTTCATGATGAACTGGAGAGCGGGACGGGATGCATCATTCCTCGGCCACATTGAAAGGTTGAAAGGTTACTATCCGATTGATGAACCGGTATTTGACAGGCTGCTCGCAAGAAGCGAAAGCGCGGAGCAGTTCGTGGACCTGCTTCTCAGCCGCTATGCCCTCTCCAGAGGGAAAAGGAGATGGGTGGAGAAAACGCCCGGCAACATTTTGCATCTGCAACGGATATACCGTTCATGGCCCGATGCCAGGGTGGTTCATATCATCAGGGATCCGAGGGATGTCTTTGCATCGCTGAAACAGGCGGGCAAATGGGACACGGTGGAGATCTTTGCCGACTTGTGGTGTGAGTACCTGAATGCTGCGGAAAAGTACAAAACGCATCCGGAGTTCAGGGGAGAGCGGTTCATGGAACTGCGCTACGAGCGGTTGGCTGAGCGGCCCGTCGAGGCAATGAGAGAGGTGCTATCGTTCATCGGTGAAACGTGGGAGCCCCAGACGGCGGTATTCGAGGGGAAAAAGGACGACTTCGACAAGGTTCTGGCCCTGACCGGGAAAGCGAGCACCACACTGGAGAGGCTGGGGCAACCGCTTTCCAGAAACCGCGTTGGGATCTGGAGAGAGATTGTGACACCGGAAGAGATCGCCACGATTCACCGGAGGGTGGAAGAAATGGGGCTGCTCAGTCTGATGGAGAAGATAGAGAGAGAGTCTCTGACATGCTGATCAGGATGTTCGCACCCCCAGTCACGGGATCATTTCAAAAGAGCTTCGGCGGCTGCCTTGGGAACTTTGCACTATGGCTCGTTCTTGTCCATGATCAGGCGGAAGTGGCTTTGAAGGAAATATGCCGCGAGCCTATTGCCCGTCAGGAGTCTCCCCGGTGTGCGAAGTTGATCAAAGGATCTCCATTGGAGGCTGGGGTTCGAAAATCCGGCCTGACGCAGGAGTTGGATCCAAAGCTCCGGCGGTTGATGCTTGTGCCATCTAATGTGCCATGCAAGAGGATTCCTGATGCGGAGGAGGTGGAAGAAATTGCTGCTTGAGCAATCCGCGATGACCAGCTTCCCCCCATCATTGCACATCCTACCGATCTTTAGGAACAGGGCGTGATAGGTTTCCCTTGCCTTCTGATCCTCATGTAGCCTGATGCAGGACTCCTCCTCCAGATGGTTGATGGAGTTATGAAGGAGAATGATGTCGAAGCGCGGGTCATATTCCTCGAAGTGCTGAATATCCGTCGACAGCCTGGTGACGTTTGGAATCTCTTGCAGTCCGGACCGTAGTCTTTCGTGTTTTTGATCTGCGAGAAGGGGAAAGCCTTCCATCTCGGGTTCAAGACAGATCACTTCACTCGCCCCCATGCATGCGGCATAGTAACTGAATATACCCGAGCCGCCGCCGATATCCAGCATGCGACGACTTCGGAAAGAGATGTCGCCAAAGAGGTATTGGAGGTAGAACTTCAGGTTGTTTGCAGAGGAATAGAGCCGTTCTCTTTGAACGACTTTGAAATATTTTGCCAATAGATCCAAAACAGTATTCCTTTCAAGACCAGATTGCATGCAGTCCTGTCCTATGATCAAGGGGAATTTACCAGAGGACTGAACGGATGTCGAAGGGATTGTGAGACAAATGGGTGCCGATAGATGAGAAAACCTATGCAGGATGAAAAACAAAATGGTTTGCTAATCGTAAACTATCACTATATTCGGGATGCTCGGCAATACCGCTACCCGGGCATCTATCCCTTGGAAAGAGATGCCTTCGTCGGGCAGGTCAGATGGCTGCTCAGCCGTTTTAAGCCCCTTTCCACGGAAGAGATCGAGGCATTTGTACACGGGGAAACAGCGCTTCACGAACCCGGCCTCTGCTTCACATTTGACGACGGTCTTGGCGAACATGGCTGGGCGGCAAGGGAGGTGCTCGAACCTTTGGGCGTTAAGGCGGTTTTTTCCGTGTCATCGAAGCCCCTGATAGAGGAAAAGGGGCTGATGGTACACAAGATCCACTGGCTGCGCGCAAATACAGAACCGGAGAAGTTTCGAAAAGAATTCATGAGTCTGGTGCCTAAGGAGTGGCTCCGCAGGGCCGAAGAAGAGAATATTGCAAATGCCGCAGCCCAGTCCTATCCCTATGACTCGCGCGGTTTCGCCTCGTTGAAGTACATGATCAACTTCCAGTTGCCCAACCGGATCGTCGACGACATCGCAAGTGAAATGCTGAGAGCTCGCAAGGTCTCCGAGTCCTCGTTCTGCAGGGATTACTATTTGAGCAAGAGCGAGATAGCAGAATTGTGCAGCAAAGGACACACGATCGGAAACCACGGCCACAGCCACACGCCTTTTTCCCGCCTTTCTGAAGGCGATTTGGAACGGGAAATTTCAGACAGCCTGAGTTTTTTTTCACAATTGACCGGGAAGGAGCAGACCTGGGTGAGCTACCCCCACGGGAGGCAGTGGGCCATCCCAGCCGATGCAGAGGCATTCTGCAGGCGATTCGGGTTCAAGATCGGTCTAGGTCTCGACGGCGGTTGGAACAAAAGAGAAGGATCTCCGTACCTGCTCAACCGTATCAATGAGAACGACCTGAAAAAACTCTTCATCTGATCCGGAAACGGCATTCCGGGAGTGGTCTTCCATCCCGCGAATCCGGGGAGCGGCTGAGCATCACTGGGAAATGGGAATCCTCAAAAAAAAGGTATATGTCGAACCGGGGCAAGAGGGGTTGCTCGAGCGGCTCAACCTCCATAGCTATGACTCGATAATAGGAATG
The DNA here is from genome assembly GCA_002840535.1 of Deltaproteobacteria bacterium HGW-Deltaproteobacteria-15. Lineage (GTDB taxonomy): Bacteria > Desulfobacterota > DSM-4660 > Desulfatiglandales > HGW-15 > HGW-15. The sequence goes on along the minus strand of PHBH01000045.1, from coordinate 35,876 downwards.
TCCGGAGGGCGACTGGTATCCCAAAGCCGACGGAAATCGATCAGGGTCATATGGGATGCCGGCCGGGACCCCAAAAGATATTTTCTGAAATCGCTGACCAGACAGAGATATACGGACATCCTGAAGAGTGTGCTGAAGCCCGGTCCCATGAGGATCATTACGTGCCGGGAGCGCCATCTGCTGAGGTTCTTGAAGGAAAACGGCATACCGGTCATGGAAACGGCTGCGTGGGGAGTGGAGGAGATCTTCGGGATCCCGATCAGCGGGTTCCTGATCGTGGAAGAGGTCAAAGGGAAGGATTTTGTGGAAGTGTACCGGGAAGGAAACCGTTCAACGAGGAACAGGATGATGGAGGGGTATGGCAGATTGGTGGGTCACATGCACACGAACGGGTTGGATTCACTTGTGCGGGTGAGCGATATCATGTGCGTTTCCGAGGAGTATGAAGATTTCAGGAAGTCAATGGTGCTCATCGACAGGGAGTGGGGGGCGCTGAAAGCAAAGACCTTCTCCCTTGACGACCGCTGTTATCAACTAGGGAAGATGTTCGTTAAGATGGTGCGATTCATCGGAATGCCTGAGCCCAGGGACATTATTCACTTCATGGAGGGGTATAGAAAAGAGTCCCCTGGCGATCAGTACGGTGTGAGTGAAATCCTGGCAAAGTCGAAGGAATATGCTTCTCGGTTGATCAAAGGGAAATTCCGCGGTCAGGATCTCTGCAGTGCCGTTCAAGGGTAGTCCGTCGCTGTTCATCCAAGCCATGCGGGTTCATCATCCGCAACTCTAGCAGGTCTCTCCAATGAATTTCATCAAGTATGTCTACTCTAATGTGTTGATCCGCGTATTCACCTTCAGTTCGAAAAACCATTTGCCGTGGCTTGCCGCGATGTTTTTTCCTCTCTACACAAGAAGGGTCAAGCGAGCCGTGCAGAGAGAAAAGACATACAAGCTCCTCGTAATTCCCAAGGAGGGTCTCGACGAGGATGTCCTTGCTAGCTTCGGACGGGATCAACGATTCGCGGTCTTCGCGGTGTATAGAAAAGTCATGAAGGCCCTTGCCTCGGGGCTCCTCCATCCTTCTCTGGAGGACAACAACTACATCAGCGATCAACCTGAGGTCGAAGCCTCCAAGAAGGGCTACCGATCCTTCATGAAGGATCTCTGGCGAAAACTGCAGGCCATTTACGGCTTTGATGCGGTGCTCTCCGGGAACTTCTCCTATTATGCCGACCGTGAGTTCGGGGCGGCTCTGGAGGATCTTGGCGTTCCTTTCATAGTCCTTCACAAGGAGAATCTCAAGAGCCCAGGGAGAGTTGAATTTTATATGAAATTGTACAGGGAAAGAAGGGGCCAATTTCTTGGGAGCAAGATATTCGTTTACAACGAGATAGAAAAGTCTCTTCAGATTGAGGCAGGAATTGCAGCCCCTATGCACGTGATCGTCACCGGAATGCCGCGCCTTGACAGGATTCATAAATGGCGAGAGTCGAGAGGTGGGCGATCCGAAAGCGCTCGGGGAAATCATGTTCTCTTCTTCGCGTTTGGACCCAAAACCGGGCTTCCTTCAATCCCCAGGAAGCCTAGGGCCGGGATCCTAGGTGGGTATGAGAGGATCGGTGATGGGCTCGACGAGCTTGAGTGGACCGAGCTGTTCAGGGAATGCCACTACGCCCTATTGAGGCTCGCTTATGAGAACCCCGATATAAAGGTTGTAGTCAAAGGAAAAGGGAACCTCACAAAGAGCTCACGCCTCTATCAGATTTTTAACGAAAAGAAAATGCCTCCTAACTTTGAAATAGCCGTAGGTGGCGACCCGTTCGAGATGATCATCGACAGCAATGTAGTGTGCGGGATCAATACCACCGGGCTTTTTGAGGCCCTTGCCGCTGGCAAGCCTGTTGTCGTGCCCAGATTCGCAGAGGCCCTCGGCTCCGGAATGCAGGCTTATATCGTCGACATGGAGGATTCCGTTGAATACGCCTCTTCGCCTGATGACCTGGTTGCAAAATTGAAAAAACACGCAAAGGGAAGGCTCGTACCTTCGGCTAGACTGAGCGAGGAAACCATGAGAATGCTTGAGAAGTGGACGGGCAATTCCGATGGCCTTTCGGGAACACGCGTCCGAAATGCACTTCTTAAAGAGATCGAAGCCAGAAGTCTCCCTTTCCGAGGGGGGCAGTCCGGCTGAGAATGAAAACGAGCGAAAAACCATATTTGCTTCTGCCTATCGAGACCAAAGTGCGGGAGTTCCAAGGCAAGGTGCTGCTCTCCTGTTTCGCTGCGGAGAAAGGGTTTAATGTCTTATTAGCGGATCAGAATGAGATGCTCAGGTTGTTGAACAGCCTTCCAAGAGGCATATATATCGACAAGAGCATAGTCCGCACGAAAATAGGGAACTTCAGCAAGAATCTCAAAATAGGAAACAGGGTTGTGGCCTGGTGCGAAGAAGGACTCTCGTTCAGGGTGCCTGAAACCTACCTAAAGGAGAGGATCTCGTATAAGGCTTACGGGATGACCGACTACTTTTTTGCCTGGGGGCCTTATCATGCGAAAACCTTAAGGCAAAAACTTGGAGAGGCTTCCTCGAAAGTGATCTGCACCGGGAACCCCCGTTTTGATCTTTTGAGAGAACCGTACAGGTCATTTTTCCTGCCGGAGAAAGAGAAGATACTAAGCACTTACGGACCCTTTATTCTGATCAATACCAACTTCAGCAGATATAATCATTTTTACGGACGGGATTTTATGATCAAGAACCTGAAGGCGGCCGGCCGAGTCAAGGACGAGGAGCATGAAGATTTCCTCGAGAGGTGGTCGGATTACCTGGGTGAAATGTATCACGAGTTCATCGAAATGTCCGTCGGGCTTCACAGAGCCTTCCCCGATCGAACCATCATCATCAGGCCACATCCCTCCGAGAGTCTGGAGACATGGAAAAAGGCGACTGAGTCATTTCCCAACATCAAGGTCATTCAGGACGGAAACGTCATTCCATGGATCATGGCCTCCGACGTCATGATCCATAATAGCTGCACTACGGGTGTGGAGTCATACATACTCGGGGAACCCGTGATAAGTTATTGCCCCCTAACCTCAGAGGTGTATGATTCTTTTTTGCCGAACAGCTTAAGCCGGAAGGCGTTCTGCCTGGATGAGTTGGTGTCACTGATTAGAGAAGCCACGGCAGACCCATCCGGTTTTGTTGCAAAGACCCAAGGAGACGCGGGGGCAAAAGAAGTGGCGGAAAGATATATCTCAGGCATTGCCGGACTGACTGCCTGCGAAAACATTGTTCTTATGCTACGCAAACTTGTTGATGAGAACCCATCGCTGGGTATTCAGAAGAAGATTTCCATGTTTGAGAAGGGCAAGCGACAAATGGACGTCCAGGCCATCTCCTGCAAGAGATGGATGAAACGTCTCTTGACAAGAGGGCGCGGCATCGATGCCTACATGAAGCAAAAATTCCCAGGCCTGGACCTGGAGGAGGTGCAGCAGGCTGTTGACATATTTCGGAAGACTTCTCACCGGTTTACTACCGTCACCGTGCGAAACTACCGTGGCATGCATTCCTGTTTTCTCATTTCGCAGAACGCGATATGAAGACGTCTGCTTCTGAGATCGAACAGGGGACCTTGGTCACCGCTTAATGGATATTGTACAGAATGCGCAAAGGAGGCTCAGGCCCCATCCTTTTCTCTATAGACTCTTTACATATGTTTATGTGGTTCTAGGAGAGGTCACCTTTTTCCTTCATGCGCTGTACACGGGAAAACTCTCTGCCAAATTCCGGAGAGATCCTTTTCCGGGTTTGCTTTCAAAGCAGGTGATCCTCTCTTATCCAGCCCGGGATGTTGGCTGCAGCACGAATGATCATTTTAGAGAATGGCTAAAGAAGGAGGATTTGGAATACCAGGAAGGACGATGGACATTCTATATCCCTCCGCAATTTGGCCTGCAGGAACATTTTGCCTTTGTAGGCCGATACCCGCAGCCGGCGGGACTTAAAATTCTCAAAGATTTTCGTCATCCGGATAGTGCAAAATACACCAGGCACATGCAGTCTCCAGCCCCAGGCGCCGCCCTGAAAAGGTTATTGACCCCCTCACCCAAAGCTCTGGTCAGAATTGCAAATTACCTCTATTTCCACGACCTGGGGATGAAGGTGTACGATCTGGCTGCGCTGGAAGGTCGCGATCGGACGCTGTCGGCCTATATTGTAGAGCACCTGGCAGGGGCTCCGGTAACGCAGGACGCCTATGAGACCTTCATGTATCGAATCCGCGCCCTTTTGAATCGGCGCGAATTAACTACCGTTCACGAAAGTGTAGACATCATGGCGGATTTCGCCCCTCCTGACTGCAGCCGCAATCTCGTCATGAGCGAGGAAAAAGGGAGGCCGTTGTATGTGGATTTTCAAGGGTTCCTGTTTAAAGACGAAAAAAGACTCATCGATGACCTCCTTGGAGAAGTGAATGAAAAGGAGGAAGAGGGACGGTCTTTTTTCAGGTCAACGCCGGGGAACGTTAAGACACGATGGTGCAACATCCTCAAGATAATGGAGGCCGTAGGATTTTCGTTTCATGAGAGGGTGGTATACGATATCGGATGCAATACGGGTTCGTTCCTTTATTACGCCCTTTCAGAAGGGGCGCAATGGGCCATAGGCTGGGACCGCCCGGAGGTTGTAGCCTCTGCCGAACGATTGCTTCTTGGCTTGGGGGCGACCCGGTTTGATCTTTTTGGAAGGGAAAACGGAGAGGATCCCGAATTTAAGTCGGATATTCCCGAGAGATACAAGACGGATACACGCGGGATTCTTTTTTGCCATGCGCCCTTCAAAGGGGTGGCGCCAGGAATCTCCGAAATACCCTGGGAATATATGCTCCTGGAGGGATATTCCGGCCGGAATCTAGAAGAGCCGCTTGAATATTTTCGTGATGTTCCAGGAGTCAGGAACTGGGAAGTGCTTACCCACAGATCCTTTGCGGACGGGGATTCTCCGACCGGCGTGATTCTCCTGAGACGTGAGCGCCGAGAAACATTGCCGGTTCGAAAGACATGAGCAGTTCCAGGATTCAAGTTACCCACCTGATAACAACCTTGGACACAGGCGGCACCGAGGGGATGCTGCTCAAGCTTCTGACCAACATGGACAGGGCTCTGTTTTCGAATCAAGTAATATGTCTCATGAGTATGGGGAGCATTGGAATAAAGATTGCCCGACAGGGGATTCCCGTCCACGGTTTGAATATGAAAAGGGGAAGTTTAAACATTGCAGGCGCAATGAAGCTGTGGAGGATACTCAGAGCCTCCAAACCGGCTATTCTGCAGACGTGGCTTTATCACTCCGATCTGCTAGGTTCCCTTGTCGGCACGGCAGCGGGAGTAAGGAATATCTTTTGGAATATCCGGTGTTCCTCCCAAGATCTCCTGCAGTATACCGCTGCAACCAAATGGGTTCTTAGGATTTGTGCGAGGCTTTCTTTTCTTCCCGGGGTCATTATCACCAACTCCCACGATGCTTTGGATTTTCACCTGAAACGCGGATATCGACCTGATAAATGGAAAGTAATCCCGAACGGATATGATACAAATACCTTTAGGCCCGACAGAGACCAGAAATCCAACCTGTTGGCGGATCTTGGATTCATGGAAGAGGGATCCGCATTTTACTCGGTCGGTTTTTTTGCGCGTTTCAATCCCATGAAGGATCACTCGACCTTTTTCAAAGCTGCAGACATCCTGCTTCAAAAGATGAGAAATGTACATTTTATCCTGGCAGGGACAAGAATTGTGCCCGAAAACGAGGAACTCTCCAGCATGATTCCCGGTCGGTGGAAGGATCATTTTCATCTTCTGGGGGAGCGCGATGAAATGGAGAAGCTCACAGCGGCCCTGGATATCGCTTGTCTTGTTTCCCATGGGGAAGGTTTCCCCAATGTGGTCTGCGAGGCTATGTCATGCGGCGTTCCTTGCGTAGTGACAGATGTGGGAGATGCCGCGAGAATTGTGGGAAAAACCGGGCGGGTGGTTCCACCAAGAAACCCTGAAGCGTTAGCGCAGGCTTGGTTGGAGTTGCTGGAAATGGATGATCTGGATAGGGGCAGGCTTGGCGCCGCAGCGAGAAGACGTGTTCTTGAAGATTTTGACCTTGCACAGGTTGTAAGAAAGTATGAGCGCCTCTATTTGGGAATGCTTCGACAAGAGTGCCCGGGTTGATCAATGTCTTTAGGACCTTGTGTCCTGCGCCATCTCTGTGGTGGGGTTCTTGTGTGTGTCGTCGGGGTTTGGTCGATGTGCGTCGTACACACTCATGGGTGGCCTTATTCGTATCGTAGAGCAGGCAAGAAAACAAGTCATTCCTCTGTGATGAGAGAGCCAAAAACGGCCATCTTCGAATCCACGCAAAAGGCACAATGAAACTCACGCTTCACAGATACATACTCCATGAGATCTGGCCTACTTTCCTGGCCAGCCTGCTGGTTTTCATTTTCATTGTTCTGGCGGCAAGAATGCTCAACATCTCCGAATGGGTCGTCAACCATGGCGTTCACGTGGGGGATGTGGGCAGGATGATTCTCTACCTGCTGCCCGGAATGGTGCTTTTTGCTCTGCCTGCTGCCATATTGATGGCCGTCTTCATCGCCTTTCTACGACTGTCGCATGATAACGAGATCATGGCCCTGAAATCATCCGGCATCAGTTTGTTTCAGATGCTTCCCTCGGTTATAACCGTTTCGATCATCGGGTTTGTGGCTGCAATGAGCATTTCCATCTTCCTGGTGCCCTGGGGAAACCAATCGTTCAAAGATCTTGTGTTCCGAATTGCCAAATCCAAGGCGGACATGGGAATTAAAGAGAGAATCTTCAGTGAGCCGTTCGACAAGGTCACGTTCTACGTGAGCAGCTTTTCCCCCAAGGAAAAGATCATGAAAGACCTCTTCGTGGTCGACAGGAGGGAGTCGGCCATGACGACTACCATTGTGGCCAAAACAGGGGTTATCCTATCCGATCCCGAGGGGAGGGCCATTGTCATTCATCTGAAGGAAGGGACTGCATTCACTACGGAGAAGAAGACTCAGGCGGCAAGGACGGTTCAATTCAGTTCCTATGACCTCAGGATTGGACTCGACGACATCATGCCGCCTGATGACATGAGAAAAAGATCCCCAAAGGAGATGTCTATTATCGAACTTGCGGATCTCTTGAGCAAGCCTGAGGAAGAAAAGGGTCTTCGCCATGAAATGGCGGTGGAACTCATGGAAAGAATATCCATTCCTTTTTCGGTGTTTCTGATGGGCATCATAGGCGCTCCACTGGGTGCTCAGATCAGATCGGGCGGGCGTTCCCTGGGAATCAGCGTGAGCATGGCCATATTCATTGTCTATTATCTCTTTCTTGCGGGTGTCAGGAGCATAGGAGAGACCGGGGTCTTGTCTCCATTCCTCGGGATGTGGTTGCCGAGCTTATTTCTGCTAATCTCCAACGTGTTTCTATTGAAAAGGGTCCAGAATGAAGTGCCGCTTCTGCAATGGCGGGGGTAAATGCAGAAGCATGGCGCACAGCCCCGGGCGCTTGAATGTTTGAATTGAATTTTTGAAACCGCTCAGATGAAAACTCTATCGAAATACCTGGTCAAGGAATTTGCCAGATTCTTTTTCGTCTTTGAGGCCGTATTTGTATTCATTTACCTCGTGATCGATTTCCTGCAAAAAATCGATAATTTCATTGAAGCTGAGGTTTCAGGGTCCTTTGTCTTCCTGTATTTCCTTTACAAGACACCGTTCATCACCGTGCAGATGGTACCGGCCACGATTGCCATCACGATTATCGTGATGTTCTCCATCATGAGGAAGAACCGTGAAATCATCGCGCTGAAGGCATGCGGAATCAATCTCTTCAAGGTCTTACAGATCCTTGTTTTCGCGGGATCTGTGGTGGGGCTGACAGTCTTTCTCCTCTCCGAGATCGTCGTCCCTTTTGCAAGCTCCAGGAGTAATCTTATATGGAACCAAGATGTCGAGAAGCAGGATCCCGGCCTTTTCCATGGCAGTGACCAGATCTGGTATAGAGGGCCCGACAGGATTTACTGGATCCGGGAGTTCGACCCTAAAAACCAGACCATGGAAAATCCAACCCTCTTTTTTTTCGACAGTGCGTTCCGGCTCATCAAGCGAATTGAGGGAAAAAAGGGAGCCTGGGAAAATGGCCGCTGGAAGTTGGAGGATGCCATTGTTCAGGAGTTGGACGAAAAAGGATCTTACCGCATAGAGAAAAAAGCGGAACTCTATCTGGATCTGCCGGAGAGACCCGAATCATTTTCAAAAGGATCGAAGAGGCCCGAGGAAATGGGATTCTGGCAGCTCAAACATTATGCCGAAGGAGTGCGGGAGGAAGGATACGATAACTCGAAATACCTTGTCGATATGCACATCAAAATCGCCTTTCCCTTCATATGCCTGGTGTTGGTGATCATGAGCATTCCTGTCGCACTGGAGTTGAAATGGGGAGGGACTCCCCTGGCGATTTCGGTAGGGATCGGTATATGCTTCCTGTACGTTTTGACCCTCGGTTTTTCACGTTCGCTTGGATTAATGGGGGCAATCCCTCCGGTCCTTTCTGCATGGCTGGCTAACCTCGTGTTCTCATTGGCAGGTGTTTATCTCATGATGCGCGTGGAAAGATAACGCCAGGCTCCTCATCTCCTTGACTGCTGAATTCTTTTGTCTCATCCAACTAAAATACGAATCCTGAGGATCATTGCGCGCCTGAATATCGGCGGACCTGCAATACAGGCAGTGACTCTCACCTCGAAGTTGTCCGAAGGGTTCGAGACTCGCCTGGTGTGCGGACATGTTGGACCGGGCGAGGGTGATATGTCTTATCTGGCGCTCTCCGAAGGAATCGAGCCGGAAATTCTTCCAAGCCTTGGGAGGGAGATCTCACCCCTTGACGACTTCCGTACATACCGAGGGCTGCAAAAGCTCATCAGGGATTTCCAACCGGATATTATTCACACGCATACTGCAAAGGCCGGCGGCCTGGGCCGTATTGCAGGGATAAGTCTGAAGGCTCTTGCAGGTCTACAAAAACGCGCCAGGCTTATTCACACCTTTCACGGGCATGTTTTCGATGGGTATTTCGGGCCGAGGAAAGCCTTTCTCTTTGTTCAGGTAGAAAGATTTCTCGCCAAATTGACCGATCGTATTGTTGTGATCAGCCCTCTGCAGTTCGAGGACATTTGTCATAAATACAGGATAGCGGCCCCACAGAAGGTGCGGATCATACCGCTCGGGTTCAATCTCACGTCTTTCTGCGATTGCCGCAGCTTCAGAAACGAGGCAAGAAAGAAATGTGCCCGGTGCGAAAGTGAAGACACTTTTGTTGTCGGAATCGTGGGCAGATTGACCGGTATCAAGAACCACCGCATGTTTCTGGATGCAGCAAGAGTTCTCAAGGAACGTGACAACGGTTTCTCATTCAAGTTCCTGGTGGTCGGTGATGGGGAATTGAGGCAACAGCTCGTGGACTACGCACGCAAGCTGGAGATCTCCGAAATTGTGGAGTTTGCGGGGTGGCATAAGGATATGCGTAACGTCTATGCTGCCATGGATGCGGTTGCTCTCACATCAATCAACGAAGGCACCCCTGTCAGCCTGATCGAGGCCATGGCAGCCGGAATCCCGGTGGTCGCCAGCGCTGTGGGCGGGGTGCCCGATCTCGTGGGAGAGGTCAGGGAGGAGGTATCCGGCTGTCGTATGGCTGAAAGGGGGATACTTGTCCGTTCAGGCGAGCCCCTATCACTCGCTGATGCCATTCTTTTTCTTTTGAAAAGCAGGTCTCGGTCTGCGAAAATGACCGACCGTGCAAGGGAGTACGTGCTGCGGCGGTACTCCATGGAAAGACTCCTTGGCGATATGAAACAGCTGTACGTTGAAGTTCTTCAAGATTAGCCAGGATTCAGATCATGCAGGATGCATGATGCAAGACTCAAGAGCGAGAGAAAGCGAATCAACGGCTGCAAAACATGGCACGAACTGGTCCACTCTAGTCCTTCTGACGAAGATTAAGAAACTTTCTTATCCTGTATCTTGTACCTAGGCGAATGAACAAATTTCCACTTCAATATTATCTCCTGTTGGCTGCTACCGGTTTCGTGGCATCCCTGCTGCTGACTCCGCTGGTGAGAAAACTCGCTCTTGCTACAGGGCGGATTGCGGTTCCAAAAGACACCCGGTGGCACAAGAGGGAGACCGCACTGCTTGGCGGTGTGGCCATATTCGGAGCGACTCTTGGGGTATGGATTGGTGCGGACTGGTTTTCGGACTGGCGTAACCTCGGAAGCTCCTACCTCCCCATGATCTTGTGTGCCGCGGCCATGTTCTCTATCGGACTCGCGGACGATATCCTGAACATGGACCCCCAGCATAAAATTGCCGCTCAGATTGTGATCACCTCCATTCTGATGATCTTCGGGTTCAGGGTAGAGTGGACCGGTTCAAACACGGCGAACTTGTTTATCTCTATATTCTGGATTGTCGGCATTACGAATGCGTTCAATCTGCTGGACAATATGGACGGATTGTCTGCCGGGGTTGCAGCGATTGCAGCGGCTTTCCTCTTCCTCACGAATTACGTGCATCCCGATCAAAGCACAACTGCGGTGCTCCTCTTGGCCTCCGGGTTCTTCGGAGCCCTGCTCGGCTTCCTGATTTTCAATTTCAATCCGGCCTCCATTTTCATGGGAGATGCGGGCAGTCTGTTTATCGGGTTTGTCATGGGCTGCCTGACAGCTGCAGGGAACGTTGAAAGAATATCGGGCGGCAGCGCCGGGCATCTGCTTTGGGTAATTGCGATTCCCATCTTCATTCTCTTCGTACCCATCCTGGATACCGGATTTGTGAGTTTCATGCGGAAGCTCTTTCGTCGCCCCATTTCCCAAGGGGGCCGTGATCATTCCTCCCATCGCATGGTTGCCATAGGGTTCTCGGAAAAGAAAGCGGTCCTCGTCCTGTATGCATTTTCCGGGGTTTCAGGATGCCTGACTCTTTCCTTCCACTACCTGAGCGTGGGCCCCACACTTGTACTGATCACTCTTTACCTGCTTTTTGTGGTGTTCTTCTGGGTCTACCTGGCCAGGGTGAAGGTTTATCCGGAAGAATCCCTCCTGTCCAACAACGGCCTGGGCGCATTCACCCCGGTTGTTGTCCAGCTGGCTTATCGAAGAAGGATATTCGAGGTCTTTCTGGACCTTGTCCTTGTCACCGTCGCGTACTACACAGCATATCTTCTGCGTTTTGAGGGCACCGGCACCGTATACTATCTCATAGGCGACGATTTTGAGTTCTTTCTCAAATCGCTTCCGGTCCTGTTGGCATGCCAGATATTCTGCTTCTATGTCCTGGGTGTCTACAAGGGGGTCTGGGAGAGTACCAGCATCAGCGACTTGATCGCTTACATCAAGGGGATAACCGCTGCGGTTGCACTGACCATGTTGATCCTCCTCTTCGCCTACAGGTTCGAAAGTTATTCAAGGGTAGTTTTCATTATTTACTGGTTCCTGATGCTGGTTCTGGTCTCTTTATCCAGATTGTCCTTCCGTCTTGTGGATGAGGGGGTTAAGAAAAGCAGGCAAAGGGGAAAGCCCACGCTCATCTATGGAGCCGGAGTGGGCGGGCAACTGGTTGCAAAAGAGATCGAGAACAACCGGGATCTGGAACTGGTGGTAGTCGGTTTCATCGACGACAACCCGCGTAAGCATAAAAGAACGATCATGGGGTATCCTGTCCTGGGAGATGTAAATGAACTCGAAAGGATTATAAAGAAAAAAGGTATCCGGGAGATTATCATTTCCTTCAGAAAGAATGGGGAAGAACGGAAAAAGGAAATTACGACCTATTGCCGGCAGATCGACGGCGACGTGGATGTCAAGCAAATGAAGTTCAACATCTTTTAAGATGCCTGTATTCTGTTGGGGGATGCAGAATGAACTAAAATGGCCGGGTGAAAGACGCAAACCTGCGAATGGATGCAGGAAGGAGAGGACATCGCAAAGAGGAGAGGTGAACACTGGTTGCAGAGAATCGATGACGGCAAGGGGGGCATGAAGCCTCCCTTTTGATTATTCCCCTTGAGCCACCAGCCAAAATGTAGAGTACCGCAAATTTGTCAGGATTTCAGGGATGAGGACAACCTCTTCAGAGAGGGTGAAATGATGACCAAGCACCCAGGTTTGCATGCCTAACCAATCTACATCCGATTAGATACTCATGCTTTTCAACTCTTTTGTATTCGCCCTATTCCTGCCGCTTACTTTTGCCTGTTACTGGCTGCTTCAGCGTTACTCGCTCAAGAGCCAGAACATCTTCGTCCTGCTCGCAAGCTATCTGTTTTATGGGTGGTGGGACTGGCGTTTCCTCGCACTGATCGTGATAGGTTCGCTGGTCGACTATCTGGCCTCACTCAGTCTGGACAATACAGATAGAGAACGGAGCCGGAAGATCATTCTTGGCATCAGTATAGCCGTTAACCTCGGCTTGCTGGGCTTTTTCAAATACTATGACTTCTTTGTCGATTCATTTGCAGGTGCTATGCAACTGCTGGGGTTTCACGCTCACACGCATGCACTACGCATCATACTCCCGGTAGGCATATCATTTTATACCTTCCAGAAAATGGGCTATACCATTGATGTGTACCGCCGCCAAATAGTGCCAACCCGTGATGTGATCGCCTTCTTTGCATATATCAGTTTTTTTCCGCAACTTGTCGCCGGGCCAATTGAACGTGCGAACCACCTCTTGCCGCAGTTTCTCAAAAAGCGGTCTTTTCAGACCGAGCATGCGAAGGATGGGATCAGGCAGATCTTGTGGGGACTCTTCAAGAAGGTGGTGATTGCCGACAACTTGGCACCAATAGTGGACCAGATTTATTCCAATTACAGTGAATACAGCGGGCTAACTCTCTTTGTGGGGACTCTCTACTTTGCTTTCCAGATTTACTGTGATTTCAGCGGATACTCGGACATAGCCGTCGGAACGGCACGCCTTTTTGGCTTTGACCTCGTGCAAAATTTCGCCTATCCATATTTTTCTCGCGACATAGGCGAGTTCTGGCGGAGGTGGCACATTTCCCTTTCAACCTGGTTTCGTGACTATGTCTACATTCCTCTCGGCGGGAGCAGAACGTTGTCGAAAGGCCGCCACATTGCAAATCTCCTTGTTACATTTACTGCTTCCGGGTTCTGGCATGGGGCAAATTGGACCTTCGGAGCGTGGGGATTTCTGAACGGCGTCTACTATATCCCTCTCATCCTTGTTGGGCAGCATAAGCGCTATACCGCTGTTGTTGCGGAAAATCATTTCTTACCGTCCATCCGTGAGACTGCGCAGATGGTCTTCACGTTTGCCCTAACGCTCTTTGCCTGGATATTCTTCCGGGCTGAGTCGATATCCCATGCGTTTAGTTTCATTGGCCATATGGCCTCTTCATCATGGCTAACAGCAGATTTCACGAAAGGACTCAAGTATGTAGTAGCCTTGCTCGTGATCGAGTGGCTGCAACGGGATAAGCTACACGCACTGCAGCTCGAAAATGTGCCGCTGGTTCTCCGGTGGGCGGTCTATTACACGATCATGATCGGTATCCTGATGTTTGCGAACACTGGACAGGTTACCTTCATCTACTTCCAATTCTGAACATGCTTTGTGAAGAAAAGGTTCTACGGAAGGACGAGAGGGCGGCGTGGGCTTTTCTGAAGAGAACACTCCTATTTCTGTCTCCCTTTTTCCTGTTCTTCTTGGTTTTTGAGCTGGCGCTTTGGCGAGCCGGAGATGCATTGCCATCGAGGCATGCATTTCAAAGACAGATTGCCTCAAAAGATGAGGTGCTCTATGGTCGAGATTTCTTGTCGCAACAATTCAACATATACAAGCTGACGGCGATCAGGGAGCTCAGACCGGAGATCCTGGTGCTCGGCAGTTCAAGAGTGATGCAGATTCGCAGTCTTCTGTTTGGTCCCTTCTCCTTTTATAACGCCGGGGGCATGCTACAAAATGCATGCGATCTTCAGGAGTATGCCCGCCTTGTCCTAAAGAAGGACCTTCCCTCACCGCGAGTCCTCATTGTCGGTATCGACCCTTGGTGGCTTAATGAGGGCTATGGCAGTGATACGTCCTGGCTGAACCAGGAGGATGAAGCCTACAGTTTTGTCGCCCATGTAGAGGCGCTCCGTCGTGCCATCAGAGAAAAGCGTTTGGGCGCTTTGTTGCGGGGGCTGTTTCTTCCTAAGAAGAGCCCCTATTGGGGGTACGAAGCCATCGGGAGCTTGGCCATTCATAAAGATAATGGCTTTCGGAGGGACGGTTCGAGACAGTATTCACCGGAAATTCTCCTCGATTACATGAAAGACCCGAAATTCGTTGACCGCGAGGATCCGCCTGTCATCGAGCGGATTCGCTCCCATTGGGGAAAGTTCGCGTTGCCCCAAAGGTTCGACCACAGTAGAGCAGGCGCTATTATTCAGTCTCTCGAGCAACTCCGTGATCTCGGTACAGAGATTTGGATCTTTCTACCCCCGTTCTCTACCGAGAGTGGCCAAGCCTTGGATACCATTCCTGCCTACTCTATGTGGTGGAGTACTTACAAGCACGGCTTTGCTCATGCCTTCCGCTCTCGCGGATTCCATGTGGTTGCTGCTTTCTCTCCTCGGGACTACGGTCTCGACGACCGGTACATGATCGACGGCTTTCATCCGAGTGAGGTCTTCATGGCCCATGTGGTTGCACGGATTGTCGAGATCGCCCCTGAAACCAGCCCCCTGTCGAAGCTGGATATCAATTTTTTGAGAGGAATTGCTGAATCTGCTGCGACACCGCTTTCTTTTGATGTTCCGGAACGAATCCGAGACAAGCTTCGCCCCCGCATCGCGAAACCTGCGGAGCGGCTCCACAGTGAGCCGCACAGCCCCGATACGGCCTTTCCGATTTCAGAGCAAATGAACCTGGAAAAGAGGAGAAAACCGTGAAAGAGACCATCCTATCAGCTTCAACACCGTTGCCGAGTGACTTGCGGCGTGTGGATGAATGCCCGGGTTGTCAGTCAAGCCATCTTGAACCGTTTGGCGGTACAGAGTATCGGGGTATTCCTTTGAAGTATGAACGATGCAGGGAGTGTAATTTATTGTTCATGAATCCCAGACCTTCCCAGGAGTGGTATAACCGCCTTTATAGGGATGAGTTCTGGAGGAGCAAGCGTGAAAAAAGTGACAAAGGGAATGCTCGAAAGCAGTTGTTCAAAGAGGCGAAGTTTGCGGCCAAGATAGGCGACCTGTTGGATGCGGTCGGTTTCGCACAATCGAATCCAAACCCTGAGATCCTGGAGGTGGGCTGTGCGTTCGGTCTCATAGTGCGCCTGGTGGCTGAACGGTTCCATGGGAGAGGATGGGGTGTCGAGCCGTCAGACGAAGCAAAACTTGTGGCCGAGCGCATCGTTGGTACCCCCATATATGCGCGAAGCATGGATGAGTTGATCGCCAACGACAAACGCGAACGGTTTGATCTCATCATTTTCAGCCACGTCCTTGAAAACATCACCAATGCACCGGAAGCTCTTCACGCGGCTCAGCGCTTGCTGAAGGCGGATGGTTTGATTTTGATTGACACTCGTAATAATTACTGGTTTCGCTCATGGCACATACACCACCCGTATTGTTTTACTGCACCCTCCCTCAGCAAAATGCTGGCGCGCTCCGGTCTTCAAACGATAAAGACGAGGACTTGGTCCAGGCCCAAAATGGCTTATGGCGGATTGTACCTCAGTATCGTGGCCCAACGGAGAGATGCCATCCCAGTCTGGGAACCTCTTCCCGTTATGGCTTCGTTACACATGCGCTTTGGCCCCTCGGTCTATAGATTGCTGACACCTTGGGTGGTGAGATACCTGAATAGCCAGGTGGCTCAGCACAGATGGCGCCTGGAAGAGGGGGTCAGACGACGAGTAGCTGAGTTGGTAAATCTACTGCCTGACACCCCAATACAGTCGTGAGAGAGGCGGATCGTGCCCATGTGCGGGAGTACAAGGGCTTCCTTTTTTTTGTGGACACGGATTACACGGCATGGTGGTATCGGGCAGGCATCTCAGCGAAAGATGAACGCTTGTCGAAGCCATGTGATCCGCACAATTCGTGTAAAATCCGCGCCCCTTATTGTTGCTTTTATCTTGCACGCTGTCTCCTGATCTCCGCATTCCGAGTCCTGCATCAACCAAACGTGAATCCCTCAGGTAGATCCTTTTGAGAGGTGTCTTGAGGAACCCAGGAAAGATCGGTGATCGTGTAGGTTGGCGCAATGGTCCTGAATATGGGAACCACCTTCATGCCGATCTTGGGATCTCCTATCGAAAGATAGCTCATCAGGATGGTGGAGACGCCATCGAATTCCACATTGATAAACTTGATCGGCTTGTCCAGTGTGTTGAATGCGCCGGAGCGCTCACAAACCATAAAGGTGTGAATTTTTGCGCTGCGTTTGCATGTTTCCGTCAGGTTTATCACGGTGTTTCTCCCCAGGCAGTCAGGGCAGTGTATCCTGAAGGGAAGGTACACGGTCCCTTTGAATTCGCACCCGGGGTTGTCGCAGCGAGAACCATTGATGATGCCTTTCGGCAGGGATTCAAAGAAAACAGCCTCTCCGCCATATGAATGGATATAGGTCATTTCACGAGGATTGGTTACACCCATTAATCTCCATCCATCATCCTCATTCCTGATGGGCATGTTAGGAGTGATATGATGAAAGTCTCCCTTGATCCTGTATTGTCCCTTTTTTACCCGAACTGTTCCGAAAATGCTCATAGCGTCCTCCATAAAAATTCCAACATTCCATCATTCCGACTTCTTCAACAGGTGATCCGGGTCCATGAGAATGGTGGCCGTGACGTGTGATCCGACCCCGGCATGACTGATCGCCATTCCGCGCTTGGCCCCTTTTACCTGGAGGTCTTTCCAGTCTTCCGGCTTTTTCCTGTTGAATGCCTGCCACAACTTCGGGTCTCCATGCATCTCGGCCCAGCGGTTCCATATATGGGTGGCAACCTCAAAGATCTGCATGATGCCGGTAGCGCCAACCGCATGCATGCAGCCGATCAGCCCGCCGGAGAGATTGGAGGGCAGCTTGC
Source organism: Deltaproteobacteria bacterium HGW-Deltaproteobacteria-15 (assembly GCA_002840535.1). Lineage (GTDB taxonomy): Bacteria > Desulfobacterota > DSM-4660 > Desulfatiglandales > HGW-15 > HGW-15. Next base: position 18,695 of record PHBH01000045.1, on the reverse strand, counting down.
CGGGTTTGCCGGTATGGGGGTTGGTATGATAGCAGTCCCCGGACTCCACATATTCCCTTCCGTGTCCATAAGGCCGCACGCCGATGTCCTCGTAGGTTTGAATGTCGCTGATCGTAAAGGCATCATGCAGCTCGAGCACGTCGAAGTCGTCCATGGGGTTTTTGACGCCTGACATTCGGTAGGCATAGTAAGCGGCCATTCGTGCTGCCAGGAATCCGGAAAATCCCGGATATCTTCCGCCGCCGGGGAATCGCTCTCCAAGATCCTTGTACTGGTCAGGTCTTTCATTGGGAAGCAAAGGGATCTCCATGTTTCGACGGCAGGCCGGCCGCAGGGTATGTGAACCGGCGGCAACCCATATCCGCAAAGGCTTGTTCTTCGTATTTTTCGTGAGCTCCGCGGCAGTCTGTTCGTCGCAGATCACGGCGCAGGCGGCGCCCACGCTCATGAGACAGCAGTCGAGAGCGCGCAACGGATATGCGACCACGGGAGACTTCAGAACATCTTCAACGGTTATCTTCATCGGGGCCTGAGCAAATGGATTGAAGCGGGCATAACCGTGATGTTTAACGGAGATCTCGGCCAGGGTCCGTCTGAATGAATCTTCCTCCTTTCCGAAGACCTGCCAGTATTTCTGGGCCATGACAGCGTAATACCCCGTATAGATATGACCTAACGGGGTCTCCCAGTCCTTGTCGGCAGCGCAGGAGATGAGGTGGTTTCCCTCGTCGGTAGGCACCTCGTCCATTCTTTCCCAACCCATCGCAAGTACACAGTCCGAGTATCCCGATGCAACGGCCTTCACTGCTTCCCAGAGGGTGGAACCGCCTGTAGCCCCTCCGGTCTTGACCCCGATGTTTCCCAGCGGGTCGAGTCCAAGCCTGTCATGGATGACCGCTTCACCCAGGAGCTGATCACCGAAGTGGTCGGCAAAATGGCCGTAATACGCGGAATGGATGTAGCTCTTCAGCTCTGCAGGCGTTTTGTCGATCATCCGGGCCGCCATGGTAAAGGCGTCGATACAAAGCTCTTCGGTCTTCTTCTCCGGAATTGCGCGATCAAATTTCGACTGGCCTGCAGTGACCAGGTACACCGGCCGCATCAACTTTGGAATTCTGAGCTGGCGTTCACTGAACTTGATCATGTAAATGATGCCTCCTTTCAATTAAGATGTTCATGGAAAGTTGCAGGTTGTCCGTTGCTACCCTGTTCTCGCTCAGGAGAACCTTCATTCTCAGAGCGTTCCAACCCATAGAGCGATCGCAAGTTCCTTGGTCCGGTTGGTGATGCTCTGCATTTCAGGTTTTGACCAGAAATGCACTGTATCGCCTTCGGACAGCAGAACCGTTCGCTCCCCATAAATGAGCTCAAGCGATCCTTTCAGGACGCAAATGATCTCCTGGCCGTTCTTGATTCCCTTGCGGACAGGGATGGATCTGTCCGTTTCCAGCACCAGGACCGCGCTGTCGAGGGTGCTTCTGTTCTCAGGAGCGAAGAATCGACGTGTGATAAAGCCGGTGTGCGGCAGATCCACATCATCCCATTCGGCCCTGCGGATGATTACCAGGTTTTCCTGTCTGTTAATCTGGTTGATCAGATCCCCGGCATGTACGCCGATCGAGTCGCATATCTTGATGAGGGTCTCTACCGAGGGCGAGCTGACGGAGTTTTCCACCTGACTGAGAAATCCTTCCGAGATTCCCGCCTTCTCAGCCACAGTCCTGAGGGTCAGTTTTCTGTCTTTGCGGCACCTTCGAATGAGAGCCCCTAGATTCATCGACCTTTCCATCCGTGAACCGAAACAGCGAGCGCATTTCCCGCAGCTCGCTTCGGGGATTGGCGAGCGAGCCAAAACAGACAGAGAGTCCTCGTGAGGCGGAAGATTCTCCGCGCTTCGCTTGGAGTCCCGCCCCTTCGGGGCGGTGCCCATTTTCCCCGGAACTCGCTACGGGGAGCTTCAATATCCGCCGAAGCGAGCATTTCACCATTGCTTAAGATTAGGTGGGTGTCAACAATATTCGAAAAAGTGGCAGGGTATGCTTGTCATTTTTGCTTTTATTTAGTCAAAATATAGCATACACTCGGCAACAGCATGAGGAAGGAGAGTACAATCGCCATCGAGACTTAGGTAATAATGAAATTTTACCTTTATCCTGAACTGAAGGCCTTTGCCATTGACAAGCCCCGTGCACCGCTCCTATACTTCCGAGGGCATGGCAGGGCCATTGAACAGCAAAGAAAATCGACTACTTGCCGCGATCGTATATACCGTTTAGAGGTTATCTGTCCCCTGACCTCTAGACCCCAGAACCTTTGAACCTCTGGACGCTGATGAGAGGGAAATGACATGGACTTCAGCCTTTCCATGGAGCAAGAGATTCTCAGGAATTCGGTGCGTCAGTTTGCGGAAAAGGAAATCAAGCCTGTCGCCCGCGAGTTGGATGAAAAAGAGGAATTCTCCTATGAAACCATGCGGAAAATGGGGGAGATCGGTCTGTTCGGAATGTTTGTCTCCGAAAAATATGGCGGTCAGGGGATGGATTATGTTTCTTACATCATCGCCACTGAGGAAATTGCCCGAGTGGACGGATCCCATGCCGCAACGGTCGCAGCAGGCAACTCTTTAGGCATCGGCCCTGTTTATTATTTTGGAAATGAAGAGCAGAAGAGAAAGTATCTGCCGAAACTGTGTACGGGCGAGGCGCTCTGGGGCTTCGGACTGACCGAGCCGAATGCCGGATCGGATGCAGGAAATACCCAGACCACCGCGTTTCTGGACGGCGATGAATGGGTCATCAACGGCAGCAAGATTTTCATCACCAATGCTTCCACGAGTATCACGTCCGGTGTAACCGCACTCTGCCGTACCGGAACAAGGGAGGATGGACGGCACGAACTGTCCTGTATCCTGATCGAAGCCGGTACCCCCGGTCTTGAAGCGCGGGAGATGCATGGCAAGCTGATGTGGCGCGGTTCGAATACGAGCATGTTGTTCTTCGAAGACTGTCGCGTACCCAAGGAGAACATGCTCGGTCCCCGAGGTCACGGATTCCATCAAATGATGCAGACATTGGACGGGGGCCGGCTCTCTATTGGATCCATGGGGCTTGGTGGTGCGCAGGGTTGTTATGATCTTGCACTGAAATACGGCAGGGAGAGGGTGCAATTTGGAAAACCCATCGGCACTTTTCAGGTGAACGCTTTTAAGCTGGCCGACATGGCCATGGAAATCGAGTGCGCGAGGCTGATCCTTTATAAAGCATGCTGGCTCAGGGACAACAACAAGCCCTTTTCCAAAGAAGCGGCAATGGCAAAGCTGTACTGCTCCGAGGTCATGTACCGGTGCGCAAACCATGCCGTCCAGCTTCATGGCGGGTATGGACTGATGAAGGAGTATGACGTTGAAAGGTTCTATAGAGATCAGAAACTGCTGGAGATCGGAGAAGGGACCTCTGAGGTGCAAAGGATTGTCATTTCGCGGCTGATCGGCGCTCTGTAGAAAGCGCTTGGAACTCCAGGCCGGATCAGATAAGAATCCGCAAGACTGCAAAGGGATGAACCGGAAGTCAAAACGTCCGCATACGTATAGGGCAAACGTCCAACACTGAGGATCTCGCTTCGCACCTGTCCATCAAGCTGCCAACGGATTTCCATCTCGTTTTTAAATCCCTGGATTAAAGCCCCTGGATTCAGCGTTCGGCTTATGATTATTCAATGAACTATGCTGACCGTCGACAGCGGATCACTGATCTCGCGGATCGGAAAAGAGTCACTTCGGATGCACCAACTGAAATCTTGTGCTGGACTTCACCAATAAATTATGATGTTCTTCGTGTTCTTCGTGCCCTTCATGGTTTTCCGGCCACTCTCCAAGGGCCGTTTGGTTTCACCAGGAAGGGTGCCAAGGTTCGTATTTCATTCATAGACGGATAACCGGCACGGCAAATGCTGAGACGAATTTTAGGAAAAGAAATCGCCCATTATGTAGGTGCCCATAAAGGACTGCTTGCGTGCTCTCTTTTATTGACCGCGCTGTCGGCGCTTTTTGTCGTTGTCCCCGCATACCTTCTTCAGCCCTTTATAGACGAGGGAATGAAAAGCGGTTCTGATCCGGTGAGCTGGAAGATCCCGTGGGCCTCTTTCAATTCGTGGGATCCCTCCACATGGAGGAGAACGGAGCTTGTGCTGATCGAAGGGATTTCGCCAAACCGTCTTCTTCTTCTGCTGACCCTTGTTGCTTTTGCCGCCGTGGTCATCAAATCGGGGGCAGTGTACTTCAGTCAACTCGCAGCCGCAGCCTTCTCTAACAGAGCTGTGAGGAACATCCGAACCGAGCTGTTTGGGAAGTTCATTGCTCTTCCTGCGGGTTTCTACCATAAACAGAAGATTGGTGAGCTGATATCCAGATCCACTGCGGATCTCACAGTGATGCAGGAAAGGATTTCAACCATTCTCATCGGGCTCGTTGAATATCCCCTGACGGCGATGGCCTTTCTGGTCTACCTTTTCCTCATGAACTACCGCCTTACCCTGATTGTTTTTATCACGGTTCCGGTCATTGTCGGACTCATAAGACTCTTCGGAAGAAATGTGAAGAAGCATTCTGTGGATGTGCAAGAGGCCCTCTCACATGTAACCTCCTCCTACCAGGAATCGATTTCGTGCCTGAAGGTTATTCAAGGATTTTGCAAGGATGAGGAGGAGTGCAGCAAATTCCGATCTCTTGTGGATCGTCACTACCAGAATATAATGAAGTGGAGCCGCTGGTTCCTTGGGCTTGGCCCGATGATGGACTCCACGGTGTTTCTGATCCTGCCTTTAGCTTTAATCGTGGGTAAAATATATTTTCAACACTCTCTTGGGGAACTCATGTCCTTGATCTACGCCTTCTCAAGAGTTTACTCGCCCATCAAGAGCCTCGCCAGGGTGAACAACGATCTTCGAACCTTGCAGGGCGCCACGGACCGGGTGTTCGGGATTCTTGGGACGGTCCCCGAAATCAGAGACAAGGATCGCGCGATTCAACTCCCGCGGCACAAGGAGGCAATACGATTAAACGGGGTCGATTTCTCCTATGGTGACTCACCGGTGCTCACGGATATCTCCCTTACCATTCGCGCAGGGGAAATGGTCGCCTTTGTGGGTTCAACGGGGAGCGGCAAGAGCACCCTCCTGGATCTGATCCCGAGATTCTATGATGTTACAAAAGGAAGCGTCACCATCGACGGAATTGACATTCGCGATGTAAGCCTCCGCTCTTTGCGCGAACAAATTGGAATCGTCAGCCAGGAAATCATGCTGTTCCACGACACTATATCCAATAACATCGCCTATGGCTCGAGGCGGAATTCCCATGAAAGGATTGTGGCCGCCGCAGAAGCTGCTTGCGCCCATGAATTTATCACGGCTCAGCCTAAAGGGTACGACACTGTTGTTGGTGACAGGGGGACTCTGCTCTCAGGCGGACAGAGGCAGCGGATTGCGATTGCGAGGGCTATTATGTCGGATCCTGCCATTCTGATACTGGATGAAGCTGCCTCTGCACTGGATGCCGAGAGTGAAGGGCTCATTCAGGAGACCATATCGAAGTTGAAGGGCAGAATGACCATTTTGATCGTGGCGCACAGGCTCAGTACGGTCCGTGAAGCAGATCGGATTTATGTTCTCGAAAGGGGGAGGATCATCGAGTCAGGAGCCCAGGATGAGCTGCTTGCCCTCAACGGCCGTTTCCGGCAGCTTCATGATATGCAGTTCAAAGCATAGCAGCATCCAATCTTTCGTGGATCTCTTTAAGAGATCGTCCGGCGATCCGGAGGGTCTTCATTCTCGATGATTCTCCTGAGACAATCTGTACATTTCCTTTCGGTACCTCCAGTATCCCGGAGAGGTAGTCGATCAAAGCATGATTTGCCTTCCCCTCCACAGGCGGGGCAGTGATCTTGATGCGGTAAGTATCGCCGTCCTTCCCTGCCATCTGGTTCCTGGAAGATCGAGGAACCAGTTTTACTTTGAGGAATGTTTGCAGAGGATTTCTCCGGGATTTTGGCCTTTTCTCCTTCACTTTGAAGTCTCCAGCTTCCAATTCATTTGAATTAAATTCAACGTACGGTTAGGATACGGTAAACAAAGCAGACTTCGAAAGGACCCTGCGATGACGCTCCTGATCTCTTTAATCGATATCTTCCTCATATTGCTCTTGCTGAGACTCCTCATCAGATCCAATGAAGCGTTCTACGATCCCATTTATCGCCTCATCTATCGGGTGACCGATCCCGTGCTCAAAGCCTCTTCTTATGCCAGCCGAAACGTATCCGGCCAGGTACTCGTCAGTGTTACAGTCCTGGTTCTCCTTCGCGGCCTGCTCTACAGTTCCGGCGGATCGAATACGGCAGCCAGCGGCATCGGAATGAGCCTGCTGCAGATATTCAAGTTGCTCTTCCAGGCTTATGCAGTGTTTTGGTTTATATCTGTCCTCTCCGGCTGGAGTTACAGGACATCGATTCAGGGAATAATAGACAGGGCCTTTCATCCTTTCAACAGACTTTCGTGGCGGTTCAAAATCCGAAAGAACCACTACTATGCTTTTATCCTCGTGGTCCTCTTCGGGTTGTATATCCTCTTGAGCGGTTTGGTTCGCTATCTTTTCTTCCAGGGTTCCTTTTCGCCCTTTCCATTGGCCTTGGTAGAGCCGTTCTTACTTGTACTGGCGCTTTTTCCTTTCCCCGGTTTCTTTTCCCTGGTCATCATCGTCGGCGCTCTTCTTTCCTGGGTCAGCCCTGATCCCTCCAATGCTATTGTAAAGGCGATCTATGGGATCAGCGAACCCCTGCTTGCGCCTTTCAGGCGGGTGGTTCCCAATCTGGGAGGGTTCGATATATCGCCGATCATAGCCCTTTTCTGTTTTCAGCTGATCGGAAGCCTTGGTCAGGAAATCGCCTCAAGGCTGGTCGGATTTTAACTCAGGATTTTTCTCCGCAAATTCTTTGCGCTCGATACGAAATGCGGTAACGATTCCGTGGCACCTGCACGCGGTTCCAAGCAGCCATTTTTCTTCACGATGCCGGCGCAGATTTTCAAGCACGTCCATGAGATCGCGCACCATGTATCCACCGACTCCTGGCGCCAGTTGTCGGCTGCGAATGATGTGGATGCGGTGATCGGGCGCATGAATCTCGCGCAGTCTCTGATACAGTGGAGTCTCCCTCCTTTTTCCGGTGATCGTGCAGTGAGCGGCTGGTTCCGGGCAGTCATCAGGGCATAGAAAATCGGCATAACTCACAAGGAGAGAGCCCTCCGAACCCGCCCAGACATTCGGCAGAAGCATTTTCGTCTCGCGGGGAATATCTTCTCGCGAGATTCCGCCACAAAACCTCATCAGCCACTCGAATGCCAGATGTAAGGGAAGGGAAGGGACGAGCAGGTTTTCAGGAAAGAGCGAAGAAAACCTTTCTGAAAGGAATTCAACCGCATCCATTTGGATTCTGGAGACCGGCAGATTCTCTTGCTTCGAGAGAGGTTCCTTGTCCTTGTCGATCAACCAGATACCCGTTTTCTGGCGGGAGCAAAGGATTTTCGCCGCCCTGCTGCCGAAGCGACCGGCGCCAAGAATGAAGATCGCATTTTTGGGGAAGAGTGTTGGATGATCGGCAGCCGGCATTATCCACGCCAGGGAAGAAGGTTGTGGCAGGACACGAAGAGCACGGATGGGGATATCGCGTGTTCGATCAAAATCTGAACCTTGCATGCGGAAGTGAGTTGTTAGAGCAGTCCATAAGCCGGGTTCTGTTTCCCCCATTTCACAAAAGTGAACCGGGAGACAATGACCATTCATCTAGCCCCGCCGTTACCGACGGGATCATGCGACCTACCCGGGGGCTGGGACGGACAGCCCTTAAGCGCCCCCCTATTTGGTCTTGCTCCGAGCGGGGTTTACCAAGCTCCTGTCGTCACCGTCAGGACTGGTGAGCTCTTACCTCACCCTTTCACCCTTACCCTTCGGCATGTCTAAAAACATGCCGGGGGCGGTTTCCTTTCTGTGGCACTTTCCTTCCCGTCGCCGGGACTGGGCGTTACCCAGCGCTCTGTCCTGTGGAGCCCGGACTTTCCTCCCTTCCGCCAGAAGCGGAACAGCGGTCATTCGTCCTGCTCTAACGCCTAAAGGATACCCGGAATAATGGAAAAATGGAATAGTGGAAGATGGGGCGTATTCCATCATTCCAACATTCCATTATCCCCCTTTGTCTCCGCCTGGAACTCCTGATCTTCTCCCCAGTAAATGAGCCGGTTGCAATGCGGACACGTCAGGATCGCGTCACCCTTGAGCAGGTTATTGAAATCCTGGGGAGGTAATCCGATATGGCACGCCTGGCAAACACCGCGAACTACGGCGGCCACCGCCTGCCCTCCTTTTCGTTCCATCAGCAGGGAATACGTTTTCAAAAGACTCTTCTCGACGCTTTCGAGCAGATGAGGCCGTTGCTGCCGGAGCGCTTCAAGCTGCCTGTCCAGCTCTTTCATCTCCTCCTGCACCGCAATGGTCATCTTTTCCGCCTCAGCAGCGGCCTCCTGCCTCTTTTTCTTTCGTGACTGGAGATCCTTTTCCAGGTTTTCAGTGTCTTCCATGTATTTCAGAATCTTGTCTTCCAATGAGAATTGCATCGCTTTAAGGTCTTCAATCTCTTTCAGCGCAGCAGCATACTCCTTGTTGGATTTGACATTGGAAAGCTTGATGCTGCTCTTCTCGATCCTGCCAACCAATTCCTGCACTTCGCTTTCAAACCCCCGTCTTTCTTTCTTGATGGCCTCCAGCTTGTCCTGCGCTTCCTTGTTCTGCCGGTCGATTTCCTCCAGATCCCCTCTGAGTCCTTTGACCCTTAACGGTGCTTCCGCTTTCTTTCGAAGGATTCCAGTGATTTGGTTATCGCAGGTCTGAAGTTCCAAAAGGAGCTTAAGTCTTTTTTTCAATGGCATACCTCGCATGTAAATGGTTCCAAAGTTCAGGGTTCAAAAGGTTGAGCTTTCACCAGCATGACCGCATCTTCTAAAGTTCTCATCTTCCGACTTATAGTTTGCGAAATGCCGCGAGCACACCGACCTCCCGGTCTTATTTGTACAAAAAGGGATCCCTTTCCCCTCGATATACCTCCACCTCTACTGCAAACCGGGCTTGCTGAAAAAGATGCCTCAATTTGTCGGCAAAGTGAATGAATGCTGTTCTTTCAGTGCAGAAATGTCCTGCATCAATGACGATCAAACCGAGGGCTTTCGCTTCCAGTGCCTGGTGGTAGGTTACGTCTCCTGTGATGAAAACATCAGCACCCATCTCAGATGCCTTCCAAATCATTGAACCACCGGCTCCTCCCATGACAGCAATGCGGCGGGCTGCAGAATCAGTGCTTCCTATGATCCGCACCTTTTCGGCAGAAAGCATGGTTTTCAATTTTTCCGCAAGCACGTCCACAGCCATATGCTCGTCAAGAAAACCGATTCTCCCCAATCCTCCAGCAGGATATTGAGGAATGCTCTGAAGTGGCTCCACATCCCCGAGGCCCAGAAGCTCTGCAAGAATGTGATTGATGCCCTCGGCTGCGCCGTCCAGATTCGTGTGGACCGCGATAATGGAGACCCCGCCGCTCAGTGACTCATGAATGACGTTTCCGGGGAACTTGTCCAGGTCCAGGCACGAGACAGGCCTAAACAGAAGCGGATGATGAGCTAATAGAACCTGGGCCCTTTTCCGGGCCGCTTCTCTGACAGCCTCAACGGTTGGATCCAGGGAAAGCATTATCTTATCGATTCCCTGTGTAAGGCTTCCTACCTGTAAGCCGGGATTATCCCATTCCTCCGAAATATTGGAAGGGGCAATCGTGTTCAGCAAACTCATCAAATCTTTTATCGTGGGTTTCACCGGAAATGACGCTCTCCCCAAAAATTGAAAGGGCGCACCGTAAACCGGTGCGCCCTTTCAGCTGTCAAGTACTTTGCTTCGCAGTCAGTGGACTTGTTCGTTCCTGCCTCATCGCTATATAAGAAGGTGTATTTGATGGGCCCACCTGGATTCGAACCAGGGACCAACCGGTTATGAGCCGGTGGCTCTACCAGCTGAGCTATAGGCCCTCCATTCCCTGCCTTTCACGAATAAAATGCTAGCAAATACCTGAGGTGTCAAGGAAAATAACAGATACAGGATACAAGATTCACGATGCAGACCGGCATATCTCTGTTTTCCTTAGCCGGGCATGACTTTGACGATTCCGCAGACACTGCTGAGGTATACTTGCGCGACCATCAATTCTGGTTTCCTCATCGTGGATCCTGCCATCCTGCATCTTGAATCATCTTTCCAAGAAGCTCCTCAACTGCCTGCTCCTGCTGGGGTGCCTGAGCTTCCTCAATGCCTTGGCCTCAATCTGCCTGATCCTCTCCCTGGTGACGCTGAAATCCCGGCCAACCTCCTCCAGGGTGTGATCGGATTTTTCGCCTATCCCGAATCTCATTCTGAGGACTTTTTCTTCTCTCGGGGTGAGGGTGGTCAGAACTTTTCTCGTCTGCTCGCCCAGATTATGGCTGATCACTGCCTCGCCCGGAGAAATCACCTTTTTGTCCTCAATAAAATCCCCGAGATGACTGTCCTCTTCCTCGCCTATAGGTGTTTCAAGCGATATCGGCTCCTTGGCAATCTTGAGAACCTTTCTTACTTTTTCCAGGGGAAACTCCATTTTCTCTGCGATTTCCTCCGGAGTCGGCTCTCTGCCATGTTCCTGGACAAGGTACCGGGAAGTTCGTATGAGCTTGTTGATCGTTTCGATCATGTGTACAGGTATACGTATGGTTCTGGCCTGGTCCGCAATGGCTCTGGTAATTGCCTGCCGGATCCACCAGGTGGCATACGTGCTGAACTTATATCCCCTCTGGTACTCGAATTTATCCACGGCCTTCATCAGCCCGATGTTCCCTTCCTGAATAAGGTCGAGAAACTGGAGGCCTCTATTGGTGTACTTCTTTGCAATGCTTACGACCAATCTCAGGTTTGCTTCAATAAGCTCGCTTTTCGCATTCTTGGACTGCGTCAACCGGTTCTCGACCATCTGCAGGGTTTTCTCCAGCTCGCTCTTCTCCATGCTTGTCCGTTCCTGAATATCCCTGACGCATTTTTCCGCCTTCTCGAGTCTGGCCTTCAGGGCAAGGATATCCCTCTTCTTCATCCTCAAGGGGCTCACCACTTCGGTGTCTCTTACGGATTTGGGGATTTGGCTAAGACACTTTTTCAGATTGGGCAAGGTCCTGCCGCCGGCGGCCTTCAAACAGTCCTGGATCTCTCTTTCCGCCTGATCCATATGAATGGAGGTTTCTTTGAGCCTGGCGACCATGTGATCGAGCTGGCTTTTTTCCAGCTTGAACGACGCTATCAATTCAACGATTCTTCCGTAGTCCTTCTCTATCTTTTCGCAAATTTTCTTTTTCCTGGTCCCTGACACACCTCTCTTCTGGATCTCGCGTCTAAGTTCACACCGCCCCTTATAAAGTCCGCTTATCTCTTCAATGAGATTGATAATAGAATCTCTTTTTTCCCCGATTTGAGCATGGCTGTCCTCGTCTTCCAGGTCATTGATCACATCCTTCAGCTTGATCTCTCCATTTCTCAGTTTCTGGCCCAGCTCGATGATGTACTCAATCCCGACACAGCATTTCAAGAGGGCGGTCAAAGCCTCTTCCTCTCCGGACTCGATCCTCTTTGCGATCTCCACCTCGCCTTCTCTTGTGAGGAGGGAAATGCATCCCATCTCCTTGAGATACATCTTGACAGGATCCGATACCCTGGCCATCCCATCGGAGATCTCGGCCCGGAAACTCTCCTTTTCGGGTGCTTTCTCCTGTTTCTTCTTCAGCAGCTTCCTGGATTTCTCAATCTCTTCTTTCGTAGCTTCATCGATGACCAGGATGTCCATTTCTTCAAACATTACCATGAGATCATCAATGTATTCAGAAGATACGACTTCATCGGGAAGATCGTCATTGAGCTCCTCATAAGTGATGTACCCTTTGTCTTTCCCGATATCGATCAATCGTTTGAGATTCACAGAGTCGGAATTATTGGCCATGAATATCTCCTCCTAAAATGTTTCCAACGCCAAGACAATATATCTTTTTCGCGTCTGTGTCGGCGGTGCTGAAGGCTTTTTTTTACAGACACGCTTCACGCTCACGGGGTTGGGAATTCAACCCCACTTTTCTTGCATGGTTTTTGAAATTTTGCTCAGTTCCTGGAGATCCTGTTGCTTGCAGGCCTTTTTTTTAGATTCTGCCAGTTTGATCTTCAGAACTTTGTTCCCATAATCCTTCAGTGCTTGCACTACCTCCTCTTCGCTACACATGGATCGGCTGATCATTGCCTCCCTTAGAACTTCTTTGCTTCGTTCTCCGTTCAGATTATCCACTAACTCGGCGGGACTTACGGAGACACCACTCCTGTAACCCTCTATCATGCGATCGAAGATCTCTTTGACAGGTTCATCAGAGAGAAGAACCCGGAAATCCTCGTTCAACATTCCCGGCCTTGCCGAGGGATGATGGACCAGAATATTCAGAAAGAGAGAATCATCCTTATGCACCGGCTCTTTACCGAGAGGCCGATCTTCCTTTGGAGCCTCCTTGCCATCTTTTCCGGTGCCGGAAGAGACCCATTTCTTCATCTCCTGAAGGACACTCGACTCTTTGAGATCGAGTTTCTCTGTGACCCGCTTCACATATAAGGATTGCTGCGCCGCGTTTTTCAAATCGCATAGAAGAGGAATCGTCTGTTTCAGAATGGAGAGCCTCCCTTCGATGGATCGGCCGGTTTGAGCCATCTGCAAATCAAGGAAAAAATCGAAAATGGGGGAGGCATGGGCGAGGAGATCTTGAAAGGCCGAAAGGCCCCGCTTGTTAACAAAATTGTCGGGATCCTCATTCTCCGGCAGGAGGACCGCCTTTGCAGGGAATTCCTCGTCCAAAAAAATGGAAAAGGCCTTGGAAGCGGCTGCCCTGCCCGCATTGTCCGAATCGAAGACAACCACCGCTTCTTTGGCGTATCCCTTCAAAAGTCTGACATGCTCTTTGGTCAGGGCGGTTCCGAGAGTAGCGACAGCCTCGTTGAATCCGTGTCTTTTCAAGGCCAGAAGATCCATGTATCCTTCCACAATGACAGCCCGGCCACTCTGCCGGATCGCCTCGTGCGACAAATGAAAACCATAGAGAACATGGCCCTTGTGAAAAAGAACGGATTCCGGGGTGTTCATGTATTTGGGGGTTGAATCGTCAAGCACTCTGCCGCCAAAGCCAAGAACGCGGCCCCTGATATCGGAGATGGGAAACATAATCCTGCCCCGAAACCGATCGTAGTAGCCCCCGGTCTTCCTGGGAATCACCAGACCGGCTTTGCAGGCCCATTCCAAGTCCCCCCCTTTGATGACCCGGCACAGCCCTTCCCATTTCTCAGGCGCATAACCAAGATTGAAACCGGAAACGATTTCTTTGGTAATCCCTCTCGATGCCAGATACTTTCTTGCATTTTTTGACTCTGCCGATCGAAGGAGGTTTTCTTGAAAAAAAGAGCAAGCCTTTTCATTCACCTTCAAAAGGGAAGCTCTCTCGGTCCATCTTTCATTTTCAGAAGGGTTCCACGGAGTGTTCGGGAGAGAAATCTGATAGCGTTCGGCCAGATCTCGCAATGCCTCGGGGAAAGATACCTTGTGGTACTCCATCCAGAAGGTGAAGACATCTCCCCCTTTCCGGCAGCCGAAACAATGGAAAATCTGTTTTGATGGGCTGACTGTAAAAGAAGGGGTTTTCTCAGGATGAAAGGGGCAAAGGCCAAGATAATTCTGTCCCGCTTTCTTGAGGTGTATGGCCTTTCCTATGACCTCCACGATATCCGCCACCCGTTTGACTTCCTCTTTCACGGATTGATGCTGATCCACAATTTTACTTCCATCTCAGCGAGTTTACAGGCAGAATGCGGAAGCTCGATAGGAAAACCCCGTACTGAACGCTGAAGATTCTCATGCTCTTGTACGGTTCCATTCGTGGCATTTTCTTGTCCCCAGCGATCAAGATCAACTCGACATCCTTTCGCTATCTTGTGTCTATCCAAAGAGTTCCGGATGAAGTCTTAAACCTTCAGGAAAAAATCATCCTGGTTTTACTGGCCGCCGACAGCTGATCGCGCGATCCGAATCCCCCTTTCGAAAGAGCACTCACTGGGACAAGGACAACATGACATATTACCTTAGAGCCTCGGAAAATCAAGCACCCTTTTGCTGCATTTTTTCCTTTGCGATTCGGATGGCCTCTTGAAGATCCAGTCCGCCCTCATAAAGAGCCCTTCCCGTAATCATGCCGATGACTCCATCTTCGGAGAGTGTGAGGACCTTTTTTACGTCTTCGACATCAGCAATGCCCCCTGAGGCTATTACCGGCACATCCACCCCCTTCGCGAGCATCCTTGTCGCTTCGATGTTTGGACCTGTCCCCATGCCGTCTTTCTGAATATCTGTGTAAATGATGGCTTCCAAACCGTCATTTGCAAAGCGTTTGCCCAGTTCTATGGGGGTGAGTTCGGTAGCGTGTGTCCACCCCTCCACGGCAATCTTGCCTTCGTTTGCATCCAGCCCGAGTATGATACGGCCGGGGTACTCTTTGCAGGATTGATACAACAGATCAGGATCCCTGAATGCAGCGGTCCCGAGAATAACGGCATGCACACCTGAGTCAAGATAGCTCCTGACGGTATCGATGTTCCTTATCCCGCCTCCTGCCTCGACCGGTATAGGCACGGCTTTCACGATGCGCCGGACAACTTCTCGATGGACGGGGGTCTTGCGGATGGCGCCATCCAGATCGACTACATGCAGCCTTTCGGCACCTTTTTCAAACCACTTTAGAGCAATCTCTTCCGGCTTTGTCGAATATACGGTTTCTTCAGACATCCTGCCTTGTTTCAGCCTGACACAGCGTCCGTCTTTAAGATCAATGGCCGGTATTACGATCAAGGGATTACTCCTTTTCGATCTTGCCGATATTTTTTGGAAATTTCAGCAGGAGTTCACTCAAACCCATCTCGGCAAGTGTTTCTGCCTTGACCCATTTCCCTTTGCTTTTAAAAAAAGTACCGGCATCCAACAGATTTTCAAAAAAAGACTGCTGTGTCTTGTCAAATTTTCCTCGCCAGACTACTGCGCCGTTTTCGCTTCTCAGCAGGTAAAGGTCGAAGCCAACGGAGGCCGGGCGGTCAACGGCAAAATCCTTGCCTTCCCTTTCCCACCACCGAAAGATATAGCCAACAAGGATCCCATCAGCCGAAAGGGTTTTCCCAATTTCACTGTAAAGCTCGACCCCTCCCATTTTCGGTTTTGAGAAGTGAAGACTGGCAAGAACACCTTTCGTCTGTTCGGGCGAGATGAGATCATATCCCTTTTCTGCCATTTTCGAATAAACACTTTCACTCATCTTTTCAACAATGTCTTGAGTCACAGGGTGGGCCATGTATACGGCACCTTGAAGAGGACCTCTAATAATTCCAGGTTCTTCGCCGGCTGAGAGAACCGGGAAGAACCCTGCGACGACGATGGAACTCATTTCATGTGATTTGTCTTCGAGAACGGTTGCTCCCTGAAGAGCGCAGCCGGTAACAAGGAACAGAAGGAGGATGCAAAGTGTTGCGTATAGGACAGAAGGATAGAAGCGGCTTTGCGGCATAGGCTCCTCATGGGTCTGTTGTCGCGCGAGGCGCAGACTCAGGGTTATTCGTCAAGAAGGCTGACGCAATACTTTCTTATTAACCATTCTTTGCGTCTTTGCGTCTCCGCGAGAGACTCTTTTATAAGATGCCCTTTGTAGAAGGTACCATCTCTCCCAACCGACCTTCCATACAGGTCGCCTGGTCCAAAGCCCTCCCGAAAGCCTTGAAGATCGACTCTGCAATATGGTGAGGATCTTCTCCTGAGAGGAGATCCACGTGCACGGTCAGGCCGGCCCCGCGAGCAACTGCCCGAAAAAATTCTCTTACCAGGTGCACATCGAAATTTCCTGTTTTGCTCTCGGATAGATTAACGCGGTATGCGAGAAAGGAACGGTTGGAGAAATCGATGACAACACGGGCCAACGCTTCATCCATGGGTACTACGGCATGCCCGTACCTCCTGATTCCTTCCTTATTCCCAATGGCCTGGCGTAAGGCTTCCCCAAAGCAGATTCCGATGTCCTCGATCGTATGATGATCATCAACCTCGGTATCCCCCTTGGCGCTCACCCGGAGGTCCATGAATCCGTGTGCGGCCATCAGAACCAGCATGTGGTCCATGAAGGGAATTCCTGTACCGATTTCGGTTGTCCCAGCGCCGTCCAGATTCAGGACGAACTTCACATCCGTTTCCCTGGTTTTTCTCTCTACGGTTGCAGTTCTCGCCACGGCTTTGACTCCGAGTGTAATGGATGCACCGGCACGTTGACCCAAGAAAAAGAAAGGTAACGAAGCTTACTCAGAGAACCTGAATCGTTACCTTCTTAATAAAATTGTCATCTCGCAAGGGCGCAAAAATCCAAGGAATTCCTTCCCGGTACATCCCCATGCAACTTTGCCCGATGGCCGATTGATGTTTCTGGTGGAGATGATGGGATTCGAACCCACGGCCTGTGCGTTGCGAACGCACCGCTCTCCCATCTGAGCTACATCCCCACTTCTTCAAAACTTCTTCAAAGCTTATTTTATATATACCCCTTCACCCTTTTTTTCAACGAGAATCTGTCGGGGTGAGAAAACTTCCGTGGGGGTCGGGAGAGGTTGAAAGACATGAAATATCAAAGTCTTTCCAAGAAAAGATGTCTCCAGAATTAGAATCCAGGGGGGAGAAATAAGGTACCCGGGTTTTCCCAGCATACGTTGTTGCTATTGGACAGTATGGTTCAGACAATCACGCAAAAGTGTGATTGCCGGCATTTCAGTTATGGATTTGGTGATGTCATGAAGAATTATCTTGTCATGCTCTTGCATTGCTAATATAAAAACATACTAAGTAGCATATGCTCTTTCTACAGGTCAGGCTAGCCGTTTCTCCTCGCGCGCTAGTTTGAATATAACGAAAATCACGGCAAATCATAGAGGTTCGACCGGAACTCAATTCATGGTTCGACCGCCTTACCTCAGGAACGACTGCGCTGCGAACGGCCCTTTGGTATCGATGGGCGAACAAAGCTGGCTGGTCGTGAATTTCATACGAGAGGCATATGAAAACCAACCTCACAAGGCCCCCAGGAGACTGCACCTCTCAGTTTTTTCCGGCCGAGTTGCCCGCTGTAAGGCGCGCATAATCGGTATGGGCACACTTTCAGAAACGGCTAATTCAGGTAAGGCGGGAAATCCTCTCAGGATAGCGGGGAAGGGCTCCTATGTGCAAGTGTGGGAATAGGCTTTCGGTTTTTGGGGTCATGCTTTTGGGACTGTGTCTTATAGCTTTTCCATGTGCGGCGAAGGAGAATCATGCCGGGACGAACCTCATATCAATGGATATTGAAAACGAACCTCTGAGAAGTGTCCTTGAAAGGATATCGGAATCAGCCGATCATGAGATTACCGTAAGTGAAAATTGGGCCGATATGGAGCTGTCCATTCGGCTCGACAGTGTTAATCTTGAGAAGGCCCTGAAGCAGATTATCGTTGCCCTCGGCAAGCCCAGCCATGTAATATTGACCGATAACAAAAAACGAAAAACGGAAATCCTGATCTGCGCCGAGGGTCCGGGGCGTATCGAAAACGGAAAAGATGCACGGGTAAAGCACTCAAGAAAGGAGACAACTTTCGAGGAAGTCGAGGTGGTGCCACCAGAAGAGCCGGGACAAAGAGGCATGACAGAGAGTGAACTCAACCGGTTGGTGGAAAAGAGCAAACAAATGGATTTGCGAAACGAAGAGGTGATACCTCCCGATGAACCTGGAGGAAAAGGAATGACCGAGAGGGAGCTAGAGCTTCTCGTGAAGCAAAATGAAGTTGATTTACGAAACGAAGAGGTGATACCTCCCGATGAACCGGGAGGAAAAGGGATGACCGAGATGGAGTTGGAACTTCTCTTGAAGCAAAGTGGACGAGTTAATGCGCAGAACGCAGAAGAAATGTTTCCCGATGAACCTGTGAGGGAAGAGGAGGTCCCGGGAACAGCTCCAAAAGCTCTTGAAGCAAAACAAGACCATTGACTTAGAAAGTACTGGAGAGCACCTCCGGAGGGGGATGAGAACCGGAGTGTTACAGGGGTGGAAAAGGAGGAGGGGCAGGTGCCAGTATAGAAGGCGAGATTTTCGCGCAGAGTAGTGGTTGGTCAAATAGTCGGATGTCATGAAAACAGGCTTGGGTTTGGCTTAATATTGAATTTGGAACGTAAGGAGGAATGTGCAATGAAAGCAAAAAGGATTTTCCTGCTGGCGTCAGTATTCGTCTTAACAAGTTTGTTGCTGGTCAATGTAGCGTCCGCTGCTTGGTATGCGTGTACAATAACCAGGGTGGGGGCCACTGGAGCTAGTAACATTGTGTATCTTACGCATGATGCGGCGACCCCGCTATTCTCCAAAAGGAACTTCGTACTGAATACCGCCAAAGCGAAGGAGATGCTGGCGATCGCCCTGACTGCGTACTCGAGCGGGAAGAGGTTGTATGTCAGTCTTGGCAG
>PHBH01000044.1 GCA_002840535.1 Deltaproteobacteria bacterium HGW-Deltaproteobacteria-15 | reverse complement strand
ACAGGAAGGCGATGCCTCCCATACGTGATCGTGATGGAAAAACCTTGGTCCGTTCGCTGGCGTATTTCCTCAAGGGCAAGAGCGGGTTCTTCCGTGGCAACCTATTGGGAAAGCGCATGGACTACTCAGGGAGGGCCGTAATAGTACCCGATTTGGAACTCGACCTGGATCAGTGTGCCCTCCCATATGCCATGGCTGTCGAGATCTTCATGCCCCTCCTCATTCCAAGGTTGAGAGACCTGTGGGCCGTCTCCGTTCGGGTACGCCAAGAGGAGACGCTGAGCGACCGGGCTATCGAGACGAGAATACGAAGGACACTGAGGCTTTCATCCGACCACCGAAATATCGCTGAGGACCGGGCGCTGGTCGTTAGGGTTCTCGAAGAAATCGGGACACGGAATCCGGTTCTTTTCAATAGGCAACCGACACTCCACCGGCTTGGCATTCAGGCCTTCTATCCCAAGGTGAGTTCCCATGAAGCCATTTCCATGCACCCGCTCGTGACCGCCGGGTTCAACGCGGACTTCGATGGGGATACTGCTGCCATCCATCGTGTCGTGACAGCAGGGGCGTTGGAGGAGGTAAAGGGTCTCCTTGCCCACAACAACCTATTCTCCCCCGCCAATGGATCTCTAACACTCAATCTCGGTCAAGATGTGGCGCTGGGAGCATACTTTCTAACGACCTCGGAAAAAGGTCGCAAGATTCTAGCCGAAGCTGCTGGAAGCCATGATCCTGAAGGGAGACTTAACAAGAAGGGGCTTTCGAGTTATTTGAGAAGAGCGCTTTCGCAGTGCCCAATCAAGGACCGCATAACCATGGTGGAGAAGATGAAGCGGCTTCTTTTCCGTGAGGCATCCGCTTCCGGTCTCAGTCTTTCCATTCTGAATCTGCCGGACTTGAGAGCCGCTCGTGACAGGTTGGTCGGAGATGATGGGAACGACGCAACCCATGTCCTCGGTGCGATGGAAGAACACGTACTCGGGTTTTTCCGTACGAGACCGGATCATCCCCTTTCGATCATGTACGATTCCGGGGCTCGAGGGGACAAGAGGACGATGCTTCAGGTAATAGGGATGCGCGGACCGATGGCAAAGATAGGAGCCCAAAATGGGAGTGCTCGTCCTGCCGTCGTTTTTTCTTCCCTGAGGGAGGGCATGAAAACGGGCGAGTATTTCGTCTCGTGCTATGGATCGCGGACCACCCTGGTCGACAAGAAGATGGGGACGGCCGTATCCGGTTACGTGAGCAGAAAACTCGTCGAGATCACGCACCCGATCTATGTCACCACAGAAGACTGCATGGCATCCGGGCAATCGGCAAGGCGCGGCTTGGAAATCGGCCCCTATGCAGAAAGGTGGCTCGACTTGGGTGATTTTGGCCCTGAAGGTCTGTGTAAGAAACTTGAGGACAAATTCATCATTACACTGCTCTGGGACACCCAAGGAAGAGACGATGGAAAACCGTTTCTCTTCGAAGGGGTGCAATCCCTTTTCGATGAAAAGGTCATGAGCCAGATCGAGAAGAGAGATCTTGGGCAGAGACTTCTTGGGGTGAAGATTCGAGAGGAGAGGTCAAGAGATGAGCTCGTTGGCAAGCTCATGGGGAGGGTGCTCCTCGACCCCTTGGAGTTGGAGGGCGAGGTCATTCACCAAATCGACAGAGACGATGTGGCAGCTCGCCTGGCGGGCTGGGTTCTCTCCCGGAAAGGTTCAATCATCGTTCGTTCTCCCCTCACCTGCGAAGCGGATTACGGTCTGTGCCAGCGGTGCTATGGCCTTGACCTCACGACCATGAAGTTACCGGAGATAGGACACAAGGCAGGAATCATCGCGGCCCAGTCCATCGGAGAGCCGGGAACCCAGCTCGTGCTCAGGAACTTCCATACTGGCGGCGTAATGGGGGCGGCGGGCATCAGTCAGGACATCCCCAGGGTGGAACGTTTTCTGAACGCGAAATCCCTTGCACAGACGGAAGCGCAGGAAAATGGGCTCGGTGTGGACAGTTACCCCATGCTCATCGATGAAATCAAAGGGATCTACGATGGAAACGGGGTCAAGATATCCGACCAGCACTTCGAGGTCCTCCTCAAAGGGATGATTTCGAGGTTCTACGTCACTGACCCGGGATCTGATCTCTTCTACCCTGGGCAACTCGTGGAAAAGCCGGATCTGGCAATTGCAGGAGGACAGGTCAGGGCGCGACCGGTGTTGAGCGGAATCGGGATTCTGAAGAAAAGATCAACGGGCTGGCTTTCATCGGCATCGTTTGAAAACACCATGGATATTCTTGCGATGGCCGCAATCGGAGGTAAGACGGACAGGCTCCTGGGCCTCAAGGGAAATGTGATCCTGGGCAGACTTCTGCCTCCGTGAGAATAAGAGATCCGCAAGAAAATGCACTCCCGCATCCGAGAAGGACAATTCCGATATGGGAACAATGGAACTTCGAGCGAGCGCCAAAGCGAACTGGAAGACGGACTTGTCGATCAAGATTTCCGCGAAAACAGTCGCTTCCATGCACCTGTCGGAAGTGGCCACTCTCATAGAGAAAGGCCTTGCTGAGGGAGTATTTGTGGAACTCCCGCAGGAGCGGTACTGCACCAATTGCGGGGCCGATTTGACGGGGGCCTTTTGTAGGAAATGCAACCAGCCTGCAGACGGTAATGACCTCTTGGATCAGGATGACGGCGCGGAGGACCGGGATCTGGACGATCACTCGGACTCCGAGGATGCGGATGACTACGGACCGGCCGAAGAAGTGGAAGAGGATCGGTTACAGGTCGAGGCGAGCAGGCCTGCATTTGCCAAAACGCTCACGAAATTCCTTCGGAGCCTTGAAGTTTCTAATGCCGAGATCCCTCTCTACCTTTACCTGTTGAGCAGCGTCGGCGAACATCAAACCGGAGTCGATGAGCCTCTTCCCCATGACCTGGTCATGGCCGCAGCCGATTGGGCCGGAAAGACAGAGGATTATATCCTAGCCCTCTGGACGGGGAAGCCTTTCAGCCAGCAAGACTTCGATGATGTTCTCGAAGCGTGGCTCACTGACGGCGGCCAGCAGACCTCCGGTGAACATGAAGCGCCATTTCTCGAAATCCGAAAAGTTGAAGGCGGATACATCTCCATCGTCCATGACTCTTACGAGGACGTGGGCACGGCTCGGGGCAAAAGAAACGCGCCTGTCCTTTGCAGGGGACAAGAGATACCAGCAAGTGTTTTCCTTTTGAACCTCCGAAAACGGAACCAGAATCTTCAAGATATCCTCGAAGCCATCGTCGATATGAGGAGGGACTTCCTCGATGCACCTACAAGAGACGATGCCCTGCTGATTCTTAAGGAAAGGCCTCTGGAACTGGTCGACATCGCCTCCAAGACCGGACTCGATCGGGGCACCGTTTCAAGGCATTTCTCGACCAAGGCGGTCTATACCCCGCACGGGATCTTTGTGCTTGGCGACCTCACCTCACCAAAATCTCGAAAAGGGAAAGAGACGACCGTGTCTGCGATCCAGGATAAGATTCTAGAGATAATAAGACAGGGTGATGCAGACGGAAGCTTCCATTCGGACCAGAGGGTGGAGGAGATCCTCCGAACGACATGTGGAGTCGAGGCAAGCAGAGAATATGTGCAAAAGATAAGGAAGCGATACGGTATTTCGAACTCACGGGAAAGGCGTGCGAGGGGCTGTGCATGATGAAGACCCGTTAGATTCTGATCTCCCCCCTTTTCCTCGATAAGAGCCATGGTATATCCCAGTCAGACTCCTCCAGTGCAATCCGGGAGCCACTTTATGTTTGTCGGCTGCAGAAAGTCATTTCTTGACCTCATGAAATCTTTGTGAAAATGTATAGAGGCTGCTCGGTGGGACGTTGGAGCGTGGAATGGATGGGAGGGCGACCTCGGGAGCACTATGGGAGCACTCCGGTGGTAATTTTGGGGGATTTTGAGGTAGGAAACGGGACTGGAAGGTTAAGCGCCGTATTCCTCCAAGTAGTTGCCCTAATTAAAAAAAGCCAATAGATCCCTTACTCTACCGTCCGCGAATTGTTGCTCTACGAATCCGTAGGTCGCAGGTTCGAATCCTGCTGGGCGCGCCAGTAAAAACAAGGACTTAGGTTTTGGAACCGAGTCCTTTTTTTGGTTTTGGGGGAGTTTTTGCCAAAATTTTGCCGAAATCTGTACATCAATTGAGTTACCTATCCTTCCCCTCTGTTACCCTGCCCGCGCTGATGGTCTCATTTAACGCGGAGCCGTCGCTTGAGGCTCCGGCATTTTCCACATACTTGCCGTAGACCTTGATGATCATCTCAGTGTTTCGATGACCCATCACCTTCGCGATCCACAAAGGGTTTTCACCGCAGCTCAAGGCGACTGTTGCGAAGCTGTGCCTCGTCTGCTTCATCTCCCGAAACTTGAGCCCGGCCTTTTTCAACGCGGGGATCCAGACCCTCTGTCGGAGATTGCTGGGATTAACCTGTTCTCCGGTCGTAGTGCAAAAGAAGTACTCGCCTTTGAACTTGCCGTAGATTTTCTCCTGCTCTTTCAGGGCTTCCTCCATCACGGGGATAAGCCGGATGGTTCGCCTGCTATACCGATTCTTGGTATTCCCCTCAATCCTGTCGCCGTTTTCATCGAGGGTCATGGCCCGTCGGACGTGGAGAAGACCTCGCGACCAGTCGATATCCCCGGCCTTGAGGCCGATTTGCTCTCCTTGCCTGAGGCCTGAACAGAAGGCGAAGCGGAAATATGGTTTCCAGTGCTCAGGCATTCCCTCCAACAATTTCTGCTGCTCTTCTACGGAAAACGGCAAAATCTTTTCAAGCGGATCTCCTTCGGGCAACTTCTTAAAGTCGAAAAATGGGTTATAGGTGCTGCCCCAGGCGTACTCCAAGGTTGCTCTCTTGCAGATCATTTTCAGGGGGACGAACGTCTTGTTGACGCTCTCGTTACGAATGCTCTTCTTCCGGTAATGCCGTCTCTTGGCCCAGGAGATGAATCTTTCGAAGGCGACCGGATTGAAGTCACCAAAAGTCATCTCACCGAAAAAAGGTTTCAGGTAAAGATCCAGGTAACTCTTGTATCCCAGCAACGTCCTCTCGCTCACCCGGCCGGAGTCCTTGAGGAGGTTGTACCAGCTATCCGCATATTCCTTGAAAAACACTTCCCTGGGTTCCTTGGCGCGTCCTGAGAGAAGCCTTTCCTTCTCGGAGAAATAGGCCGCCTTCTTGCTGTTGGGGAAAACCTCGGCAAACTTGAAAGCGCCCAAATTTATGGAAGAGATGATCCTGTCGAGCTGCTCCCTGACCGTTCTGGCATTTTTCTCGTTCCAGTTGAGTCCGGATGTTTCCCGTACCCTCTCATTCAGGTACGTGAAATCCACATAGACAGCGCCGTTCACTTCCCGGACGGAGCCCTCCTTGTTTTTATTCAGACCGGATTTTCTATAAACTTTTTCAGGACTTCGACTAGGTGCCGGGAAAGAGATCACCTTTGCCGCTGAATCGCTACCATTTGTCATTCCTTATTTCTCCTGCTATCACCTCCTTCCGCTGATCATCACCATAAAAACCCTGTAGCAGGAAAGTGAGTCGAAGGGAAGGGGGCTTTTGATTTTTCTAGATGTTGATCAGGCATCGCTGCCCTGCAGCATTCGTATTACTTGCGTTCGAAGTGGACCCATCGTTCGGGGAAGATGCATCTCCTATCCAGTGCTTTACCTCGGACCATTTAAACAGGACCTTCTTCGGGGTTGGCTTGAGGTAATGCTTGCCGAGCACGAAGGCGCCTCTGTGGATCAAGTTGTAGAGGCTCTGCTTGGAGAACTTTATGCGAGCACTGAGTTCATCCACCGTGAGATACTCTTCCATGGCTAACTCCCTGTCGATACGGGATCTTATCTTTGTTTTCTCCACTCATTCACCGGACAATTTGGATCACAGAAGGGTTTTATGGCCGGGTCGTTGCATCCGTACCCTTTGTAGCCGTGGTCGTATGCGCAGGAAGTCTGTTTCAGGATTTCGGAATCCTGGATGACTCCCTTTCCGTTCGGAGGGGTGTTTTTGAGCGCCCAAGTCTTGAGGGCCGCCACCGTGATGTCATACGGCAACCCCATCCTCTTGAAGTGGACTGCAAGACGAAAGCAGCTGACTCTCTGAAAATGGGATACGCCGTTCGTGAGAATCCTTTGGGCACAGGGGGGGAGGCTGTGGCCTGAAGTTCTCTGTTCAGTTGTATCATTCTTGGGCTTGAGGCCTCCTTCGTTTGCTGAGCGCAAGCCGTTCATCTCGATGATCTCGTCGAGGAGGTGCTCGTTGGCCCTTTGAACCGATTCCAGGAAATCCCACTGGTCAGGGAATGGATCGAATGTGCCGGGGTCGACAAAGACGGTTTTCTTCATTGGCACCAACCCGCCGAACAAAGGGGCGTTGATGAAGTTGCCG
The DNA here is from genome assembly GCA_002840535.1 of Deltaproteobacteria bacterium HGW-Deltaproteobacteria-15. Lineage (GTDB taxonomy): Bacteria > Desulfobacterota > DSM-4660 > Desulfatiglandales > HGW-15 > HGW-15. The sequence continues at coordinate 51,518 of PHBH01000044.1, read as the reverse complement.
AAACAGGCCCTCTGATCGAGAAAATCCTGCTTCGGGAAGACCTCTGTATCCGAGTACCCGATCTCCTCGAGAATGTTCTTAACCACAAGCCGTGCCTTGGAGGCCTTGGCACCTTCCTGGCCAAAGAAGATCCAGGCGTGGAACCCCTTGGATTTGCTCGCCTCGATGTAGGCTGGCAAACCGTAGTGCTTTGCCCTGCTCATGAACTCGTGGGGAGGGGAATAGTCCGCCAAATCGAAATCGGTGACGATGGCCCTAGTCCGGCCTTCCACCAATAGGTAAACGCCGTATGGGCTTTTTCCTCTGAGATGATCGAGTATGGTTTTCTCCGTCACTAGCTTTTTCACCTGCCATGATCGTCCCGAGACGGGGTCATAGGTCCCATAAGCATTTTGAAGTCCTGAAAAAAAGGAGCTGAAGAGCTGCACCTTGCCGGCGGTACTCCTTTTTGTTTGAAGTGCGTCCATATCCCCTGACCTCGTTCCGGTCCGGACCGGGCTTCCCCTGTAAGGAAGCCCGGGAGCCTTTCTCAGCCCTAATTGCGGACGAAGGGGATCGCTTGTTTCAGTTGGATCGGGTCGAGAGGGTAGTAATGAAGTTTTTCAGGAGAAAAGGAGGGCCTTTCTATACTCGACAACCGGTTTCATTGAGGAAAAGGGATCATGCTATGTCGGTAAGGATTTGAGAAAATGAAATCTGCTGATAGGACGGTATCAATGAGCCCCGGAAGAGACTCGATCAATTGGAAGGGATCCATCCCGGCGAGCTGGGGCGGAAGGTCCTCTCCGTATCTCTGGAGATATTTCGAAACGAGTCTAACCTTCATTTTCCAATCGTGTTGATCGATATTTGATAGCAACACCCATTTTATGTATTTATCCCGTTCTATCTGCTTCATCGTATTCGCCAATTGAAAGAGGACCTGACCAATTCCTTCCCCTTCCGAGCTGGAGGCATCCATCCACGCCCCGTCGTATCCTCGGGTGTGCACCCCCTTGTAATACTTCTCCAGAAGGAAAACTGCCTCGGCAAGAGACTCGGTTTCAGATAGGTGCCTGCGCGGACAAATCGCCTTCGCGTTTAACTCGTAAAAAAATCGCGATATGATCGTGTTGAAATTCAGGTGGCTCAAAGGTTCGGCAGTCTCAATCTGGAACGCCTGAAATGCATCATCAATTGGCTCGTCGATGAATCGGGACAGGTTTTCCTCCTGGAGGAGTTCAAAGACAGTGTCAAGGATCGCTTCCTCCCTGGGGCTTCGGTCAGAATTCGTCATAGACCAATTTCTCCTTGTCCTCTTCTGAGAACGGGCTCAAAGGTGCGTATGGTTTATCCCAGCGCCTGTTCCGGTTTTCAATGATGTTGCGAATCTCACTCGCCGGCTTGTAGTAACGCTGGTGAGAATGCCGGATGATCTCCCCTTTGAAATGATTTTCCGGGATGGTCAGCGGCCCAAGCGTTTTCAACCTCACAATGTCGGTTCCAATACGGACAACTGCTTCACCCCTTTCCAGCACGATCAGGTCCTCGTAGCCGACAAGCTTCTGAAGATCCTTGGTCAAATAACGGGCGTCTTTTGTATCCAAGTTCATGATTATGGTCGTTCCGACACTGGATAGTGCGTCGATTTTCTTGGTACCAAATTGGCTGAAGAAGTGGTGGGCCAGCGTGAGGCTGAGTCCGAACTTCCGCGGTTCCGCGATGAGGTCTTCAATGGCATCGGTTATGAACCTATGCGCCTCGTCGACATGAACATGGAACTGCTTGCGCTGCTCCGGAGGCAGTTCACTTCGGCTTAGAGCGGCCAGACGCAGTAGAGACAATATGAAGCACCCCAGTATCTCTCGCTCCTCCGATCCGATGTTGGCGAGATTAACAAGCAGGATGCCGCCCTCGTCCATTATTTGTCTAAAATCTATCAAGCTTTCTGGTTGAGAAAGCATGAGTGAAACCCTATCGGAAAGAAGAAGCTTGCTCAGTTTGTGCTTCGGCGGGTCCAGGGCCACGTCGGGATACTCATCGAAATCGTGCTTCCAAAAACCACGCGCAGTAACGTTGTCGAGACTCTCAAGGATGGTCTCCCGGAGGAGATCGCTTTCTTTCGTGCCGCGGCGGAGAAGGTTTGAAAGATCGAGAAGTGTGCTGTTGGGCAGTTGAAGGAGCGCGAAAATGCCGTTTCTCAGAAGATGTTCCAATCGATCCCCCCAGCCGGTTACCACGCTTTTGATGGCGGATACCAGGTCGTCTGCGGTGCGACTCAGGCTCTGCCCTGAGGCTCTTTTCAGTGGATTCCACAAGGGCACATGGTCTGGCTGGCCTGGATCAAAATAGATGGTCCTTCCAACATGCTCCTTTTTTATTTGGTACAGCAGGGATTCAATCAAGTCGCCGTGGGGATCGAGGACTGCGACACCCATCCCCTTTTCGATATCATCCAGCACCATGCGTGCCATCGTCGTGGACTTTGCCTGGCCTGGCCTGCCGATGATGTGCGTGGAACGAGATCGGGTTTCGGGAGGTATGCAAACCAGCGTTTCAGTCCCCGCATAATCGCACTTCCCGATGGGGGTGCCGGAAGAAAGGTTTTTATTCTTAACGGGCAAGGTTTCGAGGACACGTATTGGGGGTTCCCGATGTTCAATCATGGCGGCGGGGGGGACATGAATGAACCCGGCCAATTCCTCGCTGTTGACCAGAAAACCGGACCGGTATGTTATGCCCTGAACAAACATCCTGGCGATCTCCTCAGATGTCAGAACCGGTTCATAATCTCGCTTGGCTACGTAGCGGAAAGGCTGACCACCGTTTCTAAACAGATTGATGTATGTGGAAAGCATCTTGAGGTAAGCGGATCCGAATCCGTCTGGCGACAGAACTGCCAACCGCACCGATAAAAAATAGAAGGGTTTGTCGTTGTGGGCCTTGGTCTCCAAATCCAGCGCCATCTGATGTAAATCCCCGGAGGGCGACTGCTGGAGGTATTTCTGCTGCGATTGGAGTCCTCCCAAGAGTTTCATTGTATACTCCATATCGAGAAGAGTCTGGACATTATGATGCCAGTCATGTTCCGCTTTTGCAGGTTGAAATAAAGCTTGGTAGAAACCGATGGCTGGAGGTTCAATAACCATCAATGCCGATATCAATGATTTGTAAGGCGTGACTTTGAGTTCCCCATGCCTGGTTATCAAATGAGAGTAAGGAGGCGGCGGGAAGAAATCGAGAAATGTCAGATCCAGTTTTGAGTCGGTAAATATCCCTCCAAAGCTCTCGGTCGAGATGTCAGAAAGCTCGCAGTACTGGAACTGGGCCCTGAAGGCGGCGTGGAGGGATGCCAAATCGTCAAGATGTGCAGAAAGCCTCAGCCTGATTCTCTCGGCATTCCCAACGATCTCGAACCCCACACGATGGGATGCTGAGCTCAATTGTTTCAGGAAAAGCTCGCAGTTGAACCAGCTGAAATTTTCTTTGGGTGAAAGCCAAAGTTCGAGCCTCTTGAACTCCACGGCTGGAACAATGTCTTCATGGACGGCGTCGAAAGGATCTTCTCCGGGCCTCAAGGATTGGCCGATGGGAAGATAACGGGGTTCCAAGGCTACCGCGTGAGGAGATATAAGGGGTCGACATCCCTTGACGGCCTCACGCTGTATGAAGGCGTTGGTCCTCTTGGCCAACATGTGATGTTTTGCCTGGGAAACCAGGGCCTGTTCTATAGACATACGAAAGCTCCTTTCCGACCACTTAGGGGCGCTTCCCCCTTATGCGGCGGAAGGGAACTCTCGTTTTCAGCCTCTAGCTTTTAAGAAAGCCGTCGCCCGATGCTCCTCGTGGAGCTTATGAGCGTGGGGTGTTCCTCCAGGACTTGCCTGAAATGAACCTTGAGTCTAGCTGCATTCGCCTCCGTGAACTCGTGTGGGAGTAAGTGTCCATATTTACGAACGTATTCGTCGGCCGCAGCGAGCTTTTCATCGGTGGTCAAACTCCCCAAAAAAACGGAGATCCGTGCCGAGACCTCATTATGGGCATATTCTTCGGCCATTTTTTCCGCGATGATCTTGAGAATTCGATATAGGCCCCCGTCTTTTCCGGTGCGTGCCATCTCGAATGCATTTTTCCACCCGCTAGGGCCGAATTCCTTTGCGAGAAAATTCGAGCATCGGGCCCAGTAGAAATCCTTGTTGGGTGGTACCCCGGCCCCATACCGAAGCACGGTTTCTTCGATATGTCTGCAAAAGCCGGCCAGCAAATTCTCGAAGCCTTCAAGGTCGTTTATTGTGGCCTGCTTGGCGGAAAAGGAGTTCACTGCTCGGTCCACATCAGCTGAAACCGCATTATAGGTTCTCGCAGGATCGATGCTCTCAAGAAGCTTGTCTAATTTGCTGGGCATTGGCTTCCTCCAAATTCAGAAACGTTTATAGTCCGATGAAACTTTCTTCAAAGCATCAACTAGGGCTCTAATGAGTTCCTCGTAATTCGAGGCATAGCGCTCAGGCTGGTTAGTTCGAACGGAAGAGGGAAATAAATGACCGAATTGCATCAAAACCTGAGACATGATTTCAACCTTTTGCTCCCACGATACTGGTTCCACATGCCTGTCAAAGGCATCTCGTATGTATCTTTCAACCGACTCTGTCTTGAGTCTGTCTGCCAGTTTGTCGAGCACAATCCTCAAACCGCCGTTTGTCCCATCGTGTGCATCGTTGTACGCAGTGTTGATGTCGCCACCGATACGTCGGTATTCTTGTTGAAGGCTATCCTTGGCTCGGCCTGCCGCCTCAGTCCTGGATACGGACCCGCCATGGATAACGCACTCACTTAGATGGTAGTTGTAGTAAGTGGAAATGACATCCACGAACTCATTGTAGTCCTGAACTGTGTTCCTCATCAGCGAGTACCGCATCCTCGCTTCATCGTGCGGAATTGCCACGTTTGTCGCAATCGCAGTCTCGTCCAACTCAGCCAGAAGACCCCGCAGAGAACCCATAGCTCCCTCCCTTTCTTTATCAGAGTGTCCTCATGAAATCCTTTAACTTGGCAATTGATTCGGAATAATGGCTGATGACCTCCTCCCAATGAGATGCAAGCAGTCTGGGAGGCATGCCTTTGAGATCAATTGGTAAATCCGGGTGCAACCGATCCATAAATACCTCCATTAGCCTCACCTTTTCATCCCAGTTCTTGGGATCTATGGCTTTCTTGAACACCATGCCAATATGCTTCTGCTTTGCATCCTGCTTCCAGTATTCCGTCATTATATCAAAAACCTTGCGCATACCCCCGTGAATCCCCTGCAGCGCTTCTGAGAGCGCGCCTTTGTAACCTCCGTCCTTTCGGAAAGCCTTCTCCACAAGCTCGAGGGCTTCCGTGGAAAGGGCGGACTTATCCAAAGGCCCGGCCGGAGATGTCATATGCCGGTAAAGATGGGTATAGAAGGCGGTGACGGCTTCGTTGAATTCAAAACCGTCTGCAACCGTCACCTGGCTGGAAGCGTACCTACTACGTGCTTCGTCAAGTGGTTTGACAAGGTCGGCAAGATTTTCCTCACTTATTTCGTTTAAGATGCCATAGAGCAAAGCCTCGGTTTCGTCAGCAGGTTGATCATGAGGCTCTCTTGCTTTGGGATTCCTGGGGGTCGCCTCGAGCCCTTCCCCGAAAGACGCTTTATAGACTTGCCGCACATCGGAGTGATCTTCAGGCCCAGCCATCTGGCTCAAACGAATGACTAGATCCGTTTGGACGAGAGGAAATATGTTTTTAAGCCTTGAGACCGAGGGCGGCAATGAGATCAGAAGTTTACTAAGCTGTTCACCAAGGTATTTGGGATAGCACTTATTTCTGATATGAAAATCTGCATAGGCTTGAAGATAGCTCCTTGCCTTTTCAAAATCACAGTCAAGCAACATTTTCTCTAGCACAAACCAGAATCTCTTTTCATTACCCTCTGCAAGGTACCGGACAGTATGATAAATAGGGTTTTCAGGATAGGGTCCCGTCCCTCGGTTGCCGAAGAACCCGCTTATCAGACTGCCAAGTACTATGGACTCATCAGGCATGAGCACCTCGACGGCATTTCGTATGTCTCCACAAACATGTATCTGTAGGTGGCTTTTGTGCCTCGCTATACTTTCCATGGCCGACTCGTACTCGACAGGGGTCAATACTTCGAAGGACCGGTCTTTACCGAGATCGGGGATAACGATGGCTGAAATACCGGATGCGGCAACCGCAGCCTGGATCTTTTGAGAAATCCCTCTGACGGGCCTGATATCGCCCTCGGCCGATGCAATGTGCCCTGTGCAAGCAACGTCCTGCCTAATTGCGACTCCAAGGGTGGTGGAAAGGAGAGCGAGAAAGATGGGAAGATCGGCGGAATATCCCGATATCGCAATGCCCCGATCGAATGAGGCGGCAGAGGCCAAATTCACCCCTGAGACTTCGTAGTTTCTCTCGGGAAGACCCAAGAAGGAGGCTATTTGATCGACCAACGGGATAAGAATGGAGAACAGTTGCTCTCTCGCCCGATCGTCGAGCCTGACAGGCCCCGGGAAACGAATACGCTCACTCTGTTTTTCGGTCGGGATCTTTGCCGTCACCTCCGTTATGAGACCGACATATTGATCAACCGAGAAAGTGGTGACGGCCTTGGCTCGCCCTATCCTGAGGGGCATGGTCTTTCTATTCCCTGTCTGCACTCTCGACCCGCATAACTCCTGCTTCCAACCCGGCGAAGACGCGCATTTCAAGTTCTCCATCAAGCAGGCTAATCGTTCGTGTTGGCTCGACCTGGGCTCTCTCTGTTTCGGCCGCCAAAGGCAAGTCCTCCGCAGGATATGCATATGCCCACAACACATCCTGGGGAGTGAGCTGTCCCTCCCACAGCACCCTTCCGTTGGAGAGGCGAACGGTGTACCTCCCTGGAATAATGTGTCGTATGGGGGGTATATCACGAGCCATGGTGGAAGACCCCACCAATTTCCCCTCTCTCAGCACCTCGATCTCCATAGACATATTGGGTTTCGTTAGGTTCTGTGAATCCTCTCTAATGCGCTCATATTCTCTATGCCACTTCGGAAACCGCTTCAGTAAATTGATCAGGAAAGCCTTCTGTTCCTCATCGTCGTCGAATGTATCGGTTGCCAGATCGTAGATCAAATGATCGACCACATCCCGGAGCATGCTGCTATCCGTTTCAAGAGTGGCATTCACGGCAGCCTTGATGAATTCTTCGAACTGCAGAAAGCCTTCCTTGAATTCAGGCCTTCGACCCAGTTTCACGATTTCTAGGAAGGCTTCCCTCAGCGCTATTGGATCCTTGCTCTTTAGGGCAGTGGCTATCATCGGAATGAAATACAGTCTCTTACTTTCATTCATCACTTTCGCCTTCCTTATCTTCAATGCGACTCAGCACCCACTCCAGACACCCCGAGAACCCGGTGGACGCGACCGTTTCCAGGAACATGGGGTCCGCCGCAAGCACTTGAGCTGTGTTCTTCCACAAATCAGGGATCTCGACTTTATCGTTGGCTTCATCATTGGTATCGGCCTTCTCGAACCACTTGCTTCCAGCAAAACGGCTCAGGGCGGCTTTGCTGATGCCGTACTTTTCGGCCAATGGGGTAAGTCGGTAATCGTCCTGATCCAATTCGAAGAAGATCTGCAAAACGAGCTCCTTCACGGCGTCTTTTCCAATCTTACTGATGGCGGGCCGCAAGTCGTTTACTCCTTCACTTTTCTCTTCGGCCACCACCTGAGCGAGTTGCTGAACAAAAAGGCGACCTTCTTTGATCTGAAACGCCGATGATGGATCGATTGCACCAGGAATGCGATTGGCACCATATTGCTCAAAAGAAAATTGGAAGCCCCTCCCCAAACACTTATCGATCAAATTTTGGACCTGTTTTTGTGCCCCTGGCACAGCCATATTGATCTCCTTTGTATTCTCCTTGAGCCAAGACTTGAATCCCTCTACTGTCATGTGGGACGGATACCATAGGTAAATTTTCTTGTCCCCGATCTCATATGTGTACCTGACAGCGAATGGCGTATACCGTTTGCACTCAAGTTTTGACCATAGGAAATTCTTGTAAACTAAGGGCTGTAGTACAGCACTCGCATGGGCCTCTTCCTGTAATTGGGTTTTGATCTCTCCTCGTTCATTTATCCGTTCTATTACCTGGAGGAAGGCGCGATAGTATTTTCTGCAATCCGTGCTCGTACCCTTCTCCTTGCTCTGTTTACCTTGCGGTTTATCGTCTTGCGGGTCTGGCAAGTTCGTGTACTTTTCCAAGGTTAAGTCATAAGTGCAATCGGCCAACCGACACGCCTCGAAATGGCTCTCTTCAGGTGGAGCTATTCTGTCATGTAGAACCATGAGAAACTCGGAGAGCAAGAGAGGAGGCTTGTTGTCTTTCAGGCGAAAGAGCCTTCGTGTCTCGAGCAGCACGTGAAGGGCCTGCCTATCCGATTTTTCGACAATTCTTCGAATCAGTTGAACGGTTGATTCTCTCTCCAGCTTTCTGCGCTGCTCTTGCATTGAGTTCACCTTCTCCAAAATCCTTTGATCTGCCTCTTATCAGGATTCTGCTTTATCTTCAAGCGCTCAACATTCACCCAATTATCCCTCTTCCTTTTCCTTCCAGGATCCATTCCCAGGTCAGGTTCTCTCGCAGGTAGTCGTTCTCTTCAGAGAGCTTCTTTATCCGGATCAGTTGAAAAAGGGTCGGCGCTGACTGGCCCGACTCGATCTTAGACATCTGGGACTGGCCTACCTTCAACCTTCTGGACATCTCCTTTTGATCGAGCTTCAGGAAGGCGCGGATAATCCGGAGCCTGTGGCCCAATTCCGCCAGGTAGTCGTCGGAAAGGTATTTAGTCTTCATAGGAATGATCCATTAACATACCTGCCACTAGTATTCAATTAGAGAATATTTTGGCTTGACAGACGTTCAACCTTACCCTATATATTCTTTTAATAGATTTTATATCTCTTAAAAGAAAAAGGAGGTAGGGAACATGATGATCAGGCAGCTGTTGAGTCTCATCGGATTGGCTTATTGCCTTTCGCTCCTGATGGCCGGGTGCGGCGGAAGCAAGGCGCTGAAACAAAAGGAAGCTCTCATTGAAAACCAGAAGCCGGTGGTCGTGCAGAGGATCGGGGAGGACGAGAGGCCGAAGTGGACGGCGGAAAAGCCTTACAACGAGGACGAGGAAGGGTTCCATTTCACGGGCGGCATTATGGGCGGGGCAGACTATGCCCTCACCCTGAGGCTTGCCAAGAGCGAGGCTATGAAGAACCTGCTTGAATCCATCCAGATCAAGGCCAGGGGGGAATTCAGCAGCGCCATCCATGGGCAGAACCGCTCTGACGGCGATCTCGGGAGATATGTCACCGATGCAGTCGCATGGACGCTCGACAACCTGCGGATCGGAGGGATCAAACAGGACCGGATCTATTACGAGCAGGTCTATGACCCCATGAGCAACGCATTCAAGTTCAACTCCTGGGTCCAGGTCGGGATACCGAGGGCGGATTACATTAAGGCCAAGACCGATGCGGCCCAGCGGTTGCTAGACAAGGCCATTCGCCAAAAAGATGAAGAAGCGAAGAAGAAGGCCATGGAACTTCTGGATGCGTTGAGAGAGGAAGCCTAGGGATGGATCCGATCTACGGACTCGCACTCGACCTCCTCTTCGAGCTATTTCTGGATCGTCCCGCTCCCCAGCGGGTGCCGGGACCTCCGCCGGCGGCTATTATTCAGACCGTCAAGGTGGAGGCCCCCAAGCCTATCAGAATACCGGACTGGGTTTCCCATACCCCCCGACACGGCTTCGTGGGCATATCCGGTCTTTGCCCGTCCATTGAAGAGGCGAGGCAGCAGGCGCTCCACTCGGCCATCGCACAAATCGTGCAGAACCTGGGCGCCGAGTATACCCTGAGTCATCAGTCGGTGCTGGAGGGAGACGCTCGATACGCACGGCATGAGTTGAAGGAGCGGTTGGCCTATGCCGCCCGATGGTTTGTCCGGGCGGCGAATGAGAACGTGCGGCAGACCGATGTCCAGGAGATCAAGGGCAAGTACGTCTGCTTCCTCCTCATCGAATTTCCTCCTGAGATGGCCGACAAGCTTCGAAAGCTCAGCATGGGCCCCAAAGCAGGCGCCAGAATCATTGAGATTGCGGTTGACAAGGTCTTTGTCGAGGCACGAGAAAACAACGGAGTCGAGATCGCCCTCACCGATTTTGAAATGGAGCTGACCACCCAAAACAGGCATGCAGGGTTTATCACCATGTTCTTCCGAAAGGTCCCCGAATCTGAGACGCGGAACCACAAAGGCGTGATCGAGAGAAGGGTCTCCCTCAGGAGTTCTGCGGAAAGATTCATGCTCCCACTTCCCGCTCCAGATCAGTCCCTCAAAGCAGCGATCCTCGGTTCCACAAACCAGGTCCGCATTATCCTCAGAGGCTACGACGAACTGGGGAAAGCCGTATCACTCCCGGTCAATAGATTTTGAAAAGCGAAGCTACAGCAGCCCCCGACTCGTGAAGGGATCCGTGGTCTAATCCTTGTATTTGAAATTGAGTCGGATTTCGTCTATTATGCCTTTTCGCATTCGTCACCTGGTACGCAAATGTGAATCAATCCAGTCTGCCGATGAGAGGTGATGCATTATGGCCACCCCCACAAATGCAACTTTCGGTAGTTTCGAAGAAATCGACTCCAATCTCTTGAACAAGCTCAGCCAAAAAGATCTGGAAGATCTGGCGGAATCCTTGATACAGGGAATCGATGATGCATGCAGGGATCTTGAAAAAGTGGCCATTAGACTCTATGCCCCTGATGAGTCAGTTGTGAAGCTGAAACAAGAAGGGGATGACCTAAAGCAAAGGCTTTCCATTCTTTGTAGCAATCTGGAGCCAGTACGGGATAGGCTCACTCAGATGATGGAGCCTATGGAAAGGAACGCGCTGAATTTGGAGGGTCAACGTTTGAGCGACGAAGCTGCCCAACAGCAACTTGACCGGGCAGCGCTGGCAGCATGGAACGAAGCTGAGCGTTTAGAGGAGATCATCAGGAGAATCGAGGAGGCTTTGCGTCTGTCAGCAACAGCAATTGAAGTTTCAAAGAGGCATTTCTCTCGATTGGGAAATCCTAATTCCGTTCGTTTCAAAGAATCAGAGCTACGATTTCCGGAGCGTGATATCAAGCTCCAGGGTTTAGGTGCCGCCCGGTGCGCCTCGGCAACAAAAAAGGGAAGGGTTGAGTCTTTGCGGGCGGCACCTGATACAAACCCGCCCTTCCCAGGATCTGCTGAGGTCTCTGATCTAAAGACACACCTGAAAAAGATTCTCGATCCCCCCTCTGTTCATGGAGCAATTCCATCCAGGAACCATGGAGGTGGATCATATAAGCCCAATGACAAATCAACTTGTTTACTGCCTGATCGTGGAGTTTACGGCCGAGCGGAAACATCCATAAGTAAGATCCGATACGGAACCTCCGTCCTTGGGCGCCCCGAACTTGACGGGACCTATATCAACAATGCAACTGGAGAACGAACGGGGGCCACAGACCATCGAATCCAGGGAATTGGCAATGATACCTCACCACAAATCAATCGTAACAGGCGGGGGAACTCCGAGTGACGGAGAACTTCGCATCTGGCAGGATCTGACTCCAGAAGATAAGGGTCACCTCCTTTACCGTGACAAAAGGGCCGGCAGCATCTATGCATTGGATATTTCACCTACAGGCACATATCTTGCTTCGGGTTCGAAAATCGGATTAGTGAGGGTCTGGTCCTTTCTTGATCACGATCTCCCTGAAAAGGCACCATTTCATTTTGAAATTTACCATCAAATAGGCCCTGTAACGGCGCTGGCTTTTCTTACCGACGATCTCCTTCTCTCGGGTGGCTTTAATGGCAAGATTCGGATTATCTCGATCAGTGACAAGAAATGCCTCTATGAACTTGAAGCACACTCCGGACCGATATGTTCCCTCGTTTCCTTAGGAAGCAGGGGGGCAGCAAGCCTGGGAACCGACGGAAAAGTTAAGATATGGGACATGGAGACACGATCCTGCATATTCCAGAGGGATGGATTCGCATTCCCCAAAAACTCCTTGAGTCTCTTCCCAGCACTTGCGTTTTCTTCGGAACCCGGATATCTGTTCAGCCCCTCGGCTGAGGGCAAACTACATCTATTTGACCTTAGAAATGAATGCGCACACGACTCCCTTGAGGTTCACGAGGGAGCATTCTACGGGATGGCTGCTTGCGGGAAACTCTTGGTCACAGGGGGGGTAGCTGATAAGACCCTTAATCTGTGGGATGTAAACCAACGAAAGTTACTATACAAAATCGACTCGGGGAGTTCATTTCTAAGGTTAAAATTTCTAGGGGAAACCGAAGTAGTTGCCGTGTGTTTTGATTCTAAAGAAAGTCATAGCCTCCGCAGATATTCCCTCCCTGACTTGAAGCAATCAGCGATCATGGTCGACCTTGACCTTCGCTCACTGGCAACAGTGCCTGCATCGACGATCGAGCACAAAACTAAGGCTGAGTATGTCCGTTGGAGGAACGGTCTGATAAATCAGGCAAGATCGATGTTGACGGATCCTGAGGGAATGGAGCCTCTTCTGGAACAATTGCGCGAGAATGGTTTACGGGAGGACGCTATATTGCTACAGGCGGAAAGTGCTCGCGAACGTGACAAACCTCTTCATGAATTGATCCTCCTCCTCGATTTAACCGAAGCCGTAGAAGTATCCCAAGACAATGTCCCTAATTTGAAAAGGCTGGCCTTCCTATTGGAACACCTCAACGAACCGCGCCTAGCCATCCTTAATTACGAAAAGGTAAGGTCTTTTGTCGATGTGGAACAAGACATACTTCGGCTATCGAATCACCCACTCCTGTCTCTAGTGCCTGAAAATACAATCAGATCCGACATATCTTCGCTGGAATCAGCTATCCAGGAAATGAATAAGGACGCGTTCCTGAATCGGCCGTTCAAGTGGAGATTGCTGTTATCCGACGGCCCGGCGACTATGTTCAAAGTTCTACGCCTGCAAGACCTGCATGACTGGGAAAATCAGATTAGGACATATGCACACTCCGGAGACCGGACCGTCGAATTGGCCAAGGAAACGGTGACAATGTTTGACGGAAAGAACTGCAGGACAATGAATTGGCTAAGAATCTCCGCTATAGAAGGACTTGAGTTTCCATCCCCGTATGTTGACTTCGCGATCGAGATAGACAAGGAAAAGAGACTGGCTCAATGCTATGGGGTTTTCAATCCGAACAAGCAAACCGCTTCAACCGAGGATTTGGTCGATCATAACGGAACATTAGCCCTGGCCTACCATTCGATCTTCAATCAAAGAAATGTAAGAACATGGCTTAACACATTAGGAGAGAAGATCCAGCAGTGCGATTTTGCCGCCAACGCATATAGGTAATCGTTAATATTAAGACCGTTGAAATCCCTCCTGGCGGCCGATTGGAGCAGAGTTTCATATGAGCCCTAAGTCATATGACTTTTCGATTTCTGAGATTCCAGACTGCACTCATTACAAATACGTCTCCAGTTACGAAGGCTCAGTCAGGGATCATATCTTCTTGAGGGCTGAACACCTGCTGCGGATGATAGTGAACCTGCGTCCAGGAGAAATCACGTTTTGCATTCGTTTTCTATTCAATCCAAGAACTGCATCTCGGCCTCAAGACCGAATGAGGATAAGCTTGAGCGTCAAGGCGGAAAAGGAAGTATCGCCAGACTTCGTCAATCAAATTGTTCGTAACGGCCCATTGGCTGAATTCTACATCATCGAAGAAGGCGACGGCATCATCAGCGATTGGGCGGTGTTTAGTGCGGTCTCGGAAGTTATCCGTTTAGAGGAGGCGATCAAGCCGTCAAGCCCTCCCGACCTGGATATCCGAAAGATTAATGAACGTATTCCTGAAGTCTACTACTGCATACACGCATTCAGGCCGAGGTCGGACAATGATTTTCTTTTGTTTGATAAAACCTGCTCATCGATGGCAGAGACCATCCTGCTGGAAGTGATGGTACAACCCGCATCACAGCACACCGAATTGGATTGTCAATACAGGGAAATTGTCAGGTTAATGGCGGTCAACAGCTACGGCAGGAATGAATACATCACCGACTCAGATCAGTTGAATCCGTTTAAGGAGCTCTATGCGCTGGGAAGGAAGGAAATACGGGCAAAGGACCCGATGGCCGATGAATTTCTAAGAGTTCATCGCGAGTTCCAGCGTTTTCTGAGAAAGCCCCAGCTTTTGTTCAGCGTGAAGGCATGGGCGGAGCGCCCCGAGACTGCTCATCTTATCGCTTCTGCTGCTGCCGAGTCTGCCTTTTCAGAGGGAAGCTATCGAATCATCGATTATAATGCTGCGGATGAGTGGTTCCACGCTTCAATCCACGCCAGTAACGAATTATTCCCTTTTGCGGATACATGTTGGCGGGCTTTCTGGGACACTCATGAAGATCGAGGCCTCTTTCGTTTGGCGCATATGACTTCTGTGGATGAATTCAAGGGGATGTTCCGTTTACCTGTAGCCGGTTACAGCCCTATGCGATGCTTGTGGAAGTCGACGGATTATTATCGGAAGATGGACAGCGAAGGCGGACTGGTAATAGGTCATATTCAAGACATGAGTGGCAGATCCAGATCCGGTGACATAGAGCCAGAATCCCTTTCAAAGTATATGAACAGATGTGGTCCGGATGAAGTTCCGGTAAATTGCACCGTTGACCTCTTGACGAAACATATGTTCATCGCCGGTGTACCGGGCTCCGGCAAAACCACTGCAATCTTCAACTTGCTTGTACAGCTGTTTGCGAGGGGCATCCCTTTTCTCGTTATCGAGCCTGGCAAGACCGAATATCGCCAGTTGAAGATGCTCCGAGATCATCCGGACCCCACTGTCCGTCAAATGTCCGATGCACTCAGGATCTACACTCCCGGCAAGGATGAGGTCTCTCCTTTTCGCTTCAATCCGTTCGAACATCCGGAAGGCCTCACCAAGGATGAGCACATCGCACAGATCCTGAGTTGTTTCGAGGCTTCGATTCCCCTTGGAGGTCCATTGCAGGCCCTTTTGGCCGAATCGGTCGAGGCCGTCTATTATGAGAAGGAGAAGAAAATTGGAACCAAAGAGATGCCAGTGATGTCCGACTTAGTACAAGTAGCAAAGAGGATAATGGAGGGCAAGAGATATGTGGGAGAGGCCAGGGCCAATCTTTCGGCTGCCATTGAGGTAAGGCTATCCAGTCTTACGCGCCTGGGTCCGGGGAAGATATTCCAGTGCCGCCAAAGCTTACCTTCAATCAGGGAACTGTTGAAGCATCCCACAATCATTGAGATTCAAAATCTCAATGCCTTTCAGAGCTGCCTACTGACTCTCTTCTTGCTTTCAGCCATTTGGGAGGAAATCAAGATCTCGCGCAGGTATAGCAAGGGGTTGAAACATTTGGTTGTCATAGAAGAAGCCCACAACATCGTTGGGAGATCCGACCAAGCTAAGCCTTCAGAGGATTTTGCAGATCCAAAGGCCTACGCTGCCGATTATGTCGTTCGCATGTTGGCGGAGATACGTGCGATGGGAGAAGGAATTATTATCGCAGATCAACTCCCTTCTGCAGTGGCTTCATCGGTTGTCAAGAATACAGGTACGAAAGTAGCTCACCGCCTCGTAAGCCTTGTCGATAGGGAAGATCTTGGCGGCGCCATGCTCCTTCAGGGATCTCAGACCGAGGAAATTGCCCGGCTCGAACCTGGTCAGGCCTTTTATTATACGGAGGGGCTTTACTCACCCTTGCAGATCGGGGGTCTAAATGCGAATGGATTTCTCGGATTGGGGAGGAAAGAGTGGCCGGATAACGCAAAGATATTGTCGGTCCTCAGTGAAGAAACCTGGTTTCAAGAATTGAAGAAGGTCAGGTATTCATATGTCTTTAAACAATTCCTGGAAGAACACACAAAGCTTAAGATGGACATAGATCGTAGGTCAGGCCACCTGGAAGATTATCATGAAAATCTGGAGCGTATTAAGAACGCAGACCATCATCCGAAGGATCATGATCATCTTCTGTGTCTTCGGGCGGATGTGATCAGGGCCAAGGAGGACTTGAAGATCTCATTTGAAGCTTATCTAGCATTCGTCTTTTCCGTGCCGAAGGATTTCAGAGCGTATTTGTCGGAAGCGGAAAACAAGAAATTTAAAGATTTGGTCGGCGCATCAATTCCTTTATTGAAAGAGCGGATCTGCGCCCTGGAAGCTCGATTGGAACATCTAAGGTCTGAAATCTCTGAAATGATATAGATGAGAGGAAATAAAATGGACTTGAAGGAGATTCGGGAAGAAGAGGCACGGGAGCGAAAGGATACTTTTAAGGAAACACGTGATATCAAGAAAGAGGAGAGAGACCGTACGGTGGAGGATAAGGAGGCCATCAGAGGACTTGCCTCACAACTAGAGTTTTCCGGGTTTTCGGAGGCGGGCGAAAATATACGACAGGAAGTTGCCTCGGCCGGCGAATCAACTGACCAGCGATTTGAAGAACAGGATCAGGATGCTACCGAAAACGTGTTTTCTCCGCAAAAGGAACACGAAAAGGAACTGACCGAAAGAAGTGAGGGTATTTCAAAGGACATGGATCGAATCTCCAGCGAGAGATTGGTTACAGACACCGCCCAGGACAGATTAAATGAAGCAAAGTCCTCCGCCGAGCGAGGCAAGGAACAGGTGGAAGAGGTCAGGGATGAGCAAGAGCGAGAAAGAGAAGAAGGGGAGGTAGAACGGGATGAACAGAAGAGGCGAAAGGATGATACAAAGATCGAGTTTAACACCTAGAGTTGAAATGTGGATATCACTAAGAGGGTTTTGTCCACTCCTCCTGTTCATTCCCCTATAAAGTCCGTGCCAAGTGTCGGCGTCCTCCCCCCCATGCTGCTGATAAGTCCTGTCGTTTTCCAAGCATGAAACTTTTTCGCCCCGGCGTTGGTTCCCTCCGAACTGATTCCCCAAGTCCGGGATGTTTTTGGCCACCAATAAAATCCGATATTGACCTCCTGACAGCGAAAACTATATAAAGCCCCCTCCCCCAAGAACCCCCATGGCCATTTCCATGTTCCTTCCGCTCGAAAGATACCAGCCGGGCGAGATCCTGAACCAATATTCAGAGTGGATCTACTTCACCCTGGTGCTCATCTTCTTCATCTCCATTGCCGGCATCACCATGAGGAGGCACTTCGAGGAGCCCTACGTGAAACCGCTCATCATCACGGTCGGGCTGATGCTCACGGTTGGCGTTTTCAAGTTCAGGGATGGCCTGCAATCCATCTTCGAAGGCTGGGGCATCCTCGGCACGATCATCCTTGCTGCGGTCGCCGCTACCATTCCCTATGGGCTTTGCAGGGGCTTCGGGATGTCGGCGGCCAGGGCCTTCTATCTCTCCTACATCCTCATCTACATCCTCTCCTGGGCAAAGTTCCCACAGTTCTATTACGGCCTCGCCGAAAGTAACCTGGGGCTCGTGAACCTGGCCCTCCTGATCCTCTTCTTCATAGCCGTATACAAGGCCATCCGGCCGAAAAAGTCTGTGACCGACTACTTCGGTGCGCCGACAGGCGCCCTAGAAGCCAGCCTTCTGAAACCGGAGATCGACCGGGAGATCGTGATCGAGAATAAGGAGAAGAACGCTATCGAGGCCCAGGCGGAAAAAACCACGGAGATCGAGTTCCGAACCGTTGAGGACATTGCCAAGTCCCTCGAGGAGATGCAGAAGATCCTGGAAGCACACCGGAACAATTTGCCAAGAGAGGAGCGGGAAAGGATCGCGAAGATCCTGGGCCGGATTTCTGGGGAAGAGGACCTCTTCAAAAGGGATGTCCTGAACCTCCACAAACTCTTTCAGCGCCTCGATGCGGTAGATGCAGCTCATTTCAAGGAACTTCGAGAGCGACTTGGCAAGGCATCTGGCAAAGAAAAGAAGCTGATCCAGGAAGAGCTTGAGGGCGAGGAGGAGAAGATCAAGATCGAGAAAACCATCTTCGAACTGGACAGAAGGCTCATCCAGGCCTTCAACGCGTTCAACAAGTACGTAGGCGGCAGTCTGGTCCATCTCCGGGAGTCGCCGTATCCCTACGATGCGCTCCCCCAGCTCTCACAGGCAGGAAAGGTCTTGCAAAGCATCATGGCGATGATCAAGGAAGCCGAAGCCTTGGAGGAAAAGCTGGTTGCTTTGGGGAAGCTGGAGAAAAAGCTCTTGAAGAAGGAATTGGAAACCGCCTGAGCGCAGGCTACTTCGCAGCCCGGTCCACCCCGTCCCGAATGCAGGCGACAAGGGTCTCAAGCTCTGGTTCTGTCAACTTCGTGAGGAAGCTGAAATCGACATCCGTGTTGAGGATTCTTTTGATGGTCTCGATGAGTCTTTCCTTTGTCATGGCGGGATTTGATACCCGATATTCTTGCTACCTGTCAACCACATAGCGGAGATCGGGATATGTTAGGCATGTCTCAGGTCTTTCCTGCATGTGTGGACCATGATCGTCCATTTCACCTTCGTTTCCTGTCTCCTCCCTTTGACCATGCGTGCGGGAGAACCACTTCAATGCGGGGAACCGGATCGGACTTCATGAAGAGAAGGCGAACCATCAAAACGAGGATCCCAGGCGTTCAGGTCGGCGTGAGGTGACGACCAGCGCCGGGAACAAGAGAAGGTCTGCTTCAACATCGGTGGGATGGTTCTTCAGGATGAGCGACCCGAAATGGAGGAAAATTGCGGAGGGTGTACGTACGCTTAGTTTTTCTCCTGACAGGGCACCATCTTTCCTTCCCTGCCAAAAGGATAGTCCACCTTGTCGGTGGTTCTTCCCAGATCTTTGAAGAGGATCCATTTCCCATCCTGGTCACAGAGAACCAAGATGTAGCTCTCACCGTCGGAGTAGACCTTCACGGGGTACTCTCTCACCCGTTCTATGTAGCTCTTTGATGAATAATCTAAGGCGAGAAAAGCAAAGAATTTCTCAACATCCAAGTCAGGGGGGAGGCGCTCATCGAGGATTCTGCGGCCTTCGATGTTCTTGGAAAAATCAATCAGGTACTCCTCCACCTCGGCCGCTTGTTGGGCTCGGCTGGAAGGGGCAAGAGAGGCGCATGAAATGATGAAGGCAATTGAGATTACGGCGAATATCCTATGCCACATACCGATCATCCCAATAGAACAGTTTATTGGTTTCTTTGTCCTTCCCGGTATCGAGATTACAGTTTTTTGCCAGGGGGACCAAGTCTTGAACCCGCCCCAGCTCAAGATCTTTCACCAGCAGGATCCATTTTTCGGATACACGCTCTACAGCAATGTCGAAAAGCGCCTCATAGCTGCGGTGGCTTCTATCCGGAAAGGGTAGATCTTCGATGAACTTCTTTCTCTCATCGGTGGTGATCTCATTGCTTCGTTTGTAGGTAAACATGTGGTGGGGGTCTAAGAGCTTGCCGACGAACAACGGTTTGCTGGCGAGGCCCAGGAACGTCTCGAAGTGATCGTGCCAGTCATCGATCTTGGGAGTGTTCGTGGCGTATTCGTCGGCGAAATGGTCACGGAGCGCATCCTCCCAGAACCTTCTCAGGACCGGGTGTATCTTATCAACATCCTCAGGATCGGATGACCTCTGCACGACATCCAGGAAAGCGCTGTTTTCAATCTCCGCCCCATTCCTGACCTTGTTGTAGATGAAGGAGTCCTGGATCATCTCGCAATGGCGATGTTCGGTTTCGTTACCCTCGTACGGCCCGACGATGTTTTCGACGACCGGATGGACCACCAAGTCGGCCGTCACATGGGAGATGTAACCGAGGGTCCAGCAGAAGGGGATTACGAATTCCTCCCCAAGCTGGTGCGATTTCCTCAACTCCACGAGCTTCCGGGCGAAGGTCTTCTGAAGATCGCCGGTAAGGTCGTAATGCATGTGGTCGGCCCAGGCCTTCTGTGAAGACTGCAAGAGATCGAGGTAAGGGTAGTCCGGCCCGAGGCACCCGAGTTGCACGAACGGCGACCGCTTATAGGCAAATCCCCTCAGCCCCTTCTCCACGCTCTCATCTGCGCAGAATCGGAGCAGACCTCTATCGGTAATCATGAGATGTGCGTATCCAGCAGGCATGGGCTTTCTTATAAACCACCCGAAACCGGGAGGCAACTCAAATTGTGTTATTTCCACCGCATGAGAACTGGAATGGGACGCTTGAATTCAAGCTCCCCGCTCCCTTCCGGCTCAGGGTGTTCCGCCAGGATCTGATCCACACGGTTGGACGCGTCTTGGGCATGCTGATCTCCAGATTGGCAACGAGAATTCTATCGGACCAGCACGAAATCCTTCAAGGTGGGTGACTGGGCACGTACCAGTCCCGGCACGGTGACCTTTGTCGAAATCAATTGCCACAAATACCCGGTGGCTCTCGATGGGCAAGAGGGGAAGCTTTGGGAAAAAGAGTGGAGATTGAAGAAGGCCTGATACGGCCTAGGGGGACAAAGATTCCCGCATGGGACATCTGAACTGGGTTTACAAACAGGTCTGTTTGCGTATAGATTTGAGCCGCCTTTCCCGCCCGTGTTATGTAAATATTTCTTTGAATCGCTGGAGTTAGCTCATGCCCAACCATCACGACCTGGCTAACCTGATCTGGCAAATTGCCGATCTGTTGCGCGGGCCTTACAGGCCGCCACAGTACGAGCGTGTCATGCTCCCTATGACCGTGCTGCGCCGTTTCGACTGTGTGTTGGCGCCAACGAAAGTCCAGGTGCTTCGTAAACACGCTCAGGTAAAGGACAAGTACAAAGATGAAGCGCTCGACAAGGTGCTGAACAGGGCTGCGCGGCAACGATTCCATAATCATTCTCCACTCAGTTTTGAAACGCTCAAGGGCGACCCGGACAACATAGACAAGCACCTGGTGAGCTACGTTAAAGGATTCTCCTCCAACATCCACACCATTTTCGATTTCTTTGAGTTTGAAACAGAGATCGAGAAGATGCGCGAGGCGAACATCCTCTACCTTGTCGTCTCCAAGTTCTGCGAGGTGGACCTCCATCCGGACAGCGTCCCAAACGAGCAGATGGGGCTGATCTTCGAGAATCTCATTCGCCGATTCAACGAACTGGCCAATGAGACGGCCGGTGACCATTTCACCCCCCGCGAGGTCATCCGTTTTATGGTGAATATCCTATTCATCAACGACAATGACCTGCTTACGACGCCGGGCACTGTGCGGAAACTCCTCGACCCGGCATGCGGCACAGGTGGGATGCTTGCCGAGGCCCAGAACTACCTGCGCGAGCACCACACGGGGGCTCGGCTTTATGTCTACGGCCAGGACTACAACAAGCGCGCTTTCGCCACTGCCGCCTCCGACATGCTGATCAAGCAGGTGGACCACAATGGGGGCGGCGACAATGTCCGCTTTGGCGACAGCTTCATCGACGACCAGTTCCCGGAAGAGAGGTTCGACTACTTCCTGACCAACCCTCCCTTTGGTGTGGACTGGAAGAAGCAGCAGAAGGAAATCCAGCGCGAGCACGAAAAGCTAGGCTATGGCGGTCGCTTTGGCGCTGGACTGCCGCGCGTGAACGACGGGGCACTGCTCTTTCTCCAGCACATGGTCAGCAAGTTTGAGCTGGTGCTGCCGAAGCAGCACAAGTATGGCTCCCGTCTGGCTATCGTCTTCAGCGGGTCGCCGCTCTTTACCGGCGGCGCGGGATCAGGCGAGAGCAACATCCGCAGATGGATCATCGAAAACGATTGGCTGGAGGCCATCATCGCCTTGCCGGAACTGATGTTCTACAACACCGGAATAGGGACTTATGTCTGGATCGTCACCAATCGGAAGGAGAAAAAGCGGAAGGGCAAAATTCAACTCCTGGATGTCCGGGAGCGGTTCATACCCATGCGCCGCAGTCTTGGCGACAAAAGGAGAAAGATCGGCGAAGGTAAGGAAGGCGAACCGGATCAGATTGGAGATATCGTGAAGCTTTACGGCCGATTCGTTTCCAATGAGCAGTCCAAGATCTTCGACAATGCCGATTTCGGCTACACCCGCGTGACCGTGGAACGCCCCTTGCGTCTGCGCTACGATCTGTCACAACCTAGTCGATTGCATCTTTTGGAAGACAAGGAGGTAGAAAAGCTCGGGGAAGAGCGTGGCGTCGAGCTTGCCGAAGCACTTGGCACTCTTTCCGGCTATGCCCCCTTCCATGACGACGCGAGATTTCTTTCCACATTAGTGACCAGGCTTTCCTTCCGGATATCCAAAGGTCTTATGAAATCCATCCGAGCGACCCTGGCCGCAAAAGACGCGTCGGCGGAGCCGGTGCGAGACTTGAACCCGGATGATTTACCTCTTCCGGATTTTGAAGCTCTGGACGATTGGGAGATTCTCCCCGATCCTGCACTTCGTGACTACGAGAACATCCCTCTCAAAGAGGATATCAACGAATACTTCCGCCGCGAAGTGATCCCCCACGTGCCGGATGCATGGATGGACCGCTCCAAAGACAAGGTTGGATACGAGATAAACTTTAACCGGCATTTCTACAAATACACCCCGCCGCGTCCGCTGGAGGAAATCGATGCGGATCTGAAGAAGGCGGAGGAAGAGATAATGCGTTTGTTGCGTGAGGTGACGGCGTGAATCTCGCGATCTGGAAAGGAGCATCCAATAATTGGCCGCGCCTTCGTCTTAAGCATGCGTGCCGCTTCATAGGCGGTGGAACACCGGACAAGGGGAACGAGGGCTATTGGAGCGGCAAAATCCCTTGGGTTTCTCCAAAGGATATGAAGTCAGATGTCATCCGCGACACCGAGGACCACATATCTGAGGAGGGCTTACAGAAGAGCGCAACAAGGCTTGTAGGTCCTGGCGCGGTTCTCGTCGTGATGCGATCGGGAATCTTGAGGCATTCAGTCCCTGTGGGTGTCAACGCAATTCCTGTTGCCTTGAATCAAGACATGAGGGCCATGATTCCGGATGAACGCATCGAGCCAAGGTATCTCGCAAGACTTATCGAAGGGCATCAGGCAGAACTCTTGAGGGCTTGGAGCAAAGAAGGCACGACGGTCGAGAGTCTGGAATCGGATCTTCTCGGTGAAACAGAGGTCCCAGTGCCCCCACGTTTTCAGCAATGCGCCATCGCTGATTTTCTGGACCAGGAGACGCAAACGATAGATGCCTTGGTAAGAGCCAAGGAGAGAGTGCTCAATCTATTGGCAGAGAAGCGTCAGGGACTCATAATACAGGCTGTGACTCGGGGTCTGAACCCCAATGTCCCGCTCCGTGATTCAGGCCTGCGATGGCTTGGCAAAATTCCCAAGCACTGGACAACGGAACGCCTTCGATTTTTCCTAACCGTGCTTGAGCAGGGTTGGAGTCCTCAGGCTGAAGAACGAGTTCCAGAAAATGGCGCATGGGGAGTGCTTAAGTTGAATTCTGTGAACAGAGGTGTTTTCGACCGAACGAAGGCGAAGGCGCTACCCCCAGGACTCACTATTCAGCCAAACCTTGAGATCCGACCACTCGACTTTCTAGTAACCCGGGCTAATACACCAGAACTCGTCGGAGATGTGTGTTTTGTCACAGAATCGGCCCCTCGACTCATTCTTTGCGACCTGATTTACCGTCTCCGACTTAAAGAAAAGCGAATCAATGGTGCCTTTTTGAACTACTTCTTACTGAGCCCTACTGGTCGAATACAGATCGCTGCAGACGCACGTGGATCGAGTAACTCAATGGTGAAGATTTCACAGGAGCACATCAAGAATTGGTGGATCCCTGTTCCACCTCTCACAGAGCAGGCCGCAATTGTAACCCATGTTCTTACTGAGACGGCTAAACTGGATGCCTTGCGGGCGGCGACGGAGCGCACCATCTCCTTACTCAAAGAACGTCGCGCGGCACTCATTGCAGCTGCCGTAACTGGACAGATTGAGGTATAATAGGTAGATTGACGTCGTCGCAGGAAGAAGAACCCAAGATAGGATGGTGTGCCATGCGTGTCGAGATCAGACCGGCCTTGCTACGCTGGGCGCGTGAACGCGCTGGGTTCACCCTCGATTCGTTGTCCCGCCGATTCCCGCAGCTTCACGCCTGGGAGCGCGGCGAAGCGAAACCGACGATAAAGCAGGTCGAGCGATTCGCTAAGGCGACATTCACACCGGTGGGCTACCTTTTCCTCCCTGAACCTCCCCTCGAGCAAATCCCGATTCCGGATTTTCGCACAGTCGAAAACGAGTACATTGGACGCCCAAGCCCAAATCTTCTCGATACCCTCTATATCTGTCAGCAACGCCAGGAGTGGTACCGAGACTTTACACGCTCCATCGGCGAAGAGCCGTTTCCCTTCGTCGGTTCTGCAAGTCTGACTAGCGACATTGAGACGACCGCGGCGAGCATTCGGAAGGCGATCGGGTTCGACCTGGAGGAGCGCCGCAGAATACCGACATGGACAGACGCCCTGCGACGTTTCATCGACCAGACGGATGCAATTGGAATTCTCGTCATGTGCAGCGGCGTAGTGCTGAACAACAATCGCCGGCATCTCGACCCCGGCGAGTTTCGCGGTTTCGCAATGGCCGACGACCGGGCGCCGCTGATCTTCGTCAACGGTAGAGATACCAAGGCGGCCCAAATGTTCACCCTTGCGCATGAGCTGGCCCATATCTGGGTTGGGCAGTCGGCTGTCTCCGACGCACAGGCGTCGTGGATACCGGGCCACAAGGTCGAGCGCTGGTGCAACCGGGTTGCCGCTGAACTCCTGGTGCCGCTTTCCGCATTAAAGGACGAATATCAGAAAAGCACTGAATTGCATATGGAGGCGCACCGCCTGGCACGCGTTTTCAAGGTGAGCACGCTGGTGATACTGCGGAGGATTCATGACGTGGGCGGTCTCACGCGGGAGCAGCTCTGGCAGGAATACGCGAAGGAACTGGAACGGCTGCGGCTGATCAGCAGGGGGAGCGGCGGGAACTTTTATCTGACACAGGCCGCAAGGGTCAGCAAGCGTTTTGCCCGTGCCCTTATTGTCAGCACGCTCGAGGGTCAGACCCTGTATCGCGACGCGTTCCGCATGCTCGGCTTTTCCAAGCTCACAACCTTCCATGATTTGGGACGCAGCCTGGGGGTAGCTTGATGGCCTACCTGCTCGACGCCAATGTCTTCATGCAGGCTAAGAACCTCCACTACGGCTTTGATTTCTGTCCAGCTTTCTGGGAATGGCTTATCGAGAGTAACGCGGCAAAGAAAGTTTACAGCATCGAAAAAGTCGGCGACGAGATCGATGCCGGCGGTGATGATCTCTCTCTTTGGGCTGGCAAGCGCGGGGCAGACTTCTTCCTCAAACCTGATCCAGCCATAATACCGGCCCTGGGATCAGTCAGCAAATGGGCGACAAGTCAAGGCTATGAGCCTGCGGCCGTAAGTACGTTTCTCCAGGTGGCGGACTATTACCTGGTAGCCCATGCGTTCGCTCACGGCCACACCCTCGTCACCCACGAAATCGCGTCCACCTCGACGAAGAGAATCAAGCTTCCGAATGTCTGCATAGGCATGGGTATCAAGTGCATGACGCCTTTCGAGATGCTCCGGCATGAGCGTGCCCAGTTTATCCTGGGCCCGACAGGATGACTGATGCTGCTTTTGAAAGATCCTTGCGCGGAACAAACTTGTAGCATCATGTAACTGACCCCGATATCGGATGGCAGACAGGCCCCAACCATTTGTCGGACAGGAAATTTTGTGCGTGCAGCATATGTAACTGGTGCCCGGAACCGCAGTCGGATAACCACACCCACTAATGTGAGGGACGAATGGCAGGGCAGCATGAAGAAAAAGCTTTTGAAACCATTATTGAAGCCCACCTTCTAAGCAATGGGTTTGGGGCCTTGGGACGGGACGGTTTTGACCGCGAACATGCCGTCTTCCCGGAAGCTGTCCTTTCATTCATCCGGGAGACGCAGCCGAAGGAATGGGGAAAGCTGGAGGCGTTGCACGGCACGTCTACGGGGCAGCAGGTGCTGGCGGATCTCTGCAAATGGATGGACGCGCACGGCTCACTAGCCACGCTGCGGCATGGCTTCAAGTGCTATGGAAGGACCTTTCGGGTGGCTTTTTTCAAGCCGGCCCATGAGCTGAACCCGGAGTTGGAGGCCCAGTACGCTGCAAATCGCCTTGGCATCACACGACAACTTTATTTCTCACCCCACTCGGGAAAATCGCTCGACGTGACCATCAGCCTGAACGGCATCCCCGTAGTAACCGTGGAACTCAAAAACCCGCTGACAGGGCAAAATGTAGAATCTGCCAAACGGCAGTACTCGCAGGATCGAGACCCGCGAGAGGTTATCTTTGAATTCAAACGACGGACCCTGGTCCATTTTGCAGTCGATACCGAAGCGGTTTTCATGACCACCCGTCTGGCGGGCAAGGCCACGGAATTCCTGCCTTTCAATCGTGGCCACAACAATGGCGCAGGAAATCCGCCTGACGAGGCAGGAAGGACCTACCGGACGGCCTATCTCTGGGAAGAGGTCCTGCAGAGGGACAGCCTGCTCGATTTGCTTGCCCGTTTCATTCACCTCCAGGTGGAAGAAAAGCGAGGGGAAGACGGCCGTAAGGTGAAAAAGGAGACGATGATCTTCCCGCGCTATCATCAGCTTCAGGCCGTGCGATCGCTGGTTGCCTCCTCCCGAGGTGAGGGGGTTGGAAACAACTACCTGATCGAGCATTCAGCGGGCAGCGGCAAGAGCAACACCATTGGTTGGCTGGCTCACCGTCTCGCTTCGTTGCATGATGCAGACAACCAGCGCATTTTCGACTCAGTGATCGTGGTTACGGATCGTGTGGTGCTGGATCAGCAACTCCAGGACACTATTTACCAGTTTGAGCACAAGCGCGGCGTTGTGCAGAAGATCGAGGAAAACTCGCGGCAACTCGCCGAGGCCCTGGAAAATGCCGTCCCAATCATCATCACTACCCTCCAGAAATTCCCTTTTGTCTCCCGTCAATTATTGAGAATGGCAGAGGAGCGCGGGGTAAACGGAACCGGCACGCTGCCGACGAGACACTGCGCGGTGATCGTCGACGAGGCGCACAGCTCCCAATCCGGCGAGACGGCAACCGACCTCAAGGAAGTACTTGGTGGCGAAGCCCTGAAGCAGGAGGCAAAGCAAAGGGCTGCTGAAGAAGGGATGGAGAGCATGGAGCAACTCTTCCGCAGCATGGTCAAGCGCGGCCGACAGGCCAACTTGAGTTTCTTCGCCTTTACCGCTACGCCCAAACATAAGACGCTTGCGGTGTTTGGCCGCAATGGAAAACCCGCACATCGCTACACCATGCGACAGGCGATCGATGAAGGCTTCATCCTGGACGTGCTCAAGCACTACACGACCTACGCCACCTATTTCAAGCTGCTCAAGGCATCCGGCGACGATCCGAACGTCGAGCGTAAAAAGGCGGCCAGGGCGCTCGCACGCTTCTTGCGCCTCCACCCCTATAACATCGCCCAGAAGACGGTGGTGATGGTGGAACACTTCAACTTGGTCGCCCGCCACAAGATCGGCGGACGCGCCAAGGCAATGGTACTGACCGGTTCCCGCCTGGAGGCGGTTCGTTACAAGCAGAGATTTGACACATATATCAAGCAGAAGGGGTATCCTATTAAGACCCTGGTGGCCTTCTCCGGGACCGTGCAAGACGATAAGCTCAAGGATGTCACGTATACCGAGGAAGGAATGAATCTCGGCATTAAGGAGAAGGAGTTGCCGGAGAGGTTCGGGACCCCCGAGTTCCAGGTCTTACTAGTAGCAGAGAAATATCAGACTGGATTCGATCAGCCGCTTCTCCATACGATGTATGTGGACAAGAGATTGGCGGGCATCCAAGCCGTCCAGACGCTTTCGCGATTGAATCGGACCCATCCCTTGAAGGAAGACACCTTCGTGCTTGATTTCGTGAACGACCGGGAGGAAATCCGCGAGGCCTTCAAGACCTACTATGAAGGTGTAGAGATGGGCGAGGAGGTGGACCCCGCCCGCATGTACCAGATCAAGGCTGAACTGGATGGATCGGGGATTTACCTCGCCGAAGAAGTGCAGCGGTTTTGTGAAATCTATTTCAAGCCCAAGCAGCGCCAGAGCGCAGCGGATCACCAGGCGATGAACGCTGCCCTCGATCCGGCGGTGGATAGATTTTCCGCGCTTCAGCAGGAGAATGAAGATGAGGCCGAGTTGTGGCGGGGAAAGCTTCAGTCCTTCCGCAACCTTTACAGCTTTCTGAGCCAAATTATCCCCTATCAGGATTCAGACCTTGAAAAGCTCTATGTGTGGCTGCGACACCTAGCAGCCAAACTGCCGCGGCGCCGCAGCGGGCCGCTTTATAATTTCGACGATGAGGTCAGGCTTGAATACTACCGTCTTCAGAAGATCAGCGAGGGGTCCATTAACCTAAAAGAGGGCCACGGAAATCCATTGGACGGGCCGACCGAGGTGGGTACCGGTAAGGTGAGCGAGGAAATGGTGGTGTTGTCCCGCCTGATCGATATTGTCAATGAGAGATTTGGGACCGACTTCAACCAGGCAGACCAACTCTTCTTCGATCAGATCGTTGAAGCGGCAATGGCGGATGAGACCCTGAAACAAGCGGCCGAGGTGAACCCCGAAGATAAATTCGAGCTGGTGTTCAAGAATGTGCTGGAATCGTTTTTCGTTGAACGGATGGATCAAAACGAGGAAATCTTCGTCCGATTCATGAACGATCCCGCCTTTCAGAAGTTGGTCACGGCATGGCTCTCTTCGGAAGCCTACCAGAGACTGCGGGGACAGCCTGGCTGGTGGGAGAAGTACGGGACGGTTCGAAGGAGGTAATGGTGTCTCCATTATGAGCGTATCACGGAAAACATTCTCTTGTGCAGCGAAGAAAAGATCGCTAAGGAGAGGTCAATCGCCTGATGTACCTCTCGGATCGAAATCAGAACCTCCCTACCCTCTCGTTCGGAGGAGCGCGCTTTCTCAATATACTTTTTATCAACAATGCCCAAATTGTGTGTAATGGGATGCCGTTTTTCGAACACCCTAGCCAAGGCGTCAACAGTTTCTTCCGAAAGGGAGTCAAATAGCTTCATCCCAACATCATTCTCGAACACATCCACAGACCGCACAATATTTTGGAAAGAGTTTCCAATTTTCTTGAACAGGCGGTCAATCTCCTCAACAGGTGTTCCGTTTTTGCGTTTGTAACGTCTTACCAGCGTTTTAAGTACTGCCTCGAAAATTGATACTGTATCTTCCAAACAATTTTCCATGTCCTTTGCAGCGACTCGAACTCCTAACGTTTCCATGCGCCTCTCAACATCTCCTAACATGGTCCTGATAACAGATAACTCTGATTCTACATGGGTAAGGAAGATATCTTCGCCGCAATCGGCACACCAGGTAGCCAATCCATAAACCGAGTGATCTAAACCGCAACGCGGACAAACTACATCACGCCTGATTTTCTCTTCGAATGGACGATGGATAACTGGTTTTTGGCCCGGCTTAAGACTCATTTCAATGGAAAGCAGTCCGCCCCCAATTGTCTTCTTCCTTGAGGGTCCCAACCCCAAGGCATCTTTGAGCATTCCTTCAATTCCCTCATGCGCTTCCTGTAAGACAAGGTCTTTCGCATAGCGAACCTGCTCTTTTGTAGTGAAATCTCCAGGCTCTGCCTCATGCCTGCAATATGGGCAAAACGCTATCTCTTGACCTTTTATTCCGGTCCCTCCCTTGACCTTGAAGTACCCGGGAGAGCAGTCATCGTTGGGGCATTCCCTGGCTGTCCTTCCATCTTCGTCGGATGGAATAGAAATACTCATGGTGTATTGATCGGGGCCAGTCTTCTTGACTCCGTAAGGACCACCTTCCCTGAAAATTCTGGTTCGCATCTTGGCTCCTTTTGACTGTCTTCAAACATCTATCGTGTGAGTCCAGCGCGGGACGCCACGGCGAGATAAATAATCAACAAGATCCTTATCGCCATAAAACCTAATGCGACCGTTCTGACTGTAAGCGAGGGCAGATTGATCTATTTTCAACCCAGACTTCCGAGCAGCGGCAGTCAGTTGCCAGAGTAGCTCACCGTTGGCCGAATCTGTTCCGGCCTGAGACTTGGCATCGAAAACTGCAAAATCGATATACCCGCCAGAGGTTGATCGTTCCCTAAGATGTGCGAGATTAATCTTCATGATCCGGCTTCCTTTCCTCCCTTATTGGAGCCTAATCGATAATTGCCGCTATTTTTTTAAAGACCAGGCAAGTTCCAAAAGGTGTGAATGCCATTTGGGTTTCTGCGCCATGTTATAAGACTACAATTGGATATGTCGTGCTTAGAAAGGAGTCTTCTCGCCTGATCTTCTGAAGTTAGAGGGACGGCCAAGTACCACCTACTATAAGCGTCCGCGTAATCCTTCCATTGATCTTTAGCTTCAGAATCTGCAACAGAATCGTCGGTTTCGATCTCGATGACCCAAGCTTTATCTGCGGAGGTATTCTGAACAGCAATGACGTCAATGTAGCGACCCGACCAAGACTTGTTTTTTTCTCCATTTGGATTTACCCAGGCGTGCTTCCCGTGATCTCTGTAGATCTCTCCTGCAGCAAGCACAGCGTCGTCATGGTGAGACTGACCACTTACAGGCCTTTGTGACATGATTTTCCCCCCTTGGATCAATTCATTTCGAGCAAGAAGAATACCAACTCCTGAGACGGTCACTTCTTCGGTCCACCCTTTTCTATTTGCAGGCTGTTATGCTGATTCGCTTTGTGGTCCTGCCTTCCCGTCTTTCGTTCCGGAGAAACCCAGATGAGAAGCATAATCAGAAGAGCAAGCGGAATGACCAGGATGTATATTGTTTTGAAATGAGACCTCCACGATTTCCCGTAATCTCTCGTGTAAGATTCAGGGAGTAATGCCTCTGACTCAAGATAGGTCCCTTTGTCGTAACACCCCAAAGCTTTTTCGATTCCGATCATCACCTTGTGGTTTTTCGCAGCACCGGACTCGAGTGATCGAAGAAACCAGATAGCGGAAAGCCCGAGGATAAACACAAGTGCTGTGAGCACCCATTTCTGGACGACAATGAATTGAGTACCGCTTATGAGAATCCATACCAAAGCTACAGCCAAGCCCAAAATCCACATCGTGAATTTGAGGCTTCTTTCCCTCATCTTATGAGCTGCCTCATATCTCTCACTCAGCAAGCCGAGCAAAACTGTGAGCTTTTGTTTCTCGTCCATTTCCATGTCAGCCAACAAGGGGCAGACCTCTTGAAGTCGTAAGATCTGCTACCAAGTGCGAAAGATATGAGAGCCAGGAAGTGCCAAGAATAGCCTTGGAATCCTCGTCTAAGCCTCCACCCTGAACCTTCTGCAAAAGCAGGCAACCGAGGCCAGCGAACGCAATACTATGAAAGAACTTTCTATGGTTCGGATCGCTTGGTGGCTCCAGCAGGTCCGGCAGACATGAGGCGAGAGATCCGATTCCAGCGTACAGCAAGAGTTCTTTCAGGTCGATTTTCTCTTTTGGATTCCTTCTCTTTTCTGCTGAAAACCTGAGGGCATAAGCACCGGCACCCGCAGCAACTCCAAAAACAGCATGAGTTCTAAATCTGGACATGATCGTTCTCCGGTAAATTCCTTCTTCTATCGTCACCTTTTTCGTTCTCTGACCTAGGGTGTTCTCCGCCGCCTTTCCATTCATCTGAAGCAAGCCACTCCTCAAAGTAGAAAAGCCAGGAAAATATCCACGGAACGATTGTCGTGGCCAGCTGGTCACAGGGCAACCATTCCCTATATTTGGGCATGTACAGGCAAAGCTTCTCTTTTTCCTGAGAGTAAAGATGAGGGATCGTTCTCCCTCCAGCCAGTACCTTCAGGGAAGGCTCTAAGACGAATACCTCGGGCTGGGATCCCAGTTTGTAGATGAGCCGGATAAAATATTCCCGGCTGAGTGGTGTGGGGCGAACAGTATCTTCCCATCTCAGGAACCCCTTCCTCACAGACCCACTGGCATGCGGGAAGTGGCGATCAAGGCCATAGAGCTGCAGGGGAGGAGTCAGTGCCTTTTCTCTGAGGTATTTCATGAAGCTCACCTTCCAAAATAGGTATTCGGCTGGTGATTTATTCCTGCAACCAAACCCAGCCCACCGGAGGGATTGACTTTCAGTCTTCCGCTGGAACGCGCCAGATTAATGGAGTTGGTGTACTCATTGAAAACTTTTGAGACTTCAGGTTTTCCGAGCTTGCCCATCATGGCTCGACGTGTATTGTCCAGCCCTTCAAGTTTGGGGAGTTCTTCAAAATCCTTGATAGCAGCTTTCTGCCATTCGTAAAAGGCCGTTGCTCGTTCAGGGTGTTTGTTCCACTGCTCTGCGAAGTTCTCCCCGTCAGTTGTTTCATTTGGAATGAAGAAAAATGCCTTGCCATCCTGGTGTCGTACCTGGATGAACCTGTGCATGTTTGAAATCACGTCGAGGAAGAGATCAAAGTCACTGTCGTACTCATAGCCAGCCTTCACAGCATCGCCGTAGGATTTTGCAGCAAGAGTCGTTATAATCACAGAGATCGGAGCCAGTTCTCCCTTCCCGTGGACGAAATGCACATCCCTGTGCCTCTTCAGAAGCTGGACAGAGCGCTTCAGGATGCTCTTGAAGGATGCAGGTTCCGGAAGGGGCTGGATGTCTGCTCTAGCCGCAAACTCCATAGTTCCTCTTATTCTCGGAGTGAGAGCCGCAAAACCCTCAAACCACTTCACGTATCCCTCCGGATTAGACGGCGTCCACCTCTTCAGCTCCCTGTCAGGAACGAATACTTCCCCATTTGAAGAGCCCCGGCGCATGACAGCCGGTATGATGTCGAGATGAAACTTGCTGCTTTCAGCATATTTCAGTCGCCAGCCACGTTTCAGCGGCTCCAGTATTCTTTCGTATGTTTTGCTCTGTCTCAGCCTTTCGCCGACTATCTGCCGGATGTAGGCCTGGTTCTGCTCCTGGCTTGCAAGAACAAGCTTGCAGACCAGATCGACGTCGAATTCATTCCGGTCTATAGGGCGGACACAAGTTCCTAGGCTGACAGATCCCTGCGGGATTATACGGGGCCCGAGGCTCTTGATTAGCACACCATCATTTAGCCATTCCCCGACACTCTCGTATTTCTCCTTTGCGTGCTCGAATTGACTCTCTGTCAGGTCCAGCTCACGACATACGAGCTCGAGGAACCCGACCAATTGCGTCTTCTGAAGCAACGATAACTGCTCGCGGACCATTTCATTCCACCTCATTCAACAAGCATTACAAGTTTACCGAACCTTGGACGATATTCCCTCAAAATGAAAGCCGAGTGGCGACTCCGGTCACTTATTCTTGCATTGGTCACACTGTTCTCTCCCCTTGGGAGGTGTACCTGATTTCTTCCAGCCGGAAGAGATTATTCGAGCATGAGGTTTCCCAATGGTAGTTACCACTGCCTGCTTCCTTGTGGTAGCCTGGGGTTCGACAAACACGAATCCTTTCATTGAAATTTAGGCTACCGCTAAGTAAACCGCACCTTTTTCCTTGCTTTTTACGTCCGCATAGCTAACATCCAGTTTAGCGAACCACTCTTTACGTAGTCGATAAAGACTATAATATTCGCCAAAGACGATGTCAAGGCGTTTTTGCGCGACCCTTTCGATGCCACAAAATGGTCGCAAAACAGACAATTATGATTGTTACTCTTGGAGGTAGGATGTCCTTAGGTCAACGGATAAAAGAAATCAGGCAGTCATTGGGCTGGACGCAGGACCGGCTCGCGGGGGAAGCTGGTATTAGCAAGAGCTTTCTCAGCGAAATAGAAAACGACAAGGCGAGTATCAGCGGAGAAAACCTTCTCAAGATAGCGAATGTTCTGAATGCTTCCCTGGATTATCTGATGAAAGGAAGTTCATCCGGCAAAGAGGCTGTGCCGAGACCTATTGAAATACCACCGGAGCTATCGGAAGCCTCGGAGGAACTCGGTCTATCGTATAAGAACACCTTAGCTTTACTGTCTGCGGATCAAGCGCTATTGGCGAGAAGAAGCAATAAGGACAGACCTAAGATGACCAAGGAGAGATGGAAAGATCTCTACTCCAAGCTGAAAGGATACCTGGATTGAGATGAGGCTCAGTGACAAACCTGAAATAAGGAAACTGGCAAAGCAACTCGGCCTAACGATTGGCGGAGATGCAGTGCATTCGATCAGGCAGTTCTGCGCGGAAAAGGTAAAAGAAATCGCCTCCCAATTCGGCCCAGTTTCCGACCTCAATCAATTTCTCGAGCTAGTCGCATCCAGTCTGGGTATAGGATTCCGGGAAGTCCACTCCGATGAGGAGCTGCAGAGGGTGCGCGAGCACTACCTGTCTAAAGGTGAACTCGTTTTCCATGATCTCCACAAGGAATTGGATGCTCAGACAGATGCCGTGCTTATCTGGTTAACGAACGCGAAGCCCTGGGAGCCCAAGTACGTGGCAATAATAGACTGCAGGGGCCACAAAGCCTGGAGGGCTTACTTCTCGAAATGGCATGAGGTCGCTCACGTCCTGAGCGCCCCGCCGCAGACGGTCTTCAAATTCCACCGCACACTCACAAAGAAGAGAGACCCGGTCGAACAGATTGTGGACAGGATTGCCGGTGATTACGCCTTCTACCCCACAATTTTCCGGCCAGCACTGCGTTCCCTAATCCGAACATCGGGAAGGCTGACTTTTGAAGCCATCGAGAATCTCAGGACGACCGTCTGTCCAGGGGCAAGCAAAGAAGCGACCGTAAGGGGGGCTATATCTCAATGCCCCAATCCCGAGCTTTTCCTCATAGCAGACTACGCATTAAAGAAGGCTGAGGAAAAGTCATTGATGGCTGGCCCACTCCTTTTCGAGCCTGCAACGGAAATAGAGCCTAAACTGCGTGCTGTCGAGGTGACATCCAACGATGCAGCGTCAAAAATCGGCTTGTGGATACATAAGAACATGAAAGTCCCCGGAAGATCAATCATTACATCTGTCTTCGAAGCGTTATCACAGGACGAGGCTGCGTCTGCATCAGAAGACCTTGGCTGGTGGAGGCACTCGAAAGGGCAGCTGAAGGACATGCCTATCACCGTAGACGCTGTGAAAACCGGGCAAAGAGTTTACGCCCTGATAACCACGGCCGGTAAGCAACTTGCAGGCCGATGAGATGAGTAAGGGGGGGGAGAGGCATGCTCAGCCAGCCCTGGCAGCCTGGGCATGGGAGAAAAAAATTGAAAACCCCGGGGTGTGGTGACTATCCTCCTCCCCGGGACTTTCTCTTTTGGGGCCAATGTCAAAACAGTCCAAACTGCACACGAACTGGCTTGTCGCTCTTTCCCAGAAGATCCTCCAAATCCGCTTCCTTCACCTCGATATGGGTGACCTTCTTTTTCCGCTTACCGGTGTACTCAATGAACTGGACCTTCACGATCCGGCCCCCGATCTTTTCAACTTCCGTGCTCGCCTTACTGATCTCAGGGGCCGGATCTTCCGCTTCTTCCTTCGAGATGGTCTCAGGCTTCGGCTCCGGCTCCGCGAGAGGCGTATTGATCGTCAGCTCGACCTGGACTTCCTTTTTACGATAGGCCGCCCAGATGTCCTTGAGAGATCGGCTGTCGCCGGACTGGGACTTCTCCAGAAGCATTTTGGCCAACTCCCTGGCCATGGAATCCGAGGTTTCGGAGAGAGCGGCAAGGCCCTTGTCCGAAAGCTCTCCTTCTATGGCGAGGCTCGACGTCAGCTTGTCGGCCATGAGCTGCATAAGGCGGGTCTGCATGGTGCCTGAGTAGGTCAGGAAATAGACCTTTACAGGCCTTTTCTGCGGGATCCTCCAGGAACGCCTGGATGCCTGCCTTAGCGTGTAGGTGCTCATTGGGATCTGGTAAAAGACGATGGATGGGAAATCCAGGAGATCCATTCCCACCTCTACCTTCTTTGGATTAGTGATCAGCACATCGAGACCTTTTTCCACCCACCTCTCGATGATCGCCGCCCTGCCTTCGGTGTCCCCGCTCTTCAGCACCTTGACCCGGATATTCTCCTCTTCCATTATACCCACCAGCCGTGGGCTGATGTCGGTGGTATCCGAGTTCTGGATGTAGAGCAGGACCTTTCTCTTCTGATCTAGCTCGCTCTTGATGATGGAGATCAGCTCATGCTCCTTTGGCATGGTTCCCTGTAGCGGAGGGCCCACGGCCACCTTTTCCTTGGTGTGGGGGTGAATGACCTGCACCCCTTTGTAGATCCGCTCAGGATAGGAAAGGAGCGCATGAAGATAGGCCCCGAGGAGGGAGTTGTCCCCTCTGGCCAACGCCTGCCTGAGGGCCTCCTTCATTGTATCCTCAAATTCGCTGTAAAAACCCGCCATCCGGGGATCCATGCCGAGCTCGATCACATTCTCCTCATAAGGCTGAAGGTGTTCCATACAGTCCGAGAGGCGCATGAAGACCGAGTTTGAAAGAAGCATCCTTCCCAGGAGAAGAGGGCTGATTCCGGGCTTTTCCTTTACAATGGTTCTTCGCTTCGCCTTGGTGGTCAGGCCGTCCTCTTCCTTTACCGTTGTGATCTTCTCGAGCACCCCGTATCGCTCGATGAACCCTTTGGGGTTTCCCCAGGTATTGTTGTCCTCCAGCATGAGCTGAGGGTGGGTCCTGAAAAGCAGATGGTAGACATCCGAGGAGTACCCGCCTGCGAGGGTCCCGGTGAGACAGACAATGTACCTGCAGGCGGAGGCTAGGGCGCCGAAGGCGTAGCCCTGGCCCGACTCGTTCTTGTACTGATGCACCTCGTCCAAAATGAGCAATCCGAAGTAATTCTTCATCCTGGCCTTGATGAATTTTGCCGGGATCACCTTGCGATAGTTCTTCCGACTCGTGTTCGGCTGCCAGAGCTGTTCTCCGCAAGAGACCTGAACTTCATCCATGGAATCGGTCTCAGGGTTGTAGACCCACTTCGGGACCCGGCTCTTGCATGAGTATCTCTTCTTGAACCTCCCCTGAGTGTTCCTCTCGAAGATGGCAAGGGGATATCCGTCCTTGTCCAGCAGTTCTCTTCCGCATTTCGGGCAGAAGTGCTTCCTGTTTCTCGTCACGACCGCAGGTCTCCAGATGAATCCGGTCTTTGCCCTCTCCCGGCCCGTGACGTAAAACTCAAGGTCCAGGGTTTTGGGTTGGGTCCTCAGAGCCTCAAGCTGCTTGATAATGCCTTTGCCGTTCAGGTTGTATGCCTTTGCGCCAGGGAGGCTATCCTTGATCTCCTGGATCCACTTCGGCACAAGATGGGGCGGGCAAACTACGAGCACTCTGTGAATGCCGTTGAGCTTGCAAAGCGCGTTTGCTGCCGTGATTGACATCAACGATTTCCCAGTCCCCATTTCCGAAACCATGTAAACAGCCCTGTTGCCGCTGAGGAGTGACTTGTAGCAGGCCTTGATGATCTCCCCCTGCGAGGGGAAGGGCTTCTTTGACATGCTCGCTATAATCCCGTCGATCTCCCCCTCTTTTTCCCTGATCGGATCATGAACAACGGTCAACTCTTCCGTGACCTTCTCGGCCATGTTCTCGCCGTATTCATCCAGAAACTCTTTTAGAGAAATCAAGTTCCCCATTACCGTTTGCTCCTTTCCATTCCATGCAGCCGATCACCTCGGGCGTTCGGCTCCGTATTGCATCGGATACGAGGTCATGAAGCCTCTTGTGGTTAAACTCAAAAAGATAGCCCTGGTAGGAACCCACAAGCGTTTGCAGTTCGAGGGTCCATCCTTCCTGCTCTTCAAAGTTTTTCCAGAGCCATCTGTCCCAGGAGGGATGAAGCGGGATCTCCGTCTTCTCATCGAGGTGGCGGAAGAACAGGGACAAGAGTCCGTCCCCCTCCTGTGCCAAGACGAAGAACCTGTTCTGGTTCTCTTCATCATTCTTTGGCAGGGCAATCTTCGGAAAGAGCACGGCATGCACCAGTCCGGACGGGAGCTTCCTCATCTGGATCTTGTAGCCGAGGCTTGCCCTCGTCAGATAATGAGTGCTGCCGTCGATCTCGACGCTGATCCCATAGTTCTCCAGGAGATTGGCGATGATTCCTTTTACCGTCACCTGGTAGCCGGCAATTGACATGAAATAGACCGTCTCAGAATCATCGGGATCGACGATCAGGGCGGAGCAATATGCCTGGATGCCCATTGCGTGTATCGGGTAGAGTCTCATTTCTCGTTTACCTCCTCTCAAATCGTTGCGAACATCATTGAATCGTGAACATCTCGCCACTCCGGTCAAAGGCGTTGATCAGGATCTTGATCTGATCCCGCTCGATGTGCCTTTCGACATCGCCTTCGATCTCCACCGAGTGCTTCACAAGCTTCTTGGTCACGCCCTTCACCAGAAGCGGGTTCCGTCTTTCCCTGTCCCAGACCACCCCGTTCATGAGCCCGCAGGCAAGGATCTGGGCGAGGTGGCCGTGCCGGAGCGGCATGATCGGCCTTATCCTCTCGACCATCCTGAGAGGCGTGGTCATCTCCTTCACTTGAGGGAAGGCCCCGTGCCCCAGGATCTCTTCTCCGAGTTCCTCCGGGTCGATATCCTTGCTCCTGAAGACATAGGTTTTTCTTGCCGGCGAAAGAGGTACTTCGTAGATGTGAGACGGGTTCTCAGGAAGATAGGGAACGACTGCCTTCAGCTCCCCGCATTTTTTCAGGTACTCTGAGAGGGCGTCATCCTTTTCGGGTTTTTTCTTGGCGACGCCAAGAATCACGAGCTGCCTGAAGCTCTTGTATTCCTTTTCCGGGAACCGGAAGACGCTTACCCGGTCGAATCGGTATGAGAGCATCCTGGCAATGTGGCCGTCCAGTCTCCTCTGTGGGATCAGATAGACCAGGATCCCGTTCGGACAAAGGTAGGGAATAGAGTCCCGGAGAAAGGTCCTTTCGTAGCGCTCGGAGGTTTCGAGCTCGCTATCCCGCGTTTCCCAGTCATAGGGAGGATTGAGCCAGAGGAGTGAAAAGCACCCGTTGCTTATCCTCGTGTTCCTGTAATCCGTGATGAGGCACCTGGTGAGGGCATCCCTTGCCCGGGCGCCCCTTTCAAGGTCTATCTCGATCCCGAACGTTTCGGCCCGGAGATGATCGCCGATGATCCTGAGAGCAGTTCCTTCCCCTGCGCACGGGTCAAGTATCCTCACAAGACCTTCTCGCCGGCGACTAAGGTGTCGTGCAATGATCGGTGTTACGCTGTCGGGTGTCGGGTAGTAGCCCATCTTTGCCTGTGCTGCCAATCGCATGGTTTTCCCCCTTTCAAAGAAAAAGGGGATGCCAGCGGCTTATAGGAACAGAGTCGCTCGTATCCCCTTGCTGTTAAGGTCTATGTTGTTATGTGAGTTGCCTGGGAGTCAGGCGGCCTGCTTGAGAGGAAAGAGAGGGATCTGGTCAAAATCCAGGGTGACGTCCATCTCTTCTTCGGGCTCTTCTCCCGGCGGTCTCAGCTTTTCGGTAAGGTACTCGAAGATGTCCCCCAGGACTTCGTCCACCACGTACTCCTGGACAACGCACCGATTCCACCAGAACCGGAAAAGATCCTGAAAAGTCACCTTCAATTTGGGCGAGTCGTCATAGGGGTTGTACTTTCCCACGCAGAGGAGCTCCCGCATCCTGTCCGGGCTCCCAAAGTTCTCGAACCGGTTGCTCCTGATCCCCTTCTCGGATCGCGGGGTGATCTTGTCCTCAGGATTCGGGTCCACGCCGTGATCGGGCATCCCAACCATGTCATAGAAGATGATGTCCCTCTTCCTGATCTCCTTCATCATGAGTTTCTCAACCTGTTCATCCGTCATTTCGAGCTCCTTTCCGAGAAACAAAAAGGGCCTCCCACCCTTGATCCAGGGTAGGAAGCCCTTCTATATGGTTACGTTCTTTCTAGTCTGAGGGGCGGTTATCCCCTCATGGGCATGACGAAATCGTGAGGTTCATGTCATTTTCCTTTCTCGAAAAAACCAGGGCGACCCACCCAGAGGGTAAGCCGCCCCTTTGTCAAAAGATTATTGGCCAATCTCAGTTCATGACAATTTTTCTCCGAGGCATGGAAAGGATTTCAGCCATGGCTTTCTCCACATCCTCCATGCCGGATCTGATGCTGTCTTTGAGATCATCGTTTGACCGGATTGCCTCCGCCGAGTGACCGCCGAGAATCCCCCTCGCGCGTTCAACCAACTCAGCTAATTGATCGTCCATGAAGATATTCCGCTCTTTGAATGTCTCAAAAAACTCATACAGGTTGGTCACCGTGCCGTTCTTGAATATCTTCGGCTTGGATCCATTCCCGTTGGAGAAACGTTCCGTGATTCGCCCGATCATTCCGGCAAAATCCTCTCTGAGCGCCTGGATACCCAACTCCCGCGCTTCCTCCATGGTTCTGATGAACTTATCCTTCTCACGCTCATAAACCTCCGGGGCCAGGATTCCGGCCTTTCCATTCGGGACCTCGAGGATGATGAAGCGCCACAGGAAGGCAAACTTGCTCCTCACATCCACCGGGTAATCCATTTCATTGAAAAGCTCTCCGAGTTGCACCGAGGCTACTTCGCGGAGCCGATCGTAGTCACCGAGGAACTCCTCCACCGTGTCGTTGAATTCCCCTTTAAATTTTTCGAGCCTTCCGTCCACCCGCGAGATCATCTCTTTCGGGACGAACACCATGCCCTGGATAGGAAAGGGCAGGCTGACGCCTGAAAGATAAGACCGCGCGAAGCCCACCACGCTGTTGATGGGTTTCAATGAATCGGGGTCCACCAGCTTTTTTGTTGCGCTGAGCCACTCGTGGCTCACAGCCATGTCTGAGAGTTGCTCGGGTTTGATTTTCCGTGCCGCCCGCCACACACTGGCAGAGAGCTGCACGAGACATCCTTTTTCAAACAGGTTTTCCATGACACACTCCTCTCTTGGCGGATAGCCTTCGGTGAGGTTTCCGCTCTCTTGTGGGGTTTACTTGGAATTGGATGTGAAATTCAGGTATGGCGGCTCAGCCGCAGAGGGGCAGGTGCTTCTTCACCGTGACATTGTCTTCCTGCCAGTAGGTGGGGGTGAGGGTCTTGGCAGTCTCTTTGCCGAGGACATCCTTCAGGAACCGGGCTTCCGTAATGCAGCTCTTTCCCTTGAAACCCCTGGTCTCGATCTGGATTTCTCCCTCATTTGAAATATCTATGACGATCTCCTTCATGGCTCACCTCCTTTCAGGATATCCGGACATGAAGCCGGATACCGTTTTCGGTTTGGCGTTCGACTACGGAGTAACCTTTCTTCCTTGCCTCGACCCTAGTCTTTTCAACGGCATAGGCCTGCTTGAGGAGTCCAGCATTGCGGCCGATCACCTTTTCAAGGTTCTTGTCATAAAAGTCGCAGTTGAGTTCATAGGATGCACCGCTCCTGGCCACACCGATCTCATAGTCTGCTCCTGGGACCCGGATTGCATGGTCACAAGGAGCCTCGTTCCCGTACCACTTGAAGCTCTTCTGGGCTTTGAGCAATGCCAATCCCAACCGGGCGCATGCCTGACTGAGCACGGCAAGGTCCGTCACTTCCAGTTCTATTTTGCTGATATGCGACATGGCTATTTGACCCTCCTTACTGTTTTGGTTCCATCGGTCCCCTCTGGTGTGTTGGCTCGCCTTGCCCTGGTGGTTGCCCACTGCTGGAGGGCGTTGATTTCCTCTTTCATGGTCTTGGAGAGGGGCACGATGGTCTTCAGGGCCTCTTCCAGGCCGTCAAAGAGGCTGTCTTTGGCGAGCTGCTCTATCTCAGCGCCTGTCCAACCGTTCAGTTCCTGGCTGGACTCTTCGGGAATCTGAGAGCCATAGCGGTTGTTCATGATCCTGATCACCTCCAGCCGTTCCTGTGTAGTCGGTACATCCACGAAAAACATGGCATCAAACCGACCTGCCCGCAGAAACTCCGGTGGCAGTTCCTGCACGTTGTTGGCGGTAGCCATCACCAGCACAGGGCTCGTTGTCTCCTGCATCCAGGTCAGAAAATGACCAAACATGCCGGAGCTGGTGCCCCCGTCCGTGCTGCCCGATGACTTCACCCCTGCAAAAGCCTTTTCGACCTCATCCAGCCAGACCACGGCTCTTCCGAAGGCATCGATCGTGGCGGTTGCCTGCCTGATCCTGCGCTCGCTCTCCCCGACGAGAGAACCTTTAAGAGATGAGATATCAAGCCTGATGAGGGGCCATCCGAATATGGATGCAGCCGCCTTACAGGAGAGACTCTTCCCGGTTCCGGGGATCCCCACCAGCAAGAGAGCCTTTGGCCTGGGGAGATGTTCGCCTCCGGGCTCAAAGGCCTTCCTTCGGTTCATGAGATATTGCTTTAGCAGGTCAAGACCCGCTACCTCTTCTACCGGCACCGGAGGCCAGAACTCCATCAGTCCGGTCCGCCTGATCATCTGCATTTTCTGCCCTGTGATCACCTGCGGGCAGAACTCTTTCTTGAGCACAAGACTCAGCGCAAAGGCCGTCTCACTCTCAAATTCCGTCAAGCCGAGTGCAGCTTCAACCGCCCCCTCAACGACTTCTACTCCGACGCTCCCGCCAAGCTCCTTCTGGATGATGCGGAGTTCGTCCCGCGAAGGAAGCCTGAAGTCCAGGATCGTGAAGAAGCTGTCAATTTCGACAGGAATCCGGACTCTTGGCCCGACCATGACAAGACAGCATCCGGAGCCCTTCCAGATGGGGATGCTGTTCTGAATCTCCTGGATGATCTCGACCGACTCGACGAAATGATGGAAGTTCTGTACAAAGAGGACGGTATCGTTCCGGACGACGAGCCACTTTATCGCGCCCAGTGGGTCGCGGACGTCCTCGATGATTTTTCCGCTCTCACGCTCGATGATGCCCCGCTGGCAGTCCCATGCATATACCCGCCATCCCTCTGCCTCGATGCTCGCAATGGCTCTTAGCGGTTCATGGGTCTCGATGTACAAACCAGGGTAACCAGCCTTCAGGTAGTTTCTTAAATCCATGACATTCTCCTTTCTTTAGTTGTTGAAAAAAAAGACCTGCTCCGAAAGTTCGAGAGCAGGCGGTCCACAGTAACGGCACATGTAAAGAGTCTTCCTATTCAGCCTCAGTCGCTTACGTTCTTTTCATTCCATGATCTGGATGTTGATCGCTTCAGTCTGAGGCCGATTCATGAGTAAACCTCCTTTTGAAAGCCGCTTCCCCGGATCAAGGAGCGGCTTTGAGAATTTGTGGGTCTTTCCTGATTGCTTCCGACTCACGGTAACCCCGTTCACTCTCCTCCTTCCTGCGGCCGGGATTTCAATAGGCCGGAGAATTGCTTCGAAACACTCTTCAGCCACCCCGTATCGGCCATGCTGTG
Organism: Deltaproteobacteria bacterium HGW-Deltaproteobacteria-15; assembly: GCA_002840535.1. GTDB lineage: Bacteria > Desulfobacterota > DSM-4660 > Desulfatiglandales > HGW-15 > HGW-15. Next base: position 8,033 of record PHBH01000044.1, on the reverse strand, counting down.
GTATCCATCGCCTACGATGATGTGGTCAAGGAACTGCACATCTATGCTTGCTGCGGCTATCCCCACCTTTATGGTAATGGATTTGTCCTCGGCAGACGGTGTGATGTCTCCGGATGGATGGTTGTGAGCCATGATAAAGGCGCTGGCCTTGAGGCTGATCAGTCTCTTCAGGATCTCGCGGGGATATATGCAAGAAGCCCTGATGCTTCCGGAAAACAGGATTTCGATCCCAAGGACCTTGTTCTGGCCATCAAGGAAGATGAAATAAGCCTTCTCGACATCGTCTTCCTCAGCAAACAACGGCTTCAGAATGTGGTATGCCTCCAGTGAGTTCGATAAAGACCGTCCTTTCGACGACTCCTTGACCATCGAAACGAAACGGCCGGACGTCAAGTCTTTCCAGAATCTTGATTTGGCATCCATATGGATCTCCTTTCCAAAACAGAAGAAGCCCTCTTCCGTTATGGAATGAGGGCTTCCTGGTAAGCGCCGGGGACAAGAAGCTATCCCAGGCTGTCGGCGTTCTTTGTCAGTCGCTCTTAGACGAGATGCTCCTCCACAAGGGAGTAATCGAAATCCTCCAGGTCCAGTTCGGCGTTATGGGTCTGAAGTCTCGCCTTATCGGCAAGGGGCCCAGATACCGCACGAACCCGGTAGAGTTTCAAGTGGCTCCCGAACTCCTTTCGCATTTGGCCCAACTCAGAGAGCGCTTCGACCGGGTCCGTGAAGCCCAATGGGTCGTCTGAGGATGCCACCATGAATCCGAGGCGATGGGTTGGATTGCCGATGATATATATTGCTTTGCCCCTATCCTTTGACAGCTCTTGGATCAGAGGTTCATTCGCCCTATAACGATCGTTCTCATCCAGGAAATGCTTTGCGTTCGCTATCAGGCCTCTTTCATCATACACGCAGGCATCATCATGCTCCGGGTCCATGGTCTTCACGTATTCCGAGAGCGCCAAGACAGCCCTTTCAGGGTTGTCGAAGAAAACGGCATCCTCTATGATGCCCTTCGTTACGGTAATCAAGACCTGCATTCTGCACCTCCTTCAGAGGATACCGGCGCTCCCGGGATGAGAGCCGTATGGGATTGAGTTGTCTCCTCTGTTGTTTTTCTAAACAGGCATCTGTCGCAGAAACTCCTGTCCCTGCATGCCTCACATACCTTCTTGCGGTCGATGAATCTTGCCGAGCATTCAAGGAGTCCTTCGATAGCTCTTGTCATGGGCATCTTGTAAGCCCAGGCAATCCGCCTGAGGATGCCGCTATATTGATCCGTGAGTTCCGGGGTATATGCCATATTCTTCCTCCATAGAAACAGAACGCCCCCTGGGTGCTTATCCCGGAGGGCGCATTTCAGGTTGCTGAAAAACGCCCATCTCCCCGCCGAGTGCGGGATCTTCGAGCGGCGTTGCCCTCGACCTTCGTCGCTGCGACGTACAGGAAGTACGCCTCACTCCTCAGGTTTTCGGGCGCCTTGCATCTGGGCATTTTTGATCAACCTGTTAGATTTTGTTTGACTGGTTCCTTTAGATTAAACCCAGTTCAATGAGGGGGTTTTTTATAACCCGATTCCGTCCCTCCTCTCCTGGTTGCTGATCCCCTCCGGCTCCGGATGAAAGACATTGGCAGGCCGAGTTTCCTCGGTCCACCCCTGAGCTTTTCTGATCTCGTCCACCTCGATCGCCCTTCTCACCCTCCAAGCGATCTCGTTCTCGCAATCGATTTCAAGCCATCCCTGGATCTTGATCGATTTGAGTTCGCCGAAGGAGATGTATCCCCATTCAGCCATTTCGTAGTCCTTGTTGAGGATCGCAAATCCCCAGAAGAGGTCCTCTCCGTCATACTCTGCTATGTACCAGTCGCACCCGCCGATGAAAAAGTGGAGATGGATGAGCTTCTCCTTCAGCGGGGTTTTCTCAGTTTGATAAAGGCCAGGTATCTTTGCCAGCCTCTCCTTCGATGGTTCATTCCACATCTTGTTTCACCTCCGTTGAATGCAAACGAGCCTCCCTGGGAAGAGAGGCTCGTTTCGCGGTTATAAGGTTTTCTTTCAGGTTTAAACAGAAACCGCCCTGCTATTAACAGCGCGACCACCCGCAGTGTGGGCAATAGGGGCACCCGCCCGAACGGTAGAGCTTGGCGCCGCAGTCAGGGCAGAACACACCGGAGCTTCTCGTCGGAAGGGGTATGTCCTTTTCCTCTCTTCTTTCTGAGGAGCTCGATGCACTTGCAAACCGTATTTCTCTTGCTTCCAAACTCATGGATCAGTTTTCTCCTTTCTTCTAAGTTGTTGGTTTCCAGGATCCTCGCTTCCAGCACGCCAAGCCAGGCCGTTCCGAGCACGAGAGCGGCTTCGAACTCCCGGGTCGGCAGCGTCTCCGTCAGGCATGCCGAAAGATCCTCCCTCAGCCTCACAAGTTCTTTGTGAATATCGCCGGACATCTTTTGATCTCACCTCCTTTCCTCTCAAGTCTGTCTTCCAAAAACGCAGTTGATTAAGCCCCCGAGTCAGGGTTTGTTGGACATGGGTGTGACTATAAAAAAGCCCGTCTCCATATGGAGACAGGCCTACTGAGTACGGCTCCAAAGTCTCTGTGGTATGGTTGTCAGCCGGTTGGTTTTGTAGGTTGGGATGTATCGGTGCGCCAGAGGTCACTGCATGAGTCGTCCGCACACGACACATTCGTCGGTCAGCATGAAAAGGGGGGGATCAAAGGACGGGAGGGTGGCTCAGGAAGTCCTTTGCGTAAAGGACAAAGATCTTTTCCCTCTCAGGGATGAGGAAGTCCTGGAGGGTCTTCCGGATCCTCAGTTCGGTTTCCGGGTTGGTTGTGACCACGTATTTCAAGTCCGCCTTGAACTTCCCGAGCTTCGTGAGATTGGCCTGGATGTCGGATTTTCCGGTCTCCACCTGCACTGCCATTCTTCTCTCAAAGCTCTCGACCACGAGATCGATATCGTCTTTTTCGACGAAGGTAAACCCGTCGTTTTGGAGATAGTGCTCCTTGATCTTCTCGATATAGTAGCGGTGCTCGAGCCCTCCGCGGCCTTTTTGCCGCATTCTTCTCCCCAACGCCCTCTTCCCATTAAGGGTAAGGTCGTAAAGCTTGTTCCCGTCAATGGTAAGAGGCGTGATGAGGTCCAGGGACACGAGTTCCTCGATGACCTTGTACCCGTAGGAGACCTTGAACCCGAGTTCCTTGAATCTCTTTACCAGCCCCAGGACAGGTTTTTGGGCGATATGTTCGAGCAGGATCCGGCCGAGGGGGGAAAGGGTTTCCTTCTTCGGTAAACCCTGAAGAGTGCTCCGTTCAGCCAACGGAGGGTTTTCCATTCCCGAATCCTTCAAATATTTCTCCATATGCTTTTTCAGGTTCTCATCCGTGACCGCGCCCTTCTGGAGCGGAAAACCCGGGACCGATAAGAGGATGGGATGCTGGAGCCTGTCGGACCTGCAAATGGTTTGGCCCAGGGTCAGCATGGAGAGGTATTTCCTCTCATCTTTTTCGAGCAGCATGGCGTTGGCCACTGCGAATACGTCCTCGTTGAGGGAGAGGTTCATGACGAACTTGGTCGAGAGGTTCCCCAGAGCGCTCACCGACATCTTGCTCGGGTGCTGATCGATGATGACCATGGCTTCCCCCAGTTCTCGGATCTCCCTCATGATGATATCCGCGATATCCTCCTCCTTTCCTGTCTTCAGGAAGAGGTGGTGCGCTTCCTCGATGATAATGAAGTGTTTCAATATCTCCCTCTCGGGCTGTCTCATCCGGAAGTGGTAGATCCAGAGCAAAAGTGTCCCGATGATGAAGGCCTGATCCGAAGCGGAAAGGCCGTCGAGCTCCAGGATGACCTTCCGGTTGAGGAGTTCCGGGATGGAATAGCTCTTTGGGGAGTTGACCATCTCCCCAAGACCAGGGTAGTTGATTGCGTTGAGCGTTCGCTTTACACTCGCCCACCAGAGGAGTTCCCTTGCTTTCTTTCTCTGCTTCAATACCCGTTGCTGCATATCCCTGAAGGTAGCCTCACCTGCGCTTTCCATGAAGACATCGTTGGCGCCGGGCCCCAGGAGGTAGACCTTCTCGATGATCTGGGCCAACTGCTTTTGCCAGACGTATTCCTCCACCCCCGGGGGAGGGATCTTGGGATTAAAATAAAACGGCACGAGGTTGTTCCTCCCCACTGTGAAGACCAGGATCTCTTCATTCTGGAAGTCCGGGTGCTTCAGGAGGTCCCGGTAGTTTCGCTTGTAGTCGAAGATCAGAAAAGGATTCCTGTGCCTGCAAAGCTCCCGGATGATCCTGGCGGAAAGCGTGGTCTTCCCGCTTCCGGTCTTCCCGAAAATGCCGCAGTGCCTGATCCACTCGCCTTCCCTCACCCCGAAAAATCCATAAGGTTTTTCTGCATAGACCGCCTCGCCTATCGGGTACTCCCCGGAAAGCTGATCCCTCTCGGGTGGGGGGAGGAGGATGGTTTCCATCTTGAGATTGGGAACATGCTTTGCGATCAAAAGATCGATCATGTTCTCGATTTCCTTCTTTCGCCTAAAGTCCTTTTCGGAGAGATAGCCTAGCCGGAGGTAGTTCCACTGCCTCGCCGGCAGCATGGGTTTCAAGATCCTCAGCTTGTCTTCGATCCAATCCATTTTGGCGCTGGTGCAAACTCCTTTTCACAGTTCCCCCCGCATTTGCAGGGGTAGTCCTCTTCCTTTTGAGAGACGGTCTTCTCATGGACCGAGTCTATTAAAATCTTTCCATACTGAAGCGTGTGCTCATCCACATAGACAGGAGAGGGATCGTCCGGGCTTCTGAGGAAATGGATCCAGACAGCATGAGGGGTGACTCCATATTTGTCCCGGTAAAGGAGCGCGTAGATTGCGGCCTGGCGCTCGATGTCCTCGGTAATGTCCATATGCCTGGAGGTCTTGTAATCCACGAGGATCACCTTGTCTCCCAGGAGGTGAACCGCATCGATCACGCCCATTGCCCCCAGGTTCCTGGACCAGATTCTGGCCTCTGCCAAGTCCGCCCGTGTTGCCTCGCATTCATGGAACCACTGTGCGAAATTCATCAGCATGAGCTCGCTTTCATGCCTGAAAGAGTCCACTCTTTCATCCGGAATCCCTAAGGAGTTGATGGCGTCTTTGGAAAGGGCCCACTCTTTTTCGAACATTCCGAGCAGTTCTTTGCAGGTGTTTTCAGGAGAGGCGGGTCCCTCTTTCCTTCCCTTTTCCCGGTTGAAAAGGTGAAGGACCTGGTGGACGATCCGGCCCCGGATGAGATATATGGAGGGTCTCGTTGTGAGCTTTTCGATGTAGCGAAGGTAAAACTTTCTGGGGCATGAAAGATAGGTGTTGATGGCTGTGGGGCTCAGTATTCGTTTCTCAATTCTAATCACCTCGGTTTTTTGTTCGTTGGTTGAGGACTGAGACAAAGACCGCGATCACCTGCTCAAGTTCCTCCTGGTCGAGCATCATGGCATAGCTCGTCGGGTCTTCGATCAGTCTCCGGATACAGACTCTTTCTATCGGCTGCATTGGGTGTACCTCCTGGTTTTTCTCATGTCAGCATGTCGGCCTTCTGCTTCTCCTCCAGCTTCTCGATCAGGGCCTCCCTGAGATCCTTCTTGAGGAAGAGGATGTCCCTGAAGTAGTCCGTCACCTGTCTTCGTTTTTCCTGCTCGAGGTCGATAATCTTCCTTTCCATGTCCATCCTTTTCTTGTCCCAGACCTTATCGTCGAGGCGGAAGATGAGGCTCCTGCATGATGATTGATCCTGATAGATGCGGTCGATGTTTTCTCTCTGGATGTCGCGTCTGAGGTAAATGTCCGAGAGGAGCATCCGGATTTTGGAGTTGATTACCTCTTCCCTGTTGAGCATCAGATCTTCGATGCCTGTGGCGAAAGTGGCGCTTCCCTGGACACACGAAAACGTGCTGTTCAGGTAACTTTCCTGTGCACTCGACTTTGCCGGATAGAGGTATTTCGGATCCATCAGGAGGTAGCTCTTCCCGAGATCCCTTCCGAGATAGCCTTGGTTTAGCGTGTCGAAAATCATCATGATCCTCTCCGGTTCCCCGGTTTGTAGTTACTGGGAAGTGGCACTTCTATTTAAACTTTTCGGTTGATCCCCAACGGGTTCTTACGCTGATAGCCATTAACAATCCGGCGCCCCAGACGACAGATTAGACAGGGAAACAAAACGCCAAGAAGGAGGGCAAAGAGATGAAGTACGAAAAGGAATGGGACGAGTATCCGGAGCCGGATGAGGAAATGGATGAATACAACGAGCTGCTGGACGAACTTCTCGAGACCGAACCGCGACTGGAGGATCTGGAGTTCGACCCCACGCATCTAGAATTGAAATTGCTCTTCTGTTTTATTTTAAATTCAACGGCATGGACCGTATCCAGGTCTCGTTGTCCGTAAGACCCTTTTCAATCTCGTTTATCTCAACACACGTAACCCCTTCTATCGATATCCCTCTCAATACCTTGTACTCCTCAATACCTTTTTTCATCCAGCTCATTGCCCTCACAAGTTTTTCCTCTTCCTCCGTTCCCAACGGGGCCTTTTTCATCTTTTCCAACAGCCGATTGAACTCGGCATAGTCACTCCTTACCTGTTCACGAAGGGCCTCTAAGGCTCTCGTCCTGTAACCGAAATCACCCCGAAGTCCTCTCCGGATCAATTCGTCCATAGACCATCATCGGGACCATTCCGGTTTAAATATTTTCCCCTTTCTTACGGATCCCCGCTCCTCTTCCTTCCCATGGTCAAGTCCCTTGTTGCTCCCGAAAGAAATATATAGAAGGTCATCCCGATATCCTTTCCATGCCTCAAAGACATTCGCGATGCGACCAAAAGTCGACCGACAAATCACTCACGGTCATGCTCACCGTACTCATGGTTCTAGGCCTGATCGCCCTCGTCATCTGTGCCCGAATGGACGCAAGGCAACCTCCGAAAAGCATTGACCCGGCTCCGACAATATCGTCCGCCCGGACTTCTTCAAACTCCTCTTCAACGCACGACAACTTCACCGATCCTGTCGACCTACACGACCCTATACGAGTACAGATTGTTGCACCATCAGGGCCCTGTGTTGAAGTCGAAGCACAGGTGCTCGGAGACATCATTCCAGGTTCGAATGTTTCTCTTTACAGAGTCTCTAACACGGATCTCGACGTCATCCTGCGCGAGATCAGAACGACTGAACCGGTTGCCCGGGAGGTCGTGAACGCGACCCAGGGATTCACTTTCCCTTGTGTCTACCCCGGCATCTATGCATTCGTGATCCCCAGTTCATCTTATAAAGGTTCCAGGGGCTCCCCCCTCCCTTACAAGTTCGACTGCCGGAACCTGTCACTCGATATCGCCTTCCAGGGAGGCGATTCATTCTATGCAGTCGGCGCCTTTTCGATCTTTGTTCCGGACGAAAAGAACCTGACTCTTTGCACGGAACCTATTCAATTTTGCCTGTCAAAAAGGGGCAGGCTTTACAAGAAGTGTCCCCTGGAATGAGAGGGCGCCGACGTCCTGGTGGCGCGCGGTACCAGAACGGTTCCAGGGAACAAGACTTCACGGCAGCCGTGGAGATGACTGCATGTCCCCGAAGTCGGCACTTAAGAAATGGTTTGTCGTTACGAGAAGCTGGGTTTGCGTTTAACCGCAAAAGGACGGTTACTGCTTTCTGACTAGCCTGACCGAGAATACCTCAAGCTCGATTTTCCAAGTAATCACTCAGCCGGAAATTTCCGGTGTTTCTGAATAGGAGAGAAGTTCCGGAAGACCCCTGCTGCCGGATTCGCAAACCGAAAATTCTCGGCTCATCCTGTCTTTCAGTTCCTGAATTCTGCATAACCAATCACCTCGGTTCCGACCGAAAGTTTTATTAGGGAGCATGAGTTTCCCGGTTCGTGGGACAAAGGGAGTTTCCAATCTACGAAAGACTCATGTGTCCCAGGGAGCGCACTGCTCCCATATACTTTTCGCTTCCAGGATTCTGCGGTTCATCTCCGCGATTCTT
>PHBH01000086.1 GCA_002840535.1 Deltaproteobacteria bacterium HGW-Deltaproteobacteria-15 | reverse complement strand
ACGACTCGCCCGCGCAGCGGCAGGGCTTTTCCAATGGCGGCATCTCTCCGCCATTGGAAAGAATACATCTCTCTGCGCCTTCTGCGTCTCTGCGGTGAACGTTGTTTTCCTGCTTACTGCTTGCTGCCTGCTGCTTACTCCCCTTTCCCTTGCTCAGGAAAAGAAGATTGATGTTACTTTCGGCCGTATCGTCGTCGAATCCTTTGGCGTGGACGGCGAGCGGGTCCGCTCCTTTGTGGACCTCTATGACTCTGAGGGGCAGAAGGTCGGAGGAGGAAGAAGGGAGAGAGAGGGCGAGACCGTCTTCCACGTGCGCGAAGGGACTTACAGCGCGCGGGTCATTGCCAACAACTCCATCGACATCGAATCCATCCGGGTGAAGTCAGGGCAGGAGACGCGGGTCAGGGCCGATTTCGGCAGGCTCACGCTCTCTTTCAACGATCCCGGCAAATTCGCGATCTTCATGGATTCAACGGGCGTCCAGGTCATGGCCCTCGGGATCGGCAAGACCGGCAGGCTTTCGGCCCATGTGAGACCCGGGACTTACAGGATACAGGTCCACACCGAGCCCCGGAAGGAGTTCGAGAACCTGGCAGTGCGGGCAAACAGGGAGACCGTTGCAGGGGATTCCATCAACCACCCCCCCAAGATTATCGAGATAACGAGCAGCCCGCCGCTTATCAACCCGGGGCAGTCCGCGAAGATCCGGGTGGAGGCCAGGGACGAGGACGGCGATCCTCTCACCTATTCCTACAAACCGAACCCCGGCAGGATCGAAGGGAGCGGGGAGAGAGTCATCTATCACTCGGCCCAGGGGAAAGGCTCTTCCAGGATCGGCGTGACCGTGGCCGACCCGCACGGCGCATCCGACAGTTTCGATTACTTCATCTCGAGCGGCGATCTCACCGTGGCCGCCCTGACCGCCAACGATGAACCGTTCAATGGTTTCGTCGAAATCCTCGACGCTCTGGGAAGCAGCGCAGCGTCCGGCAGCCTGGGGCCGACGGGCACAAAGACCTGGCGGCTGCGGGAAGGGCGCTACACCCTGGCGGTGACCGGGGACAACACCATCCAGGTAAAGGATGTCCTTGTCTCAACCGATCGTGCACACAAGGCGGATGTCAAGTTCGGACGCGTAAAGTTCGAGTCCTTCAGTGTGAATGGGGAGCGGGTGGATGCTGCTGTGGATCTCTTCGATGCTGAGGACAGGAAGGTGGGGGGAGGAAAAAGCGGGAAGCCCGGGGAAACCCTCTTTCATGTGGCCGAGGGGATCTACCGTGCAAGCCTCTATGCCGGAAATCACATCGAGGTCGCTGAGATCAGGGTCACAAAGGGGCAGGAGAGCCGCATCCGCACCGACTGGGGCAAACTGACCCTGCGGCTCGACGAGCCGGGGAAGTACGCCAACATCTATGAGTCCAGCGGCCGAAAAGTCCTGGGTGAAGCGATCGGGAAGGGAGGGAACCTCTCCTGTTATTTGCGGCCCGGCACCTACTCTGCGGAGGTCTATACCGAGCCCCGGAGGCGGTTCCGCGATCTGGTGGTGCACGCCGGCAAGGAGACGCTCGTCGGGGATTTCACGAACCACCCGCCCAGGATCGTCGACGTCTCGAGCGATCCCCCGCTTATCAAACCGGGCCAGTCGGCGGCGATCAGGGTGGAGGCAACGGATGATGACGGCGACGTTCTGACCTACGGGTATTCGGCCAATGCAGGCAGAATCGAGGGAAAGGGGCCGAAGGTGGTGTACCACGCTCCGCCTGAGAGCACTGCCTGCAAGGTGACGGTCACCGTATTGGACCCGCACGGCGGCTCCGACACCTTCGACTACTTCGTCACCGGAGGGGAGCTCACGGTCCGCGCTCTCACCGGAAGGGGCGAGCCGCTTGACGGGCTCGTTCAGGTCTTCAACCGGCTCGGGACCCGGGTGGAGGCTCAAAACATCGGCCCCTCAGGCACAAAAACATGGCAGCTCCGTCAGGGCGCGTACTCGGTTCAGGTAATCGGGGACAACATGGTCGAAGTGCCGGATGTCGAGGTGATCACCGATAAGAGGCGAAGGGTGGACGTTTCCTTTGGAAAGGTGATCGTGGAATCCCGGGGTGTTGGCGAGGAGCGGGTCGAGGCATCCGTGGATCTCTTCGATTCGGAAGACCGGAAGGTGGGAGGGGGCAAGATCGGCAAGGGTGGAGAGACCTCTTTCAGCGTGTCCGAGGGGACCTACAGGGCTGTGGTGACCGCTAAAAACGAAATCGTCGTAAGAGACATTCAGGCCGTGCCTGGGGAGGCCACGCGCGTCAGGGCCGAATGGGGGAAGCTCACGCTCTCCTGCTTTGACCAGGGGAAATACGCGGCCTTCTACGACCCTGAAGGCCGGAAGCTCGTGGGGGAAACGCTGGCTGATACCGGCAGGATGTCCTGCCATGTGCGCCCGGGAACCTATTGGATCGAGGTTTTTTCCGAGCCGAAGAAGGAGTTCCGGAACCTTGTGGTCCAAGCAGGGCAGGAGACCCTGGCCGGCGATTTCGCGAACCAGCGCCCGAGAGTTACTTCCATCACAGCAGACCCGCCGCTCATCAAGGCGGGCCAGTCGTCCAGGATACGGGTGGAGGCAAAGGACGATGACGGAGATCCCCTGGTCTTTCACTTTGAGCCGACCGTCGGCAGGATCGAGGGCAGCGGAAACGAGGTCATCTACCATGCGCCCCAGGAGAGAGGTTCGTACCTTGTGAACATCTGGGTGTCCGACCCGCATGAGGATTCTCTTGTGTACGGCTATTTCATATCGGGCGGGGACCTGACCATCCAGACCTTTACCGGGAACAACGAGCCCCTGGACGCGCTGGTCCACATCTACGATCAACTCGAAACGCGGGTGGAGTCGGGCAACACCGGTCCCAGCGGCTCGAGGACATGGCGGCTCCAGGAAGGCGCGTACAGGCTCGAGGTCATTGGAGACAACACCATCGAGGTGGCGGATGTGAACGTGGTGACCGATCTCGATTCCATGGCAGCCGTGAACTTCGGGAAGCTGAGCGTGCAGTGCTTTGGCACGGACAGGAAGCCCTTGAACACTTTTGTGGAGGTGAGGACCGAGTCCGCGGAAAAGGCGGCAGGCGGCAGAACGGGAGAGGACGGGGTCATCGATTTTAACCTGCGGCCCGGGTTCTATGATATCTCCGCCCACCAGTCCAATGTGATTGAACGGCCCCATGTTCAGGTGGAGAGCCAGCAGCACTACCTGGTGAGCCTCGACCCTGCGGAATCGGGCGTGACACGCGAGATCTCCAACCGCCCGGCCATCGAACGGATCGTGCTCAAACCCATTCGGACAGCCGGCCCCAGGGGGTATGAGGTTTCGATAATGACCTCCGGCGAAACGGACGGTTCCCTGAGCTACCACTACGAGTGTGCGGGGGCCGAGGTGAGCGGCAGCGGTCCCAAGGCCATCATCAAGGGAAGGGGGAACAATGCGATCACGTTGAAGGTGCTTGTGCGATCGATTTCTGGTTTCGAAGCGAAGGGCGAGGTTCTCATTCCAGCCTTGAAGGACAGAAGATGATGAAGAATTTCACCGCAGAGGCGCAGAGAGCGCAGAGTGATTTCTTTTTTTGTCTGACGGGAGACGGCGTCAGACAAAAAGATGCTCACGATATCAATCCTCGTCTCCAACCTGGACTATTAACACGTAAGTCGTACGTTCATATGTCCGTATCACAAAGACTAAACCTAGCGAAGCGAGAGATTTTTCGAATGGCGGAAGATTAGTTTCACCGCAGAGGCGCAGAGAGCGCAGAGTGATTTCTTTTTTGTCTAACGGGAGACGGCGTCAGACAAAATGATCATCTCAGAATCTACTCTCATTCCAGTTGGATCTTGACTCGTATTCCGTATACATTCAGCATGCCCCACCAACACATAACCATAATTCCACACCGGACGAGACTTTTTTTAATGCCGGTATCTCCCGGTATTGAAAAAGCTAATCAATCTCTGCGTACTCTGCGCCTCTGCGGTGAATAACTCTTGGTGATTAGTTCCTCCATGAAAATTAATGAGCTCACCGGAAAAGTGATCGGGGCAGCAATTGAGGTGCACAACGCCCTTGGACCAGGTCTTCTTGAATCCGCCTACGAGGCTTGCCTCTGCCGTGAGCTAGATTTGAGACAGATCGGCTATGAACGTCAAAAGGAGTTGCCGGTTACGTATAAAGGCATGAATCTGGACTGTGGATACAGATTGGATGTTCTTGTAGAAAATTCGCTGCTTCTCGAACTCAAGGCCTGTGAAAAGGTCGAGGAAATTCACAAAGCGCAGCTCCTGACCTACCTGAGACTTACTGGTTTACAGATTGGTTTGATCATCAATTTCAACGTAACATTGTTAAGAGAAGGCATAATGAGGATCGTTAACGGCCTGGCCGAATGAAGATTCCTTTCACCGCAGAGGCGCAGAGAGCGCAGAGTGATTTCTTTTTTGTCTGACGGGAGACGACGTCAGACAAAAAGGGATGGCTCATGGTGACGGTCACGCCGGTTCTCAGATGGTCGGCACGGCACGCATAAAGGCAGTATTCACCGCAGAGGCGCAGAGAGCGCAGAGTGATTTCTTTTTTGTCTGACGGGAGACGACGTCAGACAAAAAGATGCTCACGATATCAATCCTCGTCTCCAACCTGGGCTATTAACACGTAAGTCGTACGTTCATATGCTCTACATCACAACGAGTGAACCCCTGCGAAGCGCGAGCTTTTTTCGAATGGCGGCATCTCCCGCCATTCGAAAACAACACTCCTCTCTGCGTTCTCTGCGCCTCTGCGGTGAACAAGTCTTGCTTTTAGCATCATGGAAACGATCGCCTTTATAATCCTTCTCTCCGTACTGATGTGGTCGCCGCTTGCCTTTGGCGCCGTTCACCTGCAGGCCCAGGCCGTGATGTCCCTTGGGGTATTTGCGGCGAGCGCGCTCCTGGCGGTCAAGTCCATCAGCACGGACAGGAGGAGCGGGGCCCGGCAGATCCAGCTTCCTGCCACGAGGCTGAACCTCATTTTCCTGCTCTTCCTCTTCTATCTTGCATTCCAGCTCATCCCGCTTCCGGAGTTCGTTCTCAGGTTCCTCTCGCCCGAGGCGTTGGTCGTGGCGCAAAAATCCTCGCCGGCATCCCAGGCAGTCGCCGGCAACTGGCATTCGCTCAGCGCCTATTCCGGACCCGTCCGCCAGTCCCTGATCCTCTGGATCACCTACGGCCTGTTCTTTTTCAGCCTCTGCCGGGTCCTCAATACGCGAAAGAGGATCGATGCGGCTGTTTTGGCCATCCTGCTTCTTGGCTGCTTCGAGACCCTCTACGGCATGAGCCAGGCCTTCACGCATCACGGCTACATCTGGTGGATAAAGAAAGAAATGGGTTCCTCCGAAGTGTCCGGAACTTATGTGAACCGGAACCACTTTGCCGGGCTGATGGCCATGATCACGATGCTCGGGGTCCTCTATGCAGCGGCGCTTTTCGACAAGAGAAAGAGGAGAACGGAACCCTTCCACCGGAAGAGGCATTTAAGGGCCCGCCTCTCCGACTGGATTTCCGGGGAGCAGCGTTTCAACAAGATGAATTTCATCCTCTTCGCTGCTGCGGTAACAGGCATAGGCCTCATCTTTTCCGCTTCCAGGGGGGGAATGATCTCCGCGGCCGCCGGTCTCCTCCTGACCGGCGTTCTCCTGGTCCTCAGGCAGACTCACCGCAGGAAAGGGTTTATTGTCCTGATCCTGTTTCTGGTTATTTCGGGCTACGCACTGGCAATCGGCGTGGAAAAGCCTCTTTCCAGGTTCGATCACTTCTATGTTGATATGGAGAAGAGGGAGAGATATGCGGAGCATGCCCTCCTGCTCTTCAAAGACTATCGGTTCACAGGCGCGGGCGTCGGGCTTTTTCAGTACGCCTATCCCAAGTACCAGCCGGCGCAGGATACAAAGCTCTTCATTGAATTCGCACATAACGACTGGGCCCAGTTCCTGGCAGAGGCGGGCATTGCAGGGATTGTCCTGCTTCTTGCGGGAATCGGTTATTATCTCTTTCACGCGGTCACGGTCTGGAGGAGTCGACACGACGGGTTCGCAGTTTGCCTCGGCATTCTCCCCTTTGCAGCCTTGGCGGCCATCGCGATCCACTCCTGGTCGGATTTCAACCTGCATATCCCTGCGAACTTTCTCATGCTCGCGGCAGTGCTGGCCATAGGCTCCACCGCCGTTCACCTTCCGAGCCCCCGTCGCAGCCAGGACAATGTTCCACAGAACCGGCTCGTCCCATTGAAGTACAAGGGCGGCGCCTTTATTCTCCTCTTTTCCTGCGCGATCGCCTGGTCCGGGGTGTGGTCGGTCAGGCATGCGGTCGGGGAGGCGGTTTACTCCGCGTTCAGGAGCCGGGATTCCAGTACCCCCCCCGCACACTCTGTCGCGCTTCTTCAAAGCGCCATGGCGTGGGATCCAACAAACGGCGAATACGGCTACAACCTCTCTCTTGCGCTTCAGAACCTCAGAAATGCGGAGCTGATCGACCCGGACGGGGGCGAAGAGGAGCGGAAACCGCTCCAGCTCCGGATAATCAAGGCAATGGAGGATGCGGTCGGACTGAACCCTTTGAACGGCGAGGCCCACATCCGGCTGGGATGGGAATACATCTACTTTTGGAGCGACCCTGATTCCTATACCAGGTGGATCCAGGCGGCGGACCTCTCCATGGAGCGGGGCGGTTTCTTTGCCGGCGAGAACAACCCTTATCTCCACATCCTGATGGGCGACTACTGGCTCATGCGATCCAAGACGGTGAGCCCGGCCTCAAAGAGCTGGGAGGCCATGCTGGCCAAGGCCCGGTCCCACTATCAGAAAAACCTGGAGCTCGAAACAGGCAACGACCGCAAGAGAATGCTCGAGCACATCAGAAGGAGCGTGTGGGTGCATTACCCGGACCAGCAGTTCCTCAAGCGAATGCTTGAGGAGTGAGCAGTGAGCAAGGTGTTTTTACCGCAGAGGCGCAGAGGGCGCAGAGTCAAGCTTCTTTTTTGTCTGACGGGAGACGACGTCAGACAAAAAGATGCTCACGATATCTATCCTCGTCTCCAACCTGGGCTATTAACACGTAAGTCGTACGTTCATATGCTCTACATCACAACGAGTGAACCCCCGCGAAGCGAGAGATTTTTCGAATGGCGGCATCTCCCGCCATTCGAAAACAACACTCCTCTCTGCGTTCTCTGCGACTCTGCGGTGAACAACTCTTGTCAGTGAGCATTATAATACCTTGCAATAATGAAATCAGCCGGTTTGCCGCAGACAAAAAGGACCTGCTCTCCCCCCTTTACGCTTCTCTTCATCGCTGGATTAATAACAGTTAGGCTGTATGCTGGACCAAAAAGACACAATAATCCCACACAGCACGGAGACTTTTTTCAATGGCGGTATCTCCCGCCATTGAAAAGAATAGATCTCTCTGCGTTCTCTGCGACTCTGCGGTGAATAACTCTTGTCAGTGAGCATTATAATACCGTGCTACAACGAAAACAGCCGCATCGCCGGGTCGCTGCAGAAGCTCGGTCGCTTCTGCGAAGAGCAGTTCAAGGAGTACGAGATCATCGTAGTGGACGACGGCAGCACGGATGATACGTGGGAGACCGTTAAGGGCCTTCAGGGACTCCCAATCAGATCCATTCGGTTTGCCGGGAATCGAGGCAAGGGCGCTGCGGTCAAGGCGGGCATGCTGGAGGCCAAAGGTACCTACCGGTTCTTTACCGACGCGGATCTTCCCTACCATCTCTCCGCATTCTCCTCGGCCATGGGGATGTTCGAATCGACCGGTTGCGATCTCGTGCTGGGTTCCCGCTATTTGCCCGGGTCAGAGGATCGGGCGGGGACGAACGTTGTCAGGAAACTGGCAAGCAGGATCTTCTCCTCCCTGGCAGGCAGGATGTTCGGAATCGACATCAGGGATTCACAGTGCGGGTTCAAAGGCTTCAGGGACCGCGCAGCGGAAGCGCTTTTCAGCCGGTGCACCACCTCGGGTTTTGCCTTCGACGTGGAGATCTTCTCGCTTGCAAAGAATCTCGATTTGAAGATCTGCCGCACCCCGGTCATCCTGGTCGACAACAATCAGTCAAGCATCCGCCTCCCGAGGGACGGCCTTGCCATGCTCTGGCAGCTGATGAAAATACGCATAGCGCACAAGGCAAAAGACGATTATTCACCGCAGAGGCGCAGAGCGCGCAGAGTGAATTCTTTTTTTGTCTGACGGGCCTGTCCCGTGGATCCTTTGCCGCGGGGAGACGCCGTCAGACAAAAAGAGGCGCTCACAAGAATCTATCCCTATAACACTGGCGATTGCCTCATTAACAATGGTGTTCTCATTTCCAACCAAGGTCTCTCGTATTCCATACATCCAATATGCTCCACCAACGCTTGGACAATAATTCA
>PHBH01000085.1 GCA_002840535.1 Deltaproteobacteria bacterium HGW-Deltaproteobacteria-15 | reverse complement strand
ACGGGCAGACCGTATCGCACAGCCCGCACTGGAAGCATCTCTTGAAGGCATCTCCACCGCTCGCCTTGATGACATCGATGATTTCTTTGTAGGGGGCTACCGTTTCCACGATGTTTCCTCGATTTTCTGTTTCGTCTGATATAAATCTCGCAACTTGATCACCGGAATACCGGAATAATGGAATGATGGAATGGTGGAAGAATGGGGGTCAAAAGAATCCGCTACACCCAACTTTCCTGCATTCCAGTATTCAAATCTTCCATTTTTCCAATATTCCAACATTCCGACTTTCGCCCTCAATGTTCCTTGCTCAACCGGGCAACCGTATCCATGATCTTCTTGGATCCATATTTCTTTATCAGCTGCTCCAGTCCGATCTCCATCTCTCCCCGCTGCTGCGGTTCCGCTTCTACTGCCACTTCCCTTTCCTCGTACGTCAAGGCGCCAAACGTGCATGCCTCTACGCACATAGGCTGTTCAAGGGGCGGGACATTTTCACACATGTCGCACTTGAGCGGGAGACCGGAGTCCGGCTCTCTGAACGCACCCCTTGACGGGCAGGAGGCCGGGCAGAAGGTGCACTCGTCGTACTCCTTGCCGTCGATCACGTAACGGTTCCTCCCGTTACATTCGGCTTCCGTATACTCACCGGCCCGTATGGGCACAAATATATCTCGCGCTTCATCCATGACGACCATGATCCGGGAACGTGCGGTATTCACCGAGCTGTACTTCGGTACGGCGTGAAAGCCGGAGCACGCTATCTCACACGCCCGGCAGCCAACGCACTTTTTGGTGTCCACCTTTATTTCTTTGACTGTTTTTTTCTTTTTCTGCTTTTTGTCCACGGTGACGCCCCCTTCTCTATTCCTTCTCTTTCTTGGCCCTGGGATCCTTGAGGGCAGTGACTTCATTCCCGGTCAGAACGCCATTCCTGATGAGGTCTTCCGCCACGTAGCCCAGGCCCAATCCCTCCAGGGTCCCTTTGGTGGGAATGCCATCAAAGGTCCACCCTTTGAAGTCATAATATTTGGTCAGCAGCTGCTGCTCATATTCCTCGTTCCTTACCGCCCAGTGATCCTCCGGCGGCCTCTCCATGTGTCTTCTCAGGCCCAATCTGTTATTGAGCGCTCTGACCAGAGTCCGGTTCCTTATGAAGCATTCCCACAGCCTGTCTTTGTCAAACTCCATCCCCGTCGCGTGGGTGATTAGCGGAGGCATATTCCATATGCTGTATCCTGTGGTGCCGCCGAACTGGCCTCTGAATGAGGACACGAATCCGCAAAACCCCAGGGAATCATCCAGGTAGTGCATGCACTCATTCCAATCGGTGATGGCGCACATGGCGTCGTCGGGCAACTGGTCGCGTTTTACCCACTGCCGGAACCAGTCATGGAACTTTTTATCAGGGACAGCCTTCCAGTTCCTGATGAACTCTTCCCTCAGCTCAGGATCGGGGATCGGATCTTGCGGGAAGGAGCCTTCGATCTGGGTGATAGCCATGTCCTCACCGGTTGCTATCATGAGGAAGTAGGCCGGATTGAGTTTGCCCAGCTTTATTGGCAGCTGTTCGAATTTCTTGACGGTGTTGTGATCGAATTGCTCGGCGCCGTTACCGATTATGGCGGCCGCACCGGATACGCCATGGGCGAGAACATCTCCTATGCCCTCTCTGAATGCTATTTTCTGAAGGATGTAATAGAACCTTTGCCTCGCGTCGGAGGGCATCCCGGGAAAGTCTTTTTCCGTCAGAATCCCGGCATCCAGCAGCTCAAGGGCAAAGGCAATAACCTGCGGCGTTGAGTAGGAATCAAACCCCAGGTCCATCGCAATGGGGAGGATCTCGAAGGTGAAGTCCAGTTCCTGGAAGGCGGCCATGTGATAGGTATCTTTTCCATAGCACTTGTAGGAAAATCTTCGCCGGTTGGGCCATCGAATGAGATTATGGCATGCCTTCGGGCAATTCCAGCAGCCTGTCCATCGGTCCATGTGGTCATACTTCAGGTTCCGCCATCTCTCTTCGAGCTCGGGGCTCCAGAAGGTCTTTCGGCGCGTACGGGCATTGCCCCAGGAGAAATTGTTGTGATGGAAGCTGTCATCCTCGTCGACTGCCATCCAGTCCCCGATATTGGGGTTGGCGGCAAACTCCTTTCTCAGGCGAGAGCACATCTCCCAGAGTTCAGCGGGGTGGGCGAAATTGACGTCTTTTGTTCCCCGGACGGCAATCGCCTTCAGCTTTTTTGCCCCCATGACCGGGCCGACCGTTCGTGCGGCGCTCGAGTTGCCACAATCGATCGAAGCCATAATGACCCTGTTTTCCCCGGCCGGACCAATGGCAGCCACCCAGGCCCTTCTGTCGTTCAACTCCTCCTGGATCAACCGCTGAGTGTCAACCATGCCTTTTCCGCGGAGATGCCTGGCATCGCGGATCTCGACTTTGTCGTTGTGTATCGCCAGGTAGACCA
The DNA here is from genome assembly GCA_002840535.1 of Deltaproteobacteria bacterium HGW-Deltaproteobacteria-15. Lineage (GTDB taxonomy): Bacteria > Desulfobacterota > DSM-4660 > Desulfatiglandales > HGW-15 > HGW-15. Next base: position 6,116 of record PHBH01000085.1, on the reverse strand, counting down.
GGTCGGGCGCCTCGCCGCTGATGACTATTCTGTCATAACCGGCCATTTTCATTTCCGCCCCGAAAAACCCGCCCATCAGGGAATGCCCCATGAGACCGTTCAGGGGGGCAATCGTATCGACCGACACGCGGTTTGCACCGGGAACGCATGTGCCGTTCAGAAGACCGTTGCCGAATATGAGCAGGTTGTCGGGAGACCATGGATCGGTTCCCGGAGGAACCCGGTCATAGAGCAGCTTCGCGTTCATGCCGATCCCCCCGAGATACAATGCAGTATCTCTCGGATCGGTCTCTACCTTCTCAATGCTTCCCTTGGTCAAATCAACTTCTAATTGGAATCCTGTTTCACCGTACCTCATTTTTTGCCCCTCTAAGGTCTCTTCGCTAGCCTGATGTCTGGCTGCGCAGGTTGTTCACACTCACGTGCTTCACGGCGCATTCTAATGGCGCGCGGTCATTGAACCATGGCCGCCTTTCTTTTCCTTGACTTCAATTTTCTTAGGTTCTCTCGCTGGAGGCGCCACAGGAGTCTCTGTGACTGGAAGCAGCCAGATAATCTCTTTCAGCGAGTCCTTAAGAATTTGCTCGGCAGCTTCTATAGTGGGGGCTTCGATCTCTTTTGCGTTGCAGTAAACCCTGAAATACATGTCTTGACCTCCTCCGATCGCTTCCTAACTTTGTTAACCTATGGCAATGAATTAAGATAGTGACTTGCCGTTATAAGTATTCAGCGTTTCATCCTTTGGACCGAAAACCCCTGCAGAGACCGAAAAGCGGCTATTGATCTCCCCTCCAACATTTAGAAGGAATTTGACGATTCGCGACATGCCGCCTTCCCTGAATTCCTGCTTGAGCCCCACAGCCCATATGGCCGCACACAGCCCCCCCCTGCACGTCTGGAGCGGAACGGCTACGGCCATAAGCCCCTCGATGTATTCTTCCTTGTCATAGGCAATGCCGGTCTTCTTCACTTTCAGAATCTCTTCTTTGTAGAGAGCCTTGTCGGTGATGGTTTTGGGCGTGTATCGTTTGGGCGTAATTTGAGACAGGATTACATCGATTTCTGTTTCCGGAAGTTGGGAAAGGAGGGCTTTTCCGGCAACGCCTGCGGAGACGGGCATCCTCATTCCGACTTCAGAGGATATCTTCATCCTGTGAGCCCTGTCGGCCTTGTCAACGATGATGACCTCCCGGTCGGAAAGAATCCCGAAAAAAGTGGACAGTTTCACTTCCTGGTTTATGGTTTCGAGATAGGGATGCACCGTCTGGATCAGGTCAGATCCCCCGGCAGCGGCACTGCCCAGGACAAACAGCCTTGTTCCCAATCGAAAAAGCCCGTCCGGTCCTTTCTCCAGGACATCGAGATCTTTCAGGGTATGCAGGATGTTGAATACCGTGCTTTTGTTCAGGCCCAGATGCTTGACGATCTCATTGAACCCAAAAGGGTGTTTCGCTTCAGCCATCAGCGCTAAAATGGAAAAGCATTTCTCAATGGCCGGCACCCGTTTATAGTTCAGCGACATGTCACTCCTTGCGTCCTTTGCCTGGCTCTGCTTGATCTCCAGAGAGACCATATGGTCTCTATATAAACCCACGCTTTCCCCTTTGTCAAGGGAATATTGGAATTCTTTTGCGGTGGAAGCATCCGGGGAAGGTTCACTGGACAGCCAAGAGCACCACGGCTATTGGATGGAAAATGAAGGAAAGAATGTCGTCTTAACCGCCCGGCTTCCAGGGTATGCTGTAGAATCTGAATCGTGTCGCGTCAGGCTTTCGCTTTTCTCACTATGGTTCGCGCCTCTACAGGAAGAGGCGGTGGAACGGGCTCGCCTGAAATCTTTCTCACCGAGCCGAAGCGAGTGGGGCAAGCTTCAAAACAGGTCCCGCACTTGATGCATTTCTCCTGGTCAATGACATGGATCTGGTTCTTGCCGCCCACGATCGCCTCTGCAGGGCATTTCTTGAGGCAGATTGAACAGGCCTGGCATTTTGCCGGATCGATATAGTAGGAGACCACTTCGCGAAACAGCTTTTCTATCTCGTCCTTCGTGAAAAGGTCGTTGTACTCTTCAGGGCTTTTGAGACGTGTAGCCAGCTTGTCCTGGTTCACCAGCTTGATGTACGGAACCAGCTTTGTGACCTCTGCAATTCTGGACTTCAACTCTGCCCGGTCAATCCCTTCGCTTTCACCCAGTGGCCCCAGCTTTTTCACCTGCTTGACAAACCCATTGACGGTTTCGACAAAGAGGTTGGCTTCAGCGCCGGACATGAACTCGATCTTCAATCTCTCCGGGCTCAGCCCCATGTGCTCCATCAGCCTTTTTACCAGAAGCACCGTGTTCAGTGTATGGTAGTTGCCGTGAGTGACATAATTGCACTCGTTCAAACGGCAACCGCCGATAAACACCCCATCCATTCCATTGGAGAACGCTCTGAGGATAAACCCCAGGTCGACCCGACCGGAACACATGACGCGAATAAGCCTCATCTCAGTGGTATATTGTAGTCTGGAAACTCCAGCTAGGTCAGCGGCGCCGTACGCTCACCAGTGGCATACAAAGCCCAAGACTTTCGGCTTGAATTTGAGTCCTGCACTCATTCTTTCTCACCTCGTAAAGTTTCGCCACGAAGGCACTAAGACACCAAGACTATGGTTTCCGAAATCCTCGCCCTTCAGTTGCCTCTTTGTGCCTTCGTGTCTTTGTGGCTGATGTGTGTTTTCACACGTCTCCAACCGCGGCATCCATTGGTTCACAGACCTCTTCCTCCGGAAACGCCGTATCGATCTCGCACAAGAGCTCTTCATCGGTAAAGTGCTTCAGTTGGATAGCCCCTGTCGGACACTTCGTGTTGCAGAGGCCGTCTCCTTTGCAAAGTACAGGGTTGACCGTTGCCTTCATTCCTTTTTTTGTCTCGCGAAGCTCCAGTGCCCCATACGCACAGGCGGAGACACATGCCCCACACCCCATACACTTGCCTTCATCCACCCGGACCACGGAGCCTGAGGCGACCACAATATCATGCGAGAGAAGCGTCAACGCTCGACCTGCGGCGCCATAGGCCTGATTCACGGTTTCCTGTATGAACTTGGGGTAATGAGCCAGGCCGCAGAGATAAACGCCGTCCGTACCGAACTCGACAGGTCTCAATTTGACATGGGCTTCTTTGAAGAAGCCATCCGGGCTCAAAGTCACCTTGAATTGCCCGGCAACTTCCTTGGTTGACGCCGATGGAATGATTGCGGCAGCCAAAGCAACGACATCGGCATCCAACACCAGCTTCTTCCCCAGCACGAAATCGGTCGTGGTCACCTTCAAAACGGGCCGACCCTCATCCGACTCACCGGGTTCCACCTGGGGTTTATCCTCCGGCTCATAGCGGATGAACTTAATGTCCTTGTTGGAAGCCTCCCGGTAATAATCCTCGTTGAACCCATAGGTTCTCATATCCCGGAAGAGGATGTAGATGTCCATCTCCGGATTGATCTCTTTGAGTCTCAACGCGTTCTTTACAGACTCGCTGCAGCAGAGACGGCTGCAATAATTCCTGTCTTCATTTCTGCAGCCCACGCATTGGATCATCACGAGACTTTTCGCGCCGGTAATCTTTTCGTCCCCTTTCGCGATCCTCTCCTCCATCTCGAGGTGGGTCATTACCCTTTCATCTTCTCCGTAAAGGTACTCGGCAGGTGTGTAGAGATCGGCACCTATGGCAAGAATCGCTGCACCGTGCTTTATCTGTGTGAGCCCTTTTTCGGATTGCACCGCGGTCACGAAATTCCCGACATAACCTGCAGCATCCGTGATTGTCGCGCCGTGATAAACATGTATCAATTGATTTTGATACACCTTCCGGGTGAGATCACGCAGGTACTCCTGAACATCCAGACCATCCAGCGTGGAATGAATCTTTCGCGCTATTCCCCCCAGTTCCTTTTCCTTTTCCACCAGGTGCACCTCATGCCCCTGGTTGGCAATGGAAAGAGCGCAGTTCATGCCGGCAATCCCTCCGCCGACCACCAGCGCGGCCTTGTCGACCGGCAGGTCGAATTCCTGCAACGGCTCCAACCGGCAGGCCCGTGCCACGGACATACGGATGATATCCTTTGCCTTCTGCGTGGCCTCTTCCTTTTCCTTCGAATGAACCCAGGAGTTGTGCTCCCTGATGTTGGCCATTTCGAAGTAATATTGATTGATTCCCGCCTCCCGGACAGTGTCCCGGAACAGCGGTTCAAGGGTCCGCGGGCTGCAGGCAGCGACAATCACCCGATTGAGCCCCAATTCCTTCGTCATGTCCGTTATTTCTCTGGCCGAGTTCGTGGCACAGGAAAAGAGCTGTTCCTGCGCATGGACCACATTGGGGAGCGTCTTGCAGTACTCGACCGTTTCAGGGACATTGACTATCCTTCCGATGTTGGCGCCGCAATGACATACAAAAACCCCTATCCTCGGCTCCTCGTTCGAGACATCCCTTTCAGCCGGGTATATCCTCTCTCTGGAGAGTTTTCCCCGCCTGTGGTCAAGGAGCTCGCCGATTTTGGAGCCGGCCCCGCTGGCGCTGAAGACCGACTCGGGAATATCTATGGGACCCTGGAACCCGCCGCTTACAAAGATCCCGGGTCTGTTGGTGGACACAGGATTGACAGGAGTGATCCTGCAAAAATCATGAGGATTGAGCTCTATGCCGAATTTGCCCGCAATGGATTTCACGTCGGCAGGAGGATTCAGTCCGACGGACAATACCACCATGTCGAACTCTTCTTCCTTGACCCCGTCCTCATTGGTGGAATAGCGCACAGTGACATTCCTGGTTTTCGGGTCCTCTCGAACTATCGACGTGTAGCTTCTGATGAATCGAACCCCGGGAAGCCTTTCAGTCCTTTCATAGAATCGCTCAAAATCCTTCCCATAGGAGCGAATATCGTTGTGGAATATGGTGCACTGTGCTTCCGTGTCGTGATCCTTTGTCAGGATCGCCTGTTTCTGGGTATAGGTGCAGCATACGGCTGAACAATAGCTGTTTTCCCCCGGAGTAACACGCCTCGAACCGACGCATTGAATCCAGGCTATCTTATGGGGATGCTTCCTGTCGGAGCCTCGCAGTATCTCGCCTGCATAAGGCCCCGTGGAGCACAGGAGCCGCTCATAGTCCATGCTGGTTACGACATTGGCAAACTCCCCGTAGTGATACTCCTTCTTCACCTTTGGATCGAAGGGCTCGAGGCCGGGAGACAGGATGATGGCCCCTACCTGTATTTCCTTTTTCTCGGCCGTTTGTTTCAAATCAATGGCGTTGTTCTTGCACACCGCTTCGCAAATACGACATTTCCCCTCCTTGAGATAAAGGCAGCTTTCATCGATATACGCGATCAGGGGGATTGCCTGAGCGAAGTAGATGTGGACGGCTTTGTTCTTGGATATTTCCTGATTGTATCGATCAGGATATTTGGCGGGACAATACTCCATACAGGTAGTGCACCCCGTGCACTTATTCTCAAGAATATACCTGGGCTTTCTGTTCAGAGTTACCTTGAAGTTCCCTACCTCCCCATCCACACGATCAACTTCCGTATAGGTGAGGACCTCAATATTCGGATGCCGGCCGACCTCGACCAGTTTAGGTGCGAGAATTCACATGGAGCAGTCGTTGGTGGGAAAGGTCTTGTCCAGCTGCGCCATATGACCGCCAATGCTTGGCGCCTGCTCAACCAGATAGACCTTGAAACCGGCGGTAGCAAGATCGAGAGAGGCTTGAATACCGCTGATTCCTCCGCCGACAACCATTACGTCTCCAATATTCCTGTCCTGGAAACTCTTGCACATCTGTTCTCTGACTTGTTCTTTTTCCACGTTATATCACCTCATCAGGTGTTCTATAGGTTGCTGAAAAACGCCCATCTGCTGCGTTGCCCTCATCCCGCGTCGTTGCGGCGTACTGCTATGTACGCCTCACTTCTCGGGCTTTCGGCCGCCTTGCATCTGGACATTTTTGAGCAACCTGCAAGCATAGACTTTTCATTAACCTGCTAAATCGATTCGCTGACAATCTCGGTGAGATCCTTCACCTCGATCTTCTCGGCGACATCCATGGTCAGCCTGCTGTCCTCCAGCATGGTGA
>PHBH01000102.1 GCA_002840535.1 Deltaproteobacteria bacterium HGW-Deltaproteobacteria-15 | reverse complement strand
TATGCGCGAGAAATGTTGCCAGTCCCCATTTTTGGGTATCACCCAGATTCACTGCTGTCCTAAACGGGCGAAAATTTTCTTCGTAACCAGCCAATCATTGGGCTTTTCCCTTCCAAAATCCCAGTTTTCTGGTTGAGGCCTACCTCTTTCTTTCGTCCTGTTTCACGTAGGCTGTCCAAGATGGCGGTAGGAGAACTCCATCTGTTCGGGAAAAGGCGTGAGGGGCGGCGTGTTGAACGGGTCGTCGAGCCATGTCCGCAAGTCGCGGTAGGTGAACAGGTTGAGTCGCAGTAAGCTGGCGAGATTGGCGAAGGACCATTTGGCCTTGGAGAGATGGTGCAGCCACTTGAGAAGCAGCAGAGCGATAAGTGCTGTCCAAATCTGGATGCGTAGCGCGTTCTCGCTGGTGCCGACGAAACTCTTCACCTTCAGGTTCTGCTTCAGCGCCTTGAAGAATAATTCGATCTGCCACCGCTCCCGGTAGATATCAGCGATGGTGGTAGCGCCGAAGAGCAGATGGTTGGTGAGTAGCACAATCTCGCGTTGCTTCTCCTCGTCCCATACCACGATGCGGCGCAGTTCGTGCGGGCACTTCTGCCACGCGTCTGGATTGGAAAGGCGGATGATCTCATCGGAGAGGATGTTGCGGTTCTTCGGCACCTCCTGTGCCGCGACGACCTCGTAGACCGCGTTGCTCTTCTGCCGGGTGACAAAATACACGCCTGCCTCCGTCCATCTCGCGAACTGCGCATAGTCGTTGTAGGCCCGGTCCATGGCGACGATGGAGCCGGGATTCACCGGCAGGCGGGTGAGTATCTTGGCATCGTTCAACTTCGCCGCCGTGATGAGCACCCAGGATGGCATGTAGTCGTCGTGATCAAGGAGGACGTGCGCCTTCACGCCGCCTTTCGCGCGGCGGAACTTGGCCCAGGGAAAGAGGGCGAGACACAAGCTGATAGTCGTCGAGTCCACAGACAGGAGCTTGTTCTTAAAGCGGAACTTGTGCTTGCGCCCACCCAGCTTGCCCTCCACGCGGAAGCGCTCCATCATCGTCCAGAACAGGTCCTCGTACAGGGCCGACGGACGGTGAATATTCGCGTAGGAAAGGTTGGACTTGCTGGGTGGCCCGGCGACACCCAAGTGCGAAAGCTTGCCCTGGCAGGAAGCCAAGCCATTGCAGATTTCACGCAAGGAATCTGCGTGGGCGAGTTGGCAGAACAGCATCGCCGTGAATTGGGACCAGCATGTAAAGCCCTTGGCACCGTACTCAGCCTTGTGGCGGTCCACCAATCTGGCGAATTCATTGCGCGGAACCTGTTCGAGCAGTTGACTGAAGAGACTGGCGGTCTTTACCATGGGGTTGCCCTCCTTTTGCTGTGGAGAATTCTTGTTTAGCGACAAAGTATTCTCTCGTGGCAAGGGAGGGCTCTGTCAATCCTCTAAGTTACGAAATCCCGTTTAGGACAACAGTGA
>PHBH01000002.1 GCA_002840535.1 Deltaproteobacteria bacterium HGW-Deltaproteobacteria-15 | reverse complement strand
AGGTGCAAGTACGGTTGTTTTGGTCATTTGGATTTTGGTCATTTGAACTTGTTTCGTATTTCGTGCTTCGGATTTCGGACTTATTCATATCCCTTCGCATGAGCCCCCCTCGGGGGGGCTACCTGAGGCCGCGCGCCTGTCCCGTGAAGCGGGGCTCTGCGGGTGGAGACTCACTATCCCGGGGCAGGGGGGATTTACTCCTTCACAATTGGGCATCCGATTGCGTTGCAGGCGGCCATTGACCCAAGGCTGTCCTCGACCAGGTCGAAGCCGTTCTGCTTCAGAATGGATGCTGCGATGATCGCCCTTTGCCCGCTTCCGCAAAAGGTGGTGATCGGCCTCTCTTTCGGAACTTTGTCGAGGTGGTCCTGGAGCTCGCCCACATACACGTGTACGGCATTGGGCAGGTGTCCTGAGTTGTATTCGTCGATGCTCCTGACGTCCAGCAGCGTAAATTTCTCACCGGACTCGATGCGCTGGACCAGTTCCCCTGCGTGCACCGCCGGTATACGGTCATATTCGCGGCCGCTCACCTGCCACGAATGGAGCCCCTGTTCCAGGTACCCTGCAATGCGGTCATATCCGATTCGAATCAGAAACCGCACGGCCTTATCCACCTCTTCATATCCACTGGTGATCAGCCCGATGTTCTTGTCGTAGGGAATATAGTACCCTGCGAAAGCGGGGACCATTTCCAGGGGTATCGTGAGACTCCCCGGGATGAATGAGCCTGCAATGGCTTCTGCGCTTCGGGTATCCAGAACCACCATTCCATCCCTCATTGCGCTCTCGAATTCAGCGGGGCTCATCGGAGGGGGTTGCGGGATTTCCAAGAGCGGCGGGGCGCCTTCCCTGTTCAGCTTTTCCATCATTTCGAAGTACCGGGGCTTATAATGGTGCTCCCGGACTTTGTGTTGGATGAAATCGTTCCGGTCCTTCTTCTGAAGAAGAGGGTTGTGCTTTCGCTCGTAGCCCAGCGTGGAGAATTCCCGATCGGCCATGCCGGCGCCGCACACCGAGCCGGCGCCGTGCGCCGGGTTCAGGATCACGTGATCGCCCAGGGGCAACAGCTTTTTGAAGATGCTGTCATAGAGCAGGCCGGCCACCTCTTCCTTCCGGTCGGGGAAGAAATCCGTCCGCCCTACATCTCCTATGAACAGGGCGTCTCCTGTAAAAACAGCCACAGCCTCGTCGCCAAAGCCCCTGTCGAAAAGAGCTATGGAGATGCTGTCGTAGGTGTGGCCGGGGGTTTCCACTATTTTCAGCTCCAAATCGCCCAGCTTGAAACGGTCTCCTTCCGAGACGGGGTTTCCGTAGTCAAATTGCGTTGCACCACTGTGGTAGATCTGCGCCCCCGTTCGGCGTGCCAGGTCGGCTGAACCGATCACATAATCCTCATTGCGGTGGGTTTCGAAGATGTGTGTGATCGCCGCGCCCTGCTCATGGGCCATATCCACGTAGACCCGGCTGTCCCGGCGCGGGTCTATCACAGCGGCTTTTCCCCCGTGGCCGACGATATAGGATATGTGCGAAAGCCCTTCTGAATGAACGGTTTCAAGAAACATCTTTCCCATGTTCCCCCTCCTTGCGGTCTTTCCCTTGGACAAGGTCAAGAATTACTGCTTACTTTCTCACCTCCCAGCTGTTTAGGCAAGAGCACCATTGCTGCCGAGATCGCAGCAGCCCACAGCCAGGGTGAAGTGCGGGTCATCTCCGGGAGTGTCCGCTTTCCCATGCTCCCTTTTTCGATCAACGGTTTGAGAGAGGGGTAAAGCCTTACAAAAGCCAGCGCACCGGCAAACATACCGATCATGCCGGCAACTGCGTCATTGTGCCCTTTCCCCATGGCGGCCATGTTCGTGCCCGGGCAGTAGCCCAAAATCGCCATGCCTGTGCCGAACAGGGTGCCGCCGAGGACGATACCTCCTGTGTTCAATGGCTTGACCTTGGCCTGGGTCAGCCCCAATCTCATCAGGATCTGGGTCCCCATGGCACCCACCGCGGTGGCCGTCCCCATGATCTTGAGGACCGATGAATCCCTCAGACGCAGCTGGCCGCTGATAGCGTGGTGTTCCGAGGCGCTGCCTTTGTGAAGAAAGAAGCCGAACAGGGTGCCCGTTCCCAGCCCCAGCAGAATTTTCCCCAGCGACTCTTTTTTCATCGTTTCCTCCCGAACAAAAGCCTGGAAGCGATTGCACCAGTGGCAAAAATGATGGGTGTAAAGATCCAACTCGAGGCTGAAAGCTGCATGGTCCCGCTTATACCGTGACCGCTTGTGCAGCCTTTGGCCATACGGGCGCCGAACATCATCAGTGCGCCGCCCGCGGCCGCTGCCCCGTATCGGACTGCGCGCGACGGGCCCACCTCTCGTCGCCAGGTCTCCGGCACGGCAGGAGGGTCGGTATCGCCCGAAAGCCGTGCGCTCAACATGCTCCCGAGGACCACACCGGCCACCACCCCTTCCTTCCAGTCGATCTTGGGCGTCTTCCCCTGTTCACGTTCGTACTCGTCCACATTCATGAGTTTTGGGGCGATCTTCCCGGCGGCCAGGGCTGCGGTTTCCTCAAATGCGGTCGTGATGCCCAGGGGCCGCTTGGCAACGAGCATGGACAGGATCTCCAAAGCGCCGATGGCAGCCCCTGCCGCATAGGGCGACCACGAACTTTTGCGTAGTATCCGCATTGTCAATCTCCTTTCGGGGACCTGTGAACTCAACGTATCATCATCCAACGGGACTGCCTTCTATTCGAAAACAGATTTTATTTTACACCGGAAGAGGGAGAGAGGGGTATGGGTGTGGACATGTATCCGCGATGAGGAATCGGGGTAAATCGAAGCCATAGAGTAATGCGATCAGCGGCACAAGCTTCCATTGCTTCGACTGCATGGATTCTGCCGCCCGGTTCAGGGGTCATCGGGAGCGACGAGAGGGGATATTTTGCTTGACCGGTCCACGCAGTCATCTACAATAGCCCATCTTTTCCTGAATCGATCTATCGTTTTACTTCAACGTCAACCCGGAAGCCATTGCCTTGTCAGACTCCGCACAGGAAACAAAGAACGTATGAAGAAGCTGGATGAAAGGGTGCTCTTTACCGATCTTGCCCTGGTTTGTGAAGAGATCGCAAAGGGCCGGTACAAGAGGGCGAAGCAGCTTTTCGAGCTGACCAAAGAGGAAAAGTACCCCAGCCTTATAGCAAGACTCGCCGAGTCATTCGGCATGATGATGGTCAAGGTGGAGGCAAGGGAATACCATCTCGAAGGGGTCATTGAAAACCTCAGAAATGCACAGAAAGAGCTTGCGGCTTCAAGAAACAAACTGGCCGAAGAGAATGTGAATCTGAGGTGGAACTTGCGGGAAAAGTTCTCCCCCTCCGGTATTCTTGGGACAAGCAAAGGAATTGGAGCGCTTCTCACAATGGTCGAGAAGGTCTCCCACGTCTCGGCAAACGTCCTCATCACCGGCGAGACGGGGACCGGAAAGGAACTGGTTGCCAAGGCCATCCACTACAACTCTCCCCGGGCGGACAAGCCTTTTGTGGCCATTAATTGCTCCGCCGTCCCCGAACCGATTTTCGAGAGCGAGATTTTCGGCATCGAAAAGGGAGTGGCCACAGGAGTTGACAAGCGGATGGGCAAGATAGAGCAGGCCCAGGGAGGGACGCTCTTTCTGGATGAGATCGCAGATATGCCCTTTGCCTGCCAGGCAAAGATGCTGCGCGTGATTGAGGAAGAGAGGGTCGAACCTGTTGGTGCCAGAAAATCGATCCCGGTGGATGTGCGCATTCTGGCGGCCACCAACAAGGAGTTGAGGACAGAGGCGGAGAAGGGCGGCTTCAGGGAGGATCTCTTCTACCGTCTTCATGTCATCAACCTCCACATCCCGCCGCTTCGGGAACGAAGGGAGGACATACGGCTCCTGGCAAGCCACTTCCTCCTCGAAGCGGTAAGGAGGTTTGGAAGGGATCAGATGAGTCTCTCCCCCCAGGCCATGGACAAGCTCATGGCCTACTCCTGGCCCGGAAACGTGCGCGAGTTGCGAAACGAAATCGAACGGGCCGTCATTCTCGCCCCTTCCCGGGAGATTTCGCCGGACGATCTGTCACAGGAGGTTCGGGCCGACCGGTCGGCAGGTCCCAGTGAGGCCGGGCTCTCGGTAAGGGCCAATGAGAAGGAGCTGATCCGGAAGGCCCTTGCCGATTCAGGCGGAAACAGGTCCGAGGCGGCTCGGCTCCTGGGGATCAGCCGTGAGGGGTTGCGCAAAAAGATGAAGCGCTACGGCATACAGTAAGACAACGTCATGAAGACTTTTCAGGTGAACTGGAAATCCAGCGAGGGGCTTAACATCTTCGGCCGCGGCTGGGAACTCGAGCGAATGCCCAGAGCTGTCGTTTGTCTGGTGCATGGTCTGGGGGAACACATCGGAAGATATGAGCACGTCGGTGCGGTGTTTACGGCGGCAGGGTATGCGCTGTTTGGTTTTGATCAGCGCGGGCACGGCAGTTCCGAGGGTCCACGCGGGCACACCCCTTCGTACGAGTCGCTTATGGACGACATAGGCAATCTGCTGACGCGGGCGAGGAGCCGTTATCCGGGAGCGCCGTGTTTTCTCTATGGCCATAGTCTGGGAGGAAATGAGGTCATCAACTACGTGATGCGCCGCAAGCCCGACATCCTCGGGGTGATTGCCACCGGCCCCTGGCTGAGGCTGGCTTTCCAGCCCTCCGCATGGCAGGTGGCCCTGGGCCGGATGATGAACAGGATCGCGCCGGGTTTCACTCAGGCTTCCAAACTGGATGCTGCGGCGCTCTCACGCGATCAGAAGGTAGTGGAAGGTTATGTGAACGATCCGCTGGTACATGACAGAATTTCAGCCCGGTTATTCGTGGAAGTTTACAACGCAGGGGAATGGGCGCTGGCACGCGCTGCCGAATTTTCTGTTCCGCTCCTGCTGATGCATGGCAAGGCCGACCGTATCACCTCTGCCGCGGCCAGCCGAGAACTCGCTAAAAGAAACGGGTCCAATACCACGCTGCGCATTCTGGAGGATTTGTATCATGAGATTCACAACGAGCCGGAAAAGACAGAGGTGTTCAAGACGATGATCACCTGGATGGACGCGGCTCTAGGCAGGGCCACAGCCGCAGTGGCGTAGACAGAACTGACGTAGCCGGCGTTCAGCCTCCAGCCTTTCTTTACACTGGTTTGATGACATTCCCTCGCAGGCGGGATCCAACTGCGTCCCCTCTCCCTTCACCCACTACATTTGATCAAGAGAAATTTCGCTTCAAGAGACTGGAGTCCACTTCAGTGTCATCCGCTGCCAACAACGTGGGCGAACGGCAGAGCGATATGTCCCAAGCCGTTGTTTCCAGGGATTTTCCATTTGGCATTACCTATGCTACGAAGCCAGGGCAGTCGCCCCAAAGACATATCAGAATGAAATCTGAATGGAGGTGGAGAGATCATGGCTCAGGGATATGTTCTTTCTTTTGCAAGAGACGTTTCGGTCGATAATCCCGCCCCGGATCAGGTTGTCATCCAAACGCCCGATAAGCGCTCCACCCTCAGGGACTTAACGCCAGGGATTGTCCGGGCAATCGAGGTGCTTTCCACGCAAGGTGCTACCGAAGATGATCTTGCCTGGCAGGTTGCCGAAATCGACGGTGAGCCTGCTATTACGAGGTTCAACCAATATCTTTCGATCTTCGCCAAATGCGGGATGATCAGGTATCTTGTTTTCTGCAACGGCCGACCACTTGCTACCCTATCCTCCATCTCCGCGTGCTTTCAATTCAGCCCGAATTCTTTCGATGGGAAATCACGGTACGTCCTTTCCAGGTTTGCCTATATTCACCGTGAAAAAGAAAATCTCATTCTTGAGTCTCCCCTTTCTTATGGAAAGATCACCCTGCACGGATGGCGAGGGGCGGCCCTTGCCGCCGAGCTGGCAAGGGCACAAACCTGCGATTCTTTGTGTGACCTTCTCGATTTGATTCCCCGAAGGGCAATCGAGCTTTTCCTTGGCATGCTGCTCGGCTCCGGCTTTCTCTATGAGGAGAGGCCGGATGATCCCCACGCGGGAGAAGGACAAATCTTGGCGAAGTGGAATTTTGCCGGTTTTGACCGTGTGACACTTGGTTTTTTTATGCTTAAGCGCTGTAATTCAGCATGATGAACGCAAGTCAATTGTGACGCTCTTTATCAGATTGCCCCCCAGTGCGGAATGGACCTTCCACTCCGTTCTTTTTCCTTGACAGATTCCCCGGAAACCATAATTCTCCGTCTGTATCCGGTTCACTCTTGGAATCAATTTGTTTTGAGATCAAGAGGAAGTCATGGTATATTGAGCCGGTTTCAGATGCTACAACGAAATGGGAAAGACCGAGCCATGTTGCGACATGAATAGCCGTTCACTGAATTTCAACGGCTTCGTGCTGCTGGTTTCGGCGCATGTCCCAGCCAAGACATCACACCCGAATATGGCCTCGATCTCAGCTTCAGGTCAATATCCCGCGTTCAGCATCGTGAACATAACCGAAACTCGAAACGATCAAGGCCATTTGGACGGGTTCACGCAAAGCCGGCAGGTCCATTTTTCCGGTTGGAAGAGAGGAGGTGTTCAGGTTGGATGAAAAGGCTGTACTCATTATAGGGGGCGGAATAGCAGGCATTCAGTCCTCCATCGATCTGGCAAATATGGGGAAAAAGGTCTACCTCGTGGAGAAAAAGCCGAGCATCGGGGGCCGCATGGCCCAGTTGGACAAGACCTTTCCCACGAATGACTGTGCCATGTGCATCCTGGCTCCCAAGATGATCGAATGTGCGAACCATGAGAACATCACGCTCCTCACTTACTCCGAGGTGCTGGAAGTGCAGGGTGAAAAGGGGAACTTCCGGGCCAGAATCCTCAAAAAGGCGCGTTTCGTTGAAGAATCGAAATGTGTGGGGTGCGGGGAGTGTGCGGCCAAGTGCCCCACCAAGGTAGTGGATGAATTCAATGCGGGCCTCGGCGTGAGAAAGGCGATCTACAAGTACTTTCCCCAGGCCGTTCCTTCCACCTATGTGATCGATCCCGAGCATTGCCGACTGAAGCAAGGTAAGAAATGCGGGATCTGTGAAAAGACCTGTAAGGCCAAGGCCATCAATTACGAGCAAAAGGATTCCGAGATCGTCCTCGAGGTGGGGGCGGTAGTGATGGCTACCGGATTCGACCTTTACAATGTGGCCCCCTTGAAAGAGTACGGCTGGTCCACCCTCCCGAACGTGCTCACGGCCATGCAGTTCGAGAGAATGATCTGCGCCTCGGGTCCCACCGGTGGACACCTGAAAAGGCCTTCAGACGGCAAGGAACCTGCGAGCCTGGCGTTTATCCAATGCGTCGGGTCGAGAGATGTGCGGCACAAGAGGTACTGCTCGGCTGTCTGCTGCATGCACGCCACCAAGGAGGCGATCCTGGCACACGAGCACTGCCGGGGGCTCTCCTCCACCATCTTCTATATGGATATGAGGGCCGTGGGAAAAGGATTTCAGGATTACGTGCGCCGCGCCAAAGCCGAGTATTCCGTCGACTACGTGCGCGCAAGACCCGGCCGCATTACCGAGAACGAGGAGAACCACAATCCTGTGATTCACTACGAAGACACCGTGACGAGGGAGCTGAAGGCCAGGGAATTCGACATGGTGGTTTTATCGCAGGCTTTGATCCCATCGGAGAGCAACCTGTCGGTAGCCGGCAAGCTGGGTGTGGAGCTCGATGAATTCGGATTCGTATCCATGACCAGGGATGTGCTCGACCCGTTTACGACCAATAGAGACGGCATTTTCGCATGCGGGTTCTGCCAATCTCCCATGGATGTGCCCGACTCCGTGATTCGGGCATCGGCCGCAGCCTCCAAGGTCGCTGAGGCCTTGGCCCGCGGCCATTGAGAAAGGAAAGCCATGTCGGATGCAATCAGGATAGGCGTTTTTGTTTGTCATTGCGGCAGCAACATCGGCGGGGTGGTCAATGTACCGGCGGTAGTGGAATATGCAAAATCCCTCCCTCTTGTCGATTGGGCCGAGGGAAATCTCTACACCTGCTCCGAGGACGGCCTCTCGTCCATTCGTGCCAGGATACACGAACTGCACCTCAATCGAGTGGTGGTCGCCTCCTGCACCCCGCGGACCCACGAGCCGCTTTTCCGAAAGAATTGCGAGCGCGCAGGACTGAACAAGTACCTCTTTGAATTTGTGAACCTGCGGGAGCACTGCTCCTGGGTGCACATGGACAAACCGGAAGAAGCCACCCGAAAAGCCATGGACCTGATCCGGATGGGGGTTGCGAAAGTGGGCCTCTTGACGCCCCGACAGGATCTGAGCTCCGACGTCATAAGGGCTTCTCTGGTTCTGGGCGGAGGGATTTCCGGCCTGGCTGCGTCGCTTACACTGGCAAATCAGGGGTACAGGGTGGAACTGGTGGAAAAGCAGGGCAAGTTGGGGGGCCTCCTCCGATCGGTGAACCGGGTTTTTCCTACCCAGCAGCCCACCTCGGAATTGCTGGATCCACTGATTCATTCCGTCCTCGGCCACGAAAACATCCGCGTCCACCTGGGTGCGGAAGTGGTGGGTGTTAAAGGATTTGTTGGAAATTTCGAGGCCACCGTCACGGAGAGCGGCAAATCGGAAAGCCTTCGAGTGGGAACCATCATCGTGGCGACCGGGGGAGAGGCATTCAGGCCCGAGGGGCTCCTGGGCTATGGCCGCTATGAAAATGTCATGACCCAGCTCGAGTTCGAAGAGAGCCACCGTTCTGGGTACGGCGGCCACAAACACGTGGTCATTGTAAACTGCGTGGGCGCCAGGATAGAAGAGCGGACCTACTGCGGCCGTTTCTGCTGCATTGTGTCCATGAAAAACGCCATCCTGCTGAAGGAGGCCAATCCCGACGCTGAGATCACGGTTCTTCAGAGGGATGTGATGGCCTGCGGGAAGCTTTACGAGGATTATTACCAAAAGGCTCTCGAAAAAGGGATCAGGTTCCTCCGCTACAGCGTTGACCGGCCCCCTGAGGTGATAGGCTCCGAAACCCGGGCCGAGCGAGTCAAGGTGTTTCACACGCTCATGGGTAAGGAGATCGGGCTGCAGGCAGATCTCGTTGTTCTGACTACGCCCATCGTGCCGGGCAAGGACAATCAGAGCCTTGCGCAAATGATGAAGATCCCCTTGGGTATGGAAGGGTTCTTCCTGGAGGCCCATCAGAAACTGAGGCCTGTCGAATTCCCGGCCGACGGCATCTATGTGGCCGGAACGGCACGGTACCCGGCGGATATCCCCGACTGCATCGGGCAGGGGTTTGCGGCCGCAGCCAAGGCCGCCATCCCCATGGCCATGGGCAGGGTGGTGAACGAGGCCTTTGTGTCGGAGGTGAATCCTGAGAGGTGCTCTTCCTGCGGAAGGTGCATCGAAGTGTGCCCCTTCGGGGCCGTGGACTGGGCAGAGGTAAAAGGACCGCAAGGAGTTAGAAAAATTGCCAGGGTTAACCCTGCGGAGTGCAAAGGATGCGGCCTCTGTGCCTCATCCTGTCTCAGCGGCGCCATAGGGCTGGCGGGGTCTACCGATGAGCAGGTCCTGTCGGCAATCGCGAATCTGAATTGAAGAGGAAGGAAGCAGGAATATGGAAAGCGCCAAGAAACAAAGCAAGGAGTCGGTTGAACAGGAACTGACGAGCGGCATCCGTATCCTCATGGAGAAGAACAGGCTTACTGCTTGCCTGGATTGCGGCAAGTGTTCCGCTGTATGCCCCATGGTCCGGGTGTACGGGGAATACGTGCACAACCGGGGGACCCGAAGCATTGTCGAAAGGCTTTCCTTTGACCCGGAGGGACTTGCGGACGAGACGCTCTGGTACTGTCTGGCCTGCAAGGAATGCACCTTCTTCTGCCCCTCAGGCGTGGATTTCCAGAATTTCATGATGGGTTTCAGGGAACTCATGATCTCCCATGGGCATAAAGAATATGCCCATTTCTGCTCGCAATGCGGCGCTTACCTTATGCCGAAGAGGCAGCTGGAAGTATTGAAGACCACTATGAACGGGACAGCCGATTTGCTCTATGAATGCCCGAACTGCAAGAAGAACCGCCACGGAGCCGTTCTTTTCAAGCTTTCCTCCAAGGGGAGATCCTTCACGCTGCAGACTTGATGTTCATGCCGCAGCTCCTGCCTGTGCCCGTTTTAGTTCGCCGTCGGAATGCATCTTTTGTTTTGGATGCTTGGAGCTCTGTCAGTTCGATCCCGGCAAAAACCGGGTGAGAATCTCATATTTCGGTACGCGTTCGTGAGTGTTCATTCAATCCTGATTTTTTCCAAGTAAGCGCATCTGCTTTCGCCTTTCTCTCGATGACCAATCCGTGTTCATCCGCGTTCATCCGCGGCTGAAGATCGACTTGTCCTTCCGTCGAAGCAAGTGTCTAATAGATGGTTAAAGTATCCTTAGATACTTGAAGGGAGGTCGCCATGGGCTTCAAAGAGAACCTTAGGGCAAAGATTCATCTCGACAGCCTCTTGCGAAAAGCCGTCCATTCGATCAAAGAACCCCCGGAAAAGAGATTGGTGGACAAGGAACTCACCAGGGAAATCCTGGATATGACCGATTTCGAATACAGGAAGGGAACCAATCTCCACCTCTATGTGCGGCCGCTGGAGAACGGTATTATGGAGATCCTTGTGCTCGACAACGAATTGCCCATATACCACACTACGGTGGCCGACGTAACGCTGCGCAAGAGCCCCCACTGGCAGGATGTATTCAGCATCAGGAACATCAGACGGATCATGAACGACCAGGATATCATCGTGAGCAGGGGAAAGGAATCACTCAAGAGAGTGCACGCTGTCGCGCTTGGGCGGTTGGATCTCACTTACACCCGGGACGACCTTGATCAGCTGATCAGAGAAGGGATGACGGGCCTGGAGCAGGGGTCGTCGGCAAAAGTACGGGAAGCGTTGGATCTCTTTTTCGAACTGCTGGGTTTTCAAGCCGTCTATTTTGCATCGCTCGAGCCGGATCTGCAGATGTTCGGAAGGTCTGCTCCCCAAGCCGGCGCAACTCGTTCCTTTGAGCACTTGATCATCCTGAACGAAAAGAGCCTCACCCTGGGGCTCAGGAAAGGAGCCTTTTCACGCACGAATGATTCAGACCTTGAATGGATCGCTCATTACGCTCAAAAACAGAAAAGAGCCGATCTCCAGGGGGCGGAGGTCTTCGAATTCCTGGCCGATCTTGCCCTTGCACAAGAGCGACGCTATCCCCAGCCTTCTGCAGTTCTTGCGGAGAGCAGGATATAAGGAAACCGTTAAGAGTTATTAACCATTAATTATTAACAGAGGTTTCGCATGCGAATCCTGGTGATTGTAGTGGCGATGTTGCTGTTGCCGGCCTTCCCATGCCGGGCGGATAACGGCTTCAAAGAAGGCGCAAGCAACGTGGGGCAGGGTCTGAAGAAAATGGGGGGAGAAGCCGGAAAAGCCATTAAGGAAGGTGGGAAGGAAGTCGGTCAAGCCGTCAAGGAAGGTGGAACGGAAGTGGGTCAAGGCTTAGGCAAGATGGGAAGACATACAGGGCAGCAGGCAAAGAAAACCGGCAGATCCATTGGAGAATGGTTCAAGGATATGGGCACGAGAACAGGTGAAACACTCAGACAGATGGGAAGGAGCGTAAGAGACTTCTTCACAAGTGATTAGCTGCATTGCCATATGCCACACGTGTGGTACAGTAGCCGGATTATGCCGCACATTTATGTAGATGCCGATGCTTGTCCGGTTAAAGAAGAGATCTACCGGGTCGCGAGGCGATACCATCTCGGGGTCACCCTCGTTGCCGGATCGCGGATGCGCCTCCCCGATGAGCCTGGAGTGGTCCTGAAGGTTGTCGATCAGGGACTGGACGCTGCTGACGACTGGATTGTCGAATACGTGGAGGCGAATGACATAGTGATTACGGCGGACATCCCCCTTGCCGCACGTTGCATAAGGAAAGGGGCGTACGTGCTTGGAATCACGGGAAAGCCGTTCACGGCCGAAAACATCGGCACGGCGCTCGCTACGCGCGACCTGCTCTCGGAACTGCGCCTGGTTGGTGAGATTACGGGCGGACCCCCGCCGTTTGCAAAACGGGACCGTTCCCGCTTTCTTCAAGCATTGGACAAAGCCATAAATGAAATTCTTCGCAGATCGTGAGCATGCCGATTCGCGGGAGGATAGCGCCCATCTTCACGAGTCTGGATCTCTACCTCGACCGGCGTATGGATCTGCATTGTATGGTATCAGATCTATTGGAACGCCAAGCGTCCGCTTGCGACATCTCCATTCAGAGGCGGACCTCCCAGAATACCGTTTTCATGATCGAATTCGGGAACAGTACTGGAACTAAGTATTCTACCACCGACTGAATCCTATTCATTTCAGGTTCCTCTACGCCAAATGCGCCCCCTCAAATTGCTACCCTTCCCACCTAGCAGAATAAGTCAATTTCCCATTTCTAATGACGCAACCGCATCCTAGTCTTTCAGTAGAAGAAGCCCGAATGATCATGTGAGTACCGGCAGGAGAAGAAATCATGGGTCCCACCTTTCCCCGTTCCCATGAGGGAGTCAGAGGTCTTGAGACCCAGGAAGCCACCGGAAGGTTTGATGCGGACAGGCAAGAGACAAACCTGCTGCGGGTGGTTGAAATCGATCCCCAAACCGATGCAAGGTGGGACTCGTTTGTCTCGGCCCATCCGGACGGGTTGATTTATCATACCGCAGCCTATCTTCATGCCCTGTCCGAAGAATACGCCAACAAGCCGGTTTGCCTGGCCTGCGAGGATTTCGCCGGTCAGATTCATGGGATTCTGCCGCTCTTTCATACGAAAGGACTTCCGCTCGGTCTGGGGGGCCGGCTCCTCGGCTGCCGTCTCTCCTCGCTTCCTCGCACCCCCGTCGCAGGACCGCTTTCCATAGACGCGGAGACAACGAGTGCACTCCTGCGCGCGGCCATTGATAAGGCGGGTCGGGAGCAAGGCACGGCCCTGCAAATTAAGCCCCCGCAGTCACTGGACTGCGGGCTGGTTGACGCCCTGGTCAGCCAGCCATGGCGGAAAACGTATGTGCTCGAGCTGCCCGGCAGGCCTGAGCAGCTCCACTTCGGGAACTCTCGCAATCATGCCAGAATCAAGCAGCGAGTAAGCAAGGCATTGAAGGCCGGAGTCAAGGTTCGGCAGGCCGAGACGGAAGAGGAACTGAGGGCCTGGTATGGCATGTATCTGGAGGCGATGCGCTGGCACGCCGTTCCACCTCGCCCGTACCGGTTCTTTCGAGGACTGTGGGAATGTCTCCAACCAAAACGAATCCGTCTTCTCCTGGCATATATGGTTGTGCCGGAGGAAAAGAGGTTGCTGGCTGGATCGATCTTCCTGATGTTCGGCAGAACTGTCTTTTATGCGTTCAATGGAAGGCGACTTGAAGACCTCTCCATGCAGCCGAATTATGCCATTATCTGGCATGCAATCCATGATGCATGCAAGGAGGGTTTCCAATTCTTCGATCTTGGGGAAGTCCCGGCAGGCAACTCCGGTCTGGCTGAATTCAAAGGGAAATGGGCGGGGAGCCCTGCTCGGCTTGTCCGCTATTACTATCCTGCACCTCCGGAGTCAAACGGTTCAGGGCATGACCGGGAATCCATGATGCATCGGTGCCTGACTTCGGTTTGGCGATACCTACCGATGAATCTCACGATGCTCCTGGGGGATTGGGTCTACAGATTTCTTTAATCTGCTTCTAGAAAGCGAGGAAGCTCTATGCGCCGCCGGATAGCCATGCTTGGAGGAACTACCAATCTGGGCGACTGTATTGTTGCCTTGCGTTATTTGCTGAATCCGAGGCGACTCATCGACGGTCCGGAAATCGAAAAATACGAGGATGCCTTTGCCGGAAAGGTGGGAGTTCGGTTTGCCTGCAGCTTTTCGAGCGCCCGGGTGGGTATATATGGCCTGCTTCTCGCTCTTGGGATCAAACCCGGCGATGAGGTGATTCTACAGGTGCCAACGCACATCGTGGTTCCCAATGCGATTCGCTTCGCCGGGGCCAAACCTGTCTATGTCGACTGCACGTTGGACACCTACAACATAGACCTGGAGCAGATAGCCAAAAAGATCACGCCCAGATCCAAGGTCCTTCTTGTACAGCACACCTTTGGCATCCCGGTCGATATGGATAGCGCCCTCTATTTGGCCCGCCGATTCGGGTTGATCCTTATTGAGGACTGCGTCCACGCACTGGGTTCAAAATATCAGGGTCGCATGATCGGCAGCTTTGGAAAAGCGTCGGTCTTCAGTACTGAGGAGACGAAAACGATTTCAACGACCATGGGAGGTATGGTGGCCACCAATGACGAAGAATTGGCCGCGAAAATGCGCGAATTCAGAAGCTGTTGTCAATCGCCCCAAACTGGGCTGACGGTACGTTACCTGTTGAAATTGATCGTCTACCATTTCCTTACGGAGCCGCACATGCACCTCTTCGCACGATATCTCTATGACAAGATAGGGAATCGTCACCCTCTGCCACGACCGGTTTCCGGCGAGGAATCAAGAGGCATGCGGCCAGTCAGGTATGAACAGCGATTGAGCAATGCTCAAGCCGCTCTGGGGCTTCGGCAACTCGGTCGGCTCGAGAGCAACCTGGAACACCGCAGGAGAATTGCCGAATTCTACAGGAGCAAGTTGGCCGACCCGTTTTACAATCCGCCTTGCCACCGAAGGGGGGCAGAACCCCTGTACGTCCGCTACCCGGTTTGGATAGAGAATCGAAACACTCAGGCGTTTTTTGTTTCCGCCCCCCATGCCGTTCTGGGCACCTGGTTCACCTCCGTCCTTGAAGAGTCCGTCTCGCCGGCCGTCGGCAACTATGAAGAGGGCTCCTGCCCGAGGGCCGAGAATGTTTCAAAACACCTGATCAATCTCCCCACCCACCCCCGTGTGAAAATGAAGGATGCAGAGGTGATCGCTTCCGAGGTGATGAGCATGTTCGGTCGCGGGGCGGGAGAATCTGAAAAGTCATCGAAAACTGTCCGGAATAAGTCTTTTGGGATACGTTCCGCTTCTTGAATCCTGCTCCCATGATAATTAGGTTATTCAACAAAGAAGGCATAATGGATTGACAACATAGGAGTCTAGATTATGCGGTATTCTGAATTCGTTGACCAGGTTCAGAAAAAAACAGGATTGGAAGGACGCGAAGAAGCGGTCCGGATCATTGAAGCGGTCCTTGAAACCCTGGGGGAACGCCTCACGAGAGACGAACAGGCGGACCTGGCGGCCCAGCTTCCGAATGAGCTGAAGGAGATTGTGCTCAAGAGGCGCGGAGCGGATCGTTTCATGCTGGAGGATTTTTACAACCGTGTGCGGGCCCGCGCAGATCTCGGCTATCCCGATGCGGTAAAGAGAAGCCGGGTTGTGCTGGATGTCCTTGAGGCGGCAATTTCCCCGGGACAACTGGAAAATATTCTGTCCGAGCTCCCGGAAGAGTACAAGGAGGTCTTCCGGAAGAAAGAGCCGGGGCCGCTTTCCCCTTCAGCGGTCGAGTGAGAAAATTCGAATTTGAATTCCTTTGTTTCGAATTTCGATATTCGAGATTCGGATTTCAGGCCATGATTTCACACCGGATCGGTAGAACCTCTCCGGGTCCTCCAATGAGGTGGAGGTCTTAGAGAGAAATAAGGGGTAACACTGAACACTGAACACTGAACGCTGAATGCTACGTCAGAGATAACTTGCATTCATTCAAAATACCGTACCAGAGCCTGCTTTCTCCCTGCGACGCGCCTGTACTTTTCATTCGGATATCCAAGAGCAATAACCGCATAGGCCCGCTCGTCATCGGGCATGCCGAGCCGCCGGAGGATGCTCTTGTCCCTTCTCATTGCCTCGATGGCAAATCCGATGAGGCACGTCCCCAGCCCGAGACCATGCGCTCCCAGGAGGATGTTCTGGGAAGCAAGAAGAGCATCCTCAGCAGGGCAGGCGGCCTGCCTCTTGGAGCCGACTACGATTGCGGCCGGCGCTCCATGAAAGAGGATGTCCGTGCCTTGGTTTTCCCATTCTTCCAGACCCTCTCTGACCCGCCGGTAGTACTCCCGGTAATAGACTTCCAACTCCGGTTTTCCGATAAGTCTGAGGATCTTTCTCAGCCAACCTTTTTCCGCGGTGCGGTTCAGTCTTTGGAAAAAACCGCCGACCATTTTCGCAAGTCGCAAAACCGCTTCCCGGTGTGACAGGATGGTGAAGCTCCATAGCTGACAGTTTGAGCCCGAAGGGGCGGAGACGCCGATCTTTATCAGATCTTCGAGAAGATCCTTCTCCACCGGTTTCTCAGTCTGGAAGTTTCTGCAGGAACGCCTGGACTGCATGATATGAACCAGGTCCTGGATGCTTCCCTGGCCGTGAGGCAGCCATGACTCCCTTGCCTCAAAGGTTTTGAAGGTTGAGAGAGTCGGATCGAGACCGGTCACCTTCACCGCTCCGGACGGACACACGGCAGCGCAGTGGCCGCAGTTAAGAGACTCGGTGCCGGTGACCGAAGCTTTCTTCCCTTTCATGGTAATGGTGTCGCTGGGGCATACCTCCACGCAGAGTCCGCACCCGGTGCAACGCTCTTGATCGATCCTCGTCGTAACCGTTCTATCCATAATCCTTCATCCCTCTCTCATTGTTTCAGTCGGAAACTCGCCACCAGGATAACCCAGTATCGTTTCTTTGAAAACTTCGAATACCATGTTTTGAAGGCAATGAAACTCTCAAAGCTCTTCAGGTATCGAGAAGAGATCTTTTCACCACTCCAATACTCCATCGCTCCATTACTCCAAAGTGTCTTCATTCCCTCATCCTCCCCAGCCGAGATTCTTTTGACGAAACAGACCCCTCATGTTATTGAAAAGCCGTTTATCTCTTAGGGATGCAAGTCTCACTATTCCTCGTTGCGGAGAATTTCCATGATCGCCATGAGTGTTTTTCCCGGGCGTTATGTGCAAGGCTACAGGGCGCTTGACCGATTGGGCAGCGAATTGGCTCGATTCGGGAAGAGAGGTTTGTCCATTCTGGCCCCCTCCGCCCATAAGGGCCTGGTAGAGGATTTGCGGGCTCAGTCAGGCGGTGTTCAGTTGGATATGGAGCTTTTCAACCGGGAGTGTTGCGAACCCGAAATCGAGCGTCTTTGCGCGAGAGGGAAGGAATGCCGATGCGAATTCATCGCTGCAATCGGCGGCGGAAAGACTATTGACACCGGCAAGATTGTCGCCGACCGTCTGAACGTTCCCGTGGCCGTTGTGCCCACCATCGCTTCGACAGACGCCCCGTGCAGCTCGTGCGCGGTAGTCTATGACGAAAAGGGAGAAGTTGTCTCGGTTTTCAACCAGAGAAGAAATCCCGATCTCGTCCTGGTCGATACTGAAATCATCGCGCGTGCGCCCGTCCGCTTTCTGGTCTCGGGAATGGGGGATGCTTTGGCTACATGGTTCGAGGCGGAAACCTGCAGAAGAACCCTTTCGAACAATGAAGTGGGAGCAAAAGGCTCCATGACCGCTTACGCGCTGGCGCGACTCTGTTATGATACTCTGCTTGAATACGGAGTCTCCGCCAAGGTCTCCTGTGAGGCTGAATCCGTAACACCGGCATTGGAGCATGTAGTCGAAGCCAATACCCTTTTGAGCGGTTTGGGCTTCGAAAACGGGGGACTGGCTTCGGCTCATTCGATTCACAACGGTCTGACTGCTCTCCGGCAGACCCATCCGTATTATCACGGGGAAAAGGTGACTGTGGGGGTGCTCACCTCCTTGTTCCTCACCGACAAACCTAGATCGGTGATCGATGAAGTCTACACTTTCTGTGAATCGGTCGGCTTGCCGATCACCCTTGCAGACATCGGATTGACCGGTGTTTCAGAAAGCGATCTTCGCAAAGTGGCCGAGCGCGCCTGTATGAAAGGGGAGTTCATCCATAAAGAGGCGGCGGATGTTTCTCCGGATCTGGTTGTCCATGCAATGCTTGCCGCAGACAGGGAAGGACGCCGCAGAAAAGGCGGCCGCCTTTCATAGCAAAGGATGAGGTGGTCCTCTAGAAACGATAGTCCAGACCTGCGTAGAGCATGTGGTCTTTCCTGTCATCCCTGTATTCCAGGGTGTAGTGCGAGAAGAGTGAGAATCTTTTGCCGGCCAGAAGGGAAACCCCGGCGCCGGTCCTGTAGATATCGGCGGTCTCGGAATCGCCGTACACCGTGAATTCTCCCGACTGGTTGTCCAGACCCGAGGTGACGCCGCGATCGTCAAGATAGTGCTCGCGGCCCCAGCCGATCTGAAGGCGCGGCGCGATTCTCATGCCATTGCCGATCGCCAGGTCTTTTGAAAAATCCACACCCAGCTGGTGGCGCAAGGTGCGGCTTCTGATTGCTGAAACCCTGAGGTTAAGACTGTCCGCGCCCGTCTCAATGAAACTCTCGCGGTACTGATAATAGAAGTCCATGCCGGCGGTCGGGACCACGTCCAGCGCGGCGATGGGCAGTCGATACCCAATGCGGACACGACCGTTAGCGTCCCACCCTTTGGGCTCGGAGAAGGCTGTGCGGTCAATGTTTGAAAATGCGATCCGCCGGCTGGCATCGCTTCGTGCAAAACCCCCGCCAATCCCCCCTTGGAGGAAGAGATCGTCAGGCATCCATGCCGTGTAGATCCCGATGTTCGCATAGTCCGTGCTTGCTCCGCCGCCGGGCTCCGTTGTCCAGTCCAGGCTGCTGTGCAGAAACCCTATCGAAAAACCTGCAATGGCATCCCGCGACACCTGTCTCTCGCTGCCTCCGAAGACTCCCCCGGACGAGCTGTTGAACCCGAGATCGCCGGCGCGCTGAATGCCGCCGAGCGCCCGCGCCCAGACTCCTTTTTCCAGGTTGTCCTGCTTCTCCGTTTCCATGGGGAGTGCATGCCCGGCAAACTGGTTAAAAACCGGCAGATCGGATGGTTTGCCGGAGAACAGGGAAGAGATGCGGCTGTCGACAGCGTCGGTGAAAAGCACGGCGGCGTAGAGGCCATTTTTTGCAAGGAGGTCATATCTGCCCGGGCCGATCTGATCCAGTGCCCTGCGGAATCGGATTGATGTATCCCGGGTGTAGAGCATATCCAGATTCAAATACACCAGCTCAAGGTCGGTATATGCGGCGGGGATCCGCCCGTCCAGATAGGCGGCTATCCTTCCGGCATTGCCGTCCGGCGCCAGCAACCGATAGGAAAGAACGTAATCCATGACGGCCTGCCGGTTGAAGAAGTTTCCCTCAGGGACCCAGGGAGGACCGATGAGCTTTGATTGGAGTCCCCCGCCTGGACCCCAGCCTGCAATCGGCCCTGCGATGCCGGTATACATATTGTATCCTGCAGGCACAAGAATCATGGTCATGTTGGTAGGCATGGAGGGCAGGGCAAAGAGATCCCTCACCTCAGTAGGGGTAAGGCCCCTGACCGCGGCAGCCCGCATAATCCATGAGCCCAGGGGACCTGAGGGATTCACCGGATCGGTCGGATTGTAAAACCGGACGAAGTACTGGGGCACGCCGGTCGTTATGGTCGTGACATCGGTGGTCGTTTCAAAGGGAGGATTGCCCCCAAGGCGCGCGTTCACTGTGGCTGCGGTTTCCACAGCAACAAGGGTGCCGATGGGCTGGTCCAGGCTGCGCCAGTCCGCACCAGAGGAGGGCAGGGCGAACAGAAGAGTCGTCAGACAGAAGAGAAGAAAAGAATTCCGGAAAGCTCTCATTCGAAGGCTAAATAGCATAGTGCTTTCAGAAAGTCACCAAACGTCGTTGACCGGATGAGACTCTTTGGCCGGCGCAGGGGATAGAAGCTGTTCTTGATGCTTTAGAGAGAAGATGATAGTTGAAGTGATCATATCGATCGGCGGTTGATTTCCCATGGATGGAAGAAAACGTTCCGACATCAAGCCCGGGGCCCGGGTGCAGGTTGTACAGAAGCAGGATCAGCGTTCAGGCAAACTGACGGAAGGAGTCGTTGAGCGGATCCTCACGAACTCGGCCACTCACCCCCATGGCATAAAGGTGCGATTGGTCGGCGGTGTGGTCGGCCGTGTGAAGGCGATCATCTCTTGAATCGGATAGCCTGGGATTCCTTGAGTGACATAGCCAGAATCGGAATGGAAGCCGGAGGACGGGAGGGGGAAGAGTGCCCCCGTCCTCGTGAGATGTTTTTGCTTGACCGGCATGTCCGATGAATTTAGAGTGAGTGAACCTATCCTCAGATATGGAACTTTTTAAAGACAGCCGGAAGACGCGTTGCTGCAACCTTGCTGAGGCACGATCATCAGAAATCCCACATGACGAAGAAATCTTCAAAGTGGGTTCAAGAAAAGCTGATCCACATCAGCATCTGGCATTTCATCTGGCTTTCAGTTCTGTCATCTCAGATATTCACCGCGATAATGAGCCTGATCCTGAGAGGAGAGATCGCCTCTGAATACCTCATCACCGGAAGCGTTGTCTCCCTCATTGTAGCCTCCTGTGTGCTTTATCTCATTCAGCAGATTCGGATCATCGAGAAACAAGCGAGGATATCTCTGGCCCGGAGCAACGAGCGATTGCATCGAGAAATCGATACGCGCAAAGAAGCTCAGAAGTCTGCCGAAGCCGCCAACCGCTCAAAAAGCGATTTTCTGGCAAATATGAGCCACGAGCTTCGGACTCCCTTGAACCACATCATCGGCTTTACTGAATTGTTGGTGGACAAGCGTTTCGGTGAGTTGAACGAGACGCAGGATGAATACCTGAGAGATGTTTATCAAAGCAGCAAACACCTTCTATCTCTGGTCAATGATATTCTGGATGTTGCGAAAATCGAATCCGGTAAACTGGAGCTGGAATTGTCCGACGTAAATCCAAAAGAGTTGCTGGAGAACAGCCTTTGTATGTTCACGGAGCAGGCTCTGGCTCACCGCGTACAACTCACGATGGATATCGGGAACTTGCCGGAGACAATCAAGGCCGATGGGCGCAGGCTCAAACAAATCATCTATAATTTACTCTCGAATGCAGTCAAGTTTACTCCTGATGGTGGAACGATTCGTGTACATTCCCGCCTGGTTCAATATCCCTCTCCATCGGATCGCAGCAAGGACTTCATGGGAAATGTTGAACAGGTTCTCGGCGGCACAGAGAATGGAAAACGATTTCCCGTCAACTCTCTGCGATTTGTTGAGGTGTCGGTTGCCGATTCGGGAATCGGGATAAAGCCGGAGGATCGAGAACGAATCTTTGAAAGGTTTGAACGAGGTGAAAGTTCTGTCAGCCGAAAGTATCCGGGGACCGGCTTGGGACTGACTCTGGCTCGAAGCATCGCTGAACTTCATGGCGGAAGATTCTGGGTGGAAAGTGAAGGCGAAGGGAAAGGCAGTAAATTTACCTTCACCATTGTGATTAGAGAAGATTAACTCCGGAGAATCCGCCGTGGACTCCCGGTTATGTTCGTGCGGCATTTCGGACATGGTGACATTTTGCTCGAGATCAGTCATGCGGATGAAGAAACAGGAGAAGATGGACCTATGAACAAGTGGCATAAGACAGGGTGCGTGTTGTGTGCCCAGAATTGCGGTCTGGAAGTCCTGGTCGAAGACAATCGCATGAAGAAAGTCAGGCCGGACAAGGAGAACCCGCGCAGCGAAGGGTATGCATGCCGGAAGGGGCTGAACGTCATCTATCATCAGTACCCAAGAGAGCGGCTGACCGAGCCTTTGAAAAGGGCGGGAGATCGTTTTGAGCCGATATCCTGGGACCGGGCGATCGATGAGATAGCCTCAAGGACGCTTGAGCTCAAAGAGAGGCACGGGCCGCGTGCTCTCGCCTACATGGGAGGAAGCGCACCCGGGGGTCAATTCGAGGCGGCCTTCGGTTTGACCATGATCAGGTCCCTGGGTTCCCAATACTACTATTCTTCGGCCGGACAGGAGTTCAGCGGATTGTTCTGGGTGCTGGGCCGGATGTTCGGAAAACAGTACAACATGGTCATCCCCGATCAGCATGCTTCGGAGATGCTTGTGGGCTGGGGCTGGAACGGCATGGAAAGCCACCAGGAACCCCAGGCCCCCAGGGTCTTGAAGCGGTTCAGCGAAGACCCGGAGCGTATTCTCGTAGTGGTCGATCCGCGAAAGAGCGAAACCGCGGCAATGGCGAACATCCATCTTGCCGTCCGTCCCGGCGCCGATGCGCTTCTGATGAAAGCCATGATCTCCATAATCCTCGAAGAGGGGTGGGAGGCGAAGGAGTATATCCGCGAGCATGTGGAAGGGTGGGACAGGATCAGGGCGTGGTTCAAGGGGTTTGATGTCCGGGCGGCCCTGGAGGTCTGCATGCTCGAGTACGCAGCGGTGCACGAACTTTGTCGTCTCATGAGCACCAGGAGATGGTGCTTTCACCCGGACCTCGGCATCTACATGGGGCGGCACAGCACCCTCAATTCCTATCTCATGAACATTCTCGGGGCGGTGTGCGGAATCTTTTGCGTGCGGGGGGGCAACGTCATCCCGGGGATGGTCATGCCCCTCGGTTTTCACGCCGACGAACGGAACCCGAAAACCTGGCGGACAGTCACAACCGGGCTCCCTCCGGCAGCAGCCGGCTCTTTTCCTCCTGCTGTTGTGCCGGAAGAAATCCTGAGTGATCACCCCGAGCGGCTGAGGGCGGTCTTCGTCAGCGGCTGCAATCCCCTTCGGTCCTACCCGGACACCTCTGCTTACGAAAAGGGTTTCGCCCGCCTCGATCTCCTGGTGGTAAACGACATCGTCATGAGCGAGACCGCCAGGCTGGCCCATTATGTGTTGCCTTGTCGTACCTTTTACGAGTCCTGGGACGGGTCCTTCTTTCCATTGACCTTTCCCAAGGTCTATTTCCAGATGCGGCGGCCCATTGTTCCCCCGCCCGGGAAATGTCTTGAAGCGGCCCAGATCTTCACGCTTCTGGCAGACAGGATGGGTCTGATCCCTGAAATCCCTGATGAGTTCCAGAAAGCCGCTGAAGGCAATCGGCTGGCCTTTGGGGCAAATCTTATGAAATGGGCATCAGGGGTGGAGGGTTCGTTTTCGAAAATGCCGTACGTGCTGGCGAAGACGCTGGGCCGGGTGTGGGACAGCGCGGCTTTGGCTGCGCTCTGGGGGATGTTGATGACAGCTCCGGAAGCGTTTCGCAGGAATGCGGCGCGGGTGGGATTCAAGCCAGGCATGGACCAGGGGGACCGCATCTTCCAGGCCGTTCTGGACAATCCGCAGGGAATGTGGGTAGGCGAAGTGGGTCCGGAGGAAATCCTGTCCGCCGTGAAGACCTCATCGGGCAAAGTCGAAGTCCACATTCCCGAAATGGAGGAGGGGGTCAGGAAGCTCGACGCGCGGAGCGAGGCCGAAGCTCTCAGGATGACGGATGAGTTCCCGCACATTTTGAGTGCGGGAAGGCACATGAAGTACAATGCCAACACTTTGATGAGGAACCCGGAGTGGAACCAGGGAAAAAGAGCCTGCACTATTGCCGTCAGCCCGCAGGATGCCGAGGGGCTGTCGTTGAGAGACGGCCAGAGGGTACGGGTGGTGACGGAGGCAGGAGAAGCGGAGGGAGAGCTCCAGGTGACGGACCAGGTCCGCCAGGGTACGGTTCTGATTCCGCATGGCTTCGGCCTGGTCACTGGGGGCGAGGAGTATGGAATCAACGTGAACCGTTTAACCAGAAGCACCCATCGGGACCCCATCGGAACGCCGCTCCATCGATTCGTACCGTGCCGGATTGAACCGGTTGGATCCTGACTTTGTTCCGGATTCCTTCACATGCTGCGACTCCCGGATTTCTGGGCGTCCGCGTCGACATTGTAGAGCCTTGCCGAGTTCTCACCGAAAATCGCATTCCTGACCGGACCGTCCGCAGGGCCGAGGGGTTTGAATTCGTGTTGTTTCTGCAGACCTTCGGGGATCTCGATCCGCCGCATTGCCTCGATCTGCCATTGGGGAGATCCGAACCACACTGAATCGGTCCCCCAGCATACGTGATCGGGGCCGAGTCCCCGTACAAGGGTCCCCAGCATGCCCGCACACAACTCCGGATGGGCGACACACGTGGTGGCAAAGACCGCTCCGAGTTCGCCGTATACGTTTTCCACCCCATGTTTCTCCGGGATTTCGGAAAGCTCTGTGACCCAGGCAATCCTTCCGGTCTTCCGGAATTCGGCCGCGTCTTCCTGGCGGGGGATTCCCTTCTCGATTGCCGAATGGTAGATGATGAAATTGAGATTGGGCCAATCCTTCGCAGCCTTCCCGAGATCATCCACCCCGGCGTGCTCGATCTGTTTCCTGGTGAGCTTTTGCCCGTACCCGGAAGGGAGAAGGCCTTTGTGGATGCAGACGTTTTGGATCCCGGCCTTTTCCATCTTCTCGAATGCCGGGTAGACCAGTTTCTCGTCATCCAGCCGCCATGGGTACCTGGAGTTCCCCCTGGGATCCCCCAGGGTGTATCCTTTCCACGCGTCGGGCTTCAAGTCAATGGCCTTGTCGAGCTCGTCCATCCAACCCGGCTGCCCTGGGGTGAAAATGGCATGGGCAAGAAGCTTTCTCATTCCGAGACGCTCATTCACCCGGTCCCGAGTCCGGACGGCCTCTTCATTCGTGATGAACCAACCCTTCTTGTCGTCGGCAGGGGCATTGCTCAAGACCGCGGCCCTGGTCTGACTCTGCTGAAACACCTCCCTGACGAAGTTCTCGTAGAGGATATCTTCCAGTACCGGTTTTTTGCCCTTGAGCTCAGGATTCCAGCCCTTGGCCGCTTCACGGAGGGAAAGAAGACCGTCAGGGGAAGGGTAATCGTCATGCACATAGTGGACCTGAACGTCGAAGATGAACTGTTCCGAAAGGGCAGCGGCTTTTTCCTCGGCCGCACCCTTTTCAAGCGCTTCCGCTTCCTCCACCATAAAGAAGCGGCCGAACACCTGGTTCATGGAAAGGAAGAATGCGGCCAACCCCATCTGGCTCTTCAAAAATTCCCGTCTGCTCATCCCGGTCCGAGCGTACAGCCGGTCCGCAATCCCCCTGAGTCTGTGAATGACCTCTGAGAGCCCGCTATCCAGAGGCGGCAACCGGTCATCCCCGCATGAGCGCATCCGGGTATCTCCTGTCTTTTTCATCGGATCTCTCCTTTTCCTGGACCCTAAAATGTGAAACCCTGAACCTTGATGGTCTCGTAAAAAGTCGTCATTCCGGCCCCGCATCAAGTGCGGGATAAACTCCAGCCGGAATCCAGATATTCTGCAAAGGCTCTAAAATACTGGATCCCGGCTCCCGGCTTTCGCCGGGACAGGCTTCATTCAGCCGGGATGACGTAAAAAGTCTCTCATTTTGTCATTTCGTCTCTCATTTTGTCATTTCGGGCGAAGCGAGAAATCCGAGACGCCGGAACCTTTCTCGATTGAACATGAAGTCCCTTTTCCTGCTCAATCAGGGGATGTGAGTATTTTCCTGGCCACCCTGTCTTATTCTGCTTGAATTGAAGAGACCCGATTTTGATACATGCACCCGACAATGCATAATTACTTTAAGATTCTTCGGTGATTATATTCAATGACATGAGGAGAAGATGCAGAGAAGATGAGCACCGGTGACGAGCATCAAAAAAGCGATTCCGGCCGCGGGAATTCCGAGCTGCTCACCCTGTTCCTGTGCGGCGATGTCATGACAGGAAGAGGCATCGACCAGATCCTCCCGCACCCGAGTCACCCGGAGATCCACGAGGGTTACATCAAGGACGCCACAGGGTATGTTGACCTGGCCGAAAGGGTGAACGGCCCCATTCCACGCGGTGTTGATCCCGCCTATATCTGGGGGGACGCCATCGGTGAGCTGGAGAGGGTAAAACCGGATGTGAAGATCATCAACCTCGAGACAAGCGTCACCCGAAGCGATGACTACTGGAAAGGGAAGGGCATCAACTACAGAATGCATCCGGAGAACATCGGTTCCATAACCGCAGCCGGGATCGATATCTGCTCCATTGCAAACAATCATGTCCTCGACTGGGGCTATGCCGGTCTCCGGGAGACCCTTGAGACATTGAGAAAGGCAAAGATAAGGTGGGCCGGAGCGGGGATGGATCTCTCCGAGGCCCAAGCACCCGCCTTCTTTGAAGTGGAGGGAAAGGGCCGGGTCGTCCTCTTCGCCTTCGGGTCCCCGTCGAGCGGCGTCCCGGTGAATTGGGGAGCCGCGGAGCAGAAACCAGGAATCAATCTTCTCAGCGGTTACTCGGATGAGTCGATCATGCGCATCCGGGAGAGGGTTGAAAGGGTGAAGCGGGCAAGGGATGTCGTTGTGTTCTCCGTCCACTGGGGAGGAAACTGGGGGTATGGCGTGCCCGAGGGGGAGGTCGAATTCGCCCATCGATTGATCGATGATGCGGGAGTTGACCTCGTCTACGGCCATTCCTCACACCATGCAAAGGGGATTGAAGTATACCGCGAGAGACTCATTCTCTACGGTTGCGGGGATTTCCTGAACGACTACGAGGGAATTGGGGGATATGAGGGATTCCGGGACGATCTGAGTCTCATGTATTTTGCCGATTTCAATACGTTGACGGGCAGGCTCGTCCGCCTGGAAATGCGTCCGACAAAGATCAAGAACTTCAGAGTGAATTTGGCATCGAGAGAGGATGCACGCTGGCTGGCCGACGTTCTGGATAGAGAAGGGAAGAGCTTTGGCACCCGGGTGAAGAAGGGCAGAGACAATGTCCTGACGCTCCAATGGGGTGAATCGCGCGGGGATCACTCCAGTACCCCAGATCGAAGCCACTCAGTGCCGGAATACCTTCTCTCCCATGAAAGACTCGATGGTCCGATGTCGCGAATTGACCGTAAAACTCAGTCTCAGAGATTTCGAAACTTGAGGATGCTGCCCGCCCGGATTGCACAGGTGTGATCCGGGGGGCTACTGTAGGCCCTCAATACTCCACAGGGTCATGGTGGGTGGCGGGAATTGCGACGCGTGCTGAATTTCGATCCGCACCTTCCGGTCCAGCCTTCTCGGGATGCCCAGCCGGATCACCCCGGCTTCCGTGGGCCACTCCGCAACCCGGATCACACCAAGCCTGTTGATGTCCTCTGAGAGGTTATCGGAAAACTCTCCCCGTTCAAAGGTTTCGGGGGCGCCATACTTTTGGATCAGTATGCGCCTGATTCTTTCAAAGAGCCGCCGAGTCGTTTCAGGGGCGCCGGTATCTTCCAGTTCAATGACTAGCGCCGCTTTGGTCACGATGCCGTCCTTGTGCACAACTGCCAATTGCTGCCGCTGGGATATTTCTTCGATGAATTGTGTTGGGAAGACCACCATACCCGGCAAATCGATCCCGCCCTTTATCCCTCCGCGGGAAAGACGATCGATGGCGTTTGTCAGCGGCGCCCCCGGCACGAGCTGGGCCAACATCACGCCATGAGTGTACGCGTCGTCCGTTTCTTCCGCCAGGCCGGTTCGGGGAGCTCCCTTGCGTATCCTTCGTGCGGGTTTTGAGAACCAGAAGGTCCAGTAAGCGGCAACCCGGTACCCGGTCGAGTCCTCATCCCTCTGGGGATCCCGGTTGTACACTTCGAATTCGGTGCTGAGACTGTTCGGACCAATGGTATAGACGTACGAAGCATTTATGGCGTGTGTGGAGACGTCGTTGGTGTTTTCAGCATGGGGATTGTTGCGCTGAAACCGATACCCGGCGGTCACACTGTTGTTCACGCCGGCCATATTCAGGGCAAGATCGAAACCATACTGATCCTGACCATCGCCCGGTTGTACATCCGTCGAGGCATAGAAGAGGCCTGGGGAAATCCCGCCGGTGAGCCCGAGAAATGAAAAACCCTGTGAGATGCCGGCGTGCGTCTCGAAGTATTCGGTTTCTCTATTGGCGAGGGAATCCTCCACCTGCTGAGTCGATCCTCCGATTCGGCCTGAGAGCCTTTCACGGATCGGCATGCTGAGATCCATCCGGGAAGAGATGGTCCTGTTATCGGTCGTGTTGTCGTCATCGCTGTTCTCGCTGATGAAGCTGTCAAACGACATGACTATTCCCTTGACGGGTATGAACCCGATCAATCCTGAACCGCTTACACCGACAACATCCGTAGTCAGGGGATTTCCCCTCTCCAGGCCGTCGATAAACCGCTGGATGCGGCCGCTTACCCCGAATCCTTCGCCAAAGCGGTAGCCCGCGCGGCTTTCCCATGTCCTGCGGTCAGGGGGAACTACGGCCCCATTCGGCTGAAAATTCTTTCCGTAGTCCTCGAATTTGAATTCATAGGTGAGAGGCCGTCTGCTTCTCCCCCGGAGTTGAAAGAAGTATCCCTGATCCGATTTGTCTTCTTCGATCGCCGGACCTTGCCCGCGGAGGTCGCCATCAAAATAGGCCCATTCCCCTTCAAGCATCAGCTTCTGATCCCACACTCCCTTTTCGTAATCCGCCCCAAGGCTGTAGACCGTCTGAGACTGGTCAGGTGTCAGGGTTCCCATGTCTTCGTCGCGTGTGTTGCGCATGACATTCAGGCTGAGATTGGCCGGCCCGGTATGGATGAGCCACGATCCCCCGAGGTAAAGGTCATCCGACGGAACCCCGTCCTTGTAGTCCCGAAGCGCTCCGGTTCCGCTGGTCAGGACAATGGAGTGGTTCAAAGCCGTTTCCCTGCCGAGCGGCGGCTGGATTTCGAACTGAACACCCTTCAGCGACCTTTGAAATGTGCGGTATGTATAAAACCCATAGTAGTCGCCCAGTCTCAGGCGGAATGGCGCAGCCACATCTCCCTTTTCCCAGACCAGGCTGAACTGCTCCGGGATAAAGCCCAAGGAATCGTAACGATACTCCGACGTGTTCGCCACGCCGTTAAACGATCCCCGTATGGAATCATAGGGGTTGCGCTTTTTCGAAAACTCGAAGGCGATCTCATCATAGAACTGAGTGCCCACAATGTTGTGAATGGCATTACTGTCGTCGCCCCGGTTTCTATACCAGTCAAAATGAAAGGTATTGCTTCCCCAAACCTCCCAGGACGGAATGGGGTCGAATTCTTCGGGAATCACAAAGGGATCCTCGCCCCGGGCAGTGGGAACGGCCGCGACCATCATCCCCAGAAAAAGCAGAGCCCGCCACAGCATCCTTTTGAGCGCACTGATCAAAGCTGCCTGTCCACCACTCTCAAGAGATAGTCGTTCAAACCTTCCAGTTTTACAAAACCGGCCTCCGGATCATTCAGCAGGATCTGTGTCAGGGCCGTGACTTCCACGATGCTGACACACACCCTTCCTAATTGCGGGTCCTCTCCGACCATCTGCTGAAGTGTATGGATGGAGCGGATGGAAAGGATCTTGAGTTTTGCATCGAAGGGGACCTTGGTGACGGTCATCATGGAGTCATGAAAGAGGCTCTTGTCATAGAAATCCTCTGAGAGCATCTGCAGAAGTTGGGGGGTGTTCCAGTTGTTCGCCAGGTCCTCCATGAACTTGCGCACGATCTCCCTGTCCACGGGACGGATATCCGCAATCGTTTCGAATCCCTCCGGCACAGCGGCAACGGGTCCTTCAGGAGTCTTGATGGGCTGGAACTGGCGCATGCTCCCCGCCCATGGAACGGATCCCGTATGCGACGCGAGGGCGGAGACAAGGGCGATGATCAACACGGCCGAAGGAATGCGCTTCATATTTCGTCTCCCCGCATCAATTGAGCGCCGTTACGGAGTTGATGGTCACGGTAAAAGAGGCGTAATTGAAAATGGACCACGGGTCCACGCCGTTCCCTGTGAAGCTGATGTTGATTCGCCACTGCCTGCCGGTGGCCACCTCCAGCAGCACCAGATCATATGTCCCGGGCGTGAAAAGACACCATGTCGCCCCGCTGTCGATACACGGAGGGAACTGTGTGATCCGCCAAATCGCAGGTTGGATCTCTTGGATGCGGAGCTGGTTCGGGTGCCAGACAGCGGGTCTCTGGTCCACGAAGAAGGCGCTGTTGGGACAGTGGGTGTCCGCCGTCACCTTGCAGGTCCCGGCGGCCGTGTCCATGGTGTAGCAGACGCCCTGTGATGCATTTCGAGCCGTTACCCTTGCCGTTGCCGTTGACGGGTTGCACCCGCCTCCATGTGCAGTGGTCTGGCCCCGGGCCCTCTGCTTGATTGCCGTAATGGTAGGGTATGTCTCGCCATTGAAATTCCTGACAGGCTCGCGGGTGTGGAAGGGGTTGTTGCCGCTGACCGGTGTTACACGGAACAGTTTGATATCCACTGTCTCCCATTCGGTCCGGCCGGATTTCTTTTTTTCGGCGTCCCCCTTGCCGGCCTCAAGATCGGGGAAAAGCGGCATCATGTCGCTGTCTCTTACAATTTCATCGGGTTGAGCAAACACCATGCCCCCCGGGCTTGCGAGATGCATAATCACCAGCAACAGGAAAATGGTGAAAAGGTAGGTTTTCATTCGCATCAAAGCTCCAATTGAAGCTCCCCGCAGCGAGCTGCGGAGAATATGCTCGCTGTTTCGGTTCACTTACGCGGGTAACCTGCCGGTATCCCGACAGCCTGGTCCCCGCCGTCTGCAACTACCGGCTTCCCGGGCAGGGTGAGTCGCGTGACCAGGTCCACCTGAACATGCGCATTGGCCTTGAATCCGGATGAGAGCCCGCTGATGGTATTCCGGCAGGTTCCCTGACGCTCCTCCCTCGAAATTTCCACCGGAGTCACGTCGCTTTTGAATGCCAGTCCCTCTCCATTGAGGAAACTCCAGCGGCAGAAGGTCACCCCCATATCCTCCGGGTGAACATCCTTGATCTCTGCCTTCACCGGCATGCTGTCATCCAGTACTTCCACGGCAAGGGTCTCATCCAGTCCGGAAACGATCACTGCAGTTTTGCCTGCGGCCTCGCCTTTCTCCTGTTTGACCGTGACTTTCAGGGGGGCGGGGGTGCGGGTCAATTTGATATCAGGTTGTGTGGGGGTGATTGCGGGCATTAGACTCTGGTAGGAGAAAACCACGTTGTCCCTCTTCTTGATAGCGACTGCCATAAGAGACTCGGAGACCGGACTTGCCCATTCGGCCACGTATCCGTCCTCTGTTTTCCTGAAGGTCGAAGCCTGGGTGTCAATGCCCTTGTTGCCGGCCCATGCGGCCGTATACTTCGACATGTCCGCCGGACCTGCGGTTCTCAGATAATAGATCAGTTCGTCGTCTTTCTTCCCCTTGCCCGCTTCCAGCAGCACCTTGTTATGGGTGACGGCAATGGGAGGGGAGAGGGTGACTTTATCGTTGTCGAGATCCGTGTGGGCCGGGTTGATATCCCGCCCGACCCAAGCGTAGATTTCGGCCCTGCCCGAGCCTGATGTTCCGGGAAGGGCCTGAAACCCATCGGCGCCTGCCGCCACCTGAACCGCATACGCGTTGCTGCTCCGGATACCCAGCTTGGTTTTGGCGCCATACATCTCGTACGTATCGTAGACTTCCGGAAAGGGCCGGAACGACGCTCCCCCATCCGCGGCAACGTACGGCAGAAACTTTACCGGAGCGGTTTCGCTGTTGCGGCCTCCTGAGAAGATATCGATGGTCTCTCCATCCGGGAGCCGGTGAAGAGACTCCCGGCCCTGGGCCGCGAAAAGAACCAGGTCCCCGGCCGGAGGCTGACGCGTGGTCCCGGTGGCGTTATAGGCAAAGAGCGAACCCACGGAGTTGACGATCTCCGCTGAAAAGGAAAACTTGCTTGCGGTTGATGTCTGATCCGTTGCCTTTCCCGCTGAAATGGTATTTCGGGAAACCCAGTGCTCCTCTGATTCCTGTTCGAACGGGGTGGTTTCCGACTGGAAGTTCAGATTCCCCTCAGGATGCCAGCGGACCTGGTAGCGGGACATGTCGGCAGGTCCCTTGACCGATACGAAAACCTTATAGCTTCCACCATGAGAAATGATGCCGTCACTGAGGGTGGCTTCCGGCACTACATCCACCAGGTTGGCGGTGATATCCCGGGTGATGGTTCGCTTGTCCGTGTCCAACTTGCCCACGGTCCAGCGGATGGTCCCTTTTCCCACATCCGCGGTTCGAACAATCCTGTTGCTCCCCTGGGCCTGGAATATTCCCCCTTTGGTTTGAACCGTCGTCCGTATGGAGATATTGAACGGGTTCATATGCTGCAGATAGCGTTGTCCGGTTTCGGCGGTATCCACGTACCTGATCCCGCGTCCGGTATCGATCTTCAGCTTGGGTTTGAGGTTCTCATTGGAGACGAACTCCGGTGCGGTGAACCTCTCATACAGGCCGCCATGGTGGATAGCCGTTCTCGCGGGATAGAACAGATCCAGTGCGGTTTGTCCCTCGAATTCGGGAAAGGAGAGACCCAGGAACCGAATCGCCAGGTAGCGCCATTCCTTTTGGAAGGAAGGGCCGTCCTGGAAGCCGGCCGCTTCCTCCACCTCGTGGATCTTCACCCTTCTGTCCGCTTCAATACGGCATTGTCTCTTTTCCATCTTCGGGACAAAGGTTGGAATCGTTACAACCATTTTATTGATGCCTGCGGCCGTTGGTTGATCGCCGGACATGCTGAGCATGGAAAACTCCCGGCCGAGCCGCTGGAGTGGAAGGTTGAAAACAGAGCCGCGGTGTTTGTAGCCGGGATCGAGAGGTGTCACCAGCCATTGGTCATAGTTGCCGAGGCATTGGGTGCCACTCGGGTTGCCGTCCTTGTCCTGGAGCTGTTTCCGGTCCCTGCAGCAGCCGGCCCCGACCTGCTTATACACGGTGCCAAGAACGGCCTGGACAGAGGGATCGCAATGAGACGGCAGATTCAGGATGGCGGCCGTGTCCGCATCCGCGGCATGGAGAACGTCGCTGTCCACATCCTTTGCGCTTTCCGGAAAGAGGGCGGAGACCTTCGGGGGAACGAAACCGGCCCCCGGGCTCGCGGAATAGAGTGTCAGATCCTTGATGAAGCTGCGCTCGCTCCCTTGCATCCACTTCTTCATCGCGTCCACGATTCCATCCAACGCCTGTTTGGCGGAGAGATCGGAAACGTAATACCGAAGGGTTCCGGGGGCCGCGTTCAGCTCTTCGATGATTTTTCCGGTATCGGTCACCTGACGAAGCAGGAGATCGGCCCCGCACTCCCGGGCCTGTACCTTGAGATCCGACAGCTTATTTTCTGCTGCCGCTCGGCTTTTCTGGATGAACTGCTCCGGGGTTTCCATGACCGGCGGGCCGTCCGGAGACGCCGCTTTGTCCTCGGCCCGGAGTGTCCCGGGCCACGCAAAACATGCCCACAGAAAAGCGGAAATCAGCAGAAGGGAAACTGAGCTCTCACCTTTCATTGCTTTCCCCCCTTGGAGAAACCGAAAAAATCTTCGTCCAGCGAGAAGAGTTCATCCCCGCTGATCGAGGGCGGCTTGGCGTCCGGCAGTTTGATTTCCGGCCCCAACAGCTTTTCGATAACTTCTTCCGGTATGCCGTCGAGCCTTAATTTTTCCGCCATGGCATGCTTTTCGAGACTCTTCCCCTCATCAAGCTTCTCTTCGAATGAACGCGCGGCAGCCTCCGCTCTCTTTGTATCGGGGGTCTCCGGCTCCTTGGCCTTTTTTTCCAGCCATGCCTTGTAGCTTCCGGTATTCTCTTCGAGCTTGTCATTGATCTTGTCCAAGTCCTTTGTGCCGGCATCTACCCTTTCCGCTACTGCGTTGCGCTCATCCGTCAGTCTCTTGTATCCTTCATTCTTTGACAGGTTTTCCTTCAGCTTTTCGGCTTTGCTCTCCTTCAGAAAGCTCTTCATCTTGTCCGGTTCCTGGATCATTTGAACCAGG
The DNA here is from genome assembly GCA_002840535.1 of Deltaproteobacteria bacterium HGW-Deltaproteobacteria-15. GTDB lineage: Bacteria > Desulfobacterota > DSM-4660 > Desulfatiglandales > HGW-15 > HGW-15. Next base: position 164,587 of record PHBH01000002.1, on the reverse strand, counting down.
TCGTCATCCAGATACTTTGCCATGCCGCCCGACGAGCCGCCGCCGGTCGCTTGTTCCATTACAGCCCCGGCCGCAAAGTCACTGTCCCATATTTTGCCATTCACTTTTGCCTTCCCGGATATCTGGGTCCACTGGATTTCCGCTACGGAACGCTCCAGCAAGGCTTCTCCCTTGGGTGGTCCAATGAAGTCAGGGTCCAGGATCCCACATTTCCATCCGCTCTCTCCCTTGGTAAAATAGATGTTGTCGTACTTGATGTCTCCAATCAGGATGCCTTTCTCATTCGCCCGCTGGATCATATCCAATACAGCCACCTGCTGGTCAGGAAGGAGTTTCCCATTCTGTTCCTTGATGAGATTCTTCATGATGGATTTTGAATCCACTTTTTCCTGAATGAGAATTGGAACCTTTTGCCCACTCTCCAACGTCATGGTTCCCTTGCCAGTAATCCGGGCGTTTCCAATGCCGAGTTCATCCAGATACTGGTTCCCCTTCAACTGTCGCTCGATCATCTCCTCAAAATTGGCGATGTTTCCCGTCTTGACCGGATACTTGATTACCTCGTTAGGATTGTCCGGATTGACAAATGCCCTCGAAAATGCCCCTTCCCCGAGCTTTTCTCCGTGAGCCCCGGCCTTCAGGTCGACATCCTTAGGCGGCTGAAAATCCCTGGGTGACGGTTCCAGCTTTTTCAGTTCACCGGCTTTCAGTGCCACGAGGTCCTGATCAAGGACATCCAATTTGTCAAGGTCCTCAAGAACGTCGTCTGCGGTCCTCTGCGCGGTTTTGGTATCTTCGCCGAGATTCTTTACAGTGGATGCGTCCAGGGTCGAGTCTGCATCGATATTCGCCAGCTTCTTCTGGGAACGGTAGCGGGCCAGGGCCTCTCGCGCGCTTTTCTCTCGATTCAGGAGAGTCTTCAGATCAAGGACGTCTGGGTCGCCGGCGCCTTTTGCAAGATGTTTTTTCAGACTCTTAACGTCCAGAAGTTTGCCGGTTTTCGAGGCCGCTGAGATGCCTGCAAAGAATTCCACCGCCGACTCGAGGAATTCACCCTGGGATTGGAGGCTCTTGTTGATGGTCTTTACGGATTCAAGCTGCTTTCCATAAATCTCCCCCTTCTTCGTCTCGGACATATCCTCGGTGACGGTGAACCGGTCGGGGTCGATGACGTCTTTTACGTCTTCCACCATGGTCCCAGCCAGGGTGATGATGGCTTGCGGCAGCACTTCCTTACTCAGTTTGTTGATGTCCTGTATGGAGATGTTTCCGATGGCCTTTACGGCGTCCGCCGTGGTCTTGATGGGATGGTGGGTCAACTTCACTGCAATGGTGTGCAGGGTCTCGACCGTTTCCTTTACGCTCTGGCCTGCGGACAGCCATCGCACCATGTTCTCCTGGCCCACGATGTATTTTCCCAGGCCGAAATCCCAGTCCGCCAGGATCTGCATCTGCTCCTTTTCCGCCCGGATGTTTTCCTGCAACATCGTGTTCCGGGTTTTCTGAAGACGGTTGCCGTCATGCTTGAAGTAGAGCATGGGGGGAGAGGGCGGTGCATGACGCTGGAGCCGCGGATACTGCTTGGGGACGGGAAACTGAAAACCGGCGCCGGGGATGGAGGAGAATTCGCCTGCCGCGCCCTTCGCGTAAAGGGCACCCTCGATCTGATAGCTCGGGACATCCGATACCGGGCCGAGACAATGCTCGTACTTCTTGCTGTTGACCAGATCCCTGAGCCGGTCGAGCAGTTTCAGGTACCTGTCCTTGGCCCCGTACATGACCTTGACAGGCGTCTCCACCTTGTCGATGAGCTTTTCGAGATAGGCATCCGAAAACTTCTGTTCGTATTCCGCCTTTTCCTTGTCCCAACGAGACCGCAGGTTTTCCAGCTCCTCTTCCAGCCGCCACACCTCCTGCGTCATGGCGGCGGCTTTGGCTTCATTCTTTTCGAAAAAAAGATACGCCTCGGAGCCCTCCACCACGGAAAGATCCGTGTAGCTGATCCCTTTGGGTCTCGGCCCCTGGGCCAGCAGGCCCGCTTTCTCTGCTGCTTCCTTGAGTCCGTTGAATTCCTGAACCAGGCTGCCTGGCTCCCGGTTGTTGGAACCTGAGGAAAATGCCAAGGCGGCCTCATTGAGCTCTCCGGAGCCCTCCAGAAAAGCCGTTTCACGCTCCAGGGCCAGCCGCTGATAACCGAGGCCGTACTTGATCAGCTCTTCCATGATCTCTTTTGCCGGGTCGCAGGATCTGGCCAGCATGTCTTCCAGCCGTTCGATTTCCTGCCGGCTGTTCTCCAGATTCCCTTTCCCGCAATCCTGGCCTGCGGCCGGAGACAACGCGGGGAGACAAATGAACAGCAGCACTGCCGCCAGGAGAGATATCCTCATGAAGCGACAACCGGAGGAGGAACCTTCCGCCTTATTCACCACTTTATTGAATTGCCTGCAGTACTCCATTACCGATTCACCCTTCTTTTGCACTCATGTCGCGTCTCAGGCTCCCCCTCCCCTAGCCCCTCCCGCCAGGGGAGGGGAACTATCTGGCCTCTCATGACTTTCCTCCCCATTGACGGGGGAGGACAGGTGGGGGTGGCAGGACACTGGAAGACTGCCTTGTACCCTAGTGCAATTCGGCATAAGCCCCTGCGAATACCTTTTCCTGTTCCTCTATGAATGCAGGCAGCTTTTCATATCTGGCAACGGCATCTCTTGCCTCCCGTTTTTCTTTGGCCATCAATGCGGACAGGTCATCCAGGGTGAAGCAGTTGTCCAGCACGTACACCGCCGCTATAGTGCCGTCCGGATGGCTCTCCAGGCTCTCGATGCCGGGATCGGCTCTCCTTCTGCCGTCCGCACCGCTCTTCTCGTAACCGTAGTAGGCCAATGGCCCGCCCTTTGCCGCCTCGGCGATCCTGGCAAGGACGTTTTCCGATGCCTGCATCCGGAAGCCATGCAGTGGATCATCCGTTTCGATTCCGCCGCCTTTCAGGGCGGCCTTCCGGAGGATCTCTCCATACCGTTTTTTTGCCTCGGAAGCCTTGTTCTGGGACGCGGCCGGATCATTGCCGGGAACGTTCTTCTTCGCCATGTTGCCTTTCTCAAGGCGCATTTCCTCGACAGCATCCTTCACGCCCTGGCTCAACTGCCGTTGAAACTCCTCCAGCCGAGTTACCTCTTTCCTCACCATTGAAAGGCGGTAGGCAATGTCAATGGTGATGCTCCTGCCGCACATCCATCCATCCGTATAAAAGGTGCAGGAACTGAGCCCTTCATTGATCTCCACGCTGATCTGGGTAAGATTTGCCTTGAGCACAATCTCTCTGGCTTCCGTGCGAACCGGCGCGGCTTGACAAAAGACTGTCAACATCACTCCAAGGACAATCAAACTCGACCAGTGGCGGTTTTCACCCATTCCAACAACCTCCAGACCTGAACACCTGATCCGACTTCAGGATTCTCGGGATTTCCTCAAAGAGTTCTTCCTTTGGGATAAACCTGTCTGCGGTCCCAAGTGCTTCCGAGTCGCACTCCTCGATATCGTGCATGGAGTAGAGGATGATTCTGACAGAGGGTCGCTGATTCTTTATGATGGCCGTTGCCTCGATCCCGTTCAGCCGGGGCATCTTTATATCCATGAGTACCATGTCCGGTCCGAGCTTCATGGCCAGTTCCGCTGCCTCCTGCCCGTCCCCGGCCTCTCCGATCACCTCGACAGCAGGTATGTTCAGGAGAAAGGACACAAGGCTCTTCCTGAAGCCTTTGTGGTCATCAACAACAAGTACCGTGAGATTTCTAAATTGATTCATATCGGAGCCATACGGAGTGATACGAATGCTTGATTGTGAACTGAGCCCCTCATCCCCGGAAACGTGCACGAGTGTGGAAAAGGGATCTTGAGATCAGGATTTTTATTAAACTAGAGGCGGGTTTTCAATCGGAGGGGTTTGGTATTTTTCTAGGGGTTTCTGGGTATTTCAGAGCGCGATGATGCCTCTCCTGAGGGCGTATTTGACCAGTTCGGGAAGGTTCTTGAGCCCCAGCTTCTCCATGACATTTGAGCGGTGGGTCTCCACCGTCTTCACGCTTATAAAGAGTTTCGCCGCGATCTCCCTGCTGCTCAGCCCGCCGGCAACCAGCGCAATAATCTCCACCTCCCGCCTTGTGAGAGATGATGGAGGTGACATGGCTGCTCGCGGTCGGGAACCGCTCTTGACCGACATGCTCGTGAATTTCTCTCCCCTGGAGACGGCCTTTATGGCGTAGAGAAGATCGCTCAGTGCGTCATCCTTAAGGAGATATCCTTGAATGCCGGTGTCCTCGGCCATCTTGAGAAGTTCGGCTCCTTTATGCATTGTGAGAAGAATGATTCCTGTGTCTATTCCGGCAGCCTTTATTCGTTTTGCAGCCTCGATGCCGTCGATATCCGGCATGGTGATATCCATCACGATGATGTCCGGTCGGATTTCCCTTGCAAGATCAACGGCGGCAAGCCCGGAGCCCGCCTCGGCGACCACTTCACAGATTCCCGCGGAGTTCAGGAGACTGACGATTCCCTGTCTGAATATGGTATGGTCATCCACCACCATTACGCGCATCATTTCAGAACCACCTCCACACGGATGGTGGTCCCTTTCCTTCTGCTGCTTCCGGCGGCAAAGGTCCCACCCATGAGATTGACTCTCTCCTCCATTGTCTTCAAGCCGATGCCCTGTCCTTTGGAGAGCGCATCGGGAAAATCAAACCCGAGACCGTCATCCTGCACCTCCATGACGAGGTGATCTTTGAAACGGCAGAGGGAGACCTTCACGCTCTTTGCGCCCGAGTGCTTGGCGGCGTTGCCGAGTGCCTCCTGAAAGATGCGGAAAAGGTTGTCTTCTATACGAGCGGAAGGCCGCTCGTGGAGATCCGCTTTGATCTCCACTTCCATCCCGGTCTTTTCAGATACCCTGTGGCCGTACATCTTGACCGCCGCTGCAAGCCCCATCTCTTCGAGAAAGGGGGGCCTGAGCCCCGCCGATATCTCCCTCAGCTCATCGATGCTGCCGGAGAGCTCCTCGATCACGCCGTCAATGAGCGTGTCTTCCTTCTCCTGGTTCATCCTCTGGAGGTTGAACTTTGTGGTAAGCAACGACTGGCCGAGTCCATCATGAAGCTCCCTTGCAAGCCTCTTCCTCTCCTCTTCGTGGGCGATGAGGATTCTTTCGGAAAACAACTTCATCCCGCGTAAGCCGCGAGAAAACCTCACGTCCGCCCCGTAGATAAAGCAGACGATCATCAACTGCATGGCAACGCCGGAAGCGCTTTGGACGAAAATGTCACCAATGGTGAAAAGGCCTGTTGACTCCAGAATCCGGACCAGAGTTCCGACGCTGAGGAACGTAATTCCGATGGAGATCGGAACTGATTCAGGAACTTTTCTCCTGACGGCGCGCAGAGAAAGAGAGCCGGACGCGAATATTGCCGTCACCAGAATACCGGCCCATGCAACAATAAGAAGACGATATGTTTCCCATGGGAGGGAAATGAGAAAGAGCACGGCCAGGAGTGCGAAGAGCGCTATCATGCATTTCACCCGACCGGTAAGCCTTTCCCTGTATGCCTGGCACAGGAAGACGAGCGCAACAGCAGGGGCGAGCGCCGAAAGCGAGAAGATCATCTTCTGGATGAAGTGCGTCTTGAGGCCCGCTTCATAGAAAAACAGGCTGCTGAGCAGGTATACGACGGCGTACAGGATGGCGAAGATGGAAAAGGTCCTGTATCCTGTTTCGCGCACCCCCGAGAAGGCCGCGAGAAAACTGGAGAGAACGAATGCGAAGTAGAGCGTAAGGAGGATGGTCTCCACTATCTTTACATTACTCTCCCGCCTCGTCTTCTCGAGGGCCAGATCGCCGTAATCTCCTACACGGATGTAGGCTTCACGGATCTGCGCCCTGGGAAGGATATTCATCACCCTGACTGCAAGGAGATTATCCCAGTCGGTCATGAGCAGGGAACGCGGCATCCTGTAAAACCTTTCGACGGCAGCCGCTCTGACAAACCTGGTTCCTATGCTGCCTTCTCCTCCGATCCTTGAGCCGTTGAGGAAGGTCTCATCGGCGTCTCCTATGCTACCCAGCAGGATCGCAAGGTCGCCGCCGCTCGGAATGTCTTTGATGGAAAAACGAATTCTGTGCCAGCCCATGCCTCCTCCGGACGGCGCCACCAGGGAGAGCCGGCCGCCGGGAGGGGAAATCGCCGCCCATCCGGAGTCGTCATACTCCGGCAATGCCCAGCGCAGATCATCTCCGGTCTTGAACCGCGTTTCGCCTTGAAGAAGAATAGATGAACCCGCTTCTGCAGGACAGCGGGCATAGGGAAGAATGAGGATGGAAGATAAAAGGAAGCCAATGGTGGTATATTTTAGAAGGATGGTCCGTATCACTTGAACCGGTCTTTGTTTGGATGTTCATTATCGGGAGTTTGATTCGAAATCCATTCCTGCCTCTCCACCTGGCTGTCATCTAAGCGTAAGTTCTGTCAAGAGTACGCTTTTGGCCTTCTTTGTCAAGAGATTTAGATGGTTATAACTACGTTTCTCTATGCTGGGCGCCGGATAAGGACAAACGCAATTGTCGTCGGCTTGTCCCTGTTGTTTCGCCAAACATGCCGCGTGCCGTTTTGGATCTCCGCGTCGTGCGGCTTCAGATGCACTTGCCTCACCCGATGGCAAATCAATGAGACAAGAGGGAGATGGGGGCGTGTGCAAGGGGAGGGTTGGCATTCGATGTTGGACGTTCGATGTTCGATGTTGAACGTTCGCCTTTTATTCTTGAGTCTTGATTCCTGGGTCTTTGTTTTTCATTCGATGTTGGACGTTCGATGTTCGATGTTGAACGTTCGTCTTTTATTCTGAATCTTGATTCCTGGGTCTTTGTTTTTCATTCGATGTTGGACGTTCGATGTTCGATGTTGAACGTTCGTCTTTTTAATTTTGCTTCTACCAAGTCTACCTTTCCCCCAGACCGGATGCGCCCCGGGTTTTCAACCGCAGGATTCTGTCATCCTGGGGCCCGGGTTTTCCCCGGCCGTCCCGGTTCGTGGTTAAAACGTACAGGTTCCCGTCGGGTCCGCGGACGACATCCCTCAGTCTCCCGTAGATTCCATCGCTCGAGTCCCGCCCGAAAAGCCGCTCGATCCCTTCCACCTCCGCAGGATCTTTCTCACCCAGACGGATCCTTATAAGCGTTTCGCTTCTCATGGTGGCCACATAGAGATCTTCCTCCAGAAATGCGATGCCGCCCGGAGGAGTGGCCTTATCCCACATGACGAGAGGTTCGACGTATGCTTTGATTTCCGTCTTGCCGATTGCCACGGGCCAGCCGTAATTGCCTCCCTTCCGGATCACCTTGATCGAGTCCTTTCCACGAAGCCCGAATTCACCGGAAGGACCGTGGTCGGAGGCAAAGAGCGCCCGGGTCCGGGGATGCCACGCCAGTCCCTGTGGATTGCGGTGGCCCAGGCTGTAGATGGGCGAACCCTGAAAGGGATTGTCGCCGGGGATCTCTCCCTCGGGGGTGAGACGAAGGATCTTCCCCCCGAGGTTTTGCATGTCCTGGGCGATTTCCGGCAAGGTCGCGTCGCCGGTGCAGACATAGAGCATATCATCCGGACCAAAGGCGATTCGCCCTCCGTTGTGGAACCTTGCCCCGGGGATTCCATCGACAACAACCCGGTCCAAGATGCCCGTGCTCCCCTGGTCCCGCAACCGGATGACCCTGTTGTATGAATTCCCTTTGTCACGGTAGGTGTGCATGGCGTAGACGAAGGGTTGTTCGGGGAAACGTGGATGAAGCGCGAGGCCCATGAGCCCTCCCTCTCCCTCGTGCGCCACGTCCAGTGTCGCATATGCACGTTCCGTGAGTCGGCCGTCCTGAACGATCCGTATCCGCCCCTGTCTTTCGCTGACCAGCGCGCGACCGCCCTTCAGGAAAACAAGTGACCAGGGGACTTCCAGCCGAGTCACCCAATTCTCCACCGCAAGATCATCGGGTTCCAGAACGTACTCGTCCTCGACCTGCTGCGGCCGATCTCCGACGAATGGTCCGCCGGCCCTCCGTTCAGCATGACCGTTTGCCGCATAAAACAGGAGCATCCACACAACAATCAGCGTGAGACGGGTCATTTTCAAGGGGCTCCTCCTAGCGCTCGAGTGCAACAGAAAGGGTGGCGCGCCTTCGTTCCTCTCTTCTTTTGAGGTAGTTCCGGTCTGCTGCCAATCGCTCTTTATGCCAGGTGCGATTCTTGAGGGTCGCCGGGGAGAGGCGAGGTCATTTCGGGGTTTGTCGCTTTATTCGTGACGAGTCCCTTCTCGATGGCTATCGCCGTGAGAGCGGAAGAGGTGTGAACGTCCAGCTTTCTCATGATGTTGCTCCTGTGCTTTTCCACCGTTTTCACGCTAATGTACAGGTAGCCCGCGATCTCCTTGTTCTTATATCCCTCGCCGACCAGTTTCAACACCTCTCGTTCTCTCGACGTGACTGTGTCCCATGAAGAAAGCGGCTTGAGAGTTTTTCGATCGTGGAGGAATCCCGACAAAACCTTCTCCGAAATGCCGGGACTGAGATGCGTATTCCCATCGAGAACGCTTTTGATCGCAATGAGCAACTCCGAGTAGTTCGCATCTTTCAGGCAGTAGCCGTCCGCTCCGGAGCGAAAAGATTCCAGGATGTAGTCCTCGGATTCATAGATGGTCAGGACGAGGATCTTGGTCTCGGGGAAGCGGCTCTTGAGGTTCCGCATTACGTTGATTCCGTTCATCTTCGGCATGGAGAGATCGAGCAGCAGGAGATCCGGACGGTACTTCTCGACACACCGGACCGCCTCGAGTCCATCGGCTGCCTCGCCAACGATCTCCAGGTCTTCGACCGTGCTGAGCAGGGACTTCAAACCCTCTCTCAAGATCTTGTGATCTTCGGCTATGACTATTCTCATCTTTTCCAATCTCCCGAAATTATTTTACAGCAAACAGGTAGGATATATATCAGTTGCATTGTTTATCTCTCGGCGCGGATGGCTGTATTGAAGAGCTTTTCGAGATAAGGGCCCACAATGCCGGTACATGGATGTCGAGTACCTCTGCCAGTTTGGCCGCGGATTTACCAGAAGAGGTGAGGATCGTCTGAAGAGTATCGGCTCACAGGTAGGAGGGGTGTTCATGATCGGGGTAAAGGTCGCCGGCAGGATGGCTTCGGGAAGCCCGAGACCTTCTCCAGTGTCTTCAGAAAGCTGGTTGAGAGCTACGCCCTGCGGCGGCGTTCATGAAACGCTTGTGCCGATATCCGTCTGATTCAAAATCTGTACAAAAGGCCGATATTGATCTTGCAGTAAAGGAAGCGCAGAGGCACATCCTCGAAGCACACGCCGAGCGGCTGACTGAAGAAACCGGCATGGGCGATGCGCGACTCGAACGCGCGGCCTTTGGTTCCGGAGACCAACGCTCTATCCACCTGAGCTAATCGCCCGCCTTGACGATTAGATGTAACAGCTTTTCCGGGAGGGGTCAACGTGAAAGGATGCAGGATCCAGGTGGATCCAGGATACAAGATCCAGGACAAAGGATGCAGGATGCAAGGGCAGATCGGGAGAGGTCAAAAGTGAAACAAGAAACGGCGAAAATGGATGACGGTCGGAAAATCGGCAAACAGGAAAACTCCTGCGGCCTTAAGGAGTCTTTGTTCGCTCTTCGTCTCTTTTCCTGCAACCCTGCATCTTGTAACCTGGATCTCCTTCCTAATAACCATTAGAAAACTTGACATAATTTGCACCCTGTGGTACGGAATGCAAAATCTTAACTGTTTCTTCTCGTTCACCTTTTCAATGGCGGAGCCACAATGGAGATGCAGCAGCAAAAGGTCAGGAGCCAGAGCGACGACGATGTGCTCGATTTCGATCTGGACGATATCTCGCTGGAGGACATCGACCAGCGGGCCTCGGGAGATGAGGAGGAGGTCATTGAGTTGACCGATCTCGTGGCCAGAGGCATGCCTGTGGAGACTGCAGGTGATCAAAGCGATGTGAAAGAGGACGAAATAGTCGAACTTCTGAAAGAGGACCAGGTACAGGAAGAGGAGGGGGAGTTCAAGCTGCTGGCAGATGACCTGGCGGGGATTGATTTCGCAGAAAAGGAGACAGCGGAAAATGATGTCGCAGACTTTGCTCTTGAGCTCGATCTTAAGGAAGAAGAGCAGAAGAGCGGGGAAGAAAAGCCTGATGAGGAATCTTTGTCCAGCGCGGACTTCGACGACATCCTGAATGAGGAAGAGCCGGTTGAGCTGGTTTCAGAAGCGAGTGGTGCTGAAGGGAAGGATCTGGAAGAAATCGTATCCCTGGAGGAGATGGACTCAGCTCCCGAGAGAAGTGAACCTGACCAGGCCGATGGTGTGCTGTCAGAAGACCTCCTGAAGGACGAAGCGGTTTCCGAAACCGGCGCGGAGCCGTCGCCGGCGGGTATGTCCGAAGACAAAGACCTGGAAGAAATCGCATCCGTGAAAGACCTGGATGAAGCACAGGAGAAAAGCGCACCTGATCAGCCCGATATGTTTTCCGAGGATCTCCTGAAGAACGAAGCTCCGACCGTGGTGATTCCCAGAGCTGCCGCAGAGTCGCTGACCTCCGAAGACAAAGACCTGGATGGGCCCCCGGAGAAGAGCACACCTGAGCGGGTTGATGTTTTTTCCGAGGACCTGCTGGAGGAGGAAGCCCCATCCCCTGGTCCCGAGGCTGCCGCAGGGCCTGTGGCAATCGGGATTTCAGAAGAGAAACTCGAAGCGATCGTCACGAGGGTAGTACAGGATGTCGTGGAAAGGGTCGCGAGAGAAACCATGACCTCAGTAGCGGAAAAAGTGATCGGTGAGGCCATTGAATCCCTGAAAAAGAGCCTGTCCGAAAACCCCTGAGACGAAGGAGACAAAAATCTCCTTCTAAAATCAGCGGAACTGTGATTATTTAAAGGGTTGCCCCGGGGGGAGCCCTTTTTTTGTTCGTTTTCACCGGCGCCGTCCGAACCGCGGGAAAAGCACAGGCGGGACGAGGCGCGCAGGAGCCCGCCTGCCGGTGCGGGAATTCATGATTGAACTGGAGCCTTGCCAATGCAGAAAGAAACACTACCAAAAGCATATGAGCCCAAAGAAACCGAAGAGAAGTGGTACAGGTATTGGGAGGAGAAGAACCTTTTCCGAGCCGAGGCCGTTTCCGATAAGAAACCGTTCTGTATCGTGATCCCGCCGCCGAACGTAACCGGTTTCCTTCACATGGGCCATGCATTGAACAACACCCTTCAGGATATCCTGTGCCGGTATAAGAGAATGAAGGGCTACAATGTTTTGTGGCAGCCGGGGACGGATCATGCCGGAATCGCGACCCAGAATGTTGTGGAGAGAGATCTTGCGTCCAAAGGAACCAATCGCCATGAAGTGGGCCGCGAGAAATTCATCGAACTGGTCTGGGAATGGAAGAAAAAGTATGGCGGCATGATCATCAACCAGCTCAAGAGGCTCGGAAGTTCCTGCGATTGGAGCAGGGAAAGATTCACCATGGACGAGGGCTTGTCCAGGGCTGTCAGGAACGTGTTTGTAGACCTGTATGAGCAGGGGCTGATTTACAGGGGGGACTACATCATCAACTGGTGCCCGAGATGCCATACGGCCCTGGCCGATCTTGAAGTGGAACACGAAGAGACCGACAGCTTCCTTTACCACATCCGTTATCCTCTGGTGAACGGGGACGGCCACGTCACCGTCGCCACCACCCGTCCTGAAACCCTTCTCGGCGACACGGCCGTGGCGGTAAACCCGGAGGATGAAAGATACATGAATCTCTCCGGGGCATATGTCCGGTTGCCCGTGCTGAACAGGGAAATCCCTCTTATCTTTGACAAGTACGTGGCCAAGGAGTTCGGCACCGGGGCGCTGAAGATCACCCCGGCCCATGATGCCAATGACTTCGAGATCGGGAACCGTCACGGTCTTGAGCGGGTGAAGGTTATCGATGAGAGCGGCAGAATGAACGAACTGGCCGGCCCTTACAAGGGCATGGACCGTTTCGAATGCAGGGAGAGGATTCTGGAGGAGCTGAGAAGCTCAGGGCTCCTTGAGAAAGTGGAGCCCTACCGCAATGCCATAGGCCATTGTTACCGGTGTAAAACAATAATCGAGCCCCTTCTTTCGAAGCAGTGGTTTGTGAAAACCGGCCCGCTCGCCGAGAAGGCGGTCCAGGCCGTCAAGGAGGGACGCACCCGCATCCTGCCGCAGAACTGGGAAGCGGTCTATTATGAATGGATGAACAACATCAAGGACTGGTGTGTCTCCAGGCAGATCTGGTGGGGGCATCGCATTCCTGCCTGGTATTGCCTGTCATGCGGGGAGGTGATCGTGGCCAAAGAGGAGCCCGGATCATGTCCATCCTGCAAAGGAGAATCGTTGAAGCAGGAAGAGGATGTCCTGGATACCTGGTTCAGCTCCGCGCTCTGGCCCTTCTCCACACTGGGGTGGCCGGACATGACCAGCGAGCTGAAGACCTTTTATCCTACCACTGCGATGGTCACCGCCTTTGACATCCTCTTTTTCTGGGTCGCAAGGATGATGATGATGGGGATTCACTTCATGGGAGAGGTTCCTTTCCGCGACGTGTATATCCACGCCCTCGTGAAGGATGCGGAGGGCAAGAAGATGAGCAAATCCAAAGGCAATGTGATCGATCCCCTGGAGATCATCGATCAGTTCGGGACAGACTCCTTTCGGTTTACGCTGGCCGCTCTTGCGGCCCAGGGCAGGGACATCAAGCTTTCCGAGGACCGGATTCTCGGCTACAGGCATTTTGTGAACAAGATCTGGAACTCCGCCCGGCTGGTGTTCATGAACATGGGCGAGGGAGAACCTTTGCCGGAGGAGAAGGTCGGGTATACGCTTCCGGACCTCTGGATACTCACAAGGTTCGGGCAGGTCAGCGAGGAGGTGGCAGCCGCGCTGGAGGAGTATCGTTTCAACGATGCGGCGAGCGCCTGTTACCAGTTCGTCTGGCATGAGTTCTGCGACTGGTATCTGGAAATGGCAAAGCAGGGATTGTACAGCACTGACGATCGGTTCAAGCGATCCACTCTTTTCGTCCTGCAGAAGGGACTGGCCGCGGTCGTGAGACTGCTCCATCCTTTCATGCCTTTTGTCACTGAGGAGATCTGGCAAAAAATGGAGGGCGAACGGGAGAGCATCATGATCGCGGATTTTCCGGATGCTTCAGAGTTCCTCCATGACGAGGCTGCTCTGAAGGAAATGCATCTGCTCATGGGGGTCATCAATGGAGTCCGCAACATCCGGGGAGAGATGAACATCCCGCCTTCCAGCAAGGTGAATATTGTCGTTGAAGCGCCTGATCCGGACGAGGCATCCGCCATTCTCGGAAACCGTCACCACATCCGGAGCCTGGCCGGGGTCGAAACCATGGAGGTTGCCCCGCAGGTGCAAAAGCCCGAGGCATCTGCAACGGCCGTGTTCGAGCAAAAGCAGGTGCATGTGCTCTTGAAGGGTCTGCTGGATTTCGAAGAAGAGAAAAAGAGGCTCAGAAAAGAGATCAAGAAGATCGAAAAGGATCTGGACGCGTCCAGCAAAAAGCTCTCCAATGAGCAGTTCCTGGAAAAGGCGCCGCCGGAGATCGTGGATGAAGTGAGAGGCAAGGTCGAAGCCATGTCGCACAAGCTGGAAAAACTGAACCACAACCTCGCCTTCTTCGAGGCTATTCATGATTGAAGTATCTTTGCCGCTGGAACGGATCATGCGGGAGGCTCTGGAAGAAGACCTCGGTGCGGGGGACTTGACCACGGATCTTGTCGTGGATCCCGGCCTGAAAGGAACCGCTTCCGTTTTGGCAGGGGAAGAGCTCGTACTCGCCGGCATAACGGTCTTCAGCAGGACTTTTGAGATCCTCTCCACAGAGACGAGATTCGTCTACTCCTTCCGGGATGGTGAAAAGGTGCCGGCAGGAGGCGAGATCTGCAGGGTTTCCGGATCGGTGACGTCGATCCTCAAGGGGGAACGAACGGCCTTGAATTTCCTTCAGCGCATGTGCGGCATCGCGACGCTCACCAGAAAATTCGTCGAGGAATGCGGCGGCATGGCACGGATTCTCGACACCCGTAAGACGGCGCCCGGTATAAGGATGCTCGATAAGCACGCCGTGAAGATAGGGGGAGGATTCAACCACCGCTTCGGATTGCATGACGGCATCCTGATCAAATACAACCACATTGCTGCGGCAGGTTCGATCAGCAAGGCCGTGGCGCGCGTAAAGCTGAATGGACCTCACACATTGAAGGTGGAAGTGGAGGTGGCGGACCTGGCGGGGCTCGAAGAGGCAATCGCTGCCGGCGCCGATGCCGTGCTTCTCGACAAGATGAATCCCTCGCTTATGCGGGAGGCAGTGGAAATTGCCGACCGCAGGGTGCTGTTGGAGGCCTCCGGGGGAGTCCATCTGGGGAACGTCAGGGAAATCGCCGAGACCGGCGTGGATCTGATCTCCGTCGGAGCCCTTACCCATTCGCCGAGGGCCATGGATATCAGCCTGGAGCTGAAGTCATAGAGGTCGGAGGTCAGAGGTCGGAGGGCAGAGGTGAGAGGTCAGCGGGCCCAAATGAGAAACCATTCGATGTTGGACGTTGGATGTTCGACGTTCGACGTTAATCTTTCAGAACTATGAGCGAATACGCGATCCAGGTAGAGCACGTGTGGTTTTCCTATGAGGGATCGGAGGTTCTCAGGGATGTGAGCCTCGCCCTCAAAAAAGGGGAATTCCTCGGCATTATCGGTCCCAACGGCGGAGGCAAAACCACCTTCCTGAAACTCCTGCTCGGCATCCTCAGGCCTGACAGAGGGAGAATCCTGATCCTTGGAGACCTGCCGAATACGGCCAGCCAGAGGATCGGGTATGTCCCGCAGAACACGGACTTCTCGACCCGGTTCCCCATTACCGTGTTGGATGTCGCACTGATGGGGCGTCTGGCATGGTCCCGTATCGGCAAGAGATACAGCAGCGAAGATCACAAGAAGGTGCGAATCGCCCTGGAAAAGGTCGGCATGTGGGAATATCGCAACCGCCCCATCGGCCGTCTCTCAGGAGGCCAGAGGCAAAGGGTCTTTGTTGCAAGGGCGCTGGTCACCGATCCCGAGATTCTGTTCCTGGATGAACCCACGGCCAGCGTGGACCAGGAGTTTCAGGTGGACCTCTATGGTTTCCTCAAGGAATTGAACAAGGATGTGACCATTGTCGTAATCACCCACGATGTCGGGGTGGTCTCCAGCTATATGAAATCCATTGCCTGCGTGAACAGGCATCTCATCTTCCATGAGGGCGGACGGATCACCAAAGAGATGGTGGACATGGCCTATCAATGTCCGGTGGATCTGATCGCCCACGGCCTGCCCCACAGGGTCTTGCCGACCCATGACCATGAGGAATAAATGTGGGATGCCCTGTATCTTGAGTTCATGAGGAATGCGGTCGTTGCAGGAGTGCTTGTCAGTATCCTCTGCGGCGTCCTTGGAACCCTGGTGGTCGTGAACAGGATCGTCTTCATCTCCGGGGGGATCGCCCATGCAGCGTACGGCGGAATAGGGCTCGCGTTTTATTTCGGGCTGCCGCCATCCGCCGGTGCAGCCCTTTTTTCCGTGCTGATCTCTCTCATCATGGGAGCCGCAAGCTTCAAAGGCAAAGAAAGAGCGGACACGGTCATCGGGGTGATGTGGGCGGTGGGCATGGCCATGGGAATCATCCTCATCGATCTCACTCCGGGTTACGGCGTCGATCTGATGAGCTATCTTTTCGGCAGCATTCTCTCCGTGCCCACATCAGACATCTGGTACATGGCGGTCCTCGCAGTGGCTATCGTGTGCACGGTGGTGGCGTTCTACAAGGAATTCCTTGCCATGTCTTACGATGAGGAGTTTTCGTTCATCGTGGGAATTCCTGTGAGAGGACTCTATTTTCTTCTTCTCGTCATGATCTCCCTGGCCGTGGTAATGACCATCCGGGTTGTCGGACTCATCCTGGTCATCGCGCTCTTGACGATCCCGCCGTACATTGCCGAGAAGTACACCACCTCGCTCGGAGGAATGATGGTGATCTCTTCGCTTCTCGGCATATTCTTCACCATCACAGGCCTGTGGCTGTCTTACAGTTTCGATCTGACTTCCGGGGCAACCATCATCATGGTTGGAGGCGTTACCTTCTTTTTCTCACTGGGCGTGGAATGGATCAAGTCCCGCAAGAAGGGGGTGGGGGGAACTGAAAGAAGTAAGCAGTAAGCAGTGAGCAGTAAGCAGAAAGTGAAAGAGAGTAAGCAGTAAGCAGTAGGCAGTAAGCAGTAAGCAGAAACGGAAAAAGAGTAAGCAGTGCAGCAACCAGGAACAACGCTGCTCGGAACTGAAAGAAAGTAAGCAGTAGGCAGTAAGCAGTAAGCAGGAAACAAAGACCATGTCCAACGCGCAGCAAATCACCGCAACTTCCGTAGCAGTAGGCGTTTAAAGAAAGTAGCAGTAAGCGGGGAACAACAATGCTGCTCAGACAACAGTTTCCAGGCGCCGTCATTCCGATGACATCCGGAACCCATCAGGGCAAGCGGTGACCCCGCACCCCGCGCGCCTTCCGGCGAGATGTTACTGCTCACTGCTCACTGCTTACTGTTTACTGCTTACTGCCTACTGTTTCTGCTTACTGCTCCGAAAGCACATCGAAATCCTTTGATTTTTTAACTGACACCGAGTAATAATGTCCAATGCGTCAAGGATTTGCGGAATTATCCGGGAAGAGCGGACACGCTCAGGCCGGTGGGCAGGGGCGGAGGGGTGAACACCACGGTCGACCAGATCTGAATCGATGAAAATTCCAAGGAGGAGTTCGGAACATGTCAAAACACAAGAAGATAGAAAGGCGTCGTGAAATCGAACGAAGACGCCGTCGAAGAGAAAAGGTGTTGAAGCAAAGGGCGAGGGAGAATCGGGCTGGTAGCAATCGCTGAAATCCGCCTGATTCTGATCCACGCCGGAATCCCGCCTTTCATCCTTTCTTCAAGCTCTGAAAAGTTCAATAAACCGAGAGAACAGCAATGAAGGCTCAGGAAATCCTAAGCGTAGAAAACCGAACGTTCAGGATGTTTCAGACGCTCTACCGCGGGGTGGGGATCAGAAAGCATGGGCTTGCACTGCTCTCGGGGCCCAAACAGGTCAAGGAAATCCTCAGGGACTTCCCCGACCGCTGTGAGGGGTTGATTCTTCGCAAGGACCAGGATGTGTTTGACTGGATTCTGCCCGACAATATTCAAAGGTACCGTCTTGCAGGCCAGCTCTTCAGGAATCTTGACATCTATGGCACGGACCAGCCCATCCTTCTGGTTCGCGCAGGACGATTTCCTGCGTGGGATGCGGAAGAGTGGCCGGAGGGCTGTACGCTCTTTGTCCCTTTTCAGGATCCGGTCAACGTCGGTTCGATTATCCGTTCTGCTGCGGCCTTCGGCGTATCCCGGATCGTCTTATTAAAGGAAGCTGCCCACCCGTTTCATCATAAATCGACGAGGGTGGCCGGCAGCACGCTCTTCAGGGTTCCGATCTTCGAGGGGCCGCCAATCAGGGGGTTGCGAAGGGCAAGGGCGCCCCTGATTGCCATGTCACCCGTGGGGAAGGATGCGGGCAGGTTCCAGTTCCCGCCCACCTTTGGACTTCTGCCCGGACTGGAAGGCCCCGGTATTCCTGCAGGGGTGAAGAGCGAGGTTACGCTCTCCATTCCAATGGAGCCGGGGGTGGAGTCGCTGAATTCAGCGCTTGCGGTAGGAATTATGCTTTACTTATGGCGAAGAGGTGTGGGGGAAGCCGGCAAGACGGGCTTGACAGGGGTACTCCCAGAGGCTAATAAAATTAACCCGGCAGACGGCAATCCGCCGCCGGCCCTGATCAGAGAAAAGGAGCGGAAACATGCCTTCAGCAACAAAGAAACTTCGCGTTATCCGAAAACGAAAAGACGCGCCCAGCAAAGCAAACCGAAAAGCAGACGATAAGAGGATTCAAAAGAACCGGGAAGTTCTCCGGGAGCTTGCTTCCAGGGAAGGCAAATAGCCGGTACACGGGTGGAAACAACCCGATCAGGGTTCGTTCCACCCTATCAGTTGCCCCTTGTCATCAAAGGTCACATAACCGCAGTAGAGATTGGGGTAATACCAGAGGGTCTTGATTCCCTGAATCACCTTGCTTGGTTCGCCGAGGATCTTTTTTACCTCTCCATCACGCATTCCAACGGACAAACTTCTCCAGTTCTTCTTGTTCTGCCAGCCTGTCCGATCGGATGAAATGCTCTTCCTCGCCTCTTCGGCTTGGGCGAGAAGGGATTCCAGCTCCATGACCCGCTTTTCGAGTTGAAGGACCCTGGACTGCAGTGAGGGGACATCCGGTTCCTGGGCACAAGAACGAGGAACACCCGTGCATTCCAACAGGATCGCAAGAGGAAGAAGAGCCAGCCAAATCAGCACTAGTTTCTTGACCATAACTCGCCCCTTGTAGCTTGGATACCTTTTTTCCCCCTCCCCCACCTTCTTAACTTCCCCGGCCGTCTTAAATCCCGCTCTTTGGGAGAGGATTCTCTTACCCCGAGCATGAGCACAAGCGAATACCACAAAAGCGGCGGCAGGACAAGAGGCGGAAGAATAGGGGATTGTGGCCGGGCGGTTCAGGAAAGCAGAAAAAGATAAAAGGCTACCGAGAGCACAACAAGCGACCAAATAAGACTCTTGATAATTTCAACCATTACTTCAACTCCAAAACATTTGAACCGAAACACGATGACAGGTACATCGTCTCTTTAGAAGGGACTCTTTAGAAAGAAAAGATGCCGGAGGGCTCGGACGAAGAATTTGAAGAACTGGTGAAAAGAACCTTACATGGCTCTAAACGGAATGAGAAATCCGGTATCCGGAGGGGGATCGGTTGAAATGAAATTTTGTGAGGCAGGACAGCAGCCATCTTAGACACTTCTTTAGTTTTGATATCAAGAGACCGATTAATCTCCATAGCGTTTCGCAATACCTGCAAGCGACGAAGATTACCGAAGGTTCCACTGTAAGCATGCAGGCGCCGCCAGGGGATGCGGAGATCATTTTTCTCACTATAAGAGGGGTGCTATGAAAAGGTTGTTCAATCTTGGGATTGTGGCTTTAGCGGTGTGGTTTGCGACCATTTTCGTCCGGCCGTACTGGGACAAACATTGGCTGCAGATGGATATAGAGGAAGCGGCGCTTTACGGAACCAAGAGGAGCGAGGGAGAAGTTCGCAACTTCCTGGCCAAGAAGATGGAGGAGAAGGGCCGGGACATTAAAAGCGAGGATTTTTTCATAGAAAAGAATGAGCACAACACTGTGCTTGTGAAGATATCCTACTCGGATGAGGTAAAAATCGCGGGACACACCCTGAAGAAGCTTCAATTCACATTGGAATCTGCTGAAAAGGAGAGAAAGAGCAATTTCTGATCAGCCGCAAGCCTTGGTACACCTTTACCTTGAAAAAAAAGGCGGAACCGCAGAGAATGATGCCGCACTTCCGGTAAATATCGGTGGAGTACCTTCGACGATAGGCCGGACAACAGGTTAAAGGATGAAAAGTATGAAACTTGGCAAGACGTGGTTATTACTGACGGCGGCGGTTCTGTTCCTGTGCCTGAGTCCGGCCCTGGCCGCGGACCCCTTTGTTTCCCGCATCAAGGCGCAGGTGCTCAAGCAAGGTTCCGAGAAGTTGGAGGCCCTTTTCGGCGGGAGCGAGGGCAAGGCAATTGGCGAGAGTGTGGGCCTGTTCAAGCAGTCCGGACTTTCCTACCAGCCGAGCCTGGTGGTGCCTTTGGAGGGGATTGTCGACTGCAAGGACAAGGAACAACTGCGTGTGCTTATGGGCATGTACCTTTTTGATTCCAATTACGCCCTGCTTTTCGGAAGGAAGCAGGAATTCAGTGCCGCCATTGCGCTACGAGAGGCTATACCCGATCGAATGAATCTGGGGGGCAGGTTGAAGATCAAGACCTTCACCCCCGATGAGCTCAAGAAAATCGCCGACAATCCCGACGACCCTGCCAACCGCGACCTCTATGTCAAGTACGTAGTGGCCAATATGCAGGATTCATTGCAGGCGGCTAAGAGCGACCAGGAGATCATGGAAGCAATGGTGGATACATTTTACGGCGCGGTTCTCGAGGGCGTGTATGTCGCCTGTAAACTCGCGCTGTCCGCCGGGCCCGGCCACAAGTTTGTGGCCCTGTTCAATGACCAGGCGATGCGTTTGGACAAGTTCCAGGAGGCGTTGGGGGCATACACCGGCGACCCCGAGTTGGACGGTCTTGTGAAGCGCACGCAGCGCCAGCCCGTGCTCAAGCCGGTGATCGAGATCCTGAAGACCAGGAAGGGCAATCTGCCGGAAGCCGACGTGAAGAAGATTCTCTCATCGATCGAACCGGAACGCAAAAAGCTGGTCGGCAAGTGCAAGTAATAGAGGTGAGGATCGCCTGAAATCCGGATGCCGAAATTTAAATCCGAAATTTCAAAAGAGAGAAACCGGAGCAGGTAAACCTCCTCAGGTGGGTTCAACGTTTCGGACCCCCCTCGTCCACCTTCCAGCCGCGTCCCAGCGCCTTATAGATGTTCACGAGCGAAACGAAGAGCGCGGAGCGGTACCGGGCATAATTGATCTCTGAAGGGAACAGCTGCTGCTCCGCCTGGAGAACCGTCGAATAGGGCACATATCCCCCGTGGTATTGAAGCCTCGCAAGGCGCACATACTCGCTGTTTGCCCTGACCAGCCGTTCCTGCGCCTGGATCTGCTCAGCAAGTTTCCTTCGCGCAACTAAAACGTTTTCGACGTCCGCAAAAGAATTCTGTATTGCCAGCTCGTAAGAGTGGAGCGCGGCCTTTCTTGCCGCCTCGGTCTGCCGCACCTGGCCTGTAATGGCCCCCCCGATGAAAATAGGACCCGTCAGGGACCCCGTGTAATTCCAGAAACGGCCCGGACTTTTGAAGAGGTTGGAGAGTTCCGAGCTCGCATACCCGAAGGTCCCGGTGAGCGAGATCGCCGGGAAGTAGAGGGCCCGTGCGGCCCCGATGCGGGCATTCGCCGCCACGAGGTTTTGTTCCGCCTGGCGGATGTCGGGGCGGTTCGCAAGGACATCTGACGGAAGATCCGGAGGGATCGCAGGGAGGACCAGCTCACCCATCGTCCTGCCCCTTTGGATAGGTCCCGGGTTGCGGCCGAGCAGGACCGAGAGGCTGTTTTCGATCTGTTCGATCTGCGATTCGATCTCGGGGATGGCCGCTGCTGCGGTTTCATATTGGGAACGGGCCTGCTCGACGGTCATCTGCGATACCTGGCCGTATTGAAAGCGCGTCTCAAAGAGCTTCAATGAATCCGCATATGCGGCCAGGGTCCGTTTCGATATCTGGAGCTGCTCGTCCAGGCCGAGCAGTTGAACATAATTTGCAGCCACCGAGGAGACCAGGGAAAGGGCCACCCCAAGCCTTGCCTCCTCTGTAGCGAAGAGCTCTGCCTGCGCAGCCTCTGAGAGCCGCCGGATGCGGCCCCAAAGGTCGATCTCCCAGCTCGCGCTCGCCCCGACCTGATAAGTGGTTGTGGGGTTGGGCAGAAGCGAGAGCAGGATCGGTCTTGCGCTGCTCTCCGGTGAGCGTTCCCTTGCTCCGCGTGCTCCATAGCCTGCCTGGGGAAAAATCGGGGAGCGCACCTGCGTGAGTACCGCCGCAGCCTGCTCGATATTCGCGGTCGCGATCCTGATGTTCTTGTTGTTTGTAAGGGCCTCTGTGATCAGCGCATCGAGCGTGGGGTCCCGGAACTGTCTCCACCACTCGGCGTCGACCGCCGTCTGCATCTCTTCATCCACATTCCGGAACGCAGGCGGAACGTCGACTTTCGGGCGCACGTAATCAGGGCCGACCATGCAGCCGGAGAGCAGCAGGGAGCAGATCAGAAGAAGTAATCTCCTCATACCGTTTATCCTAGGTTTTGCCAAGCAGCGCATCCTCCGGGGTGCTGGTCCGGGTCGTGTCTTGCTCGATCGATTTGATGTCGACTTGCTGGGGACCGTTTTTCGCCTCGTGGGGACTGCGCATTCGATCGAAGAGGTAGAACATCAGAGGCACATAGAGCATCGCCAGCGTCGTTTCTCCAATCATGCCCCCGATGATGCCGGTGCCTATGGAGTGACGCGCGTTTGCACCGGCGCCCATAGCGATTGCAAGGGGCAGCACACCGAACGCAAAAGCCAGTGAAGTCATAATGATCGGTCTCAACCGCTGTTCGCCGGCCTCGATCGTAGCCTCCATGATGGTCCTGCCCTGTTTGCGCAGTTCCACGGCGAAGGAGACCCTCAGGATCGCGTTCTTGGCGCCAAGGCCGATCAGCACGAGAAGGCCGATTTGGAAGTAGACGTCGTTCTGAAGGCCCCGCAGCCAGTTCGCCGTAAGCGCACCGAGGACCCCGAAGGGTACCGCCATCAGGACAGTGCCCGGCAGTGACCATGACTCGTACTGCGCGGCAAGAACGAGGAAGACGATGATGAGACCGAAGATGAAGGCCAGGGAAGAAGTCCCCCCGGATTTCTTTTCCTCATAGGCGAGGCCTGACCAGGCGAAACTGTAACCCTGTGGGAGTATCTCACGGGCGACCTCTTCCATAGCCGTTATCGCCTGGCCCGAGCTGTATCCCGGCGCAGCGGATCCGTTGACCTTGGCGGCCGGGAACCCGTTGAAGTGCGGCAGCAGATCCGGGCCGGCTACCCATCGGGTGGTGACGAGGGCGGAAAGCGGGACCATTTCGTTCTGATTGGATCTCGTGTACAACCGCGTGAGATCCCGGGGGTCCTGGCGGTATTTGGGATCTGACTGCAGAACGACCCACCAGACCCTGCTGAACTCATTGAACTGGCTGACGGAGAGTGAGCCGAACTGGGCCTGTATGGCGCTGTAGACATCCCTCACCGGAACCCCCAGGAGGGAGGCCTTCTCCCGGTTCACGTCGGCGCTCAACTGCTGGGCCGTGGCACGGAACGTGGTGCTCAGGCCGGCAAGCTCTGGCCTCTGGCGGGCCTTGCGGAGGAACTGCTGGGTAAGTGCATCCAGCCTCGCCGGCAGGCCGGCTTCTGTGTCCTGGATCCAGAACTCGAAACCGCCCGTGGTGCCGATGCCCGGGATAGGGGGAGGCGCTATCGGAAGAATCAATCCCTCCTGCAGGTTCATTGTCTCGCGCCGCAGGGTCGTGAGCACCGCTCGGGCGCTTTCGGCTTTGGCCGTCTTCGCGGAGGCATAGCGCTCGTCAAAGGGTTTGAGGGTGACGAAGAATGTCCCCGCATTCGTCTTAAACCCGCTGTCGAGGAGGCTGTAACCGGAGAGCTGTGTCCGGTCTTGCACACCTGGTATGTTCTTGAGCACACTCTCCACGCGTTCGGAAACGGCTTTGGTGCGGTTGAGGCTTGCGGCATCGGGCATGATGATCGCGGCCATGACGTACCCCTGGTCTTCCGGCGGCACGAAGCTCGTGGGGAGAATCTCAAAGAAGTGGATGATCAGGTAACCGAACACGGCCAGGAAGAGAAAGGCCACAACCATACGTTTGATGACGAGGTTGACGGCGAATCCAAAGGCTCGGGTGATTCCGTCCACCCCGCGGTTGAACCAGGCGAAAAAGCCCCGTGTCCGCGGCTTGGCGTGTCTGAGGATCGCCCCGCACATGGCCGGGGTGAGCGTGAGCGCCACAAAACCCGAGACCGCCACGGAGATGACTATGGTGATGGCGAATTGCTTGTAGAGCTGACCGGTGGTGCCGGGCAGAAACGCAGCGGGAAGAAAAACGGATGCCATGACCAGGACCACCGCAACCAGCGAGCCCGATATCTCTTCCATCGCCTTGACGGTCGCCTCTTTCGGCGAGAGATGAAAGAGGGCCATGTTGCGCTCCACGTTTTCCACCACGACAATGGCATCATCGACCACCATGCCGATGGCGAGCACGAGGCCGAAGAGGGTAAGCAGGTTGATGGAAAACCCCAGGGCGAGCATGCCCGCAAAGGTGCTGATAAGGGCAACCACTATGGCAACGGCGCAGATGATGGTGGTTCGGAAGCTCTGGAGGAAGAGGTACACGATGCACACCACGAGCAGGATGGCCTCGAAGAGCGTGTGGATCACCTCCTCCACGGAGAGGCGAACGAAATCGTTTGTGTCCAGGGAAATCCGATAGTGGAGCCCGCTGGGAAACTTCGATTGCATCTCTTCGAGGCTCTTGCGGACCGCCGTTGAAACCTCCATGCCGTTCGCCCCAGGCTGCTGGAAGATGGCGATGAAGGTGGCGGGGTGTCCATTGAGCTTGCTGTCGATGATGTACTGTCTTAAGCCGACCTCGGCGCGGGCCACGTCCTTCAACCGCACAATGCTGCTCCCGTCCTGACTGGCCCGCAAAATGATGTTCTCGTACTGAGCGGGCTCGGTGAAGGGCCTTTGCGTGACCACCGGAAAGGTCAACTGCACAGGGCCTGATGTGGGCTGCTGCCCGATCTGCCCGGCCCCATACAGGGCGTTCTGGCTCGAAATTGCCTGCTGGATGTCGGTGGTGGTTATTCCCAGGGATGCCATGCGGTCCGGGTTCATCCAGATGCGCATCGCCTGATCCGGCACGCCCATGATCTGAGCCTGCCCGGCGCCCGGCACGCGTTTGATCGCGTCGAGCACGTGGACATTGGCGTAGTTCGCGATGTACTCGCTGCCGTACGTCTCGCTTTCAGCGAAGATAGCGACCATCATCATTATCGAGGAGGCCTTCTTCTGCACCGATACCCCTAACTGGGTCACTGCTTCCGGCAGCTGAGGCAGGGCGAGATTCACCCGGTTCTGCACCTGCACCTGCGCAATATCCGGATCGGTGTTGAGGGCGAAATAAACGGTGAGGCTCAATTGCCCGCTCGAGGAACTGGTCGAGGACATGTAGAGCATGTTGTCTACGCCGTTGATCTGGGCCTCGATGGGTGCTGCGACCGAGTCGGCCAGGGTCTGGGAGTCCGCCCCGGGATAGGTTGCGGAGACCGTGACCTGAACGGGCGTTATCGTCGGATACTGCTCGACCGGGAGGCCGGTCATTGCGAGAAGGCCGGCAAGACAGATGATGATGGAGATGACGGATGCAAATATCGGGTGATCGATAAAGAACCTGGAGAACACGGATGAGTCCCCTTTTCTTACTCGTGCTTTGGTGGAGATGCTTTAGCCGGGGTGATGCCACCCCCCGCTGCAAGCGTGTTCATGGCGACCGGCATGCCGGGACTCAAGGTGAGACCTCCCTCTGTGACCACCCGTTCGCCGCCCTTGAGACCCTCGAAGATGAACCAGTCGCTTCCCTGCCAATCACCAGCCACAACGGGTCTTTGCTCGACCTTGCTCTCCTTGTCCACCACCCAGACAAAATGGCCTTTGGAGCCCTGGTGCACCGCCTTTTGGGGCAGCAGGATTGCCTTGGGACGGATAGCGCCCTGCAGTCGCACGCGAACAAACTGGTTAGGACGCAACGTGCCTTCTGGGTTATCCACGCTTGAGCGGATCAGGAAGGTACCGGTTTGTGGGTTGTAGGAGGGTTCGGCAAAGGTGATCTGCCCGGTATAAGGATAAATGGATCCATCCACAAGCACGATCTCAACGGTGAACACCTCCGGGGTGCTCAACAGCCCTTTTGCGACCTGGTCGCGCAGTTGCTGCATCTCGTTCTCGGATACGCTGAAGTTCACCCATATCGGCGAGAGCACGGTCACCGTGGTGAGAAGACTGTTCTGGAGGCTGATATAGGTGCCGTCTGCCTGGCGTGCGGAACTGCTGACACCGTCCACCGGGGAGATAACGGTGGTGTAGGACAAATTCAGCTTGGCCGCCTCGACCTGTGCCTTCGCCTGCTCGGTCGCCGCTGCGGCAGACTGGTACTGGCCTGTGGCGTCGTCAAGGTCTTTCTGTGAGAGCGCGTTCAGCTTTGTAAGCGGTTTGACCCGCTCAAGGTTCAGGCGGGCTGTTTCAAGGGCCGCCTCTTGTTGCGCAAGGGCTGCCCTGGCCTGGTCGAGTTGGACCTGGAACGGTTTGGGATCTATCTGAAAGAGCACCTGCCCCTCTTTTACAACCTCGCCCTCTGTGTACATCCGCTTGTCGAGAAAACCGCTTACCCTGGCGTGAATATTGACAAGGCGCGAGCTCTGCGTCTGGGCGACGTATTCGGTAAAAACAGGCACGTCCCTATGGACCACATCGACCACGCTCACATTGAGAGGGGGCGGGGGGGAGGGCGCACTCTTTTCTTTTCCGCATCCAGTGAAGAAGATAGCCGCTGCCACGATAATACCGGTCCCAAGGAACCGAGGGAAGCAAGGAGATCTTTTCTTACCTTTTTGCACCATTGGCAGGCCTCGCTTTTTTGTAGGGGCTAATTTATACATAACTTTCTTGAGTGATGCAAATTATCCCTCTTCGATGCTCTCAGAGGTGACCACTGCAAAAGCCGCTGGAATAGTGTGAAATCCCGGCGAGGCCTGACTGGCGGGAATTTCGGGCGGGAGCAATCCCAGGAGGGTGTGGCGCAAGTGTCAGGGGTGTTTGAGATCGTTGTTTTGGAAGGATGGTGCGAGAGAGGAGACTTGAACTCCTACCCCTTTCGGGACTGGATCCTAAGTCCAGCGCGTCTGCCAGTTCCGCCACTCTCGCATGAGAAATTCTTACCAGTAAAAAGCCTGAGTATCAAGGGGTTTTGGGAAACCGGAACCCCTTTATGTTGAAAGGCGGTCAGGAAGTTCACTGCGCCACCAAGCATTGTCCTAAAGGTCACAACAACAGCTGTTTCGTTGCAGAGAACTTCGTCGGAAACTGAGACAGGGCTCGACTGTATTGGGGGATCGGCAGGCAGGAAAAGATGGAGATCACGGACGGGCCGGGTGAACCCCGGAACTCCTTTCCGAGTCATTCATCGCGGGCTGCACTCTTTTGTTGACACTTCACTTAGAGACAAGGTAAATTTTACCAAAATGGACATTCATTCCACTAGGCGGACCATGAGCGATCGGAATTTCGTCAATTCTCTGCAACGAGGTCTTACGATCCTCGAAACGTTCACAAGAGAACGCCCAAAGCACAACCTTCAGCAACTCACCCAAGCAACCAACCTGCCGAAAACAACCGTTCTGCGACTCCTGCGAACATTGGTTTCGCTGGGGTATGTCCGATATGAGGCCGCTTCTCGGGAGTACTCCCTGGGACCGAAGGTGATGTCCCTGGGGTATGCCACGTTGGCCGGAATGGATCTCCGGGATATCGCACGGCCTTGCCTCCACGATTTGTCGCGTCTGAGCGGACAGAATGTGAACCTGGCCGTCCTCGATGGAATCGAGGCGATCTACATTGAACGTATTACGAGAAAGCAACTGATCAGCACGGACCATACTGTAGGCAGTCGCGTGAACACGCATTCCACGGCGGTTGGAAGGGCCATGCTGGCCTTCCTGGGCGACGATGAACTGAGGGACGCTTTAGGACGACTGTACGACGATCCGGAAACCGCACGGGATCTTCGGCTGGGACGCGAGCAGTTTTGCAGGCTGCTCAAGAGCATCAGGCGAAACGGGTACGCGGTAAACAATGAAGAATACATCATGGGCATCCGGGCGATCGGCGCCCCGATCTTCAATGGGAGCGGCCGCGTAGAGGCTGCGATCAACATGCCGGTCTTCAGCAGGAGCGTAAGCATGAAAGAGCTGACCGAGCGGTTTGCGCCCATGTTAGTGAACACGGCTCGAGAAATTTCCGCAATGCTTGGGTTTGTGAAACCTGCCGAGGGGCCGGACGTCCAGGAGAGTGAAGGGAAACGATCCGCCGGTAACAGGGCAAGCCCAAGATAGAAATCCGAAACCATAAGCGTGAGGGGTGGCTGCCGACATGGGAAAGATCGTCAGGGTCGATATGTCAGAAGGCAAGGCAAGGCTGGAAGAGACGCCGAAGTCGTATGCGAACCTGGCCGGTAGAGGATTGACTTCCATGATCGTGGGGAGCGAGGTGCCGGCCCGCTGCCATGCCCTGGGCCGCAGGAACAAGCTGGTGATCGCGCCGGGAGCGCTCACCGGGACCGGGGCGCCTAACTCCGGCAGGCTTTCCATCGGTTGCAAGAGCCCCCTCACAGAGGGAATCAAGGAGAGCAACGTGGGGGGGACCCCGGGGCATCAGTTGGGGCGGCTGGGAATCGACGCCGTCGTGCTCGAGTCTCTTCCCCAAGGGGATGGACTGCACCTTCTGCACCTCTCCAAACGGGGGGCCGAATTGATTCCCTGCGGGGAGTATAAGGGGCTGAAGAACTACGAGCTGGTGAAGAAGCTCCAGGACAGGTTCGGCAGCAAGACATCCATTCTGTCCATCGGCCCTGTGGGCGAGATGAAACTCTCCACCGCCACTGTTGCCGCCACCGATACATCCGGCTTTCCCTGCAGGCATGCGGCCAGGGGCGGACCCGGCGCGGTCATGGGGTCCAAAGGGTTGAAAGCGGTCGTGATCGATGATGAAGGCACGGCCAGGGTTTCGGCTGCCGATCCGGAGAAGTTCAAAACAGGCGCCAGAAGATGCACCAGGGCCTTCAAGGGCAACGCTTTTACGCAAAGACTGAAGGATTACGGCACGAGCATCCTGGTCAAGGGAATCAACTCGGCCGGCGCATTTCCCACCAGGAATTTCCGGGAAGGATATTTCAAAGAAGTCGACCGAATCAGCGGCGAGCATATGAAAGAACTCCTTGCGGCAAGAGGCGGGAAGCAGTCCCACGCAGGGTGCTCGACCTGCATCATCCGGTGCTCGAATGTTTATGTGGATGAACAGGGGAGCTACATCACCTCTTCTCTCGAGTACGAGACGATATGGGCTCACGGCGCCAACCTGGGGGTCGCGGACCTGGATTCCATCGCCTGGGCGGACAGGCTTTGCGACGACTACGGGATGGACACCATGGAGATCGGGGCCGCGATCGGCGTCGCCATGGACGCGGGTCTGAAACCCTTCGGAGACTCGCAAGGCGCACTGGAGCTCTTAAAAGAGGTGGGGGAGGGAACACCTCTCGGGAGGATCCTGGGGAGTGGATCCTGGATAACGGGAAAGGTCTTCGGGGCAACGCGTGTCCCAACCGTAAAACGCCAGGCCATGGCTGCCTATGATCCGCGCGGACTTCACGGGATGGGGGTGACCTATGCCACATCCCCAATGGGCGCCGACCACACCGCAGGAGTCATGGTGCACCAGAATCTGGACGGGGAACTGGATCCCCACAAGCCGGATGGGCAGGTGGATACGTGCCGACAGGTGCAGATCCGCCTCGCAGCCGTGGATTGCACCGGGCTCTGTCTCTTCGCCAACCGGCCCATCTTTCTGAACCCCGAAGGACTGCAGGGTATGCTGGAGATGATGGGCGCCAGGTACGGAGTGGTCTATACACTGGATGACTTTTTCGCCTTGGGCAGGAAGGTCCTGAGAACCGAAAGGGAGTTCAACCTGGCCGCCGGAATGACGAGGGCAGATGATCGTCTTCCTGAATTCTTCAAAGAGGAAAAAATTCCACCCCATAACGTGGCGTTCACGGTTGAGGACGAGGATCTCGACCGTTTGTTTGAGTTCTGACGCTTTCTAGCTCATAGGATGGTGAAGGGTCGGCCATGGGGGTCTTTTTTCAAGAATGAAAAACTCAGAAAAAAGACCCCCATGGCCGGCCCCAGCGAGCGCTGTCTTACAGAGAGCTCGGGTGTTACGAGTCTGAAACCAACAACGTGAGGAGCAGAAAGGAGGGGAATTATGAAGAGAAAATTCTTGCTTGCGGCAATGGTGTGGTTTTTTCTCATCTCTTTGACCTTGGGAGGTGCCGGGAACGCAGGGGCTGCTGAACCGATCAAGATCGGTTTCATGGCTCCCTATGTAGGGGTCTTTGCCAAGTTCGGGGCCGACTTGCGCGACGGGTTCAAGCTCTGTCTGGAAGAGGTGGGGAACAAAGTGGCCGGCAGGGAGATCGTCCTGACAAATGAGGACACGGAGGGCAAGCCGGAGGTCGGGCTCATGAAGGCCCGGAAGCTGGTGGAAAAGGATCAGGTCCAGATCCTGGCCGGGATCATCGCCAGCCCCGTGGCGTATGCCGTTAAAGACTACGTGGTCAGCAACAAGGTCCCCCTCATGATCTGCAACGCCGGGGCCAACAAGCTCACCCAGCAGGATCGCAATCCCCTCATCTTCCGCTCCTCCTTTGCCAACGGGCAGCAGGATCTGGCGGGCGGCTGGTATGCTTACGCCAAGATGGGGGCGAAGAAAGTCATTTTCATGGGGTCGGATTATGCCGCAGGCCGTGAAAAGGCGGACGGCTTCAGGAAGGCATTCACACACATGGGAGGCCAGGTTCTCGAGGAAATCTATGTCCCGTTTGGAACGAACGATTATGCCCCCTATCTGGCGAAAATTGCAAACTATGTTGGAAAGGTGGACCTGGTGTGGAACTTCTTTGCCGGGAGCGATGCAATACGCTTTGTGAATCAGTATGCCGAGTACGGGCTGAAAGAGAAGGTGAAGCTCTTCTGCGAGGAAGGGACCATCGACGAAGCCAACCTTCCTTCTCAGAAAGAGGCGGCCCTGGGGGTCGAGAGTTATGCGCGGTACTGCTTCGGCTACGATTCCCCGGAGAACAAGAGATTCACCCGGGAATACCGGAAAAAGTACAACTATGATCCAGGCTCGCTGTCCGAAGGCGGGTATGTGGGCGCCAAATTCATTGTGAAAGCCCTCGAGGCGGTGGGAGGAAAGATTGAAGATCAGGAAGCGTTCCTCAAGGCCCTGAGGACGGTCAAGTTCGAAGCGCCGCGAGGCCCCATTCACTTCGACGATCATCAGAATGTCGTCTTCAACACCTTCATTCAACGGGTGGCTAAAAAGGACGGGAAGTACAACAACATCGTGGTGGATATGATCCCGAACGTGGATCAGTACTGGATGCCTAAAAAATAACGGTAGCTCATGACCTTCTGGATTCTCCAGACGCTCAACGGCCTGTCCTTCAGCATGCTGCTGTTCCTGATCGCGGCCGGGTTTACGTTGATCTTCGGACTCATGAAGATCATCAATATTGCCCATGGGTCGTTCTATCTGCTGAGCGCCTATATCGGGCTGAGCGTCCTGGAGAAAACGGAAAGCTTTCTTCTTGCGGTGGTGCTTGCCTCTGTGGCCGCTGTGGTGGTCGGAGTAGCCATGCAGAGCCTTTTCCTTCGCCGTCTGCACATGAAGGAACTTCAGCAGGTGCTTCTGACCTTCGGGTTTGTGCTGATCATCGCCGATGTCTGCCTCTGGATCTGGGGAGGGAATCCTCAGGCCCTCCCCAAACCCTCTTTCCTCAAGGGCTCCATCTGGATCGGGGCCCTGGTGTTTCCAACGTACCGGCTTTTCGTGATTCTGGTGGGATTCCTTGTCGCGGCGGGGCTCTGGGTCTTCCAGGAAAAGACCAAGTTCGGGGCCATCGTCCGCGCGGGAGTGGACGATGAGGAAATGTTGAGGGGGTCGGGAATCAACATCCAGGTCGTTTTCAGCGCGGTTTTCGGGCTTGGAGCGCTTCTGGCAGGACTCGGCGGGATCATCGGGGGACCTTTTGTAGGGGTGTTCCCCGGCGTTGACGTATCGATGCTGCTCCTGGCTCTCGTGGTGGTGATCATCGGCGGGGTGGGAAGCCTGAAGGGGGCTTTTGTGGGAAGCCTCTTCGTGGGTCTCATCGACAATTTCGGCAAGTCCCTTTTCCCCGAACTCTCCCTTTTTACGCTGTTTGCGCCCATGGCCGTTGTTCTGGCGATCAGACCGACCGGGATATTTGGAAGGAAAGAAGAGTGAAACCTGGTGAATTCCTGAAAAAGCCGCTCCTCCTGATTTTGCTGCTCGCCTTTACAGGCATTCTTTTTCTTCCTTTTATCTTGTCCAGTTACTATGCGGGGCTGGTCATTCAAATCTTCGTCATGGCCATTTTTGCAGCCAGTCTGGACATCCTTGTGGGTCATACCGGGCTTCCTTCCATGGGGCACGCGTCCTATTTCGGGGTCGCCGGTTATGCCACCGCGTTTCTGGTTTTGTCGGGAGTCAAAAATGCCTGGCTGGTCATGGGCTTTGCCGTGGCAATGGGGGGCCTCACAGCGGCGCTCTTTGGTCTTCTCGCCATCCGGGCACAGGGTCCATACTTCATGCTCATCACCGTGGCCTTGTCCCAGGTGTTGTGGGGCATTGCATTCAAGTGGCGCAGCATCACCATGGGGGACGACGGACTGCCGGGCATTCGGCGCCCGGAGATCGGTATGGGTCTTGACCTCGCCTCGGACGTGCATTTCTACTATTTTTCGTTCGGTCTCTTTCTCCTGGTCCTGCTCGCGCTCTACATCCTGGTGAATTCGCCGTTCGGCCATTCCCTCAGGGGCATTCGCGAAAGCGAATCGAGAATGAAGGCACTGGGCTACAATGTGTGGCTTTACAAATACCTGAGCTTCGTCTTCGCGGGGGCTTTTGCCGGAATCAGCGGGTCGCTCTGGGTCTTCTACAGCGGCTTTGTCAATCCTTCTTCCCTCGGGATCGACATGTCTGTGAAAGCCCTGCTGATGCTGATCCTGGGAGGGTCGGGCAGCCTGTTCGGGCCCGCTATCGGGGCCGGAATCATCGTGTTGCTGGAAAACATCGTCAGTGGTCTCACCGAGAGATGGTCGCTGATCCTCGGCATGGTGTACGTGGTGGTCATCATGCTCTTCTCGGAAGGAATCACTTCCATCTTGAAGAGAGGCCGCTCCGCATGATCGCCTTGAATGTAAAATCCCTTTCCAAGATGTTCGGCGGGCTCAGGGCTGCACACAATGTATCGCTGGAGATTGAACAGGGCGAACGAAGGGCCATCATCGGACCAAACGGAGCCGGGAAAACCACTCTCTTCCATCTGATCAGCGGGTTCCTCTTCCCCTCTTCAGGCAGGGTCTCCCTGTTCGGTCGGGATGTGACGCGCATGCGCGCGCATCAGAGAGCCGCTTTGGGGATTGCCCGCACGTTTCAGGTGACGAACCTCTTCCAGCGACTCACCCTCTTCGAGAACATTCTGCTGGGGGTTCAAGCCGTCAAGGCGGCGCGATTCTGTTTCTACCGTCGTGCCAAGAGCTTTGGAGCGATAACGCATGAAGTGGAGGGTCTCTTGAAGGAGTGGTCCCTGTGGGAGAAACGGAACGCGGTCCTCAAGGAGCTTTCCTATGGCGAGCAGAGGGAGATCGAGGTGATCATGGCCCTGGCGAGCAAGCCGCGCCTTCTGCTCCTGGATGAACCCACGGCCGGTCTGTCTCCGGCGGAAACGGTGCAGGTGACCGAGCTCATCAAGAGACTGCCGCGCGACATGACGATGATCCTGATCGAGCACGACATGGACGTGGCCTTTGCCATTGCGGAAAAGGTTTCCGTTCTTTATTTCGGCAGCGTGCTGGAGGAGGGTACCGTCGAACAGATCAAAGGGAATCCCAAGGTGGCTGAGGTGTATCTCGGGTAACCGACATGTTGAAGGTAAGAGACATCCATACCTATATCGCCGAGAGTCACATCCTTCAGGGGGTGTCGCTCGAAATACCCAAAGGAAAACTAGTGGCTCTCCTCGGCAGGAACGGTGTGGGAAAGACGACCCTGATTTCCTCCATCATCGGATTCCGCTCCATCAGAACCGGCAGCATTCTGCTGGAAGGGACGGAGATCGGGGCTTTCCCGGCCCACCGGATCGTCCGCCTGGGTATAGGTCTCGTGCCCCAGGGCAGGAGGGTTTTTTCCTCCTTGAGCGTGAAGGAGAATCTGGATGTCCCGTACAGGTGTCCTCCCCGGGGAGGAAACGATTTCACTACGGAAAGAGCCTTTCAGATCTTCCCCAACCTGATGGCCAGGAAGGACCACCGCGGCGGCCATCTTTCCGGCGGTGAACAACAGATGCTCGCAACGGGCCGCGGTCTCGTCTCGAGGCCGAAACTGCTGCTCATGGATGAACCGTCTGAAGGTCTCGCGCCTCTGCTGGTTCGGAAACTCGCCGAGAATATCGGCGGCTTCAAGGAGCAGGGTCTTACCATTCTTCTGGTCGAGCAGAAGCTTTCGCTGGCCCTGGAAGTAGCGGACTATGTGTACATCATGAGCAAGGGGAAGATTGTCTATAGCGGCAAGCCTGAGGATCTCGCAGGGAACGAGGAGGTGAAGCGCCGCCACCTGGGGATATAAGCAAAAGGAGACGAACGGCGAACATCGAACATCGAATGGGGGAAACGGAAACAATATGGAACGTTTGACATTGAGCATCGATCATTGAATGGGAAAGCGGCCGGAGAAAAAGTGCGCAGTGCGTAGGATGGGTTGACCCCGGCAGGTTTTAAGCCGGGGGAAACCCATCAAGTCGGAGCATCGGAGAGGGAACGATCTCAAGAAACGATGGGTTTCGCTGCGCTCTACCCATCCTACCCGCTTGTTGAACGTTCGGGGCCGGGTGCTTGATTTTCATTCGATGTTGGACGTTCGATGTTCGATGTTGGACGTTCATCTTTCAAAACCACTCAAAGTTTGGGGTCTCCCTGATGAACTCTAAAGTCATGTCCATGAAACAGGCGATTCAAACCTATGTCGAGCCGGGGGATGTGGTCTTTTTCTCCGGCATGCAGCATGGAGAGCCTGTAGCGGCAATACACGAGATCATTCGCCAGAAGATCGGCCACCTGACCATTGTCCCGGCGCTCACGCTGACGGTCGGTCTACTGATTGCCGAAGGTCTCGTGGATAAATTGGTCACTGCCTTTGTGAGGGACCTCTTTGACAAACGGAGATCCTACACCATCACAAAGGCCAGGAAGAACGGCACCTATCCTGAGCTGGAGGAGTACTCCCATTTCGGGCTCACGCTGGCCTTGCATGCCGGTGAGATGGGAATCTCCTTCATGCCTACCAAGACCTTGCTCGGAAGCGATCTGGCCAGATATAACGAGAACATCCGCACGCTCGCATGCCCTTTCACCGGCGAGAAGACGGCAGCTGTAAAAGCCATCAATCCGGATGTGGGCATTCTGCACGTTCAAAGGGCGGATCAGGCCGGCAACGCCCAGAAGTGGGGGAGTCTCGGGATGGACAGGATGGGGATCAATGCCAGCAGGAAGATCATTGTGACCACGGAGGAAATCGTTGATTCGAAGGTCATTCGAAGCGATCCCAACAGGACCATCGTGCCGGGGGCACGGGTCAGCGCCGTGGTGGAGGAACCCTGGGGAGCCTATCCGATTCACCTGGCCGGCTGTTACGATTCGGATCTGAAGAGCTATCTCGGCGGTATCGAGGGCGGCAGCGCGGAGACGTTCGAAGAATACATGAAAGAATATGTTTATGGAGTGGAAAGCAGGGCGGAGCTGATCCGAAAACTCAAGACCCTGAAGGGGGAGGAGTTCTTCGAGTCGCTCAAACCAAAGAACATGGTTTTCAGTGAACCGATCCGGATGGGACTGTAAGAGAAGGGTTCAGCGTTCAGGGTTCAGAGTTCAAGGTCCAGGATCGAAAGAGTTTCTTGGAATTTTTCCAGCCGCAGGGTCTGATCGATCGCTGCTGAGGATCGTTATGAGGGTGAGAGGATGATGCAGGCAGAATACAACATAGCGGAGCAGATGATTGTTTCCGCTGCTAGAGAGATCAAAGATGGCGATATCATTTATGCCGGGGTGGGCATGCCCAATGTGGCTGTTTTGCTGGCCAAGTTCAGTCACGCTCCCAATGCCACCGTTTTCTATGAAACAGGAATCATCCGGACCGACCCCTGCATCCTGGGGCTCGGCGTGGATACCCTGCCGACCCAGTATATGTCGGATAAGCTCACGGACGTCCTCTACATCAACTCGCTTGCCCAGCGCGGGTTCTTCACCCTCGGGTTCCTGGGCGGCGGGCAGATCGACCGGCATGGAAACGTGAACACCAATTGCACGGGTCCCTATTCAAACCCGACCTTGCGGTTCCCGGGAAGCGGAGGGGGGTGTGATATAGCAAGTCTCTGCAGGAATGTCATTGTTGTCATTGACCAGAAAAAATACCGGTTTCCCGAAAGGGTCGATTTCGTGAGCGCCCCGGGTTACCTGGACGGCAGATCAGGAAGCCGTGAAAGGAAGGGGCTGATGCCGGGCACCGGTCCCAGAAAGGTGGTGACGAATCTGGGCATCTATTCGTTCGTGGAACGCGAGATGGTTCTGGATTCCATCCACTCCCGGGCAGGCGTCAGCCTGGAGGATATCCGGTCGAACACGGGTTGGGATATCAAAGTCTCGAAGGAGCTGCAGGAGACGGTACCGCCGACACAGGAAGAGCTGCGCCTGTTGCGGGAAAAGGTGGATCCGGACGGGAAGTTTATCAGGGAAAAGCTTGTGCTGTAACAGGTTGCTGAAAAACGCCCATCTGCGGCGTTGCCCTCGTCCTTCGTCGTTGCGGCGTACTACCACGTACGCCTCACTCCTCTGGATTTGTCCGTCAAGGGCACGGACACCCCACCTGAGGGTGGGACCCCGTCATCGGGCGCCTTGCATCTCGGCATTTTTGAGCAACCTGCGAGCAGCACGAGTGTTCAGCGTTCAGGGTTCAGGAGGAGCTGTACTTCAGAGATGGCACACTGCGGCCTTTCCTGAACACTGAACTCTGAACACTGAAAACTTAGATGGGGGTATATGTATGAAGATGGGAAGATTCGTTGTGGACACTCACGTCCATTCTCAAAGGACGGCGGCGGGTCCTGAACTGCGCAAGAAATTGGAGGGCTCCAAGAAACCGAAATACAGCGAGCTGGGGAAACTGCTCAGGGAGTTGAAACCCTACGACAACTCCGAGCGCCTTCTCTTTGACATGGAGACCTATTCGGTGGACATGTGCGTCATCCGGCCGGCCATGACCTTCGGCATGACCAATGAGCTGAACGTCCAGCTGGTGGAAAAATACCCCGACAAATTTGTCGCCCTCTGCACACCCAGGGAGACGTTTGAAAAGGCGATGCGAGGGGAGATCGACTGGACCATCGAGGCGGCCTGCGAGGAATTGGACCGGCTTCTTTCCACGGGGAAGTTCGTGGGAATAGGTGAGGGGATGCCCATCGACCCCCTCATTCTGACCGGGGCCAAGAAGCAGATCTCCAGGGAGGAGAGAATCGAGCAGATGCTGAAGGCCATGGAGGTGGCTGCGAAACACAAGGTGCCCATCTACTATCATACGGGTCACACCATGGGGTATGTGCTCCGGATGCCGGAGACTCTCAATCCGCTCTGGGCTCATGACCTTGCCGCCACGTTTCCGGATGTCCCTCTTATTTTCGATCATGGAGGGATTCAGGGATGGTGGTGGGAGCACTTTACCGATCAGTGCCTCCACGTGGCGGCCTCTCACGATAATGTGTACATGGAATGCGGTTACTGGTGGACGGAGCTTTACTATAAAGCCCTGCTGGACCCCAACATCGGCGCGGAAAAGCTCCTCTGGGGAACGGACTGGGGCGCCAGCATCCCGATCTACGCCCAGCCCGGGAGAAAGCCTCCCACCTATCCTGTGCAACTCAGAAAGCAAGGCGTCGTGACCCACCAGGTGGACTGCTGGGGCTGGAGCCTCGATCAGATGGACCGTCTGGAGATCAGCCAGGATGACCTGAACCTGATTCTGGGCGGCAATGCGATTCGTCTCTTCAAACTGAAGTTCCCTCTAACGAGGATGTTCAAGCACGTGGAGTAAGGAAAACACGACGTTGGTTCTGCCACAAAGGCACAAAGACACAAAGACCAATCAGGAGGTGCTGTATGAGAAAGGCCGTTGCAATTCTTGGTTTCATTCTCTCCTTTGTTCTCTTTTCCCCAACCGTCAACCTGGCCCAGGAAGTCTATCCCAACAAACCCATTCAGATCGTCGTGCCCTTCAGTGCCGGAGGCAGCCTGGATCTTTCCACCCGCCTCCTGGCCGATAAGCTGAAAGACGTCCTCGGGCAGCCGGTCCTCACCATCAACAAGCCGGGCGGCGGGCAGGCGCTCGGCGCGGGTTTCGTCGCCACTTCGAAGCCCGACGGCTACACCATCTATGCCTCTTCAGGGGCCACATTCGGGTTTCAGCATGCGTTGAACCCCAGCGTCACCCACAAGCTGAAGGATTTCGCTCCCATTGCCGCAATAGGGTCGTTTCCGTCAGTGGTCGTGATCCGCAGCGAGATTCCCGCGAAGACACTCAAGGAACTGGTGGCCCACAGTCAAAAGAACCCGGGGGCATTGACCTTCGGCAGCACCGGGTTCGGAGGTCTCAACCATCTGGAGTTCGAGATGTTCAAAGTTCTCGTCCAGGAAAAGCTGAACGTGAAGCTGGATATCCAGCACATTCCTTACCAGGGAATGGCGCCGGCCCTGACCGCTTTGTTGGGCAATCAGGTGCAGTACTGCAATTTGCCCTTCAGCAGCCTGGTGAAGAAACACGACGGCGCGGCCGTTCGCATCGTAGCTGTCTGCAGCCCGAAACGTTCTCCCTTCATGCCGGAGACGGCCACGGCCGGAGAGCAGGGGTTTCCTGAAATGGATGGCAACAACTACTTTCTCAATTACAGCGCCCCTGCCAGGACTCCAGAGCCTATCCTGGCCAAGTTGGAGGCTGCATTCGAGAAGGTTATGAGGGAGAAGGAACTGCAGGACAAAATCAGGCAGATGGACATCCAGCCCCATTTCATGAATGCCAAAGACCTGCAGAAATGGCTGGAGGGCCAGGTGGCGCGGTGGGAAGAGGTGATCAAGAAGGCCAATATTGTCACAAAATAGGAAAGACGGCGTGGAACGTATTTACGGCATTGTCATTTTCTGTCTGGGCCTGGCGATCCTGTGGGCGGGGAGGACCCTTGCGTTTGGCAGTTTCAGGAGCCCCGGTTCCGGGATGTTCCCGGCTTTGATCGCCATCCTGATGCTTGTACTCTCTCTGATTCTTATCGCCCTGCCGCCCAGGAGCGAAAGCCGGGGACCTTCGGTATCGGGAAAGGTCCTGGTGCGCGTCGGCGCGGTATTCGCATCCCTGGTGCTCTATGCCCTTCTTTTGGAGTTCCTCGGTTTCCTGATTGTGAGCTTCGTGTTGACTGTGTTCCTCTTTGCGGTATTCGGTTCGGAAAGATACGGGTTTGCCGTTCTCAAGGCATTGGTGCTTACGGGTTTCGCTTACATGCTGTTTGAGATTCTCTTGAAAAGCAACCTTCCGAAAGGTCTGTTGAGCTTTTAAAGATGGAACTTTTCGACAATCTGTATACCGGTTTCAGCGTCGCCCTGCTGCCCACGAACCTCCTTTTCTGCTTCATGGGCGTGTTTCTGGGGAGCATGGTCGGCGTATTGCCGGGGATCGGGCCGGCAGCCACCATTTCCGTGCTGCTGCCGGTCACGTTCACCCTTCAACCGGAAACAGCCATCATCATGCTGGCCGGCATCTTTTACGGCACCCAGTACGGCGGATCCACGACCTCGATCCTGGTCAACCTTCCCGGAGAGGCTTCGTCGGTCATCACCTGTCTGGACGGTCACCAGATGGCCCGGAAGGGGAGGGCAGGACCGGCTCTGGGTATCTCGGCCTTCGGGTCTTTTATCGGCGGAACGCTCAGCGTGATCGGTCTCATGTTTGTAGGGCCGCTGGTTGCAAGGCTGGCTTTGCGATTCGGTCCGCCCGAGTATTTTGCCCTTATGTGCCTCAGCGTTGTGCTCCTGACGTTCCTCTCAAAAGGGTCCATGGCGAAATCCCTTATTTCGGCCTCTCTTGGGCTGTTTGCCGGGGTCATCGGTACGGATCCCATGAGCGGAATTCAGCGCTTTGTCTTTGGAAGCATCACCCTGATGGACGGGGTGGGGGTCGTTCCCATGGTGATGGGTCTCTTCGGCATTGCCGAGGTGCTGGTCAGCCTCGAGAGAAAGGGGATCCATGACGTGATCGCCAGCGAAATCAAAGGGGTTCTCCCCACCTTGCGGGACTGGATGGATTCGATCTGGCCGAT
The DNA here is from genome assembly GCA_002840535.1 of Deltaproteobacteria bacterium HGW-Deltaproteobacteria-15. Taxonomy (GTDB): domain Bacteria; phylum Desulfobacterota; class DSM-4660; order Desulfatiglandales; family HGW-15; genus HGW-15. Next base: position 124,461 of record PHBH01000002.1, on the reverse strand, counting down.
CCTGCGTGGATCCGTCATCGGGTTTTTCCTGGGGATTCTCCCTGGAGGAGGGATGATCATGTCCACCTTCACCTCCTACGCCGTGGAGAGACGATTGTCCCGCCATCCCGAGACCTTCGGGCAGGGGGAGATCGCAGGGGTTGCAGGTCCTGAGACCGCCAACAACGCTGCGTCCACAAGCGCCATGGTCCCCCTTCTCTCCCTAGGGCTCCCCTCCAATATCATCACGGCTCTCCTGCTGGGTGCCCTGATGATCCACGGGATAACGCCCAGCCCCTTTCTGGTCACGGAGCATCCCGGAGTCTTTTGGGGGGTCATCACATCCATGTATATCGGGAACGTACTTCTGCTGGTGCTTAATCTTCCGCTCATCGGGCTCTGGGTGCGTCTGTTGAAAGTGCCTTACGGGATCATTTTCCCGGTGATCCTGCTCTTGTGCCTCATCGGATCTTACACGGTGAACAGCAACCCCTCCGAAATCATCATCATGCTGGCCTTCGGCGCCGTCGGATACCTCATGCGAAAGACGGGTTTCGACCCGGCGCCGTTCTGTTTCGCCATGATCATCGGCCCGATTATGGAAACCAATTTTCGTCAGAGTCTGTTGCAGTCAAGAGGAGGATTCGAGATCTTTGTCACCCGGCCCATTGCGGGCACCCTGTTTGCCGCATGCCTCTGCCTTCTGCTCATTCAGCTGGTTCCGAGGATTTCCAGGAACAGGACGGTGATGGCAAGGGATGAAGATTAGCAGAAGGAGTGTCCAGGGTTCAGGGTTCAGAGTTCAGTGTTCAGAGTTCAGGGTCAAGCATGAGTGAAGGTAGGGACGTTTCGCCGATCTTAGATTCCGTGCGCGGAAAACGTCCGCTGAACCAGCACGGCGCTTTCTTCGAAAGCGCCCTACCTTGTCTTTCCTGAACACCGAACACTGAACACCGAACACTGAACACAGTTCGACTGTACCTGATGCCCGGCAGCCTTGCTGGTGAAATTTACGAGATGAAGAAAGCAAACATCCAAGTTGAAGGGAGAGTAAAAGAATGAAGATGGGAAGATTCGTTGTGGACGGCCACGTGCATTCCCAACGGCACGCGGCTGGACCTGAACTGAAGAAGAGGCTCGCCGACAAGTCGGCCGGCCGCAAGAAGCTGAAATACAGCGAACTGGTGCAGGTCATGCCTCAAATAGAGGCCTACGACAACTCGGAAAGACTTCTGTACGACATGAACTGTTACGGCGTGGACATGTGCATTCTCATGGCATCTTACGGCATGACCAACGAGCAGAACCTGGCCCTGGTGGAGAAATACCCCGACCGATTCGCAGCCCTCTGCATCCCCACCGGGGGCTACAGTGTGGAAAAGTATGGCAAGGAGGAGTGGACCATGGAAGCGGCCTGCAATGAGCTGGACCGTCTGCTCTCCACGGGGAAGTTCTGCGGGATCGGCGAAGGCTTTCCCTGCGACCCGAAGGTGTTTTACCGCAAGAAACGGATCAGCCGGACCGATCGGATCGACGAGTTGATGCAGGTGATGGAGGTAGCGAGAAAGCATGAGGTTCCGGTTCACTATCACACGGGATTTGCCATGGGATACCACCTGGGGATCCCCGAGGCTCTCGAGCCCTTGTGGGCGCATGAGCTGGCTTCCAATTTCCCCGATGTGCCCATCATCTTCGACCACGGCGGAATGGCCTGCTGGTGGTGGGAGCACCTGGTGGATCAGTGCCTGCACGTGGCCGCAAGCCACGACAACGTCTATCTTGAGACCGGCCTGTACTGGACGGATCTCTATTACAAACCGCTTCTTGACCCCAACATAGGCGCCGAGAAACTCCTCTGGGGCACGGACTGGGGCGCGAGCATCCCTGTTTACTCCCAGCCCGGACACAAGCCGCCCACCTATGCGATGCAGTTGATCAAGGAAGGGCTGGTTACGCACCAGGTGGACCTGTTCGGGTGGAGCCTGCGTCAGATGAGACGTCTGGACATCACCCAGGATGACTTGAACCTGATCCTGGGTGGGAACGCGGCACGTCTGTACAAGCTGAAGTTCCCCTTGACCCGGATGTTCAAGGCCGTGGAGTAAGCCTGTCGGCCACGAAGACACCAAGACACGAAGAAGATCACAGTGGCTTTCTTCTTGTCTTGGTGGCAGATTTCAATATCGAGGGGGAAGACTTCTTTTCGTGATTTATGGGTAAAAAGCATGAAGGAGGAGCGATGACATGAAAGCTACAAAGACAAGAGCGTTGGCGGTGGTTCTTCTGGGCCTGGTCGTCTGTGTCCTGCCCCCAGTGGCGTGGTCACAGACAGATTACCCTTCCAAGACGGTCGAGATGGTATGTCCCTATCCTGCCGGCGGCAGCGCTGACCTTTTCACCAGGGTGGTGGCCGAAAAATTCAAGGAGTACACCGGACAGCCCTTTGTGGTCTTGAACAAGCCTGGAGCCGGCACCGCCCTTGCCGCGGGCTATGTGGCCAATGCCAAGCCTGACGGATACACTCTCTATTCCGCCGCTGCAGGGGTCTTCGTTTACCTTCATGTGCTGAATCCCAGTTTCACAACCCGTCTGTCTGATTTCGCCACCATCGGGGCGACCGCCAAGTATCCGCAGATCGCCGTGGCTTACAAGGATGTCCCGGTGAACGATCTCAAGGGAATGGTGGAATACATCAAGAAGAACCCTGGAAAGCTTTCCTACTGCAGCGTGGGCGTAGCGAGCGCCGGGCACCTGCTGTGGGAATCGCTGAAAAGTGCCGAAAAGCTGGACATCCAGCATATCCCTTACCCGGGCTTTGCCCCGTCGCTTACGGCCCTTGTCGGGGGACAGGCGAATTTCGCCATCTTCCCCTTCAGTTCACTGGTGATCAAACAGGCCGAGGCAAAGGCCATCAAGATCCTGGGTGTCATGGGGGACAAGAGCGAATTCCTTCCGAACACCCCCACCTCTGCCGAGCAGGGATATTCCAAACTGGTGTATGACTCCTACCTGAGTATTCTTGCACCGGCCAAGACCCCGCAACCCGTCCTCAAGAAACTGGAAGGTATGCTGGAGAAGGCTCTTCAGGAGGCTTCGTTCCGGCAGAAGGTCAAAGATCTCGCCTTCGAGACCGATTTTCTGAATGCGGAGAAGACCCGGAAGTATCTCGAAGGGGAGATCCGCTGGGGAGAGGTGATCAGGAACGCGAACATTGTGACCAAGTAGGAGGTTTTCATCACGGGTAACACTTTAGCTCTGTGCAAATGGAACACTCATCAACGAGCTGACGCGCTACCATCACGGGAGAAGACATGTACGAAGACTTGATCGAGGCCATCGTGAATATGAGGCCAAAGGAGGCCATGGATATTGCCCGGGGGTTGATCGCGCGAGGTGAGGACCCTATCAGGATTCTCGAATCGTGCAGGGAAGCCGTGGAAACGGTCGGCGACCGTTTCCAGAAGGGGGAGTACTTTCTTCCTGAGCTGATGATGGCCGGTAACATGCTGAGCAATATCTCCACTGTGGTCAAACCGAAACTCGTCGGCAGCTCCGAAAGAAAAAAGCATGGAAAGGTCCTGATAGGGACCGTCAAAGGGGACATTCATGATATCGGGAAGAACATCGTCTCCTTCCTGCTCGATGCAAACGGTTTCGAGGTGCTGGACATCGGCATCGATGTCCAGCCCGAAATATTCGTGGAGCGCATCAGGGAGTTTGAACCCGAGGTCGTGGGGTTGAGCGGGCTTCTCACTCTGGCCTACGACACCATGAAGGAGACCGTGGCGGCCATCGAAGAGGCGGGTCTGAGGGGGCAGGTGAAGATCATGATCGGAGGCGGGCAGATGAACGAAAAGATTCGGGAGTATGCCGGAGCCGACGCTTACGGGAAGGACGCCATGGCGGCCGTTGTGCTGGCGAAACAGTGGATGGGGATTGAATGACATGAAGGACAGATGGACGAGCGTTTCTCCTGATGCCGATGGGAAGCAGGAGCAGCAGTTTCAGGATTGGGTTTCGGGGAAGGATATCGCCTTTGCCGATGGTCAATGCGAAACCGCGTACAGGGAGCGCGCCGCGCTGATCAAGGATGCGATCCAGTTGAGAACCCCCCCTGCCCGCATACCGATTTGTCCTTCTCCGGGGTTTTTTCCCGTGGAGCATGCGGGACTCACGCTCTACGATGCCATGTACGACTATGAGCAGCTCGACCGGGCCTGGAAAGGATTCTACGAAGAGTTCGAGCCGGACGGTTACTTCGGCCCGTCAATTGTTGTGCCTGGGAGGGTCATGGACATCCTCGACTTCAAACTGTATCAATGGCCGGGTCATGGAGTCTCAAAGGAGCGGCCCTATCAGTTTGTGGAAGGGGAGTACATGAAGGAGGGTGAGTATCAGGAGTTTATAGACGACCCCACGGGTTTTTTCATACGAGTATACTTCCCCCGGATCTTCGGTGCACTGAAGGGGTTGGAGAAGCTTCCTTCCATGCCGCCTCCGGCCGAAATCATCACCATAGCCGGCGGAGTTTTTCCATTCACAGACCCATTGCTGCAGAAGGCGATGCTGGATCTCATGGCTGCGGGATCTGCTGCCGCAAAGTGGCTCGACAAGGTCCGTGCCATAAACAGGGCCGTTCAGGCAAGGGGGTTTCCCCTCTTTTCGGGCGGCGTTTCAAAAGCGCCTTTCGATTTCATCGGTGACAGCCTCCGCGGCACCGCGGGGATCATGACGGACATGTACCAGCATCCTGACGAGCTTCTGGAGGGTTGTGAACGGATTGTCCCGCTGATGGTAAGAAGGGGCTCGTCTTCGGCCAAAGCGAACAAACATTTTCTTGTTTTCATGCCGCTGCACAAGGGTGCAGACGGGTTCATGTCAGACCGTCATTTCCGGACCTTTTACTGGCCGACCTTGAGAAAAGTCATAATAGGGTTGATCAACGAAGGGTGCGTCCCGCTCCTCTTTGCCGAAGGGGGATACAATTCCCGGCTGGAGGTGATCTCTGATGTGCCGAAGGGAAAAACGGTCTGGTGGTTTGAAGACACCGACATGGGCCGCGCAAAAGAAACGGTGGGGAAAGTCGCCTGCCTGGCCGGGAACGTGCCGCTCTCGCTTCTCTTTGCCGGCACGACCGACGAGGTGGAGGGCTACTGCATCGATCTGATCAGAAAGGCCGGCAAAGACGGGGGATTCATCCTTTCCACGTCCGCAGGAATGACCGGGTCGAAACCCGCCAATGTGAAGGCTATGATCGATTGCGCGAAGAAACGCGGAATCCTGCAATCCTGGTAGAACATTCCATCAGGACTTTGGGGAAGAGGTCGGCACAGCGTTCTCTCTTCGCATCCTGCGCCTCCTTCGGATCTCCGGAAGGATTCCGGAGATCACGAGAAACAAGGAGATGCTCAGGCAGGCCGCGGATATGGGGTGAGTGAAGAAGACCCTCGCGCTTCCATCCGAGAGGATGAGGGCCTGTCTCAGGTTCTGCTCCAGCATGGGCCCCAGCACGAACGCAAGCACGAGGGGCGCGGGCTCGTATTCTGCTTTCCGAAGCCCATATCCCACGATGCCGAACAGGATCATTACGAAAATATCGAACACGTTTCCGTTGATCGTGTAGACGCCAATGAGGCAGAAGAGCAGGATGAGCGGAAAGAGGATCCTGTAGGGGATTTTCAGGATCCGCACCCAGAGCCCGATGAGGGGAAGGTTCAGAATGAGCAGCAGAACGTTGCCCACATACATGCTGGCGACGGTGCCCCAGAATATTTCCGGGCGTTCCGTGATCATCAAGGGGCCCGGCCGCAGGCCATGGATCATCAAGGCGCCGAGGAGGAGCGCCATCACCACGTTTGCCGGTATCCCCAGAGAGAAAAGCGGGATGAACGCTCCGCTGCTGGCTGCATTGTTTGCGGCCTCGGGTCCGGCCACCCCTTCGATCGCTCCTTCTCCGAACCGCTCCGGGTGCCTGGAGAACCGTTTCTCCAGGGCATAGGAGACAAACGAGGAAATCACGGCCCCGCCCCCAGGAAGGATGCCCAGGAAGAACCCGAGAAGCGAGCCCCGTCCAATGGGTTTGGCTGCGGCGGCCCAGTCCTCCCTGCTCGGGAGAAGGTGTCGGATTTTTGTCGACAACACGGTTCTTTCAGCCGGTTGTTCGAGATTCAGCAGCACCTCCGATATGCCGAAGAGCCCCATGACCATCGGTACAAGACCCACGCCGTCCTGTAGGCCGAAAAAGCCGAAGGTGAAGCGAACCTTTCCTGTCACGATGTCCTGGCCGATGAGGCTCAGGAAGAGCCCGGCGCCGGCCATGACCAGACCCTTCAGGATCGATCCGTGTGTCAGATAGAGGAGCACCGAAAGACCGAGACACATGAGGGAAAAATATTCGGCCGGCCCGAACCTGACCGCAAAGCTTGCCAGGGGATTGGCCATGAGCATGAGTCCGAGAAGGCCGATGGTGCCTGCGATGAAGGACCCGAACGCGGCGATCCCCAGCGCGGGTCCAGCACGGCCCTTGCGCGCCATCTGGTAACCGTCCAGGCAGGTGACGACGGAAGCCGCCTCCCCGGGGATATTGACCAGAATGGATGTTGTCGAACCGCCGTACATGGAACCGTAGTAGATGCCGGCCAGCATGATGATGGCAGCCACCGGCGACAGGCCGAAGGTAATGGGCAGCAGGATCGACATCGCCCCGACGGGTCCGATGCCCGGCAGAACACCGATCAGGGTGCCGACGAGCACTCCAATGAAGCAGGCCAGAAGGTTCGGAAGCTGAAGCGCGACACCGAATCCGTATAGAAGCTCATGAACCATGCTTAATTCACCACCATGGAAAGACTCCGCGGGGGAACCGGACCTTGAGCCAGATCTCGAAAAGGGTATACGTGACCGCGACACTGGCAAGGGACGCTAACAAGGGAACCGCTATGCTCCGCTTCTCGAGATCATAGAAGAGGCCCACCATGAACAGGAACGTCGTGAGCACGTATCCAAGCGGTTCGAGAAGGAGGCCGTACAATACGAGGAGCGCAACGGTAAGGAAGAGCCTGAAAGATCGTCGCGACCTGTCCATCAACGCAGCCGGCTTGCCGCGCTCATCCCCCTTTTCTCTAGGGATGATGCTCATGACCAAGCCTACGGCGATAAGGAAGAGCCCGGAGACAAGCGCGACGAAGCCGGCCCCGGGCTCGGTAAAGGAACCGATTCCCGTCCTTTGAGAAAAAAAGGAGATCGCAACTCCGATAACGATCCAGATCGGACCCTCAAGCCGCTTCATCTCATGCCTTCTATTTCACCAGACCTTCCTCTTTGAAGAAAACCTGCATATTCTTCGTATACTGGCCGATCGATTTCCGGAAGGATTTCGTGTCGTCGAAGCTCACCTGTATCCCCATGTTGTGGACCTTGGTGCGAAAAGCGGGATCTTCGGTGATTTTCGCAATCACTGCATTGAGTTTTCCCGCGACATCGTCAGGGGTCTCTTTCGGCGCGAAAACCCCCAGATAAACGCCTGCCGGGAGCTTGTATCCGGCTTCGACGATGGAAGGGATGTCCGGGGCGAAATCGGCCCTCTTGTCGATCAGAAGCGCCAGCACCTTTATCTGCTTTGCATCCACCAGCGCCCGGACGGCCGGAAAGGCCGGAGTGCCGCAGGGCACGTGGCCGCCGAGGATCGCCGGCACAATCTTGGTGTCGCCGTCAAAAGGCACATCCACCAGGCTGACATTGTCCGTCTTGGCGATGGTCCTCATGGCCAGATATCCCACCGTGCTCTTGCCGTGGATGCCGACTTTGGCGCCGGGATTTTTCCGGGCGTATTCCACGAGATCCTTTACACTGTTGATAGGGGAATCGCCCTTGACGGAAATCGTGAGAACAGGCACCGCGACCTTGCACACCGGCTTGAGGTCTTTGCTGGAATAGGGCGCCTGATAGAAATAGGTGTAGACCTCCGGGATGCTCGCCGATGAAGGGAAGAACCCAAGGGTGTAACCGTCGGGTTTGGCCGTAACCACGGCGTTTCCGCCGATGGTTGTAGCCCCGCCGGCCTTGTTCACGACCACAACAGGCTGGCGCAGCCGTTTTTCCATTTCCTCCGCCAGCGCCCTTGCGCCAAGGTCGGTAACGCCTCCCGGAGGGTAAGGTACGACCAGCGTAATCGTCCGCTCGGGGTATTCTGCCGAAGCAGGCCGAACCCCGGAACACATCGTGGCAACGAAGGTCAGGAAAACACAAATAGTGGTGACGATACTGAAAAATCTTGAACTTTTCATGGCGCCTCCTTGTTTATGCAAGTGGATCAGTCGGTTTTCTACTTGACCAGCCCTTCCTCCTTGAAGAAACCCTCCAGCTCCTTGATTTCCCGTTCGATCGTGGCCTCAAAGGCACTGGTCTCCTCATAAGAGGGGAGGATGCCCAAATCCATCAGCTTGGAACGAAATGCCGGCTCCTGGGAAACCTTTGCCGCCGTTTGATTCAAGATTTTCACGATGTCGTCCGGGGTTCCTTTCGGTGCGAACACGGAGTTGGACATCCCCGGCGGAACCTTGTAGCCGAGTTCGACGATGGTGGGAACCTTGGGCATGAAATCGGCGTATTTCTCCACGAGAAGGGCAACCAGCTTGATTTGTTTCGCCTCCACCAGAGATCTCACAGAGGGGTATGTGGGCGATCCCACCGGAATGTGACCGCCTAGAATGGCCGGCACGATCTTGGTGTCGCCGTCAAAGGCTACATCGGTAATTTGGATGTTCTCTTTCTTGGCAATCGCCCTCATGATGATGTAGCTGGGAGAGGTCTTGGTGTTGATGCCCCATTTCGTGCCCGGGTTTTTCCGGATGTACTCGACAAGATCCTTGAAGGTGTCGAACGGCGAGTCTCCTTTCACGCAGATGGCGCCGACGGCTGTTCCGATGCGGCATACAGGCTTCAGATCCTTGCTGGAGTAAGGGGCCTGGAAGAAGTAGCTGTAGACTTCCGGGATGCTCGCCATCGGCGGAAAATACCCGATGGTATAGCCGTCCGGTTTGGAAGTGGCTACCGCGTTCCCCCCGATCGTCGTCGCTCCTCCGGCTTTATTAACCACAATGAAGGACTTGTTCAGGTGTTTCTCCATGGCGGCGGCGAAGGCCCGTGCGCCGAGATCGGTCACGCCGCCCGGAGGGAAGGGCACTACGACCGTGACCGGCCGATCGGGGTATTCCGCATACACAGGCAAGACCCCGACAAGCAATGTGAGAAGGAAAACCAGTGACACATAACCCAAAACGACCCTCGCAAAAGACATTGGACTTTTCATGGTACTGCCCTCCTTTTGAAATGGATATTTCATCCTCTCCTTTCGGCCCCGGTTCACCGGCCCACATCCCGGATCACCATGGTCAGTCCGGGGTCAACGATCTTTTTTCCGGGAAACTCGATATCGGTATCGAACTCTTTCCCTCCCAACTTCCTGAGCAGGAGTTCGATGGCCCTTTGAGATCCCCGTTTATCGCTCAACACGTTTTTTCTGATCTTCCTGGATAGATACCCCTCTTCCAGCTGCTTCCCAATAGGATCGCTTTGACAGATCTTCGAAAGGAGACGGACCATCCGGGACATGTCCTGATCCGTTCCCGCAGCACCGCCTGCGGTCTCGATAATATGCTTTGCACGCTTGCAGAGGTCGACGCGGGAATCTCCCGGGGTCATTCCCGCAAGGGCAGGTATGGACCATTCCCTCACTTCGACGGTGATATGGCTCAAGCCGATCTGGCTGATAGCGCCGGGAATGGTGCGCACAGGGAGAGCTATACTGCCCATGAGATTTCCTTTTATGTCGGCCACGATCTCACCGCCGACCACCTTTTCCACAGGTCCAGCCTCAACGATCTCGTCACCGTTGCCCACGCTGACGATGGCATCCGCCTTTTCAGACATATCCAACAGCGAAAGGTGTCCTGACCCGTCCTGGCCGAGCCATTCATTATCCATCAGCACGGTCTTTATTCCGAGATCTTCGCAGGCTTCGCAATTCCGCATCAGATCGACGTCGGCATGACCGCCCCCCTCCTTGGTAATGATGACCCCCTCCGCGCCCAGTTGATCCTTCATGAGACCGGCAGCCATCATGGCCGTGCGGTGGATTTCCTCCATGGTTGTCGGCTCCGGCGCGACTACCACTCCCCTGAAGTCCAAATCCTTTCCATGCCTTTCGTAGAGATCCAGGATGACCGGATGATTCAGGATCGAGTAGGTGGTGTTCTTCATGCACATGGGCAGATCATAATGTCCGCATACAATGGCGCCGTCGAGGATTTCATTGGGGTGGAGGATGGTAGGGTAGTATTGCCTGCTGTTGGCGCCGTAAATGAAGGGCTCTCTGGAATTTCCGTGACTGTGGAGTTGGAATAAATATGCCACTTTGGGCAAATTTCTGAGCCGCCTGCTCTCCATTTTGAGGTCATAGGACCTTGCCTCATCCGGATCCGAATCCCAGGCGGTCCTTGCCAGATAAACCGAAACCTTTGCCCCTGCCAGTTTCAGTGCGCGGCCGTACTCGGCAAGATCGATATCCGGTGCAGGCTTTGCCAGAATGCAGACATTATGAGTCCTGGAGTAAGGAGTCAGGGAAGCCGCCTCTCCCACCATGTCCACGATGCCGCCATAGAATCCCTGTTTGTAGCCGATTTCCATAACGGCGCATCCTTTGAGGGTCCAGGTCCTTCCCTGGCCCGCCCTGAACAAGCGTGCCAAAATCCCCGGATAATAGCCGGTCGAATCATCCCCCTTGATTCGCGGTTCCAGTATGTCATTTACATTGGCGATCCTGGTCTTTTCCCCGGGGCTCACGATCACCACATCCACACCATGTATCCGGTTGTCTTCCGCGATAAGGTTTATCAGCTCTTGTTTACGAATGGAAAGGAGGCCGTCTCGAAAACAGGAGAACCGTCCGAACTCGATCCTCTGAACTTTGAACTCCTGGACGTCCAATCTCATGAGTCACTCGCGGCGCTTGAGGTCAAATCAGCTCCAATTGAAGACTCGGCCGCCGGTAACCTCGATCTCCATTGACTCGAGGGCGGTGGTCACGATTCTTCGCCTCATTTCCTTCTCCCTCTGCGGGGACAGAGAGGGGTTTCCGAGGGGATGCACGATTGCATAGCCCGGGACAATCCGGTATGCGCCGCAGAACAGGGCGGTCGGCACAAGGGGCGATATCAGTGCGACGGGGATTCCGGCAGACTCGATCTCTTTGCTTATCGCTGTACCACAGCGAGTGCCGATCCCTCAGGTGGATGTCAGGAGGACGGCTGAGACACCCTGTGTTTTAAGCTCCGCGGCCAATTCCTTCCCGATCTTCCTGGCGACATCCGCAGGGGTGCCGGCGCCCGTTGTGGTGTAATAGTAAGGGTGGAGCCTCGAGAATCCATGTTCCTTTTCCAGGTCTCTCATAACATCGAGGGGCAGGAGGCGGTCAGGATCGTCGTTGACATACTTTCTGTCCCACCCGCGATCGATGGACTCGAATTCCCCGGATTTGAGATCTTCGATATTCTCGATGCTGTAGCGAAGAAAGCGGGATGCCCTTGCCGGTTCCAGCTTGTCAGGATTGCCCCTGGGGACAAGTCCTCCTTCAGTAACCAGGGCGACAACGGCCTCTCTCCGATCTCTCAGGGGGTGCGCGGGGCTGGCATCGTCCCAATCCAGATCGTCAAAACAAGCGTACCGGATCATCGGATCTTGAGCGCTTCGACGGCCTGTTGACGTGCCGGCAAGGACTTGCATGATTCTGGTGAAGATCTTCTTCACGTCCACATCCTCTCCCAGAATGTCGAACCCCTCATCCACGCGCAGTTCAAGCTTTTCATGGATCTGAAATCGCTTGCGTCTTCCATGGCCGAGCTCTGAAGCGGCAGGAGAATCGGGGTTCCAAACGAGACCAGGGAGGGCCAGAGGCAACGGACGTTCACCCAAAAGGAGGGATAAAAGATCAGCGGACTTGAATCCCGCCATGATGTCGGCGATTTTCTTGAGCGGGATATAGTTGGACTGGAGGAATTTCACGGTCAAGAGCTGAAGAACGTGCTTGTAGGAGAAGATGGCCTTCCTGCCCTCCCGCCCAATGGGCTTGTCGATGAGTCCTCTGCCGATGTAGAATCGAACAGTCCTTTCATTCACTTCATCGGAAACCTTGTAGCGCTGCTGCTTGGAGGCGAAAGAGGGTATCCACCGAGTCGCTTCCATGAGCATTTGCTCCAGAGTGAATTTTTTATCTTTCTCCAGATCCTTCAGAAACTCCCTTGGCAACATTATTCCGATCCGCTGTGGATTGGCGTCCGGATTCTTGTCCATTCTTTTCTTCATTCGCGGGTCTCTTGTATGTGACTTCATCGGGAAACTCTTATAAGTGCTCGAGGGGCAGACTTGCCGGGCTGAGTTCTGTTTTTATTAACACCAAATAGTGTCAAGGTAAATGAAATAGTTTTGAGGAGACCCACGGAAAGCGCAGTCGGTTAGATCTCATTAAACCCTATCTCTGGTGGAGGACCCGGAGAGGTTCTACCGATCCGGTATGAAATCATGGCCTGAAAATCCGAATCTCGAATATCGAAATTCGAAACAAAGGAATTGAAGCTCCCTGCAGCCCCGCTAGCGGGATTTCCGCTTCGCTACAACAAGCTGCAGGGAATCTTCCACCTCACGAGGAATTTCTATCTGGTTTGGATTCGCTCGCTAACCCCGCAGCAAGCTCCAAGCGAAGCGCGGAGAGTGCGCTCGCTATTTCGGTTCAAATTCGAATTTTCAAATGACAGAAACGAAGATACCTGAAAGGTGCAAGTACGGCTGTTCGGGTCATTTGAATTTGTTTCGGATTTCGTGCTTCGGATTTCGAATTTATTGGTTGCACAGCTGTGAACCCCCTTTCATGGGGTTACCTGAGGCTGCGCGCCCTGTCCCGTGAAGCGGGGCTCTGCGGGTGGAGACTCACATGCATCTTTGACCTGCCCATCTTTTCTTTAAAATTTTCGTTGACAGTATTTAATGTCAATATATAATCGCTTCATTCCCGGTTCCCAGTTTGCAGACATCCAGCCCCGACCCATCCATCCCTTGGAGGAACAAAAAAAGAGCAATTCAAATCTCGGAGCATTACAGACTCAAAGGAAGGAGCGGTCATCATGAAACTCGACCTTCACATCATCACGATCAAGGACATCCGCTTCGGCGAAAGGACGCTGATCCAAGACGGTGTCCTGACCATCAACCGGGACGAACTCCGGGCACTCCTGGAAATCGACAAAAGATTCGAACGCGTCGAAATCGAGATTGCCCGGCCCGGAGAGAGATGCCGGATCATTCAGGTTGCCGATGTGATCGAACCCCGGGGCAAGATGGGAGGCGACGGTACTTTCGGCTACTCGGGGAAACACCAAAACACCGGTGAAGGCAAGACATGCGTGCTCCGAGGAGCGGCAGTCGTGCTGATCGATGATCGAAAGGGTGGCGACACGGCAAGCATGGATCCTCGCGACCACCTTATTGACATGTCCGGCCCGGCGAGCGAAGTGAGCACGTACGGCAAGACCTTCAACGTTGTTCTGCTTCCCAAGCCGAAGAAAGGCGTAACCATTCCGCAGTTCCAGGCCGGGCTGAAACTCGCAGGGCTCAAAGCCGCTGCTTATCTGGCCTGGGCGGGAAGGGATTTGAAAGCGGACGAGGTGGAGAGTTACGACCTGCCTCCACTCACCGAAGTCGCGAGAGGGATGGAAGAATTGCCCAAGGTCGTCTACATCCCGCAGGTCCTGAGCCTTCAGTATGAGCCCATACCGGCAGAGCCTACACTGTTCGGCGTCCAGGCCGGGGGGATTTTGCCCACCATTCTGCACCCCAACCAGATACTGGACGGCGCCGTCACGTCCGCATTGCCGGGCCTGAATGTGCAGACCTACCGGTTCCAGAACCATCCCATCATTCAGGAGCTGTATAGAAGACACGGGAAAGAGCTGTGTTTTGCAGGGGTAATCGCTACGATCGCCCCGAACAATGTCTTCGACTTCGACAGGATGGCCAATATAGCCGCCAGCCTGGCAAAATGGGTGCTCGGCGCCGACGGAGCGGTCCTGACGAAAACAGGTGGAGGCGCCCCGGAACTGGCAATGGCGCGCACAGCCCAGAGGTGTGAACAGTTGGGCATCAGAACAGCCATCGCAATGCTCCACATGGGCGCGGATTTCAAAGACGCCAGATTCGGCGCATCGACCATATTCAGCATGCCGGAAGTGGATGCCATCGTCAGCATGGGATTTCCCTTCTCGAATCTGGTTCTGCCCCCGGTGGAACGGGTCATCGGCAGCGACGGAGTCGTGTGGGGCGGATCGTCTCTTGAAGGGGAGGTCACACAATCCCTCAGTTCCATCTACGGTGCATTGTGCCAGTTCGGGAGCACCAAATGGACGGCGGTCAGGTATTAGTGCCGTTAAATCCGGAATTCGTTTGATCAGGCGGCCTGAGAAAGGGAGGTTCAAGATGCTGAGAGTGGCCCATTATCTCAATCAGTTTTTCGGCGGAATAGGCGGCGAGGAGAAGGCGGAGGCGGGACCTGAAATCCACGAAGGGGCTGTGGGTCCGGGCCGTGCCATCGAGGCCGCTCTCGGGACCCGAGGGAAGGTGGTGGTCACCGTCACCTGCGGCGATAATTACTTCGCTGAAAACATTGAAAAGGCGTCTGCGGAAGTAATAAGCCTCCTTCGTGAATTCCACCCCGACCTCGTGATCGCGGGTCCCGCCTTCAACGCCGGTCGTTACGGGATCGCCTGCGGAGGAGTATGTAAGGCTGCGATCGCTCAGCTCTCCATCCCGGCGGTCACCGGGATGCACGAGGAGAACCCGGGGCTGGATCTTTACAGAAACGCCGTTTACATCATTTCGACCGAAGACTCGGTCAAGGGGATGACGGATGCCGTGAGAAAAATCGTGAATCTTTCTCTGAAACTTTCCGCAAAAGAAAGGATCGGCAGACCTGCAGAGGAGGGGTACTTCCCACGGGGGTGGCTCGCGAACGAGATATCCGAACAGACAGGGGCGGAGAGGGTGGTTTCCATGCTGCTGAAGAAGATTCAGGGGCAGCCCTTTGAAACCGAGGTCCCTCGTCCCATGTACGACCGTGTGACTCCTGCTTCGGCCGTCAAGGATATTGCCAGGGCTAAGATCGCGCTTGTCACCGATGGAGGGCTGGTTCCCAGGGGAAATCCCGACCGGATCGAGTCGAGGACTGCCACCCGTTTCGGAAAATACTCCTTCAAGGGAATGGAGTCCCTCACACCTGGGGATTATGAGGTCAGCCATGTGGGGTATGATTCGGTCTTCGTCAAGCAGGACCCCAACCGGCTCGTGCCGGTCGACGTCATGAGGGAGTTCGAGAAGGAAGGCGCAATAGGGAGTCTCCACCAGGAGTTCTATACGACTACCGGCGTTGCGAACATCGTGGAGACCATGAGCGGGATCGGAAGAAAAATAGCCGAGGAACTCATAGCGAAGGGCATATCGGGTGTGATCCTGACATCCACCTGAGGCACCAGCACGCGTTGCGGCGCAACGCTCGTCAAAGAGCTGGAGCGGGCAGGCATCCCGACAGCCCACGTATGTTCCATCGTTCCTGTTGCATTGATGGTTGGATCCAACCGGATCGTAGCGGGCAGCAAGATCGTAAATCCCCTGGGCAATGCGGACCTTGAACCGAAGGATGAGAAAGAACTGCGACGGACCATTCTGAGAAAGGCCCTCGAAGCTTTGCAGAAGGATGTGAAAGAGCAGACCCTTTTCGAACAGTGATTTTTCCGGTGCCGACTTCCTTCCATAAGCAGGCACGGCGTCATTTTGAGTGGGCTTTTTTCCACAAACCCCTATTTTTTTTGCCCTAGGCAAAGGAGGCTGGAATGGCTGCAAAAAGACGAGTCTTGTTCATGGCGCTTTTGTGTTTCGCGGTTTTGTTTCTCCATATACATTCGGTCTTCGCGGAGGAGAAAAAACCGATCAAGCTCAACTGGGTGTCTTTCGTAGCGAAAAGCAATTATCTCTACCAGTTGGTTCAGAGTCGTTTCATCGACAGGGTGAATGAAAGGGCCAAGGGAGAGCTCGTCATCGCATTTCGAGGCGGTCCTGAGACATTCCCACCCTTCGACATTCCCAAGGCCGTGCAGAGCGGCGCCGTAGACATCGGATATACTTTTTGCGGAGCCATCGAGCCCATCGTCAAAGGCGTCCAGG
Source organism: Deltaproteobacteria bacterium HGW-Deltaproteobacteria-15 (assembly GCA_002840535.1). Lineage (GTDB taxonomy): Bacteria > Desulfobacterota > DSM-4660 > Desulfatiglandales > HGW-15 > HGW-15. Next base: position 108,219 of record PHBH01000002.1, on the reverse strand, counting down.
CGGACATACTCACCGAGCTGACACTCGAGGAAGAGAGAAAACCCGGTGGGGCCCACGATTTCCTCCAGGAGATGTACAAGAACGGCGGCCTCTACTACATGGGCCGGACCATACTCCTGAAAAAGGGCTTTTTCTATACCGCGCTCAGGAACAAAAAGGTGCAGAAGCCCGAAGACCTGAAGGGGTTCAGCATCGGCGGCACCACCGCTGCGCAGGCTCCCGCACTGGCGTGGGGATGCGCGTACACCCCCATCAATCTTGACGATGCCTATTCGGCACTGGAGCGGGGCGTGGTGGATGGACTCCAGGCCCAGCCCGCTTCGGGTTACAGGTATTATTCCATGTATGAGGTGGTCAAATACCTGATCGATCATCCCATCTACAACAATTCCTCACGCGTTTTCATGAACCTGAAAAGCTTCGACAGTCTTCCTAAACACCTGCAGGATCTTCTAGTGAAGACCTTTATCGAAGCGGAAAAGGAAATGTCGGTCAAGGCGGACGAGAAAGAGGAAGGGGACCTGCGCTGGATGGTCGAAAAGAAGAATCTTCAGCTCATTCAATTTTCTCCTGAAGATGCCAAGAAATATGTCGGCGCTGCCCACAATGGGCTCTGGGAATTGCAGCAGAAGCGGTTTCCGGAGATTACCCCCAAATTGAGGAAACTGTTGACCAAGTGATCCCCTGCGCATCCGAACCCCTGTACGGATCAGTGGTGGCCGCTCCGCCCGGTCCAGGCAGGGGTCCTTTCAAGGAATCATCAGGATGAACACGTCAGGCCAAAACACGCCGCAGCCGGTTCCGGATTCGTCTGTGAAACCCCTCCAGATACTCGGTGGTGTCTTCGACCGGGTCCTGGATGGCCTGGCATTCCTGTCAGGCGTTCTCCTGATCGCTTTGATGATCCTCGTCTGTGCGGCGGTTATCCTTCGATACTTCATGAACCGTCCTTTGGGCTGGTCCGTGGAAGTCAGCCAGTACATGCTTGTAGCCATGGGCTACCTGGTGGTGGCCTGGGTGCTTCGAAGGGAAAAACATGTGAAGGTGGATGTTCTGGTCGATCTGCTGAGCGAAAGCCGTCGCGCTCTGATCCACTTCATCACTTCCACACTCAACACGGCCGTGTGTCTGATCATCGCTGCAGCCGCGTTCAAGTCGACTTGGGATCTGTACAAAGCCGGCTATTTTGAGCCCACCATCCTTATGATACCCAAGTTCATTTTCATCGGGATCATCGCTTTCGGGTGCACCATACTCTCCATACAGTTCTGGAGAAGAACCCATGGTTTCTACAAGAAGTGGAGGATGAGGGCTCCCAAGGCGGCCTGAAACTGCATCCCTGGGACGAGAGACGAGTGACGAAAGGCGAATAAAATGTCGTGCTGCATACTCGAGGGAAGCGGCCGGGACCCTCGCGAACACACCGTCGGAGATTCCTGATGGAATGGCAAATCACATTTGCGGCCATATTCGGCGGCCTATTTCTTTGTATGGCCTCCGGGATGCCCATCGCTCTCGCATTCCTTCTCCTGAACGTCATCGGGAGCTATCTGCTCTTCGGCGGCCTTTCAGGTCTGGATTCGCTCGTGATGAGCATGTTCAGCAGCGTCAACTCTTTCGCCCTGCTGCCGCTGCCTCTCTTCATCCTGATGGGAGAGCTTCTGTTTTACTCCGGGATAGGTCCCGTGCTGATCGATGTGCTTGACAAATTCATGGGTCGCTTGCCCGGCCGGTTAGCTCTTCTGTCGGTTGCCGGAGGGGTTCTCCTATCGGTTTTGACAGGGGTCAGCATGGGGAGCGTGGCCATGCTCGGGAATACGCTGCTCCCGGAGATGGAAAAGAAGGGATACAAGAGAACACTGGGCATGGGCGCCATAATGGGAAGCGGGGGCCTGGCCATCATGATCCCGCCCAGCGGGCTTGCCGTGCTGATCGGGGCCGTGGGTCAGATATCCATCGGCAAGCTTCTGATCGCCATGATCGTTCCGGGAATAATTATGGCCCTCTTTTATGCGATCTACATCGTCGGCAGATGCTGGATTCAGCCTTCCATCGCCCCTGTCTATGAAGTCTCGGCGGTACCCTTCCGGGAAAACCTGACAAATGCCGTACGGTATCTGCTCCCCGTGGGGTTCATTATCTTTCTGGTTACAGGGGTGATCATCTTGGGGATAGCAACACCGACAGAGGCTGCTGCAACCGGCACGGCCGGGGTGTTCATCCTGGTTGCAGGCTACGGACGATTGAACCGGGAGGTCGTAAAGAAGTCGGTCATGGGCACCCTCGATGTGGTCGGCATGATCTTCCTGATCATCTGCGGGGCCAAGGCCTTCAGTACCCTTCTCTCCTTCAGCGCGGTCACGGAGGGTCTGAGCGAGAATTTTCTCGGTCTTTCCCCTCTCATGTTCCTCATCATGAGCCAGGTGGTGGTGCTGATCATGGGCTGCTTTCTCGACCCCGCCTCCATTATGATGATCACTCTGCCGATATTCATGCCGGTAGTCGAAGAGCTGGGATTCGACGCTGTCTGGTTCGGCGTGTTGTTCCTCCTGAACATTGAAATGGGTCTTCTTACGCCTCCTTTTGGTTTGAACCTGTTTGTAATGAGGGCCGTTGCGCCCCCCGGCACGACGACCAGGGATATCTATTTCTCCGCTGTGCCGTTTCTGATACTTGACGCTCTGGTCATGGCTTTATTGATTTCTTTCCCGATCATCACTAGTGGATTGCTGAAGTTGATGCGTCCCTTCTAAACCGGAGCCGGAGAGATTCCGGAAACATTGAAATCCGGCAGAGTACATCATGAAAGGAAGGAGTTTTCTTTATGAGCGGTCGTTCACAAATTATTCCGACGCGCCCCGTGGTCAGGGCGGTCACCTACTTTTTGGCGCATGTACCCAACATGATCCGGCATGGTTCAAAGCCTTCAAGGGAAATCGCAGCGGATCCATCGGTGCTTGACAAGATCCTGAGCCATTTGAATCCATTCGAAAAGGCCGTGGCGTATCCGCCGAACCAGGTCTTTATCGGGAATATGGATCCTGACGATCTTTGGAAGTCGTCCTCTCCGTGGTTTCAAAACGATTTTCCAGGCGCATCGAGGGAAGGTGCCTTCGGAGAGATCATGCCTGAAGATGAATTTCTCGGAATGGTGAAAATCTGCGATGACTTCGATGTTCTGGCGATTGAAACAGGTTTTCTCCAAAAAGCGATGGGCAAACTTGCCGCTCACCCTCTGGTCGGCGAGTCGGATCTGAAAAAGCTTGAACACAAGGGCGTGCCTTTGGAGGAGATCGAAAGGAAGATCAAAGAGGAAAAGGCCATGCCCCTCTATTGGAATGGAGATGTTTTGATCGGGTGCTGCCAGAGGGGACACGAAGAGGACTTCAATCTCATCCCTGAGATCCTGATGGAGAATCTCACGAACCGGGCAAGCGGCGTCATGGCGTTGCGGCACATGGCCGGCAAATTCGCCGACGCAGCAAAATTCGATTATCTCATCGGATGCGGTGAGGAGGCCGTCGGGGACCGCTACAACCGGGGTGGGGGGAACATGGCCAAGGCCATAGGCGAGCTGTGCGGATGTGCGAATGCGACCGGTTCCGACACCAAGGCGTTCTGTTGTGCGCCGGTTCATGCCATGGTGATCGGGGCAGGTCTCGTCGGCTCCGGAGTTTTCAAAAATGTGGCGGTGGTGGCAGGAGGCTCTTTTGCAAAATTGGGCATGAAATTCCATGGGCATGTTCGAAACGATATGCCTATCCTGGAGGACGTCCTTGCAGGCATTGCCATCTGGATCGCTCAGGACGACGGGGAGAGCCCGGTCATCAGGCTCGATACGATAGGCAAACACGATATCCAATCAGGCTCTTCCCAGCAGGATATCTTCAAGAAACTGGTCATGGAACCCCTGGATCGGGCGGGATTGAAATTGACGGACATCGACAAGTTCGCGACCGAAATGCACAACCCGGAGATCACAGAGCCGCAGGGAAGCGGGAACGTGCCAAAGACGAATTATCGGATCATCGGGAGCTTTGCGGTTCTGCGCAAGGAAATAGAAAGAGGCGAATTGGATGGTTTTATAAAGACACACGGCATGCTCGGGTTTTCTCCGACCCAGGGGCACATCGCTTCGGCTGTGCCGGTGCTGGGACACGCAGTGAGGAAGATGAAGGCCGGAGAAATGGAAAGGGCTTTGTTCATGGCAAAGGGGAGCCTTTTCCTGGGCCGTATGACTCAATTGGCCGACGGCATATCGCTTCTTCTTGAAAGGAACCATGGAGGAGTAAAAAATGACGGTTGAACTGACAAGAGATAGTTACGAAGTCGAGGTGAATGGATCGGACATACCGGTTCTGGTGGATTTTTGGGGGCCCCGGTGCGGACCTTGTCTCACCCTGATGAAGCCCGTGGAGGAGTTGGAGCGGGAATATGAAGGAAAACTCAAGATCGCAAAACTCAATGCCGCAGAGAACCGGATGCTTTGCGCAAAGCTTCGGGTCATGAGTCTGCCCACGTTTCTTTTGTATAAAAAGGGCATTGAAGTGAAACGGTTGACCGGGGAGAGCATAACCATTCAGGAGATCAAGACCGCGGTCGATGCGGTTCTGGCAGAGCCGTAGGTTGGGCTGTTCAAGTGTCGTTTCCCAGAAGTACTTTGAAGAAAATGTCATTGGAGATGGATATGGAACTGAAAGGAAAGAAAGTCATCATTATCGGTGAAAGAGACGGCGTTCAGGGGCCGGCGATTGAGGCATGTGTCCGAAGCGCGGGCGCAGAGCCGGTCTTGACTCAGACCCAGTGCTTCGTCTGAACGGCGGCAGGCGCTTTTGACCTGGAAGGTCAAGAAATGGCAAAAAAGATTGTAGACCAATACGGCAGGGACAACCTGGTGGTCATCCTCGGTTCCCCTGATGCCGACAGTTCCGAGCTGTACGCGGAGACTCTGGTGAACGGAGATCCCAGTTGGACAGGGCCGCTGGCGGGTGTGGCCTTGAATCTGCCCGTGTTCCACATAATGGAGCCTGAAATAAAATCCCAGATCGATCCAAAGCTCTATGCAGAACACCTCGAACTCATGGAAATCGCCCTGGACGTGGAGAAGATCGCTCAGGGGCTGAACAGGGTTCGAAAAAAATGATGAGATCGAATCTTCGCAGCGGTGGTTCCCTAACCCACAAATATTCTTAATGGACTTTTTAGGAAGGGCAAAAATCCATAAAGTTTGCGACTGCCGAAGCCGATAAAAGTATGCGGGAATTCGGAGGTGCGCAAAAATGGAAGTGAATAGGAATCGGATATTTTTGTGGAAAGGAACCTGGTTCATCATTGTCCTGTTCCTGGCCAGCATCACAACAGTATACGGGGTTGTGAAAGGTGTCGGCACGGGCGGGATCGGAATAAGCTCTGCAGAAGGTAAGATCGCTGCCGAGGTTCAGAATTCCGAATTGAACGTGCAGAAAGGAATAGTGGGCAAGTGGATTGAACCAAATATCGAGTACGAGATTTTCCGGTTTCTCGATAACGGAGTAATGGTCACCAATAGCGGAAAACGCTATGCTTACCAGGTAGTGGGCAACAAAATCTTCCTGACAGGCAAGACAGGCGAGCAGAGGATTTGGGAGGTCAACATCAACGGGAACACAATGACCATCGATTTTGTATCGGCGCCCGACCGCTTCAAGGAAGGCAAACTCTCGAGATCTGAGTTCGGAATCAGGTACTTGAAGAAAAGTTAAACATTGTTCGCGAGTTTATCCGGCTGCAGCGGTGTCCGACCGCGTGCAGCCGTTTTTCTTTCGCTCTCTTTCCCCTCGGATTCACCTTCAGCAGGGCAAACCTTCAAAGAAATCTCGTACCGCGAAATACATATTTTTGGTACATGGAATGCGTAATTCTTGGTATGTACTGCTACGCTCCTGCAAACTATTCTCTGCTTTGTGAAGGCGCAAGATGTGTCGCTGGGAGTCTGAAATTGTAAAACCCTGATGACTCACCTCCCATGGCCGAACGGTTGCGTAGCCATGGAAATCAGGGGTTGTTACGGGAGGAGAGAAAATGGAAATCTATACCATCAAGCGCGGCGTAATGAAGCAGGTTCCTGAAGACTTCGAACTCAAGCAGGTTGTGAAGTATCTCCTTTACTTTGTCATCGGGCTCATGATCGGCAATTACTGGCCTTACTTACAGCAGGCTGCGAACTGATCTCTTGGTTGTGTGGGACCAACCCTGCCGGGACGCTGCCCGCAGACACGTGATGAGCCGTCCACGCACTCCGCTCGACAGGTGCGGCGGCATTCTTCATGCCGCCGCACCCAAGAGTTTAATGAAAATACTTTCAATTCGTCCCCCCTCGGGTCCCCGCAATGGACGACATGGCAATGTTCATTGTGGAGATTCTCATCGCGACGCATAACAAAGGGAATTGTGTTCGGTGTAGCCCAAGAGAGGACACCGACTCCTCAACACTGTTTACACACTGCAAAGAATCCCGACAGCGTCTTCGGAAAGCTCCGGCCGTAGCCTGAAAAGCAACCTCCTTTCAATTACTTAAATAGAACCCATCCTTTGATCATCAGGAATGAAAATTGCACGGCCAAAAATTGGTGCAAAAGGTGGAGTTCCGGTTTCGCGGTGTATGCGAACCGGCAGAAGGAGCTTCAAAGGGGGAGAAGCCATGGCCGCGATAGAGAAAGAGGATCCGGGAAGACAGATCCGCGACGAATTCACCGGGGAGGAGCTGGCAGCGGTTGACGACATCATAGAACGCTACCGGCAAAAACCGGGCTCTCTCATCCCCGTACTGGAGGAGGTCCAGGAGACCATAGGATATCTGCCGAAAAGCATCATGGCCCGCGTGGCCCTGGGGCTCAGAGTCCCCCGCAGCGAAGTCTACGGAGTGGTCACCTTTTATTCCTTTTTCACCATGGTTCCAAAAGGAAGACATACGATCCGCTGCTGCCTTGGAACCGCCTGCTATGTGAGAGGGGGAAAGAAAACCCTCGAGAAACTCAGGGAGACTCTCAAGGTGGGACCAGGCGAGACAACCGGGGACAAACGTTTTTCCCTGGAGACGGTCAGGTGCCTTGGCGCGTGTGGCCTTGCGCCTGTCATGATGGTGGACGATGACACCTACAGGCAGGTGAAACCTTCTCAAATACCGGCCATCCTGAATGAATACGAATAGTCGAGGAGTGTTCCCATGGCGCAGCTGAGAATTGAAGATCTTGAACGTATGAAGAAGGAAGTCCTTGACTCATCCCTCCTGCTGCCTGGAAAGAGGAGCGTCCGAATTACGGTGCACATGGGGACCTGCGGGATCTCCTCAGGTGCGGACAAGGTCCTTCAGGCGCTGAATACCGCTCTGGAATCATCCGGGAGGACCGATATCGTCATCACCACTTCGGGATGTGCGGGAATCTGCAACAGGGAGCCGCTGATTACGGTAGAGCGTGTTGGCGAAGAGCCTGTCAAGTACGCTGATGTGAGCCCGGAAAAGGGGGTGGAGATTTTCAGGGGACATGTGCTGAAGGGGGAAATTCGTCCTGAGTGGGTATTTGCCAGAGGCTGGGAGCAGAAATCCCCGGGTTCCCTGAAGCCCCCCGAGTTCGCGGACAAACTGCCGAAGGTCGAGGATATCCCGTTCTTCGGAATGCAGGAACTCCTGGTCATGCGCAATCGCGGTCTGATCCAGGGGGAAAAAATCGAGGAATACATCGGAAGGGACGGGTATTTCGGGGCGCAAAAGGCCCTGAACGAGATGAGCCCCCAGCAGATCATAGACGAGGTCAAAAGTTCCGGCATCAGGGGAAGGGGAGGCGCCGGGTTTCCGACCGGAATGAAATGGGAATTCGCCTCCAAGTCCAGGGGGGATGTCAAGTTCGTTCTATGTAATGCGGATGAGGGAGATCCGGGGGCGTTCATGGACCGATGTGTGCTTGAATCGGATCCCCATGCGGTCCTGGAGGGAATGATCATTGCGGCAAAGGCCATCGGCTCTCACCAGGGATACATCTACTGCCGGGCGGAATACCCCCTTGCCGTTAAGATGCTGAACCTCGCGATCAAGCAGGCCCGGGAATACGGGCTGCTTGGAAAGGACATCCTGGGCTCCGGCTTCGAATTCGATCTCGAGGTGTACAGGGGGGCCGGCGCTTTTGTCTGCGGCGAGGAAACCGCTCTCATGACATCGATCGAGGGGAAAAGGGGAACCCCCAGGCCGAGACCTCCTTTCCCGGCCATCGAGGGGCTCTGGAAAAAGCCGACCATCCTTAACAACGTCGAGACGCTCGCCAATATCCCCCAGATCCTCCTCAAAGGCGGTAAATGGTATGCCGGCCGCGGGACGCTCCGGAGCAAAGGCACGAAGGTCTTTGCCCTCACGGGGGATGTTCGCAATGTGGGGCTGGTGGAGGTCCCCATGGGGATCTCCATCGGCACTATCATCCACGAGATCGGAGGAGGGATTCCCAAGGGCAAGAAATTGAAAGCCGTTCAACTGGGTGGCCCTTCAGGAGGGTGTGTGCCGGTCCAGCATCTCAACACCCCTGTGGATTACGAGTCCATCATGCAACTGGGTGCGATCGTCGGTTCGGGCGGCATGATCGTGATGGACGAAGACAAATGCGTGGTGGATGTGGCGCGGTTTTTCATGGAGTTCTGCAGGGACGAGTCGTGCGGCAAATGCACCCCTTGCCGGGTGGGCACCCAGAAGATGCTCGATATCCTCACCCGGATATGCGAAGGGCAAGGCAGGGAAGGGGACATCGAGAAACTGGAGAAGTGGGCGGACATCATCAAGAACACTGCCCTTTGCGGTCTGGGCCAGACTGCCCCGAATCCGGTCCTTTCAACGATCCGCTATTTCAGGCACGAGTACGAATCCCATATCAGGGAGAAGCGCTGTCCGGCGGTGGTATGCAGTTCTCTGTTCAAGGCCCCCTGCATGCATGCCTGCCCCATCGGCATGGACATCCCGGCGTACATATCCCTGATCAAGGCGAACCGGCTGGATGATGCTTACCGGGTGCTCCTCAGGACCAATCCCTTTCCGAGCATCTGCGGCAGGGTCTGCGACCACAAGTGCGAGGCCAAGTGCAGGCGTTCCACTCTCGATGAGCCCCTCAGCATCAAGAACCTGAAGCGATTCATAACGGATCAGGCAGTACGCCCTCCGGTAAAACCGGCCGGCGTCACCCGAAAGGAGCGGATTGGAGTGGTGGGCGCGGGTCCCTCCGGCCTCACGGCCGCAAGAGACCTTGCGCAGATGGGGTATGCCGTAAGAGTGTTCGATTCGCTGCCGGAAGCAGGGGGCATGCTTCGGTGGGGGATTCCGGAATACCGGCTCCCACGCGATGTGCTCAGGAGAGAGATCCAGGACATCCTCGACCTCGGCGTGGAACTGAAGCTGAACACCCAGATCGGGCGCGACATCTCTTGGGAACAGCTGAAGAACGGCTTCGATGCCATTTACCTGGCCATTGGTGCGCAGCGAAGTGCCGCCGCCGATCTCGAAGGCGGTGATCTCCGGGGGGTTTCCGGCGCCGTGGAGTTCCTTCGCGATCTCAACCTGGGCAAATCGGGTCTGGTAGGAGAGCGCGTCGCGGTCATCGGCGGCGGAAACAGTGCGGTCGATGCCTCCAGATCGGCCCTGAGACTGGGTGCGAGCAAGGTAACCCTTGTCTACCGCAGAAGGAGGGAAGACATGCCCGCCCAGGAGGAGGAGATCCGCGCTGCAGAGCAGGAGGGCGTCGTGATGAGATTCCTTTCCGCCCCCCTTCGCGCGGAAGGAGCTGACGGACGAGTAAAGCGGATCGTTTGCCAGACCATGGAACTGTCGGATTTCGATGCCGGCGGAAGGAGGCGGACCGTCCCAAGCAAGGGACAGGATTTCAGCCTGGACGTGGACCAGGTCATTCTGGCCGTTGGCCAGGAGGTGGATTTTCCATCCGACTCTGCGCCCGCGGGTGTCGCTTTGAGCAAGAGCCGGCTGATTGAGGTCACCAAGGGAACCAGGACCGGGACCGGGGCTTCCATGATCTTTGCAGGAGGGGATGCCGTGTCCGGGCCGGATACGGTGGTGGGAGCGATCGCCGCCGGTCATCACGCCGCCCTGGAGATAGACAGTTCGATCTGCAAAAGAAACGGCGCGAGTCCTTCCGTATCGGAAACGGAAGAGATTTCAATACCCATGACCGTGGAAGAAGAGGTTCATGAGGCGCCACGGGCGTGCATGCCGGAGGCGGGTTGTGGCGACAGGATCAGGGATTTTCGAGAGGTTGAACTCGGCCTCTCCACGGGGGATGCCCTGAAAGAGGCACAAAGATGCCTCCGCTGCGATGTGAAGGCATGATGATCGGGAACCGACCCCAAGTGAGCGCGAAAGGAATGCTGGGATGGAAAGGACCGAAGGCAAAGTGAGAATCATCATGGACGGCAAAGAGCTCTTGACAGAGCCCGGTGTGACGCTCCTGGACGCTGCCCGGAAAAACAATATTCCCATCCCCACTCTCTGCCACCATCCGGCACTGACCCCCTGGGGAGGCTGCAGGCTTTGCGTGGTCGAGGTGGATGGGGCCCCAAAGCTGGCGGCAAGCTGCGTCACCCCCGTGCGGGACGGGATGAATATTGTGACCTCGAATGAACGCATTATTGAGAGCAGGAAGGCGGTGCTCGAGTTCCTCTTTGCCGAGAGGAATCACAACTGCATGTTCTGTCCCCAGAGCGGAGAATGCGAGCTGCAGAGCCTGGCCTATCAGATGCAGATGGATCACCTGACCGATTCCCCCTCCTTCCAATTCTTTCCAACGGACGTGACCAGTGAGTACATGGTGATGGACCACAATCGATGCGTCCTTTGCGGCAGGTGCGTGCGGGGATGCGCACAGCTTGCAGGCAACTACGTGCTCCATTTTCAAAATCGGGGGCCGAAAAGCCTGATAGGCATCGATCTAAACGATCGACGGGAAGGTTCTACGTGCCTTTCCTGCGGCCTGTGCATGCAGCTGTGCCCCACAGGGGCTATCACCAGTCGTTATCGGAGCCATTATGCCGTCAAAGGACATGAAAGGGAGAGAAAGGCTGTTGATTCGGTTTGCACCCTCTGTGGTCTTCTCTGCCCCACGGTGGTCACCACTGCGGGTAACACTCTCCTGAAGATTGAAGGTCAGGTATCCGTCGGGAATGGAAGACCCGACAAAGGGCAGCTCTGCTATAGGGGGAGATTCGACTCCTTCAAGGAAGAAAAGCGTCTAACCCGTCCATTGGTTCTTGGGAAGGACGGGAAGTGGAAGGAGGAGCAATGGGAAGAGGCGATTCGAGTCGCATCGGAAGGGCTGAAGAGCCTGAAAGAGAAATACGGCGGGCAGAGCGTCGTCGGCATTGCCTCGAGTAATCTTTCAAATGAAGAGCTTATTCTTTTCAAGGATTTTTCCGAGTCCCTGGGCCTTGGACGTGTGGACACCCTCGACGGCATTCATTACAGGTCCGTGCTCAGTGGGCTGCAGTCTGCGGGCGCCGGGATGAGAGAGGCGTCCTGGAAGAAGATCGCGGAGACGGATTTTGTGCTCCTTCTGGGCGGGGATCCATGGGAATCACAGCCTGTCCTGTCATCCCTGATCAGGAAGGGAATGCTCGAAAAGGGACTCAAAGCGGCTGTGGCGGGAAAGGCGGACTCCTGCGCGGGAGCCGGAGCCATGGAAATCCCTGTGAAGCCCGGGAAAGAAATACTGTTCATGCAGGGCTTTCTCACCTCGGTTCTCAAGACCGCGGATGGAACGACAGGGGCTCTGAAAGGCAGTGAAGTCCTCAGGATGATGCAAACGGATGTGGAGGGAGTCCTGGATGAGATCTGCTCCTCTTATGAAGAGCGGAGGAGATTCGCTGAAATGGTCGGTGCATTTCTGGATGCAAAAGACCCACTCGTCATCGGAGCCCCCTCCATCACTGAAGAACCGGAGGCCGTGCGGCTGGCAGCCGACATCTCCATGGTGAAGGGCTTCATCGAGAGAGACATTTTGAGACTGATTCTCCTGAAGTCATCGGGGAACAGCGCCGGGTCCTGGCATTTGGGCATTCCCTCCCTGGTGAACAGGGAAAACGATAGAGGATGGGAGGGCGGCGTGCTCCTGCTGGGCGGTGTAGCAGAGCCGCGACCCCTCCCGGTTTTCCTCAATGACCTGAAATTTCTTGTGGTGGTTTCGCCCTTCCAGCTGGAAGAGCTCGCAGGAAAAGCCCATGTGCTGCTTCCAAGGCCCCGCTGGATCGAAAATGAAGGCACCTTCACCTCACTGGACGGTCGGGAATCCGTCTTTGCCGGGAAAACCCTGGAACCGCCGGAAGGGGTGCGGGACGCAAGGAGGATACTGATGGAGCTGGCCAGAGGATGCGGCTCGCCCCTGGGCGGGAAAGGGTGAATCAGCAGATTTCGTAAATGATCAATAATAACGCCAAATGATCGATGATAAAGGACCGGAGGTTCTTTCATGGCCAAACCGAAGGTAGCGACCGTATGGTTCGAGGCGTGTGCGGGGTGTCATATGTCCTTTCTGGATTTGGACGAAAGTCTCCTTTCCATCCTGCCCCAGGTGGAACTCACCGTGTCGCCGATTACGGATTTCAAGGATTATGATTTTCAGGATCTCACTGTGGGCATCATAGAAGGCGCGATCGGCAATGAGGAGCAGTTCGAACTGGCGCACAAGCTCAGGAAAAAGTGCAAGGTCCTGATGGCCTGGGGCGACTGCGCCGTTTTCGGAGGTATCAATACGCTCCGGAACTGGATCCCTGCAGAGGAGGTCCTACGCAGGGGATACGTTGAAACGGAAAGTACAGTGCAGGGGGCTGTTCCTCGCCATGAAGATCTCCCTCCCTTGCTGGACAAGGTCCTTCCTGTGAATCAGGTCGTGGGGGTGGATGTCTTTGTACCCGGATGTCCCCCTTCGCCTGAAGCTATCGCATACACTTTGACACAAATCCTGAAGGGAAGACTCCCTGTGCTTCCAGGAGACATGATTCATTTTGACTGACTATGGAGAGAACCCCATGACTGAGTCGAGAAAAATCACCATCAATCCAATCAGCCGCCTTGAGGGACATGGGAAGGTCACTCTTCACCTGGATGGAACCGGCGAAGTGGAAGAGGCCCGGTTCCACGTCACCCAGTTCAGGGGGTACGAGCGGTTCTGTGAGGGGAGACCTTTTGAGGAGATGGTCATCATAACTCAGAGAATCTGCGGAATCTGCCCTGTGAGCCACCAACTCGCTTCTGCAAAGGCGTGCGACGCAATTCTCGGTGTTCAGATTCCGGAGACGGCGAAGCTCCTTCGAGAACTCCTTCACATGGGGCAGTATATTCAGTCGCACGCGCTCCATTTTTTTTATCTGGCAAGCCCGGATCTTCTCTTCGGATGGGATTCGGACCCTTCGAAGAGGAATGTGTTGGGTGTGATCGGGGAGTTTCCCGAACTTGCGGTCAAAGGGATAAAGCTCCGGAAATTAGGGCAGGAGATCATCAAGGCGCTGGGCGGTAAAAAGGTCCATCCTGCTTATGCGATTCCGGGGGGCGTGATCAATCCCCTTGGAGAATCCGACAGGGAAAGGCTTCTTGCCGGATTCGACGACGCCTTTCATACCGCGAACACGGCCCTTGAGCTGATCAGGGGATGGACGGAAAAAAACCTGGGAGAGGTGAGACGCTTTGCCAACTTCTCCACCAACTATGCCGGTCTTGTGGACGATGATGGGCGGACCGACATGTACGATGGGAAGATGAGAATCAGCAATCACCAGGGCGAGGTGCTGTCTGAATTCGCTCCTGCCGACTATCTCGGTTTTGTGGGCGAGCGCGTGGAACCCTGGTCATACATGAAGTTTCCCTTCTACAAGCTGCAGGGATACCCGGATGGGTGTTACCGGGTGGGACCCCTGGGCAGGCTGAACTGCGCCGACGGGATGTCCACGCCGCAGGCGGCGGTCGAATGGAAGCGATTTAGAGAAACGGCAAGCGAATACAAAGGTGCGACTCTTCTCTATCATTATGCGAGGATGGTCGAGCTCCTGTACTCGCTCGAAAAGGCCGAGTCCATTCTCCATGAGGAAAAGGTTTGCGGGAACGACATCCGCCGAACAGGTCCTCCCGTGAATGAGGAAGGCGTGGGGGTCATCGAAGCTCCGCGTGGAACGCTCATCCATCATTACTGGGTCGACAAACATGGAGCGATCAGAAAGGCGAATCTGATAGTAGCTACCGGCCACAACAACATTGCCATCAACCGTTCGGTAGAACTCGTGGCAAAGGAGTACATCCACAACGGAGAAGTCAGGGAAGGTCTGTTGAACCGGGTGGAAGGGGCGATCCGCTGCTATGATCCATGCCTGTCCTGCGCCACACATGCCGTGGGACAGATGCCGTTGAAGGTGGAGGTCTATGACCCCAAGGGGTCGCTCCTCAAGGAATTGGTGCGGGAATGAGCGGAGATCTCCTGATCATTGGGTATGGCAACCCTCAGCGCAGAGACGACGGGTGCGGGTTTCGAGTGGCCGGGAGGCTCCATCCTATGTTCCGGGAAACGGCCGGCGTCCGGATCCAATCCGTGCACCAGCTCGATCCCGGCCTCACGGAGGACCTGGCAAGTGCAAGGGAGGTCGTGTTTGTGGATGCCACGGTCCTGGATCTGAAGAGGGGCCGAATGTGGAGGAGGATTGCGCCGGAATCCGGCTTCCTGCCCCTTGGGACGCATCATCTCCGTCCATCCTTCCTGCTTGGACTGACATTTTCCATCTGGTCCAGATGCCCGCATGCGTGGCTGGTCTCGATCGAAGGGCACAACTTCGACTTCGGAGAGGAACTGAGCCCGAAGGCGGCTGAAAGTGTCGAGAAAGTCAGCAGGGAAATCGTCTCGTTCATAAAGACGAAAACCATTGACAAAAGAGCGGAATTCATCAAATCATATGCCAAAGGCAAGAGGGGGGGACTGCCATGGCCATCGGTACAGACATCCTGATGATCGATGACGATCGTGATCTGGTCCAATCCATACGGATTGTCCTTGAGAGCAGGAATTACACGGTCAGGAGCGCGTTCAGTGGCAAGGATGGGTATGCACGGATTCAGGAGAAGACTCCGAACCTCATCATCCTGGATGTCATGATGGCCACCGACACGGAGGGGTTCGACCTTGCCTACAAGCTGAGGCATGATCCGAGATACCAGTCCATTCCCATCATCATGGTAACGGCTTTTCCCAAGAAAATGGCGGAAGAGGGTCCGGACAAATTCCAGCATATCCTGGGCGAGAGCTGGCCGGTATCCCAGTTCATCGAAAAACCCGTTGATCCCGAGCTTCTCCTTTCCTCCGTGGACAACGTGTTGAGAGAAGCGCAGAAGATATGACGATTCGATTCCTCTTGAAAGGGAATCGCTTATGCGGTTGGGGTATGAGCTAATCAAGGAACAGCTTTTCTTTCAAAAGGAGCTGATCGAGCGAGTTTACTGGTTCATCCGCTTGAGATGGCTGGCAGCAGCAGCGGCCCTTGCAGGCAGCTGGGTTTCGTTTTTTTTTACCCCTTCTTTTCCTATCCTTCCACTCACCGTCATCGCCCTTTTCATCTTTGCCTATAACCTCGTGTTCCTCCTGGTGTGGAAAAGGCTGAGTTCCCTTTCCCCCCAGAACGTTAAATCCTTCAATACCTTTGCTCACGTGCAGATCAGCGCGGATCTCACCGCTCTGTACATGATGATTCTGTTTACCGGAGGCATCTACAGCCCTCTGTTGATTTTCAGTCTTTTTCATATCGTCCTGGCTGGCATCCTTCTGACTCCGGTGAGCTGTTTTGGATACGGCATTGCGGTCCTGGCGGCCACCGGCATCCTGGCAACCCTCCAGAACCAGGGGATTCTGCTGCTGAAGCCCGTTTTCGGGTCCATTCCTTTTACCATCCACCCGGGAACAGCGGATGTGCTTGTGAGTTACTCGGTATTCACTATTGCCATTCTGGTCACGGCATTTCTCACCACCTCTCTCAAGATGAGCCTGCGGATCAAGGGCCGCGAGCTGCTGGAAACCTCAAAGGAGCTGGAGTCCAGCAACACAAAGCTGAAGGCCTTGTATGAGATGTTGAAGAAGATCGGCCTTTCTTCGGATCTTCAGGAGCTCATGGACCTCGCCACGAGAAGCGCAGCCGGAATCATGGGGGTCAAGGCCTGCTCGATCAAGCTCCTGGACGAGGGCAGGAAGAAGCTGAAATTCGCCTCTGCCTACGGTCTGAGCGAAGATTACGTGTCAAAGGGGGCCGTGGACATCGACAGGAGCCCCATCAATCGGAAAATAATAGAAGGATCATTTTTCTCGGTAGGCAAAATCGAGGAAAAGGACTATTTCCAATACCCCGAAGACATCCGCAAGGAGGGGATTGCCTCCATGATCTGTCTTCCCCTTCGCGTGGAAAAAATGGTCCTGGGGGTGTTCTGTGTGTATAGCGGCGTGTCGCATGATTTCGGAGAGGAAGAGATCAGGTTTTTCTCGCTGATTTCGGACCTGGTGGCACTCGCCATAGAAACTCTTCGCGGAGAGATCAACAAGACCTGGTTCCTGCAAAAGGCCGCTCACCAGCTCCGTTCTCCTTTCAGCACGATCTACAGCATGATCAAAGTGATGGAAGGGGGGTTCATGGGACCGGTGAGCGAAAAGCAGAGAGAGATGCTCCAGCGATGTATCAGGCGGATTGAGATGCTGGGCGACCTGATCAACGATCTTCTCAAGCTCGGTATCAAGAGAACCGATGCGGACAGGGCGGTAATCCACCCGGTCGACTGCGCAACCATCCTGAATGCGCTGGTCCCGCTCTTCGAGGCGCAGGCTCGTGACAGACAGGTGAAAATCGAATTCAAGGTCCAGCCGGAGCTTGCCCAGCTCATGGGAGACGAGAAGCTGCTGGATGAGCTTTTCACGAATCTGATCTCCAACGCGATCAAGTACACTCCTTCCGGAGGAAATGTACAGGTCGTTCTCAGTGGGGAGAGCGAGAACCGGATTCGGATCGAGGTGAGGGACACGGGGATAGGGATCCCGCAGGAAGATCGCTCTCGCCTGTTCACGGAATTTTTTCGCGCGGAGAATGCCAAATCGTTCTGCGAGGATGGGACAGGGCTCGGGCTGGTGATCGTGAAGGAGATTGTGGATTTTCTGCGGGGCGCGGTCCTGATCGAAAGCAATGTAAACGAGGGGACCACGGTGTGCTGCCTCCTCCCGGCGATCTAGAATGGTCACTGAGCCGCCGCCCCTTGGGGGTAATCGTAGGGTGTATTCACCACGAAGAACACGAAGAGCACGAAGTACGTGTATGGCTGATGGACCAACTGTAGGAGCAACCTCCCGGTTGCGATTCCTTCGCTCTGAAAGGTATCGCGAGCAGGAGCTCTTTCCTACAGACTGCCTCTCGGAGCACAGAGAGCCCGAGTGTTCTTGCGGGGCACTCATTCATACACGAATCGGTGAGCCGGAGAATCGGGGAATCGGCGAGCAGAGAGAATCGACGAGATGCATGACAATAGAGCTCTGAACTTCAAACCCTGAACTTTGAACTCTGAACTTCTTCTATGCGCATTGATCTGAGAAAAAGAATTTTTCTGAATTTTGTTCTCGTGATCGCTCTCTTTGGAATTCTGGGCGCGATCCTGGGAGCGGTCCTGCTCAATCGGACGACGCTGGACGAAGCGCAGCGAAGAGTAAGCCTGGATCTGCGTTCGGCGTGGAGCGAGCTCCAGTCCGAGTTGGACAGGCTGACTCTTTTTGTCGAAGTGCTTGTGACGGGGAAGCGTGTCGACGAGGCCTTTGCTTCTCCATTGTCGGCTCAGACCAGAGTGTCCCTGGAGGCCGTACGCCGGCAGTGCGGTTTCGATTTTCTGGGCCTGACCGATGCCAAGGGGAAGGTCATTCTTCGAACGCTCGAGCCTTATTACACCGGCGATTACCTCTCAAACGATCCGCTGATCGGAAAGGCGCTCAAGGGGAAGACAACGAGCGGGTTTGCCGTGTACGGTCCCCAGAGGCTGCGGGAGGAAGGAGGCGACCTGGAGGAGCGCGCATTCATAGTATTTGAGCCCACACATAAAGCAAAAGCCAGGGCCAGGAACAACGAACCCTCCGGCATGGTCCTCGTGGGGGCTGCCCCTGTGCAGGACGATCAGGGCAATATCAAGGGCACACTCTATGCCGGCGTGCTTCTCAACAGGAATCACGGGCTGGTGGACAAGATCCGCTCGGTGGTCTTCGAGGATCAGAAGTACGAGGGCAAGGACCTGGGCACGGTCACCATCTTTCAATGGGACACCCGCATAGCTACCAACGTGACACTCGCCAACGGAAACAGAGCTATTGGAACCAGGGTGAGTGAAGAGGTCTATGACAAGGTCCTGGAGAACAGGACCAACTGGTACGATCGCGCATTCGTCGTCAATGATTGGTATCTCAGCGCCTATGACCCGTTGTATGACACGGAAAATAAGGTGATAGGAATCCTCTATGTCGGAGTCCTCGCAAAACAGTATGACGATATCAAATGGGGTTTGTGGAAGCTCTACGCGGCCATTTCGCTGGGCGTAGCGCTTTTTGCGCTTGCCGCAGGGCTGCTGTTTGCGCGGAGACTGACGACTTCTTTGAGCCGCCTGGCGGATGCGGCAGGGCGGATCACTGCAGGAACCCTGGACCTGGTGGTGGAGGAGCCGACTGCGGACGATGAGGTCAGGGATTTGACCGGAGCCTTCAACACCATGACCTCCACACTCAGGGACAGAGACGAGCTGCTGAGGAACGCCAATACCGCACTCGAGGAGGCGAATCGGACGCTGAAGCGGCTCAATGAAAGCTACCTCGACATGCTGGGCTTTGTCTCTCATGAGCTGAAGAATGCCCTGGGTGTGATCTACACCTCGGCCCGCGCCCTCGATGTGGGACTGGTCGGCTCTATGAGCGGGCCCCAGGCCGCTCTTGTGCAGAATATCTCGAAGAACATCGGTTCGGCAGTGGCAATGACGCGCAACTATCTGGACCTCGCCCGAATCGAAAAGGGCGAGCTTACCCCGCATGTCAAGGAAATGGACATGGTGCGTGATGTGATCGAGCCTCTGCTCGACGAACTGAAGCAGGTCATTGTGGAACGGGAAGTAAAGGTGGAGAAGCGGTTTCCTTCCTCCATCCCCATGAGAGGGGATCCGTCCCTCCTGAAGATCGCGTGCAAGAACCTTCTGGACAATGCGCTCAAATATGGCCGTACCGGAGGAAGAATGGGGATTGACTTCTCGCAAAAAGGAGACGAATTCCGGTTCAAGATTTGGAATGAAGGGCAGGGACAATCCCCCGAGAGGCTGTCGCAGCTTTTTGAAAAATTCGTTCACTTCGGTTCACAGGCCGACGGCTCGCGGGGGACCGGTCTTGGCCTTTTCATCACGCGCGAGATCGTTCAAAAACACGGCGGGAAAATCTGGGCGGAGTCCCATCAAGGGGAATGGATGAGGTTCGTTTTCACGATTAAACCGCCGGAGAAAACCACAGAGGACATAGTGCAGAGCGCTGTGAACGACTAACATATCCTCGGCAGCAACTCCCCCGTAATCATATCCACGATGCGTGATGTGCCAAGGGTCGTCTTCATGACCACCTTGCCGGGGTGTTCCGCCACCACCTCACCGATGATACTTGACTTTGCTCCGTAGCGGTTCTCCTGCATGATTCGGATGAGGTTTTCAGCATCCTGTGCCGAGACCACTGCAACCAGCTTTCCCTCGTTCGCCACATAGAGAGGATCGAATCCCATGAGTTCGCAGGCCGCATGCACCTCCGGATGGATAGGAATGCGGTCCTCATGAATCCGGATGCCCACTCGGGAGTTTTCCGCAAACTCATTGAGCGTCGCGGCAAGACCTCCTCTTGTTGGATCCCTGAGCGCTTTGACGAGATCGGATGAAGCCACCATCTCCTGAACGAGTCTGTTCAAAGGCGCGCAGTCGCTCTGAAGAGAAGTCTCGAACCGAATTCCTTCCCGCCGGCTCATGAGGGCGATACCATGATCGCCGATCGTGCCGCTCAGGAGGATCTTGTCCCCGGGTTTGCAGTTTGCACTGGAAATGTCCGTCTTCTCCGAAACGATGCCGACGCCCGAGGTCGTGATGAAGATCTTGTCAGCGCAGCCCTTGTTGACGACTTTCGTATCGCCCGTAACAATGAACGCACCCGCTTCCCGTGAGGTCTTTTCGATCGACTGGAGGATGGTTTCGAGATCGGTCATGGGAAACCCTTCCTCGAGGATCAGCGAAAGCGCCAGATACATGGGCACTGCGCCGGACATGGAGAGGTCGTTGACGGTTCCACAGACAGCGAGCTTCCCGATATCTCCGCCGGGAAAGAATATCGGGCTCACCACGTAGCTGTCCGTGGTGAATGCAATCCGGCCATGGAGTTCGAACACGGCGGAATCGTCCAGCTTGTTCAGAACAGGGTTTGAAAAGGTCTTCACCATCTGTTTCCTGATCAGGTCGTGGCTGAGCCTGCCGCCGCTTCCGTGGGCAAGGAGGATTTTGTCATCCAACGGTGGTGCTCCTTTCTCCAGTGATCGGTGAATATTCATTCTGGAATTCGATTGAACTGGACACGGCAGCGGCTCTTTGACTATCGCTTCGTAGCAAAGTGCGCCACCACCGCCTGCCCCAGTGATATGCCTCCGTCATTGCAGGGGACCTCTCTGTGGGATGCGACCTGAAGGCCTTCTTCCTCCAGCAGCGAACGGGTGAGCTTCAGAAGCACACGGTTCTGAAACGTGCCTCCGCTCAAGGCGACCCGGCGCAATCCGGTCTTTTGTGAGAGGATGGACACAGTGCGGGAAATCATCAGCGCGACACTCAGGTGAAATTTTGCCGAGATCTCGGGTTGTCGGATTCCGTGTTCCAGATCGTTCAGTATGGCTGCAAAGAGCTCTTTCAGAAGGATGACCCATCTGCCGTTTCGCTCTTCCATACGGAAGGGATATGCCTCTTTTCGGTCCGGGATTTCGGAGCAGCTCATCTCCAGCTCGATTGCTGCCTGGCCTTCGTAGTCGATCGTATCCCTCAGGCCGATCAGTGCCGAGACACCGTCGAAAAGCCGTCCTGCACTGGAGGTGAGCGGCGCGTGGATTCCCTTGTTGACCTGATCGATGACGAGGCGGATCTCTTTCTCGTTCCTGCCTTGGAGAAACGCAGGTCTTCTCATCAATGCCTGCTCGCCCAGCAACGACACGAGATAGCTCAAGGACATGCGATACGGCCTTTTCACGGCAGCATCCCCTCCCGGGAGGGGAACGGGTTGAAGATGTCCCAGCCGTTCCATCTCGTCATAGCTCTTCAGAAGCAGAAACTCGCCTCCCCAAATGGTGTGGTCCGTCCCGTAGCCGGTTCCGTCAAACGCCACGCCAAGCGCAGGAGGTTGAAAATGGTTTTCGATCAGACAACTCGCGATGTGGGCGTGGTGATGCTGAACCGGCACGAGCGTGAGGGTTTCGTCTTTTTTCTTCAGCTCCTGAGCATACCGCGTGGAAAGATAATCCGGGTGCATGTCATGGGCAATGATCCTTGGATCGAGCCGATACATCCTTCCGTAGAGGCCGACCATGACCTCGAAGTGTTCGAGTGTCTCCAGGTTCTCCATGTCGCCGATATGCTGGCTCAGAAAGGCATATCGATCCTTCGTGATGCAGAAGGTGTTCTTTACCTCCGCCCCGCACGCGAGCACCTCAGACGCCTCAAAGGGCAGATTGATCGGGTCCGGCGCATACCCTCTGGCCCTTCTGATGACCATAGGCGCATGGTTTTGCACCACCACGACGCTGTCGTCGCAGCGGGCGTAGATGGGGCGGTTGTGCAGGAGGAAGCAGTCGGCGATGGGTGACAGCTTTTCCAGGGCCTCTTCATTTTCTGCAACCATCGGTTCTTCGCTCAGATTGCCGCTTGTCATGACAAGCGGCCGGTTAACGGCCGCCATAAGCAGATGGTGGAGCGGCGTATAGGGAAGCATGACCCCAAGATCATTCAGTCCGGGGGCAACGGCCGCCGAAAGGAGCTCCTTTCTCCTCAAACGAAGCAAAACGATCGGGGACTTCATAGAGGTGAGAAGCGCTTCTTCTTCAGGAGAGACGTAACAGGTCCCCTTTACTTGCCGGAGAGCCGCCATCATGACGGCAAACGGCTTGAAGGGGCGTCTTTTTCGCCGTCTCAGTTCCCGTACGGCGTCATCCAGCGAACCGTCGCATACGAGGAGGAAGCCGCCTATTCCTTTCATGGCAAGAATGGAGCCTCGGCAGAGGAGAGCGGCCGCTTCCGCGATCGGATCCTCCACGTCGATCCTTCGCCCTCTGGAGTCGGTAAGCTCCAGCATGGGGCCGCATCGTGGACAGCAGTTGGGTTGTGCGTGAAATCGGCGGTCCAGAGGATCCTCGTACTCCTTGAGGCATAACGGACACATCCTGAAGGACTCCATGGTCGTCTTAGGCCTGTCGTACGGGATGTCCCTGATGATGGTGAGCCTGGGGCCGCAGTGGGTGCAGTTGATGAAGGGATAACGGTATCGCCTGTCTTCCGGATTGAAGAGTTCCTTCCTGCAAAGATCGCAGGTGGCGATGTCGGGGGAGATGCGCTGAAAGCCGCCCTCCTCGGGAATGCTTGCCCTGATCTCGAAGTATTCATGACCTCGAGGCTCTTTGTATTCGAAATGGATCTCTTCGATGCGGGAAAGAGGAGGGGGGTCGGATCGGAGACCGGCAAGGAAACGGTCGATGTGCAAGGGCTGCCCTTCGACCTCAATACTGACGCCGGCGGAAGTGTTACAAACCCAGCCCGTCAGACCATTCCGGAGTGCAAGCTGGTAAACGAAGGGTCTGAACCCCACGCCCTGAACGACACCGCGGATGCGGATGCCGGCAGATATGATTCCATCTTCTTTCCGACCGATCGCCATTCAATTCTCAGTGCGTAGGATGGGTAGAGCGGAGCGAAACCCATCAATTCGGGGCATTAGAGAAGCTGGCGCAAGCTCAAAACCGATGGGTTTCCCCCGGCATGAGGCTGCCGGGCTCTACCCACCTACCTAACTTGGTTGCCCACCTTATTTCATTTTACTTTGTTTCGGATTTCGTGTTTCGGATTTCGAATTTGCTTGGACACCTCCTTGAGGAGATCCATCGTTTCGTTTGCTGCGGTCTCGCTCATGTTGCCCATTCCGCATGCCGGCGTGAGAAGAGAAGAACGGCTGATTTCATGAAGGCTCCTGCCGCTTCCGGACAACCGGTCCAAACCTTCTCCGAGACGTTCTATCATCGCTTGCGTAGATGCATGGCCGGCCTGGTCCCCGGTAGGCACAATTCCCCACGCGACCGAACCGCCTGCAGCCAGGAATCGAGAGATCTGTTCCCGGTACAGGACGAAGGTTTCAAGGTAGGTGTACGCGTCGAAGTTGATGATATCGGGCCCTGACTCGACGATCATGGACCAATCCGTGTTTCCACAGCAGTGGATCCCCAGTACTACGGAGCATCTCTCGCGCAGGTACGTCATGAACTCCCTGAGCATCCTGATCACCTCGTCTCGTTCGACAGGGGAGAAGGCGGATCCAAACCCGGAAAGAGAAGGCTCGTCAATGAAAAGGATTGGTCTCCTGCCAAGCTTGCTCAGCTCTCTGATCTGCCACAGGGCCTTGATCGCAAGCCCCTTGGCCAGTGCTTCCGACCATTCGGCGTCATGGATCACTGCTCTTCCTTCCGAATCTCGGATGGCAGTGCAGAAAGTGACGGGTCCTACGCTCTGGCCCTTCACATAGTCGCCTTCCGGTTTTTCCTTGAGCAGGTCGATCATCGCATACAGTCCCTGCGCATGCTCCCTGCTCATTGCAAAATAGTCCGTGTCGTCGACCAGGAAATGTTCCCAGAAGCGGGTGAATTCAGATGACCTGTCTTTTTGGGAGACCTGGAGCCCCATTTCTTGTTCATCCGGCTCCAAAAGGGGCAGTCCCTCACTGAACTGAACGATCATTCCCTCGAGGAAACTGCGCTTAGGGAACTGGGGCCAGAAAGGAACCTCCGGAAAACGGTCCAGAATCATCCGGCACGTCTTACGGACGTCGAGATACGGAACGCTTCCAATGCCGGTAGCGAGAAATCGAAACTCCTGCTTCTTTTCGTCGGCCATTATGGGTCATCTCCTTCTGGTTGTTGCCATATTCTCATTCTCGGCAGGTGCGGTCAAGGGCAAGAAGAGAAGTAGGCAGTCCCGCGACACGGCACACGGGATCTCCGCTTTGCTCCGATAAGCAGTAGGCAGTAAGCAGAAAGAAGAAAAGAGAGGTGAGTACCAGCGCTTTGCACACAGCACACGGGCTTTCCGCCGCACTCGATTGAGCAGATGCCATCATTAAAGGCGGAAGGTGAGAAGTTGAGAATCGCAACCAGGAGGTTGCTCCAGGTATAAAATCAGCGCTCTGGTTGTTTGACGGGTTTCGCTTTGCTCTACCCATGCTGCGGTTTCTTTGTCATTCCGGACTTGATCCGGAATCCAGTCTTTTGTCTCTTTACGTCGGCGTGACTCTCTACTGGCCGTTTTCCGGGTTTGCTGACTACTGCTTACTGCTTACTGCCTGCTGCTATTGCCTCACGCCAGGTTTCCAGGACACGGATCAATTTTTCTTTCCTGCTCCGCAGGGGGTCCTCTTCTCTCCTGCTCTCCTGAGGCCGAGGAACCGATGGGAGCATCGCTTTGAGCTCTTCCAAACGTTTCCGCGGCTGCTCAGCTCCTGGATTGCGGTCG
This sequence comes from Deltaproteobacteria bacterium HGW-Deltaproteobacteria-15, assembly GCA_002840535.1. GTDB lineage: Bacteria > Desulfobacterota > DSM-4660 > Desulfatiglandales > HGW-15 > HGW-15. The sequence continues at coordinate 83,393 of PHBH01000002.1, read as the reverse complement.
AGGACTCTCTGGTACGTGACAATTGCTTCCGCTACCTGTCCTTGGGCGAAATACACCTCGGCCAATGTAGGAGTCGCGATCTCCGGACTCGAAAAAGGAGGGAGCTCCCCAGGCGAGTCACTGTCGATCCTCCTCTGATCAGCGGAAGGAGCTTCCTCGACCGGACTCATGCTTTCCAACAGGGAGAGGACTTCCTGATCTTCCGGCTTGTGGACAAGATAAATCTCCAGGCTTCTGAGCGCTTCCTCTTTCCTGTTCAAGGCTGAATAAATCAGTCCTTTCAACTTATACAGATGAATAAGCTCCTCGATCTGCGCGGTGGCGGTTTCCACCTCCGATTCCGCTCGGGACAGCCAGCCGCTCTCAAAGCACGTTTCCGCCATGAGTCCTCTGATTCTAATGTCCCGGGGAAACTTGCCCAAAGCGTTGATGCATTCCTTGATCACCCTGTTAAGCCGGCCTTCGGCTTTTTGATTCGCCAGCAGAAGGAAGAGGGTTTCCGAAGAAGGGGTTTCATTCAGGATTCGATCCAGGAACTCATCGGAAGTTTTCATGACTCATCCTCTCTCGTGGATTCTATTTTTCAGGCTCCGGCTTGCTTGTCGATCCGGGGTTAGCCTCTGTCTCTTCCTTGTGATCAAAACGGTAAAGGATCTCTTCGTTTTTGACCAGGCCCAGCTCCCTTCTTCCCATGGCCTCAATGTACGCCTGATCCGTACGGAGTCGCTGAATCTCCTCCAGCAATTCCTGGTTTTCCCGTTCCAACCGGCTGATTCTCTCTATATGAACGGCTCTTTCCTTTTCCATCCTGTAGAGATGAACGAAACCGTGTTCCCCGAAACCGAGCCATGCAACCATAAGGGTGACAAGGAAAAGGAAGAAGAGAGTGAACTTGAAAAGGCCTTTCTTGCTGAAATGCAATGCGATTGCTCCTAATAGACCTTCTGAGGCCTCCACTGTGCGGCGATGATAATCGTATGCACACCGGCTGCCTTGGCGGTATCCATTGTCTCGACAACAATGCCGTGAGAGACATCTCTGTCCGCCTGGATGATCAGGGAGAACAATCCCTTTTGCTGAAGAATGGTGCGAAGCTCCTTTTCCAGCCCCTTCATATCCAACTTTACACCTTTGAGAAAGATCTGACCGGCCTGGTCAATGATGACCTTGACCTTGTCCGTGTTCTCATCGAATGTTTTGGCTGCGACCCTGGGCAACTGGATGCGCACCCCTGATGCCACGTCGAACTGAGACGTAACCATGAAGAAGATCAGGAGCAGAAAAACCATATCGATGAACGGCGCAATCCCTATGGTTGCTTCCTGGTCCCTGGTTTTCTTGAACCTCATACTCTTGCTTTTCGCCTCTGCTTAGGTTCTGAAAGCATCACGGATTCAGGCCTGCAGATCAGTCCTGGGTACCGTGTTTCTGGATGGTCTCGATCAGCTTCAGCGAATTCTCCTCCATGTCGAAGATAAGGGATTCCGCCTTGTCTTTCAAAATGCGATGACATACCAGTGTGGGTATGGCCACGCAGAGCCCTGCAGCTGTCGTGATGAGGGCTTCAGCAATCCCGCCCGCGAGGTGCGCCGGGTTGCCGGTGCCCTCCAGGGAAATGACATTGAAGCTCCTGATCATCCCGGATACCGTGCCGAGAAGACCCAGGAGAGGTGCGAGGTTGGCGACGGTTGCGAGGATCCCGATGCGTTTTTCCAGACCGACCGCCTCCCGGTCCCCCCTCTCTTCTATGGCCTCCTTTACCAGCCACAAACCCCGTCCGGCATTCTTCAATCCTGCAAAAAATATCCTTCCGATGGACGAGGAATCCCCCTGTGCGAGAAAAAGCGCCTCGGACATCTTCTGCTTCTTGACGAGATCTTCCACGCTTCGAACGAACTCGTCCGGAATGATATTCCTGCGCCTCAGTATCCAGATTCTCTCGAGGAAAACGGCCAGGGCAACCACAGAGCAGAAGATAATGGGGTACATGAAGATGCCACCCCTGACGATCAATTCTATCACTGCACATCCCCTCCGTTAGGTATAGACGGTCTACATCATCTATAAAAAAAAGCGAAAGTCAACAGAGAGATGGGGCACGCTTGACAGCGTGCCGTTTCCCGGCTACGTTCATCACATGAGAGACAAGACCGTCACGGAAACGGCCAAAGAGAGGGTCGCTGCAGTTCCCGCAAAACCTGGGAAACCGGAGACCCGCATCAACATTAGAGATCTGGTTTCCCTCTCCGGCAGCGACGTGCTGCATCACATCCTCGATCAGGATCAGCCAAGGGCGATAGTGCAGAGTATGTCCCGCGTGGACTTCTACTGGCTTGTCAAACAGGTCGGCGAAGAGGATGCACTCCCCCTGCTCCGGCTCGCATCCGTGGAGCAGTGGGAGCATGTTCTGGACATGGAGATCTGGGAGCGGGACCGTATCAGTCGCGCCCCTTCCGCCTCATGGCTGGGAAGGCTCCTGGAGGCGGACCCGCGGGCTCTGGTTCAGTGGCTTTACGGGGAAGGGGAGCTTCTCGGATATCATTTCCTTTTCCACAATATCCAGGTGGAGGTGAAAAAGGGAGATGATCCGGTTGATCTACCCGCCGGTTTTTTCACACTCGACAACATCTATTACATCCGCGTGCTCGATAAGGAGCATGAGGAGATTTTCGGACATCTCCTGCGCCAGATCGCGGAACAGGATTACCTGCGCTACCAGAGCCTGCTGCTCAGCCTGAGCGGGGTCCTGCCTGCAGAACTGGAGGAGGAACTTTACCGAAGGCGAAATATGCGTCTTGCCGAGGACGGTTTCCTCCCGTTTGAGGAGGCTGCGTCCCTGTATTCGTATGTCAAGGCGGAGACGGTTGCCAGGAGCTGCTCGGCCTACCTCCTGGATCTGCCGGTAGAGACTGAGACTGGCCCGTCCGTGCCGCTGATTCCTTTCTCCTATGCCTCACGGCGCGGGCTTTTCATTGAAGCGACAGAGAGAATACCGGAGCCCGCATTTCTCGACCGGCTTCGGATCGAGTTCGCAGGCCTCTGCAACCAGATGGTATCGGCAGATCAGATCCGGATCGACTCCATGGATGTTCTCCTCGACACATGCAGGAAGGCTGCCGGGTATCTGAACCTTGGCCTGGAGGAGCTCTCCGGTGGGACGCTGAATAAGGCCGAAGATATCTTGAAGCTCCATCCTCTGTTGCTCGTTTTTCAGGTCGGCTTCAGTCTTACCCTTGAATTGAAGTGGGAAACAGAGCGATGGATCAGGGAGGCCTGGTTCGACCGGATGAGCTTCGGGTTCAGTTTTTGGGGGGATGAGTGGGGAGGGACACTGGAATCCATCCTCCGGAAAAGGCCGCTCTATTTTCCGAAAGAGGAAGGAGGGGATCCCAGATACTTCGAAAGTATTTCAGAGGTGTATCAATCGAGGACCATCCTGAACCAGATCTTCGTCCTGGATAAGCTGCTTGAGATTATCCAATCCACGCATCCTCTTGAACAGATCGCCAGGGATCCGTTTTTTACATTTCATCCGCTCCTGTTCACCTTCTGGGCTCGAAAAAGGCTGCATATGGAGCCCGGTTTTGAGCCTATTTCCCTTACCCACGTGAAATCCCTCTTCACGCTATTGAGAAAGGGAAAGAAGAAAGCCCCGTTCAGGCTGGAGGAATACAGGGCGGTATTCATCAGCGACTTCCTCCAATTCGGCGATGATCTTGAAGAGCCGAAAAGGGGTATTCTGAAGGAGGCGCTTTCGCGGCTCTGGGACGAGTTCAGCGAGGATTATGCCGGATTGCGGCTTTCGGAAATGGAAGGCAGGTTCTCACGGTTCATCTTGATCCGGCCAGAGTCGACAGATGTTCCTGAGTGAAACAGGCTGAGCAGGTCTTTCCCCAAAATGAAAATGTTCGGCTCTCTTTGTAGACGCGGATGTTTTCATACCCTTCATTCATCAGCCCTTTTAACACCGGAACAGTGATTCTGAAACCATCGATCTCCACGTGATCGCCGTCCCCTTTCCCTGCAACGAGATCCTGAATTTTCATCGATTTCCCCGTAAGTCGTGCCTGCGCCCACCAATCGATGGGTTTCGCTTCGCTCTACCCATCCTACTTACTCCATGTCTAGAAGAGAATTTTGCCACGAAGACACAAAGCCACCAAGAAAAGCATTTTATCTTCTTTGTGTCTTGGTGCCTTTGTGGCTGATCTTCTTCCCTTCTAAGTCCTGATCTCCTGCACCATGAAAACCGTATAGGAAATTGCGAAACAGATGAGACTGATCGCAATAAGGGCAACCATATGAGGATAGACCACAAGAATGGACTGGCCCAAAGAGAGAGGATTTTGAAAACGGGAAGAGGAAAGCTCCTCAAGGGCGCCCATCGCAACCAGGCTCTTCGTGGTCTTGCGCGTGGGATCGATGATGGTGCCGGATGCGCTCATATAGAGCTCCGTCGGCGAAAAGATGGTGACGATCTCCCGGGTTTGCGCATTTTTCAGGATAACTTCGGTGGAGGTGTTCTCCCTCTTGTCAATCGGCGCCCTGATATCTGCAATCACGCTGGCCCCCATGGACACGAGAAAGGAGAGGAAGATCCACAAAGCGACTGAGGCAAGGGCCGAGGTCGCGATCCCCCTGAAGAGGATCGAAAACAGAATGGAAAGCCCAAGCCAGAAGCAGATGTAAAAAACGCTGATCACTACATAGATGAACAAGCGCCAGATCTCCTCCAGGCCCGGGACAATACCGAGCAGGATGAGACCCAAACCCGATATCACGAGGACAATGGAGACGATCATGATGGTGACTGTGGTGGCGCCTGCAAGGAATTTTCCGTTGATCACCGCATCCCGGTAGATCGGCTGGGACAGGACCTTTACCAGGGTACCCTGGGCCCTTTCACGGTTGATCGCATCGAAACCGAGGATGATGCCTATCAGAGGACCGAAGAACGCGACGAACTGCACCATGGAGAGGAGCGCTCCCGGGATATTGAACAGCATCAGAAACACGAACTGGGACTTCGCCCCTCCCTCGAGGGCTTCCCGAAGGTGCATGGCGGCCATGTAGCTGGTGATGAAACTGACCATGGCAATGAGGGCGAAGATGAGAACGAAACGATAGCTGCTGAAATGGTCTGCCAATTCTTTTCGGTATACAGCCATTAAGCCGTGCATGATTAAACCTCTTGGAAATACTTCATGTAGATTTCTTCCAGCGAGTACCGGTCTTCTCCGAGGCCGAACTTCTCCTTGGCAAGAGCATCGATGGTATCTACTGCCACCATCTTCCCTTTGATCATGATGCCTACCCTGTGCGATATTTTCTGCACCTGGTAAAGGTTGTGGGAAGAGACCAGCACCGTGATGTTCTTGTCGCGGTTCAGCGACTGGATCAGCTCGATCAGCCGGATGGCGCCGTCGGGGTCCAGGCCGAGGGTCGGTTCATCCAGGAAGAGCAGCTTCGGGTCTTTGAGCAGGACTTCGGCGATGCCGAGGCGCTGCTTCATGCCCCGCGAAAAGTTGCCGATCTTTTTCTTCAGGTCGTCCTGAAGGCCGACGATCTCGAGGACCTCCATGATCTTCTCCCTTGCCTGGCGACCGTTCATCGCATTCAATTCCGAGATGAACCAGAGGGAATCCACGGGGTTCATGTCGTTGTAAAAACCCACGTTCTCGGGAAGGTAACCCACAACCCGCTTTACCTCCGTGGGCCTCCGCAGGGGATCTATGCCGCAGACGCTGGCAGTGCCTGCCGTCGGCCTGCTCAATCCAAGAAGCATGAGCAATGTGGTGCTCTTGCCCGCCCCGTTCGGACCCAGAAACCCGAAGATCTCTCCTTCGTTCACTTGAAAGGAGATATGGTCCACCGCGATCTGCCGCTCGTATACCTTAGTCAGATCCCGTGTATCGATAATCGTGTGGTTGTCCATTGTTAACGCCTTCCAAAGCTCATGAACAGTCCGACAAGACCGGCCAGAACGACCACGATGATGCCGATCCCCACCCAACCCCAGGCAGTGGACGCCTTGACCGTGACCCTGAGCTCCATGTTTTTGTTGGCCTTCTCGCCTTCCGCCGAAACCGCAACGGAATAGTCTCCCACCAGAGCCTGGTCGGAGGGGGTGACGGTGAGTTCCACCTGCTGCAGCTCGCCGGGAGGGAGGGTATCCAGTTTTTCCGGCTTGAATTCCACCTTCCAGTTCTCCGGTTTGAAGGAAACAAACCGCACGTTGTTCTGGGGGGCCGAGCCGGTATTCTTTACGTAAAAGGAAATATTGGCTTCCTTTCCCCTGACCGCGTTAAGAGAGAGCAGCCCGGTGGGAGTGCCCATGTCGATCTTGTAGGTGCCCGTGAGGACGACCTGCAGTTCAGCCTCGTTCTTGGCCAGCTCGGAGTTTACCTTGACCTTGATGGAATATTTCCCGGGTTCGGAAAGGAGATAAGGCTTGACTGCGACCGCAACGGTCTGGCTCGAGCCGGCCTTGATGCGAAGACTGGAGAAATACTTGTCTTCATAGGTAGGCTTGAAGTTGATCTCCCAATTCTCGGGCCCCTGAGCGTTGAGGTTGAAGATGGTTTCCTTGTCGGTCTTGTTTTCCACTTCCATGGAGAACTCGAATTTGGCATCGGTCGGACCCTGGAGGACAGGGTAAGAAGTGGTGATGTTCACTCCCTTGTCCTCTTTTTCCTTTCCTTCTGCCTTCATCGTGACGGTGAGGCGGCTGGAGGCGGTCAACTTCCCGTCAATCGTCTGCGCAGTGATCGGGAAGACGTATTTGCCGGGGGCTACTTCTTCCTGCGGATCCAGTTTCAATGTGAGACTCTTTGACTTGTCGCTGGCGACGTGCACCCCGGTCACATCGAAGCTGTAGGTCTTGATCTTTGCGTTCCAGCCCTGGGGAACGGTGGGAATGGCCACTTCGATCGACTCGTCCTCTCTCCCTCCATTGGCGACAGTCAGGTCAATGCTGACGCTTTCTCCTTTGGAGACGACAATACCCGTGTATTCAGGCGCGATGGAGATCGCCCGTTGCGGGAGATCCCTCTTCTTTTCCTCACTGAGCGCCCGGGTGGCAAGGGAAGGGGTCAGCAACACCATGAGGCATAGGGTGAAGAGCCATAAAAAGGGAACATGTCTAGGTTTCATACAGGCGATCTCCTTCATTCGTTACTTTTTTCATCATGTTTAGCGAGCGAATCGACGTCGTACCCCGCCTTCTTATAGTTATCAAGGGCTCGCGTCCTGAGACTCTTGTCCTTGATCTTTTCAGCATGTGTATCCGCGAGCTCCGCTGCGTGGCTCCACATCCCGGAGCTCTCGTATTCCTTTATTTGGCGCTCCACCTTCCCGCTCTCCGGCGAATTCTCGATTACAGCCGAACGGCACCGGGAGATCAGTTTTTTTATCGCCGCCCCGCAGGACGGGCATTTGGTGAGAGACTTCTCACCGATGGACTGCAAGACCTCAAAAGGGTTCCTGCATTTTGAACAACCCTTTCCAAATTCTCCGGATGACTGATACTCGTAGATAGGCATATTCGCTATTTTTCTTACAGGAGGATGAACCGCAGAGGATCAAATTAGACGAATTCGATTGGCTTTGTCAATACCTCTGATTTGAACTGTCTAAAAGCAGCCGCCTTTTTCATTGACATTTATTAACCCTGCACTATCCTCATTTATGAGGTGTTTGGAATGGACGAGGAAGAGTACAGGATCAAATATTCAAACCTGAGGATTTTAAAAAGCATACAGGAGTATCTGAAGGCGGAAGACGGGGAATCGCAGACGGCTCTTTTTCCGATAAGGGTTCCGGATGACCTCCTCTGCCAGGTAGTCCAGCTTCAAGGTACTGAAAGTGCCGATGAGTTGATCCATCAGATTTTCAGGGTCGGTCTGACAATCTGGAGCGAAAGACTGTATCAGGATGTTTTCGGGAGTCAAAGAAATCTGGAGGAGTTCATAGAACTGGTGAAGGAGCGGACCAGAGAGATATCCTGACCCACCGTGCGGGGCTTGCGCCTGCATCTCGTCGATTCCGGCATTGTCTCCCTCCTTAAGAAATCTCTCCGCTGCATCAGAACACGCTCTCATGGGCCGGAAAACCCCTAAATCGCAAGGATCGAATCGAAGAAGAGGAGTCCCGACTGAAAAGGATTGCTTGAAAACACGGGAAAGGGTATTAAATTACTCGGCAAAGCATTGAGGGAATGGACGGACTTCAGAATGCTCTGAAGTCCGGACTTATATCTAGGAACGGAGACCGGATCAAACATGAAGAGTGCCTTGGAAGTCATCAGTCCTGTGAAAAAGAAACTCGTGGTGGAGTTGGAGCCCGAAGAGGTCGATAAGAAGATCGAGGAGACGTACCGAAACCTGGGAAAGAGCGCAAAGGTGCCGGGATTCAGGCCCGGCAAGATACCCAGGAAGGTACTGGAAAGGGTTTACGGTCCTCAGGTTTCCGAGGAAGTGGCCCGGGAGCTGGTGAAGGAAACCCTGCCCAGGGCCATGGACGAGACCAGGACCTTCCCGCTGAGCGTGCCCATGGTTGAAAATGATATGCTCAAGGCAGGAGAGCCTTTCAAATACACGGCTGTTCTGGAAGTGAAGCCTGAATTCGAGCTGAAAGAGTACATGGGCCTCGATGTAGAGAAGGAAATTGTCCGTGTCAAAGAAGAGGAAGTGGAAAAACAGCTGGAGGAAATCCGGAAGGCAAATGGCAAACTTGTTGCCGTTGAGGAGGATCGTCCGATCAGGGAAGGGGATTTTGCCATTGTGCAGTACGCTGCCTATCAGGACGGCAAACTCCTGGAAGAATTGAAGGCCGATAATCACCCTGTCAAGGTTGGGAGCAATGAATTCCATCCGGAGTTCGAAAAGGCGCTTCTGGACCACAAGACAGGTGACTCAGTGCGGGTGGGCGTCACGTTCGAAGAAAAACACCCCAATCGCAAGTTGGCGGGCAAACGGGTCGATTTTCAGATACAGGTGCTGGGGATCAAGGAGCTGAAGCTCCCTGAGCTCAATGACGAGTTTGCGAAGAGCCTTGGTGCGGACTTCGAGAATCTGGAGGGGCTCAAGCAGAAGATCAGGGATGAGTTGAAGTCCAGAGAGGAAAAGAGGACAGACAGGGATCTCAAGAGAAGACTCCTCAAGAAGATATCCGACATGGTGGAATTCGAACTTCCCGAAAGTCTGGTAGAGGAAGAGATCAATTACGGAATTCAAACACTGAACCAAAACCTGATGCGGATGGGGTCATCCCTCCAGAAATCCGGCCTCCAGCAGGAGAAACTTCGTGAAGAATTTAGACCTGCGGCCGAAAAGAGAGTGAAGGATCTGCTTCTGCTCAGCGAAATCGCACGTCAACAGGAGCTGCACACGGAACAGTCCGAGATCGATGAGTCCATTACGCGCATGGCCGAAGGTATGAACCAGGATCCTGCGGTAGTGAAACAATATTATGAAGCAAACCAGATGGTTGATTCCCTCAGCCAGAGGCTTCTCGAGGAAAAGACGTTGAATTTTCTGGTGAAAGGTGCTAATATTCGGGAAATGGAAGCGGCTCAGATGCCGGTCGAGGAAGAAGCGACCTCAGAATCCTCTCCCATTGAACAGGACCGGCAGGCCTAGCTCATGCCGGGTACCAACGAAGAGAAGGTGAAAAACTCATGCTGATACCTATGGTGATTGAACAATCGAGCCGCGGCGAAAGGGCTTATGATATCTACTCCAGACTCCTGAAAGACCGCATCATCTTTGTGGGAGAGCAGGTCCATGACGGAATGGCCAATACCATCATCGCTCAGATGCTTTTCCTGGAGTCCGAAGATCCCGACAAGGACATCAATCTCTATATCAATTCCCCCGGCGGTGCCGTCACTGCCGGACTCGCCATTTACGATACCATGCAGTACATCAGGCCGGGTATCGCCACAATCTGTATGGGACAGGCCTCGAGCATGGGCGCCTTGCTGCTTGCAGCAGGGTCCAAGGGCAAGCGGTTTGCGTTGCCACACTCGCGGATTATGATCCATCAGCCCTTGGGCGGAGCGCAGGGGCAGGCTACGGACATCGATATCCAGGCCAGAGAAATCATGAAAATCAAGAAGATCATCCATGAGATTCTTGCCAAGCACACGGGGCAACCCCTGGACAGGATCCGTCAGGACACCGAGCGGGACTTTTTCATGGACAGCAAGGAAGCTCTCGATTACGGGCTGGTTGACAGGATCATCACGGAACGGGAGATCCCCATTAAGACAGTAAAAAAATAGGAGAGACGGGCGTATGCAAAGAAAAGACAATTCAAACGACGAGCTCCTGTGCTCTTTTTGTGGCAAGAGCCAGGATGAGGTAAAAAAACTCATTGCAGGCCCTTCTGTATATATTTGTGATGAGTGTATCCAGTTGTGCAATGAAATCATCGCAGAGGACTATACACAGGAATCAGAGCATGGAGCGGGGGGGAGGCTCCCGAAACCTTTTGAGATCAAGCAGACGCTCGACCAGTATGTAATCGAACAGGAAAGACCCAAGAAAATCCTCTCCGTTGCGGTCCATAATCATTACAAGCGGATAAACAGCAAGATCGATATGGAGGGGGTGGAGATCCAGAAGAGCAACATCCTGTTGATCGGCCCGACCGGATCGGGAAAGACCCTCCTCGCGCAGAGTCTGGCAAAGATCTTGAAGGTACCTTTCACCATCGCCGACGCGACCACTTTGACAGAGGCGGGCTATGTCGGAGAGGATGTGGAGAACATCATCCTCAGCCTGGTACAGAATGCGGATTACGACATCGATTCCGCAACAAAGGGAATCGTTTACATCGACGAAATTGACAAGATCGCCCGCAAGTCGGATAGTCCTTCCATCACCCGCGATGTTTCCGGCGAGGGCGTGCAGCAGGCCCTTTTAAAGATCATCGAAGGGACCATGGCGAGCATCCCGCCGAAAGGGGGACGGAAGCACCCGCAGCAGGATTTTGTAAAGGTCAATACCGACAATATCCTTTTTATCTGCGGCGGCACATTCAACGGCCTGGACAAGATCATTCGATCCCGCATCGGAAGCAAGATCATGGGCTTCGAAGCGGATATCCAGGGGAAGGAGTCAAGCGATATCAACATGATCATGCCTCTCGTCCAGCCGGAGGATCTGATTAAGTTCGGGCTCATTCCGGAGTTCATCGGGAGACTGCCCATCCTTGCCACCTTGGATGAGCTGAGTCTGGATGCGCTGGTGCGGATCCTGACCGAACCGAAGAACGCACTGGTCAAGCAGTACAAGAAGCTTTTCGAAATCGAGAACGTGGAGTTGAAATTTACGGATACCGCGCTCCTGGCAATTGCCAAGGATGCATTGAAGCGCAAATCAGGGGCACGCGGTCTCAGGGCGATCATGGAGAGCATCATGCTCGACATCATGTACGATCTGCCCTGCATGACCGGAATCCGCGAATGCGTTGTCGGCGAAGAGGTGGTAACCCGAGGAGAAGCTCCTCTACTCCTTTATGAAAATCAGGTAGGATACGCATAGTATGTTCAATTTGAATAGAAAGAAATCGTCGGATCTTCCCATTCAGGAAGATGCCCATTATCCCCTTCTTCCCCTGCGAGATGTAGTGGTATTTCCCAATATGGTGGTGCCTCTCTTCGTGGGCCGCGACAAATCCATCAAGGCCCTCGAGCATGCGATGGCCCATGAAAAAGAAATCTTTCTGTCCGCCCAGAAAGACGCAAAAGTGGATCAGCCGACCGAGAAGGATATTTACATGGCCGGCACACTGGGTGCGGTGCTCCAATTGCTGCGGCTTCCCGACGGCACTGTCAAGGCATTGATCGAAGGAAAGCAACGGGCCAAGGTCATGAGCTTTCTTCCAGGCCATGAGTTTTTCATGGTGGGGGTCCGAAGGATTCCCGAGGATGAGGCGAACAACGATGAGACCAAGGCCTTTATGCGGGCACTCAATGAAAGCTTCGACGAGTACGCAAAGCTGAATGAAAAGGTCGGCAAGGATCTCGTCGCGACCATATCGGGGATCGAGGACCCTGTCAGGTTTGCCGATACCATTGCGGCCCACCTGATCATGAAGGTGAAGGATAAACAGGAGATCCTGGAAACGGAAAGTCTGAACCTCCGGCTCGAGATCCTTTTTGACAAGCTCAGGAACGAGATCAATATCCTCAAGCTGGAAAGCCGTCTCAAGAAACGCGTCAAGAAGCAGATGGAAAAAACCCAGAAGGACTACTATCTGAATGAGCAGATGAGGGCCATTCAGAAGGAGATGGGTGCAAAGGACGATTTCAAGGCGGAGCTCGCTGAACTCGAAAAGAAGATCAAGCGGAAAAGACTGAGCAAGGAAGCGCACAGCAGGGTCTGGCAGGAGTTCAAGAAGCTTAAGATGATGTCGCCCATGTCCGCCGAGGCGACCGTGGTCCGCAACTACATCGACTGGATTCTCGCCCTTCCATGGATGGAAAAGACCAAGGTCCGGATGGATGTGACAGAGGCGGAAAAGATTCTGGACGAGGATCATTACGGCCTGAAGAAGCCTAAAGAGCGGATTCTGGAATACCTGGCCGTCCAAACCCTTACAAAGAAGATCAAAGGACCCATCCTCTGCCTGGTGGGGCCCCCCGGCGTGGGCAAGACATCCGTTGCGAAGTCCGTGGCGAGGGCAACGGGGCGCAACTTTGTCCGCTTGTCGCTCGGAGGGGTGAGGGACGAGGCCGAGATCCGCGGCCACAGGAGAACCTACATCGGCGCGCTGCCCGGGAAGATCATTCAGTATCTCCGGAAGGCAAAGTCCAGCAATCCGGTTTTTTGCCTCGACGAGGTGGACAAGATGAGCACCGATTTTCGGGGCGACCCTTCGGCGGCTCTCCTCGAGGTGCTGGATCCGGAGCAGAATTTCGCCTTCAACGACCACTACCTGGACCTGGACTACGATCTTTCGGACGTACTGTTCATCACCACTGCCAATACCCTGCATAACATCCCGCTCCCGCTCCAGGACAGGATGGAGATCATCCGGCTGCCCGGGTACACGGAGCTGGAGAAACTCAATATTGCCAAACAATTCCTGGTTAAAAAGCAGGTCGAACAGAACGGCCTGGAAGGCGTGGATCTGGAGTTCTCGGACAAGACCATTCTTGCGATTATTCGAAACTATACGAGAGAGGCCGGTGTCCGTAATCTCGAGCGCGAGATCTCCCATGTCTGCCGGAAGGTGGCAAAGGAGGTCGTGGCACACGGGAAGGAAACAAAAATCAGGATAACCGCGAACTCCCTTCATAAATATCTCGGCGTCATCAAATATCGCTTCGGACGCACCGAAGAGGTCGATCAGGTGGGGTTGACCACCGGGCTGGCCTGGACGGACGTGGGAGGAGAGCTCCTCCAGACCGAAGTGGCAATAATGCCCGGCAAAGGAAGCCTCGTGCTGACCGGAAAACTGGGCGAGGTGATGCAAGAGTCTGCGCAGGCGGCCCTCAGCTATGTGAGGACCCGGGCGCGGCAGTTGAGGCTCCCTGACAAGTTCTATGAGAAGATAGACATACATATTCATGTGCCCGAGGGGGCCATTCCCAAGGACGGGCCTTCGGCCGGAATTGCCCTGGCTACCTCGATTGTCTCGGCGTTGACCCGAAAACCGGTCGATCGCAATATCGCCATGACAGGCGAGATCACGCTGCGCGGCAGGGTGCTGCCGATCGGTGGGCTGAAGGAGAAGATCCTGGCTGCTCACCGGGGCCATGTTACCAAGGTCCTCATCCCCATGGACAATAAGAAGGACATTGAGGAGATCCCGCAGAGGATCCTCAAGAGGGTGGAACTGGTGCTTGTGAGCCATATGGATGAGGTGCTGAAACAGGCCCTCGTCTTTAAGGAAGGGGAAGAGCTCTTCGCTCGAGAGGAAGATACCCAGCCTTTCTGCGTAGAAGGTTTCAAAGAAGCCGAGAAAGCACCGGTCCTGGACGAGGTCACTGCTCACTGAGCTGTGCCTTGTCAAATCCCGGCGCTGCTTCGAACCGGAAAATGAGATGATTCCCTGTGTAAATTTCCGCAGGGAATCATTAATTTCCTTGACTCGGAACCGCACTGAGGATAAACAGAAGTTTTACTTCGGGCGGATAGCTCAGCGGGAGAGCATCGGCCTTACAAGCCGGGGGTCGCAGGTTCAAATCCTGTTCCGCCTACCAGAAGTGACACCGTATCCCGAAAGTGATGGTGGTCGGTAGCTGAAGGGCAAAACCTGCGCAGGATGGGTAGAGCGAAGCGAAACCCATCGATTCCCAAGCGGCAATAGAGATCGGGGACGTAGTTCAGTTCGGTTAGAACGTCCCGCATGAGATGCGGGAAGGTCGCGAGTCTGGAAGGATGAGCGGCAATAGAGATCGGGGACGTAGTTCAGTTCGGTTAGAACGCCGGCCTGTCACGCCGGAGGTCGCGAGTTCGAGCCTCGTCGTCCCCGCCAATAAAAACAAGGGGTTACGGTAAAAACGTAACCCCTTGTTCATTTCTCTGGTTCCGTCCCCGCCACTGTCCCCGCCACCCGCCTTCTTTCTTTGCAGCCTTGAAAACACGCTGAGGTGCTCGCTTGGTTGCCTCAACCTCTGTGATGGAAGGGCAGAGCCAAAAACAAGTTGGCCCATTTCAAGCGAAGTAAGGTTCCGTAACTACCCATTAAATGACGTTATGTATGCCTCTCCCTCTGCAACACGGCACATTTGAGTTTCCTACCATAAAAACTTGTCAAGCTTTTTTTCCCAAAATATTTTTCCCTATAGTTCACTATAGATACCTATAGTTCACTTTTCGTCGCTATCAAAATAGTCACGCAAAATTCCGTGTTATACAAGGATGGCAAATGACGACAGAAAAAGCTGAACGCGGGCGGAGTACAACCTATGGGAACAATAAGAGCAGATCCTGTGAATACTGGGTTCAAGCTTCTGAAGGACTTTGAGGCCGCGACGTTTCTTTGCGTGGCGTCGGGTACGATGCGGAATTGGCGATATTCAGGGCAAGGGCCTCCGTATCTAAAACTCGGGAGGCTTATAAGGTACAGATTTTCTGATCTGGCAATTTTTCTTGAACGGAGACGAATCGATCCAGAGGGAATTGGAAAATCAAAAAGCGATTTTGTTTGAATCCGAAGGGAATTCGCATTGGAGGGGGTCTTTTTATGAAAGTGATTGGGGAAGAGATTTATGATTTGGAGAGAGGCGAATACATTCCCGAACGAGAGGTGGAAAGCCGGACTGGCATAAAAGTTCAAACCCTTCGGAATTGGAGACACAAAGGGAAGGGATTTTCATACGTTAAGATCGGGAGGGCTGTTCGTTACAGGTGGCAGGATGTCTTGGATTATATGGAAGATCGGAAAGTCGATCCGGAGCGGAGGGACCAGCTTTAAGACATCAAATGCTCAAAAACGATTCTTTATCTCCTGTAAAGGAGTTTCTTGAATGCAGAGGCTAGGATACGGCGACGTTCAACCGTGCGAGGTGGTGCATAACCCGGTCGGATCTGGAAGTGCTACGGGACCCATGCCCGGAAGGGGGAACAGCATCCTCGAGCGGCCAAATCGGCTGAGTAAGTTGCTTTAGAAGGAGCAGACCCTCGCGGATGTGGGCGTGACCGAATGGGCAAAATCGACGAGACCGCGAATCGCGTCCCCCAAGGGGGAGGCGCCGGAAGAGCCTGCTAAAGGGGGCAAGGCCCGGCGCCTCGGCAAGGGCAACCTCGGGATCATGGACCTGGGGGCGTACCTGCGGGACCA
Organism: Deltaproteobacteria bacterium HGW-Deltaproteobacteria-15; assembly: GCA_002840535.1. Classification (GTDB taxonomy): domain Bacteria; phylum Desulfobacterota; class DSM-4660; order Desulfatiglandales; family HGW-15; genus HGW-15. The sequence continues at coordinate 67,598 of PHBH01000002.1, read as the reverse complement.
TAAACAGCCATACCACGAAAAAAAGCTGCGAGACAAAGAGAAAGCCCACCTCACATACTTCGTACTCGAGAACGGGTGACTCTTCGACGAGAATCACCGGGGCGGTGAAGCGGCAATAGTGCAGTCACCCGAGAAGCCGTTCTTGTTCTATTTCTGCTACCACACGAGCTGCAAGAAGCACACGTTCCGGGAAGCGCGGGCGAAGATCTCCGGCCAGGAGTCGCTGGCGAAGTATTACCCGGGGTACGATCCAAGCAAGCGGCAGAAATCGAAGCCGGCAACCGAGCTCGGGTTGCTGCTGGCGCAGTCGAGCATTCCCTACCAGATCGCATTCGAGTGCCTTTCACCCCGCATCCCCCCTCCCCACGAGGTCGACCCGTATACCTTCTTTGAGGAGGGCGCGAGAGGAACTCTGAGCTTTGTGCCTAAGCGGTTGGCGGATTATATGGCGGCGCTCCTGGGGCCCTTGTACGAGACCCGGGGGACCTGGTGGAGGTATGAGCATGGGGTTTACCGCAAGATGGACGTGGGGGAGCTGCAGCACGTTGCCACCGTGGCACTGAGGGACCATGCGCGACCGAACCAGGTGAACGCGGCGGTGGAGATCCTGGGGAACCTAGTGCGCCGGCGACCGGAGGACTGGCCCAAGGAAAGGCTCATCAACTGCCTGAGCGGGATGCTAAACCCCGAGACGCTGAAGCTGGAACCGCGCAATCCGGACCATTTGAGCCGGGTGCAGATAAAGTGCAAGTACGGGATGGAGTATTATGATGCGTGCGAACCACTCTTGCAGTTCCTGGAGACGGCGCAGCCGGGCAAGGAGAACGAGGCATGTAAGACCATGCTTCACCGGTTCGCCGGCTATGTGCTGCTGCCGGATAACAGATACGAAAAGGTACTGCTGCTGAAGGGCGAGGGCGGGAACGGGAAGGGCACGTTCATCAACATCTTGAGCATGGCAGTCGGTGAGGAGCACGTAAGCGCGTTGTCGCTGCACGACCTGGGGGAGCGTTTCAACACGTATCGGCTGGAGACGTCGATGCTGAATGTATCGACCGAGGTAAATCCCAAGAAGAGGTGGAAACGGAGACACTGAAGCAGGTCGTCTCAGGCGACCTGATCAAGGGGGGAGAGAAGTTCGGAAAACAGTTCGAGTTCCGGCCCCGGACGAAGTGCATCTTCAGCCTGAACAAAAAGCCGATACTGCAAGACGTGGGCTACGCCCTGGAGCGGAGGGTGATCGTAGTGCCGTTTGACACCACGTTTGAGGGAAAAACAAAGGTGGAAAGCATCTGGGAAAAGATCGTAGCCGGCGACGGCCGGCACGGTGTGTTTATGTGGATGGTACAGGGGCTGGAAGACCTGCTGAAGCACGGTTTCGAGATAACCGGCAGGGTGAAGAGCTGCACGACGGCATTCTTGCGATCGCTGAACCCGGTCATGATCTTCGTCCAGGACGTGTGCCGACTGCGTCCCGGGGACAATAAGACGTTTGTAGGCACGGTAGAGCTCTATAAGCGATACGTGCAATGGTGCGGGCACACGAAACACAAAGAGCTGGCCAGGACCAACTTCTGGGACAACATCGAGAGTATCCCGGGTGTGGTGCGGAAGCTGGACAATAAGACGAGGCGGGCGAACTTTTTCGGGATTGAGATCAGGACGGATGACCTGGGCGAAGAGGCCGAAGGTTGTGATGATCTTGAAGAGGTCGACCCCTCGACCCCGCAACCCTTCTTCTTAGTTCGCCTTCTTGTTACCTTCACGAAGGTTTGGGCGAAGGGTATACGAAGGTTTTTACGAAGGTTTTGGAGCGAGTAAGTGTCTGAAAGGATTAAAGAACGAAGGTTGCGAAGGTTTCCAGCGAGGTTAGTCCTTTATATTATGCACATACTACCTCTTATTTATTCTCTTTTTGTCACTCCGTGCGAAAGGAGTGGCCCAGAAACCTTCGCAACCTTCGTAGTGGAGGAAGATCAATCACTTAGACGAAAAAAACCTTCGTAAAAACCTTCGGGAAACCTTCGGAATGGGGGGTAAAAACCTTCGTAACCGACGCTGAAGTGACGTTAAGTAGGTGCATGAAATGCTGGCTGGCGAGTGCATTATTCGGCGCAGCCAGCCCGATCCGGCGATGTAGGCCGAAGGAAGGTGAATGGAGACGAAGGCTGCCGGGTGGGCAACCTTCAGGAAGGGGGGTGCGGGTACGGGTGCCTGGCGGCGCCGAAGGGGCTGAAAACCCTGTGGATGGATCAAAATGAATGGAAAAGGGGGTGATGTGAGAAATGACGACAATGGGAGAATGGTTGATGGAGTTGGTGGCGGACGAGATCGGCGAGGAGCCGGAGAAGGTGAAGGCGGTGTATGCCCTCGTCTGGGACATTCGCCCTGAGCGAAAACCCAAAGTCTGGGACGACGAAATGGATATTCTTGGTGTTTGTATCCTTAACCGGTGGAGAAGGACCGAAACCGTCAAGAGGATAGTGCAGAAGCTGGCGGATACCTTCAAGGAGGCGATTTCAAATGTTCCGGAACTTGCTAACTTTACCGGATAAGTTAGCGAGTGAGAAAAATGCGGAGAATGGCGTATATTAAGGCTTTCGGCTGGTTTTGGTGCTTTTCTGGAAAAGAACCCCTTGACAAGCAGCCAACTATTAATGATGATACTGCTAAAAGTTGGCAAACGGCGAAAGGGGGAAAATGGGATGAAAAAGAGCAAAAATCCGAATCACCCGGCAGCTGGGTCGACAATCAAGGTGGAGCCGATAAAGACAACAAAGGACATCAAATCGATTAAGAAGATGCTGGCCGGCAACCCTCGAGATCTCGCCCTATTCACCATGGGAATCAATACAAATCTGCGGGCGAGCGACCTCCTTGCCATCAAGGCTGGCATGGTCAGGGGATTGAAGCCGATGGACGAGATTGAGCTCCGGGAGAAGAAGACCGGCAAAGTCCGTCGGATCAGCCTTAACCGGGCATGCATCGAGGCCGTACAGGCCCTCCTCGCCTCCCGCCCATACCAGGACGGGGACTTCCTCTTCAGGAGCCAACGGGGCGAGGTACTGGCCGTCCCCTCACTCCACCGCCTGGTCAAGGGCTGGTGCCGGGATATCAATCTCAAAGGCAACTTCGGAAGCCACACGCTTCGGAAAACCTGGGGCTACCATCAGAGAGTCACTTTCGGAATCGGACTACCTGAGTTGATGGTCTGTTTCAACCACTCGACACAGCGTCAAACCCTCGAGTACCTCTGCATCCAGCCTGAAGAAGTCAGGTCGGTTTACGCCAACGAACTCTGAACCGAAACAGCGAGCGAATTCCTCGCAACTTCCTGCGGGGCTTGCGCGCGCGAATCCAAAAGCAGATGGAAAGTCCTCTTGAAGTCGAAGATTCCTTGCAGCCTTCTACAGGGAGCTTCAATCGCCCCCGAATCTGAAAGCGGATCCATCCCTGAGGTCATTTCCCTCCAGTGAGCATATCGAGTCCTTGACCAGGGGATTTGTCAAAGCACTCCTCCAGGAAAGAAAAAGAAAACCCATTTTCGAAGGCGGCCGTCCAGCCAGGCAGAAGTCGATGGTGAGTCCTTTATCCACAGGGCGACGCGGTGCGTGTCAGGAAGCAAAAATCCAAGATCGGAAAACGCAAATTGAAAATCCCCGGGACTGGAGTCCCGGCCCCCCATGGTTCATTGGTGCTTATATAATTTGTCCGATTTGCTAACCCTAAAAGCCACTCGTTGGTAGTTGCGGTAAGATGTGGTAAGTCCGGGGAGTTTCACGCGAAACATTTCCTGGTTTCACGGGTGCGCCAAAGGCTTCATGAGCTCGGCATTATCTTCTCCTATCTCCTTTAAGGAGGTGTGCCGCAACAGCGCGTCCTTGGTCCGGGAGCAGTAATTCACCTCGGCGAGGAGGCTGGGCTTCACCCAGAAGACCTCCTCTTCCTTGAGACATCCGGCAAGTTGTCTGTTCCGGTTTCAGGATCCTCTCCAGATTGGCGAATCGTGGCAAGCGCCCAGTCGATGAACCGATCCTTTCCGCATAGATAAGATCGGTCCAACCCCATGCCAGTAGGCGCGGCGTTACCCTGTATCAATTTCTCCATCAATTCTCCATCATTGACATAGTTGCTCAACTCCAATAAAGTCTGACGTTCGGAGGATTATATTGTTGCAGGATTTGAATAATAAATCATTCGTTTCTTTGAGGGTGGGCGCCTGGTTGCGGCGTGTTCAGCGGCCTAACGTTACGATCGATGTGCCAGAACTAGACGCTGCCTTCGGCACCACTACCGGCGAGATCCGCAAGGAAAATCAGGATCGTGTGATCGCGGCGCGTTTCAGTGATCGAGCAAGCATCTACCCTCCCTTTATCCTATTTGCCGTTTGTGACGGTTTAGGCGGTATGTCAGATGGAGGAGTATGTGCCGAGATCGCTCTCACGGCACTTGTGGACAGCCTGATGCGGAACCGGGGGGTACCCACAAAGGAACGGGTGACGATTGCTTTGAGAGCGGCAAACGATGAAATTTTTCGCAGATATCATCAGCGCGGCGGAACGACGATAGCCTTGTTGTTCGTAAGGGGCGATGAAGTGCTCGCTGCCACCGTCGGCGATACACGGGTATATCTCCTGTCAGAAGCGGGTCAGGCCAAACAAATCAGCATCGATGATACTGTGGCCGGAGAACTCGGAAGATTAAAAAAGGTAGACCCTAAGAAATTTGAACCATTTGCCAACGAACTTGCTCAGTATCTTGGGATAGGGCCTGAACTTGACCCTCGTTTTTATGAATTGGCGGCTGTGAAAGATGCCAGTTATGCAATCGCGTCCGATGGCGCTTACGAAATTGGCTCAACATGCTTTGAGCGCGCCCTTGCAAATGCACCAAAACCACAAGTTGCGGTCAGCCGTATACTCCAGATTTCAAGGTGGCTCGGGGGACGCGACAATGCGTCTATGGTTTTGGTAAAAAACATTCCACATCCTGAGCGGGTAGATAATTCCTGGGGCTTGCTTGAGATTTGGACCCCAACAGGGAAGCTCGAACTGACAGTGCCACAGGAAGAACGCATCCCCCCGCTTTACCCTGAAAAACGATTTGCACCGGTTCAAGAATACAAATCAAAATCCCGCAAGCGTAAACAGCCGAAGAAGGATACCTCAAAGAGAGAAATGCCAGCCCAAGAACCTAAACGACCTCATGAGCCTTTACAGATTGAGTTTGATGTAAGTCCAAGGCCAAAAAAAGAAGAGGAGATGAGCCTGGATAGAGATTACTCGCCCAAGGTCATAAATGCTGAAAGCGGAAGCCCAAAAATTATTGAGCCTGAGCAAGACGAAAAGAAGCGAGAACATCAACCATTACAGATTGAGCTTGATGTAAGTCCAAAAGAGGAGACGAACCCGGATAAAGAGCACTCACCCAAGACCGTAAATGATGAAATCGGGAGCCCAGGAACTATTGAGCCTGAGCGAAACGAAAAAAAGCGAGAAGATGATGGCCCTAGCAGGAGTGACCTTCAAGATCCCTGAGAGGTATGTATTCCAGGGAAAGCGTCTGGAAGGCGGGCAAGGTTTTGTCTACGTCTACAAGGATTCTTTTCTGGACCGCCTGGTCGCGATCAAGGAAATGAAGAGAGTACGGAACAGCCACTCGCTACGCAATGAGTTAGCGAAAATCCGAGAAATTCGGTCTCGCCATGTTATTGAGGTCTATGATTTTTTTGAAGCGAAACACAGCGAGCGAGTCGCGCTCGTTGAGGAATACGTCGGCGGCCCTACCATCCAAGAGCTGGCCGGGTCGTTGGTCGCACCCATTGATGGGATCAAAGTCCTTTGGCAGATTGCCTGCGGCCTTGCCGACATTCACAGTCACGGAATCATCCATCGAGATGTCAAGCCCTCTAACATGAGGTTCGACCGGGAGAATATCGTCAAAATCTTCGACTTCGGGCTTAGCTCTTTGACTGCGGGTGACCCGCACACTCTTTCCGCACGTGGTACCACTAATTTCCTGGCTCCTGAGATGTATGGCACCCCGCCTATCCGCCTTCGCCCTGCTATGGATGTGTATGCCTTCGGTGTGACAGCATGGTATTTCCTGGGCAAGGGGAGCCTTCCTCGTGCGCTCAAGGAGAGACCGCCGCAATCTGAAACAGAGGTGCCGTCGTTAAAAGGGGCCCAGCTCCGCCTGCCGGTAAGTATCACGAAGGTTTTGGACTCTGCGATAAATCCCGATCCGTTACGACGCCCCCAAATGTCATCTATTCGGGACGTTCTGGAACGCGAACTTACTAAAGAACAACATCGGCTTGTTTTCATTTACGAGGGTCAGCGTCAGGTGCTATCCAGAGAAGTGCGGAGTGTCAAATTGACTGTTGGAGACTCTTCGTTGACGATCGTCTATGACGGGTTCAAATTCGATGTCGAGTCTTTCAATGGGCAGGTATACCTCAACAACACCAGGATCAAAGGAGGAGACGCGGTTCCTGATGCCTGCGTCGTGACCTTTGGCAACGCTAGTGAAGGTGCTGACCGAACCTTCGTCCCTATGACCGTACTCACCCCGGAGGTTGTACTCTAGTGGATCATTTGCTTCAAGAAGGGGATATGCTCCTTGACCGGTATGAAGTGGTGTCATACCTTGATGAAGGCGGTATGCAGCAAGTATTTCGAGCGCTTGATACTTCATTCAACCGAATGGTCGCCCTCAAAGTACCCCAAAATGATTCTGCAGAACGACGATTCGATCGTAGCGCCCGCATGAGTGCTAGGATCGTACATCCTAATGTTGCCAGAACCCTCGACTATTTTGAAGAGAACGGCAAAAGTTACTTGGTCGAAGAATTGATTGACGGAATTGACCTTGGCAAGTTTCTAGGACAGTTCGAGCTGATTGATCCACACCTTGGAGCACATATACTGCACCATTTGACACGTGCGGTTGCTGCATCCCACCACGCGAGTGTGGTCCATCGTGATTTGAAGCCCGGAAACATACTCGTGAGCAATGACCCTGCAGCAACGCTGGTCAAGGTGACCGATTTTGGAATCGCCAAGATGGCCAAAGAGGAACTTAGTGAAGCAGTAAGGGGCGGTGAAGACTCAATCACAGCATCTAAGACTGCAGTTGGAGCACTGCCGTATATGGCTCCCGAGATGATTGAGGATTCCAAGAATGCTGATTCTCCAGCAGATATCTGGGCTTTGGGAGCCCTCACTTACCGGATGTTTGCAGGCGTCCCACCGTATGGATCCGGTTTAAAGGCGGTCGCTGCAATAATGCAGGCCGATCAACCGGATCGTCCTCCAATCCTGAATTCTAATGAGCAGTTCGATCCACTCACAGGGGAATTGTGGCAAATCATCTTATCTTGTCTGAAGAAGGACCCGAAGAACCGTCTGACGGCGGATGAACTCGTAGAACGATGTGATTGTCTAGGATACTGCGCAGCTCCACGTCGGAGGGGCATCATCGACTGCTATCCAGTGAATAGAAGCGGGAAATTCGGATTTCTAGTTGCAGATAACGGTGAGACGGTCTTTTTTCACAGGGATTGCTTTTTCAGCGGGGGCAAAGCTAAGGCCGGCATGAAGGTGGCGTTTGCCTGCTTTCCCGGGAGCCCACGTGCACGTGCTTATCCCGTAATCCGCATAATTGAGGAAGAACAAAAATAGAAACAAAACCCCGCTTACTCGAGCTGACTCGTCCACACCTCAAAACAACTAACCTCCATGATCATGACGTGGGACTTATGTACTGATCCAGCCCGTTGCTCCATCGAAGTGTGTGTTAGAGGTCGGGCAATCTCCCCCAATGGTTTGTCCAGGCTTGATACGATGGCCAAAAGCAGGAGAAACTCGACAGGAAGGACTCACTTTGCATTCAGTGAACGGGGAGTGAGGAGACACTCTCCTTTCGTTTGCCTTTCGTCTTGGCCGATTCGCTTCTCAACTCACCTAGGAGCAGAATCCGGTGGAGTGGAGTCACACGCCCCCCATGTTTAAGATGTGTGCAAATAATTTCCCCGGTCTTCGCAGGAATGGTCATGCTCTCGTGGTTAAGTAAGAGCTGGCATATAAAGGGAGTTTCACGGGAATCGAAAAGATAAAGATGGTCCACATGCTCGGCGGAATGGCGCCCGATGCAACCCGAAAGGCTGGAAGGAGATCAATAATGCTTTTGAGAATGAGCTCCGACTGTACCCATGAGTTCATCTGGATTATTTCGAAGTATGGCGCCTGCAAATGGGCGGATATTGGGGGCTTCTAGGCACACCGGCAATTAAGTCGCTGCTTTCTGGACATGTCGAAAGAGTGAAGGAATTGATAACGTCATTTCCCGAGGCCAATGAAAAACTGCTGCTGGGGAAAGTGACCCTTCCTGAGATCTGCGAAACCGAGCAACCGATAGCTTCCCAGTTCACCGAGCTATGGAGATTGGTTGAACTCGGTGATCATGCCAGGCAATAAGGTTGGTATCCCTGATGGCTTTCTGGAGATTCTCTCAGCATGAATTTATGAGCAAGGAATCTTGGGTACACAGCAACCCATGAAGCTTCTTGACAAAAATCGCTGAAGGTGTAGTGTTTGCAACAATTCGGCATTATCTCTCAACCAATTGCAGAGGCAGTTATGTATTTAACCGCAATGGAGGTCTGCAATCCATCGAGCTGTTTCCAACGTCAGGCAAGATGGCTAACTTTTGAAAGTTTGAGACGGAGAAGCCATCCCGAGCTCATTGACAGTTCAGAAGGAGGTGGGTCATGAAGAAGCGGTGGTTAAAAGGATTTATCGTAGTTTCTATGAGTGTAGCTGCAATTACGGTTTTCGCGGCAGCAGCATGGCGAAGCGATAAGGCCTTGCCACTTCCAGTGAAAATTGGTGCGGTTCTTCCACTGACAGGCCCAGCTGCAGGATATGGCAAGTGGATGCAGCAGGGTATTGAATTGGCAGTTGATGAGGTCAATGCCGCAGGTGGGATCAATGGGGCCAAACTGGACGTTATTGTAGAGGACTCCAGATCCGACAACAGGGGGGGTGTAGATGCAGCGAATAAACTCGTCAGTATCAATAAGGTGAAGGCGATAGAAACTGGATTGACCGGGATCACTAAATCTATCACCCCTATAACGGAACGTAACCGAGTCCTCCTTTTCACGTGTGCTACTGCACCAGGGCTGACGGACGACTGCAAGTACGTTTTTCGGAATGCAACCAATGTTCGAAATGAAGCCGACAAGATCATCGCCGCATGCCGGCAACGTCTGGGCATCGACAGTATGGCGCTCATATGGCTCAATAACCCAGTTGGGGTCTGGGCAAGCCAGTATTTTAGGCAACAGTTCGAAGCCAAGGGAGGACGCTTGGTTGCTTCTGAGAGCTTCCAGCCAGATGCCACTGACATGCGCACTCAGCTCGAGAAGATCAGGGTTGCGGCCCCAGCCGCAATCTATATTGTAGGATATCAGCAGAGTGGCCTCATTATGAAGCAGGCGCGAGAACTGGGGATGACCTGTCAGTTTCTGGGAATGACTGATTTCGAACTGCCTGATGTTCTCAAAGCCGCAGGGACGGCAGCTGAAGGAGCGGTTTACACAAAGGCGTCTTTCGACACGTCCTCCAAATCAATGGAAGTAGCCAAGTACGTGAAGGCGTACGCGCAACGTTTTGGGGAAGATCCGGAAGTATATAGTGCAACCATGTATGATGCGACTCACATCATCGCAAAAGCAATGACCGCGTCGGGCGGGGATCCAGATAAGGCGCGTCAATTCATCCTCGCAATCAAGCAATATCCTGGAGCTTCAGGTTTGACGTCATTCATGCCCAACGGGGATGTCGAGAAACCGGTCGAACTGAAGAAAATCCAAGGGGGTAAGCCAACTGTCATTAGTGAGTGAGGAGGGGAGATTGTCTGACAGAAAACACAAAATCACTTTTGTGGTACCGACGGCATGCTACACCCCATCCCGGGGATGGGATAAAGCAGCAGTAGCGCCACTCGAAGGTGCAACTCTAGCTGCCACACTACTGCAAAAGGCCGGGTACAAAGTTCAATGTTTTGATCTTCGACTTGACGCTGATCAGAAAACTTTGGCGGTGAGAAGCGCCTCTGAGTCGGTTGCTGTCTGTATCGCTGGGGCACCGGACAGCTATAGGTTCATTAGGGAGTTCTGCACAGAACTTAAGTCATACAACGAACAGATTCCAATTATTCTTGGTGGACCTTTGTCTACTTTCGGTTGGGACACTATCCTTTGTAAAACCAAGGTCAACTACTGCTTGGTGGGTGAGTGCGAACGGGTCATTGTCAAATTGGTGGAGTGTGTGCTGCAAGGTAAAATGCCAATCAACTTTCCTGTTGCTTTTGTTCATGCTGGAAAAGTTATCGCACCTACCAGGAGCCCCAAAGTATGTATGAGCGAAGTACCGTACCCCGACTACACGCTCTGGAAAGAGAGTTATGGATCGCACTACCCACCGAGTCTTCTTTACTACTCTACCCAGAGAGGATGCAGGGGAAAGTGCTCCTTTTGTGCGCTTCCCGGCAGATGGAGACCGTCTGAAGAGAGCAAAATCGCTTCGGATTTGACAAAAATTAGGGAACTTGGAGTAAAGAAATTATTCTTCAGTGATCCAACGTTCAACACCGAGACGAAACACTGCCTGGCTGTGGCTAGTGTGATAAAGGAGCAAATCCGTTTACCGTGGGCCTGTCACATTCGAGCTAAGCCTTCGTCGCGAAGTTTTTTCGAGGTCCTGAAGAAGAGCGGTTGTGAAGCCTTGTTTCTGGGTATTGAATCTGCAGAAGAGGCCATTCTCCGGCAGTACAACAAGGGAACATCCCTGAAGGATATAGAGTCATGCCTCGCCTCGGCTAGTGATGTTGGTCTGCCAGTTTGGGGTTTCCTTATTCTAGGTTTGCCCGGAGAGACGAAGCAGTCTCTGCGCAAGACGATTGAATTCACTGCGAACCATGCCTTTGCCCCGCGAGCTACTTTTGCGACTCCGTTTCCCGGATCAGTGCTTCACCACATTTTTCTGGAGGATGCAATTAAAGAGGGGGCTAGAAAAGAGGATGTGGTTGAGAGAATCCTGGAGCAAGTTTCCGATCTTCGGTACGATGGAACAGATGAACCCATGCAACTTCCAGGGAGAGAAATTGGACTTGTGCCGATTCTCAGGGAGACGATGGCATGGATGACTCAAATGGCGGTAGAAAGAGTCGGGCAGTTACCGTGAGGGAGTCGTATGACCCACAGCAAGCCCCCAAAGTATCCCCTTGATGATGGCGCCATACGTCGCCTTGAAAAAGCATACCAGGACTGGTTGACGACGCTCACCAAGGGCCATACTAACCGTAGCCGCCGAGTTCCTTTAAACTGCGTATTCTTTCCAGATGATTTCCTGCCCCGACACCGTGAGGCTGAATGTGAAGATAACCTCATGGCTACACTTGTGACCCTCATTGAGGATGCTGTCAAGTCGTCTTTTGAGAAAGGCGGCGTCACCCTTAAGCCTCGTGTGCGGGTACGCCGTGTGATTGTTCATGCGCCAATTGCCAGTCTCGTTTGGAGCGGAGGTGAAGCTCATTGGCCTGTTTATTTGTTCCGTGGCCGACTTTCCGAATACTGCAAGACCCAGTGTCATCAAGATAATAAGAGTAAATGGAAAAAGACCGCAGATGATCCTCGGCTAATCATTTCGCCCCGATGGCGTCGAGAAGTCTTGGGAGAGGAATTTGATAAGGCTAGGGAGATGCCACCATGTTGGCAGGACTGTTTCCTATCCAGCCCCGATATTCCCCCGTGCAATTATAGCGATAGTATTAAGAAGAAAAGTAACGATAGCAAAGGTCAAAACTGGCCTCTCGCTAGTACCTGGACTGCAGCCGAAATCCTTGCAATGTCCCGTATGCGTATGCGGCGATGGAGCATACGAAAACGCGATATCTTGAATACGCCTTTTGTTTCGGAAACTGATAACCTTGACAGAATATCACTGTTTGGCGCAGGGGCATTCGGCAAAAACGACTGGAAAATAGTTTCTGTTGCACGCTGGGCGCACGCGAAAAGATATTGGGAGGACAACAAGGAACGGTATTTGTCAACTTTTGCATCCGAATCGTGGGAGGAGTCGCGGGTATTGTGCAAAAAGTTGTCCGAAGGCTCCGTCACTTGGCCTAACAAAGAAGAAGAGAAGAAGGAATTACTTAGAGCCATTGCTGACCACAAGGAGAAGTCGATAAAGGTGATGGAAGCATGGCCTGCTACTCAGTCTCCGCTCCCTCCTCTTCTTTGGCTGAACACGGAACTCTGTGGGTTCAATCGTGGTGGTGGATATCCACCATTGCAGGGTTTTTTCCCCTCGCGCTATGCAGATAAACGGATTGCTGTGTACTTTGAGCTCGCCGAAAATCCTTCTCTGCGTGCATTTCTGGAAAAACAAGACAAGGGCAAATGGCAGAGCGAACAGGCTAGAAAAGACAGAAATGGCCCTAGAGATAATCTGGAAGAGTTGCAGAGGTTCTGTCGCAAGGTTCTCATCCCTCGTTGCGAGCTTATGAAAGTCGCGGATGAACGTTGGAAGAATCATTATGAGCTTGAACAACTTATCCCCAACGAACTGAGAGGCGAAATCTTTACTGACCTAGATAAGAAGCGCGAAGAATCTAGAACAGTGAAAGAGAAGGTGGGGGAGGGCACGCTACCATCTCCCATGATATGGCTTGCGAGACTTGATGATGCTGCACTTTTGTTCGTAGAAAGAGTCCACCGTGAGGAAGCTCCGCCCGCTCAGCTCGCGTTGGCAGCGCTAGGTGATATATGGAAATACGCATTTCACGATGTTGTAAAACCCCGGTACGCCGAGTTTCAAAGATATCAGCAGTTACTAAGAGGATTTCCTGATTACCGTGATCATTTAACCCACTCGGTCTTGGTGTATCTGCTGGGTGATAGGATATGCGAAAAGCTTTGCCCTGATCTAAAGCTAGTCGAGAGATACAAAAAACTCGGTGTCCCTGTTCCGCCGACACTTATGGCAGCATCGGATGGAAAGAAGAAAGAGTACGAGAGGAACGTACTGCGGATCCAGTGGGCAATGACTGCATTAATGCATGATTTTGCGCTACCGGTTGAGAAATCTAGCGAAGTGCTACAGAACCTCTTCGGAACGTTTCTTGGGATGAAACCGGAGAAGGCGGGCAAGGTTGCAGTCAAAGATGTGCTTAAGGAAAGATTCCCGGCTCATCGTGCCTTCATGCACTCACTGGTCAATGGCCGTGCATCGAGCGTGGTTGACGGCAACAAAGGCATCACGGATATCACACTCGGTGACTTTGCGTATGAGAATCTCAGCGACGATCATGGTTTTCTCAGTGCTGCCTACCTTTTTGGCGAACTTTTCGAGAAGGTGGAGTCCGGAAGCGAGAAATGGTGGCAAGTCAAGGAAAAGGCATCGAAAGTGTTACTCTGCGACATCTTCGAATGGAATTCGGATCATTTCGATAAAGCTATGGGGAAGGATGGAGACAGAACTCATACTAGTTTTGTCGAAGCCATTCTGCTTGAGGTACTTGACGCAATTGCCAAGCACAATGCGTTCACCAAAGAATTGAGGTTGCTATTTGAAGGCATGTGGAAGCCGGCATATAAGTTTCCGCAGGCATTCTTTTCAGCATCAACCACTCTATTTAATAGTCCAATGCCAGGTCTGTTGATGCTCTGCGATAACTTATGTGACTGGGGTCGGGTCGTCTACCCGGATGACCTCCGATTGCAGGACAGAGTGGATGTTGAAGATGCTACGAGAACGACAGTGGTAAGACCGGAGGGGCTAGTGACAAAGGTTGAATCTAACAATGGGATTCTGAAGATAACGGTTGACTACCGATGGCGGCTTCCCTTTCACTTTTTACCTAGTAAGAAGATCTCTTGTCTGATGGATCTCTACACCCAGGCGGCCGAAGAAATGTACCCGTATGTGCCACCCTTTACTCCCTGGCATGGCTGTGACTATCACAAATGCAAAACCAGAAAAAGAGACGATTGTCTTGCTCGGAAACGCATTTGTCGGTTCTGGACTGAGGTCCTCGGAAGTGAGGGAAAGGCGAACCGTTTAGAGTTCCCATCGGATTTCGAAAAGTCGTTTAACCAGATCAACCTTGAGATACTCTTCTATGGAAAGTACCTCTGTGACGGTAGTCTAAGGGAAGGCATCGGGGTTAAGCCAAAAGGCAAAAGGGCTGCAATTCGCAAGGATGGACGATGACGTCACAGGTGCTTCTGAACGGTTTGTTGTCCGCGATTACATACATTTTGGTCGCTTCCGGCTTTTCTCTGGTTTGGTCTGCCGCGCGCTTTTTCAATTTTGCTCATGGTGCTATCATCACTGCAGGGGCTTATACGGCATTCGCCACAGTAGAACTCGCAGGCTTGCCCCTTGTGACATCGCCATTGTGTGCAGTTCTGGTCTCTATGATACTTGGATGGGTTATTGAGCTTTGTGCATACCGTCCTCTTCGTCGCTTAGGTGCCTCTCCTCTCAATCTTCTTCTTGCTTCCCTTGGACTATACATAGTGCTCCTTAATGTCATTGCTGCTGTGTTTGGAAATGATGCCAAAACCATTCAGCGTCCTATCGTCGAGGGGATTCACATATTAGGTGGGAGGCTCACACAGGTCCAAATCGCGATGGCGCTGGTTAGCCTAGTCGTGCTGGGCTTGTTGGGGTGGGGACTCGGCTATACACGGGTTGGCAGAGCTATGCGCGCAGTAGCGAACAATCCACAACTTGCATCTTCGGTGGGCTTAGACTCTGATATGGTGATTCTTGCGAGCATTGTAATTGGCTCGGGATTGGCGGGCCTCGCGGGAAGCCTTGTGGCTTTGGACGTTGGAGCAACGCCGGTTATGGGAATGAACTTGCTCCTTTTTGGTGTTGTCGCAGCTATCGCCGGCGGGATGGGAAAACCGATTGGGTTGCTTTTAGGGGGAGTGATCCTCGGCTTTCTGCAGCATTTTACGGCATGGTTTATTGGTACTGAATGGCAGGATGCAGTGGCTCTGACGCTTTTTGTATTGGTACTGCTCGTCAAACCCGAAGGACTGTTAGGTATTGCACGAAGTAATAGCTGAATACGATTGAGGACTAATGGAATACCTGTTCAACATTCTAATAGTAATTGATATCTATATCATCTTGGCAGTATCATTGAACTTGATTGCAGGTTTGACTGGTCTACTTTCCGTTGGGCATGCAGCATTCTATGGAGTTGGCGCGTATGTCGCTGCCGTTCTGTCGTTGAGGCTGGGAACTCCTTTTCCCGTAAACTTGCTGTGCGCTATAATTATCTCTAGCATGTTAGGGGTGCTTGTGGGATGGATCGGTGTACGCCTACGTGATGACCTCTTTGTGATTGCCACGTTCGCCTTCCAATTGGTTGCCTTTAGTTTGCCCTATAATTGCCTATCTCTCCTGGGAGGTCCAATGGGCCTAGCGGGTATCCCTCAGCCGACATTGCTTGGCCTCAAAATCACATCTCATTTGGACTTTTTTATCCTTGCCAGCGTGTTCTGCATATTGAACCTGTGGGTATACTGGGTTGTTGTCAGGTCTCCGTATGGGCGTGTACTACGCGCTATTCGAGAGGACGAGCTGCTTGCGGAGAGTGCTGGCAAAAATTTGGCTGCATATAAAAGGAGCGTGTTCGCATTAGGCGCAGGATTAGCGGCATCTGCTGGCGTAATCTTTGCCCACTACGTGAGCTTTATCGACCCGACCAGCTTCTCTGTGTTGGAATCTATTTTTATCATTTCTATCGTGATTATTGGCGGTGCAGGGAGCCTATGGGGTCCAGTCGTGGGGGCCGTTGTCTTGGTGACGCTGCCTGAATTACTACGATTCATTGGGATACCGAGCTCGATTGCCGCGAATGTCCGTCAGATTATATATGGAGCCTCCCTAGTCGCCTGCATGCTGTGGCGTCCTCAAGGTGTAATCGGCAAGTTTGGCTTCCGCAAGGAGGAACGGCGCGGATGACGGTTATTGCCGAATGTCATGGACTGAACAAGTATTTCGATGGCGTTATTGCCCTTGATCAGTTCTCCTGCTGCATGCATTCGGGTCAAATCCTCGGGATCTTAGGTCCTAACGGAGCAGGAAAAACAACATTATTTAATGTGATCGCTGGTTTCATTGCGCCAGATGCCGGGAGAGTTTCGTTCAAAGGTAAGGACCTTTCAAAACTCCGACCTCACAGAATTGCAAACCTCGGTATTGCCAAGACATTCCAGAACCTTCGCCTTGTCCGTCGCATCAGCGTTTTGGAAAACGTCCTTCTTCACTTCAAGGACCAAGCCGGAGAGCGTCTCTTCAATATTTTTTGCCATCACGGTGTCTGTGCAAGGCGAGAACATGAGAACAGGGAAAAGGCAATGGCGCTTCTGGAGATTGCGGGGCTTGCAAAAGAGTCGAACAACTTGGCTGACAATGTCTCCTATGGTCAACAGAAGCTGTTGAGTCTTGTCTGCTGCTTGGCATCTGATGCGGAACTTCTGCTTCTTGATGAGCCGGTCGCCGGGATCGCCCCGGAGATGATGAGGAAGATATTGGCTATCATTCGAAACCTGCCTGGCGAGGGGAAGTCGGTTGTCATGATCGAGCACAATATCGGGGCACTTAAAGAGATTTGCGACAATCTCATTTTCATGGATTCCGGTAAAAAAGTTTGCGAGGGGGCACCGCTGGAAATATTGGAAGACAGCCGTGTCCTTGAAGCCTGTATTGGGACCAACCGTCTATGATCGAGTCATGCCTGCAAGTTCAGATCGATGCCAGCGCCCACCTCATTGCTTCACGAATAATCCGTGACGAGGCATGCCAGGTGGGACTTTCCCATCTAATACAGCTTGAGGAATATATTGAGTCCCTTATTCTCTACGACCGGGTAGTTTTGCCTGTGAAGTCAGGCCACGAAGAACGCATAGCAGACGAGGCTCCTCAATTAATTTGGCACGGGGGAAGTCTTCTTGCCGAAACCATACCGGATCTTGATGATCGCATGCAGAAGGCTAAGACAAAATGTCTCCAACTTGCATGTTCGCAAAATCTCGGCGAGGAATTGAATGATGCTGACAGCACGGAGGAATGGAGGCTTGGGAGATTTGCAAAGGCAGTTCTGCGGTCTTTTCCGGGGCGTGAGCGTGAATTTCAGGAACACATTCCGATGGCTCTTCAGCTTGCAGGGACAAACGAAATATTGCAGAAGGATTTCTCCAGTCCGGAGTATGCTGCCCTTTCTGACGCTGATAAGATCGCGATTTGGTATCTAACACGCACTTTCTGCTTCGTGCCAATTGCCGTTGAGCAGAAGCGCCCCTACAAACATAATTATTACCGAGCGACCTTTGCGCAAGCAGCGTACACGGAGGCTCGCAAAAGCCTACTGCAGAGCCCAGACCTGGCTGGTTATGCTCCTCAAGCCTGCGAGATCAACGCACTGGCGGCATCCCGGCAAACCGTACCGTTATTTCTTGCTCATATATTGGAGCATATTGACAACCGAAACCAACTGGAGAACGCGGTGATGTGCCTGCGAGAGTCGGATGGTGCTCAGCGCTTACGCGAACATCACAGAGAACTTATTGCGGAGTATGGCGAGGAACAAGGTCAGGTGAGTTTTGATAGGAAGGTGGAGAGGCTTTTTTCTGCGTGGCGATCTATAGGATCATCCATAGCTGTTCCCTTCATAGTAGATCTTCCCTTGATGCCCACATCGATTCCCGGATCGTGGGTATGGCATGCCCGAAGTTTGTACTACAGGGTTACCAATCACGCATTTCGGATCTACGTTGATATGCTTGACGCCAATGCCATAAAAGCATTCTTGAAGAATGCAAGGAAGGTGTTCGGAAAATCACTGCTGTAGTAATCGGGTGAATAGTGCTCAAGCTGGTACAAGTGGACTCAGGTTATGGTAAGAAACAGGTACTTCACGGTGTTTCGCTGGCCGTAAATCCCGGCGAGATCGCCGCCCTGATCGGTCCCAACGGTGCCGGTAAGTCAACGGTTTTGAAAGTTATCCATGGAGTTTTGTCCTTGTGGCATGGGGAAATCCTCTTCGGCGGTGTCTCGCTTGCTAAGACTAGTTCGGGGGATTGCGTCCGCCTCGGGATCGGCTTCTGCCCACAGGGCAACCGAGTGTTTACCGAGTTGACTGTCCGCGAGAACCTGGAAGTCGGCGGTTTCATGTTACCGAAAGACGACCTGAAGACAAGGATCTCCGAAATGCAGAGGATTTTTCCGGTGTTGAAGGCGCGTGAGAAAGATTATGCTGGCAAACTTTCCGGTGGTGAACAGCAGTTGGTCGCCATAGCGCGGGCGCTGATTCCACAACCGAAGCTGCTCCTGCTTGACGAGCCTTGTCTTGGTTTATCCGCCAGGCTCAGCACGGCTGTCTTCGAGAAGATAGCTGAAGTCTGTGATCAGACCGGGGTGGCGATCCTCATTGTCGAACAGAAAGTCCGTGAGGTTCTTGAGATTTGCAACCGAGTTTACTCACTCAAGCTTGGAAAGGTAGTCTTCGACGGACACCCGGACGAGTTGAAAAACGACAAGGCAAAGCTCAAGCAGTTATTCCTCTAAGTGGTTACATTGGAGATTTATGTCTTTTCCAGCCTATCGCGGCACAATACATAACAGCGTAGAATGCGTCAGGGCGCTCCCCCCACGCCCGAAGTCCACGTCTTATTCTTGACAGTTCTGCTTTGCTTGACCAACCTTGGCGGGTCACAAGGTTAACAAAACGCGGGCTCTTCATCACATCAATTACAAGTTTAGCATATAGGCGCGTCTGATCTAGAGTCCCGTATTGCTCTGCGGCTACAGCAAATCCGGCGGTTTTGTCAAATCCGGCATCGAGCATTAATTTTCGCAAATGACGGGAATAAAATGGGTTTCCGCCATTGTGTTGCACGACTTGAGTCCAAACATCGATGAGCCTATGCCAGCAATGTAAGTCAGGCGAAAAAGCGGCTATTCTTAGGTCGTCATCCGCTATTCCGGCCACGCCTCCTGGTTTTAACACGCGGTGAAACTCTCGCATCGTGCGAAGCCGACCATTGATATGATAAAGAATCGTATGTGCGAGAACCGCGTCAAACGAATTCTCCTTAAATGAGAGAGCATGTGCATCGCCCTGCTCAAATGAAACATTCTTTATATGCCGGTTCTCAGCATTTGCCAGGGCAGTCTTTAATTGTCCTTCGTCCACGTCAATGCCAATAACTAGACCTGGAGCGACAAGTTCTGCGATGTCGAGAGTAATAGACCCTGGGCCGCAACCACAATCCAGCACGGAAAAATTTGGTTTCAAATGAGAAAGAAAAAAGTTTACCCATTGTGCGGCGCGACGTCCTCCCACATATTCAACTTGAGCTTCCTCGTGGCTTACACTGTAGGTCATGGGGTCAAGAGAAGTTTACTTCAGATGCGGTCGAGTGTAGGCAATTCGACCTTGTATGTCAAACTGGTTTTACACTCTCCAGTACCGTTCCACAACGATCGGTCTGGGATTGTTGCGGGACAAAGACACCGTGAAATTCAGATAACTTGGCGTCATGTGTACTGGTGTCGAGGTGATTCTCATGTTTTACTGATCTGAGGTTGTAATAAAAGGTGAACAACAGAGTAATCGACTCGTGAGCGTAAGTGCACGATCTCTTCACGAGGCGATGTTTTCTGATCTCTTCCTTGAGTGATGCGGGCTCCAGCACCTCCGCCTTTGATCCCCAGCTCATCACCCAGAATTTGATCTCCTCGGTCCCGGCGACCTACGCCTCGAAGAGGATGGAGCCGTTCTTCTCGTCCGTGATCTTTTGGCTCTCGTGCCAGATGGATTCTTTGACGTAGCCGGCCACCTCGGGCGAGAACCGGATCTTCACCTTCGTGAGCGGGCCCTGGTAGATGCCGAAGCTCGGCCGGACGAATTCCTCCACATCAAAGTCCTCGGGCATCTCAAAGATCTTCCTGGTCTGGTGGAGCATCTTGATCCGGTCCAGGGCAAAGACCCTCACCTCGTCACGCATGTGGCAAAAACCAATCAGGTAGAATGTGCCGTTGAAAAACCAGATCCGGTACGGGTCGATACTCCGTCTCGTCTCCTTCTTGCGGCTCATGGTGTAGTAAACGATCTCGATCGTCTTCCTGGCTGCTGCAGCGTCATTTACCTGTTTGAGGATCCCCTTGAACTTCGCATAGTCCTTGTAGGGCCTGATCCCCATGTGCATGGTCTGTTCCACGCTCTTGAGATACTTCATGGACTCGGGCGGGAGGGTGGTTTTGATCTTCTGCGAGAGGGTCTCCAGGGAGTCGTAGAAGAAAGTGCCCTTGAAAACCTTGAGCATCGTGCTCCCGAAGTAGAGGGCCATGAGCTCGGGAAGGGTGAAGGGGACCGGGATGTGGTGCTTCATGGTGTCGAGGAGGGACCAGAGGCTCTTCCTGTCCATCCGCTCGGTGTAGATCGGGAACCCTGCTGTCTGGAGGGCCATGAGGTCCCGGTAGACAGTCCGCGGGTGGATGTCGAGGTCCATTGCCAGCTCAGCCGCGGATTTTCCCGAAGAGGTAAGGAGCGTCTGGATGATCTTCCACTGCCTTCCGAGCTGGTCCCCTCGTGCCATGCCGAAATCCCCCTTCTTGATCGAAGAATGGTGAAAAGGCGGGTCGATCTATACCATTTTTGTCAGTAATCTCCTATTCATTTTCTGCGTCAGAGAATACCGGAACTTTTCTCTATATCTTTGACCGTACCTGTCAAAGACCCCCTGTAAGGTGGACCAGAAAACCGGCAAGGTGCGGAGCCGCAGCCGTGCATGCTTAGATTTCGCATCGATTCATTACATTGGATCCCAGACCGAACACCAGTAAAAAAATGCTTGACATTATGACAGTGAACTGTTATTTTACGCGCTATGGAAGAGAGGAAATACACCATAGATGAGCTCTGCGAGATGACTGGTTTTACCCGACGTACCATACGCTATTACGTTCAGGAGGGACTTATCGAGCCTCCCGCGGGAAGGGGGCGGGGGGGCTTTTATTTTGACAGTCATTTGAGAAAACTCCAAGAGATAAAAGCTTACCAGGGGAAGAGGTTCAGGCTTTCGGACATCCAGCAGGTGCTCAAAAGGGGTGTGAGATCGGAGTTGCCGCCGCTAAGAGAGATTTGGGTCAGATACCCGGTGGTTGAAGGTGTCGAGATTCATGTGAGCCGGGATCTGGATGAGAAGAGGAGAAAGAGAGTTGAAGAGGTTGTTCGTCTGGCAAGGTCGATTCTGAGAGGAGGGGATGGGGATGAATGAGGGGTGCGGTCTCTACATAGTAAACGATGGGGAGGTGGAAGAGTCCATTCAGGTCCCGCTCGAGGGTGTGAAGGCGAGTGCGGAAGTCGTCGGCCGCGGCGCCAGGGTAACGATCACCCAGCGGTTCCGGAACAGGGGGAGCGCTCACATCGAGGCGGTCTACAAGTTCCCGCTGACCGAGGGAGCGGCTGTATGCGGCTTCGGGGGTGTGATCAGCGGGAGGGAGATCCGCGGCGAGGTGGAGGAGCGCGAGAAGGCCTTTGAGCTTTACGATGAAGCGCTTACAAAGGGCGACCTCGCGACCCTCCTCGACCAGGAACGGCCGAACATCTTCACGCTCTCGGTGGGGAGAATCGACCCAGGGGCCGAGGCCGTGATCCGGGTGGACTATGTAACCCTGCTCGACACGAACGGGAAGGTCACCAGGTTCCTCCTGCCCACAACCATTTCGCCCCGATATTTGCCCAGTGAAACTCCCGACGGGGACGGCATCCCCGAAGACGAGGTGATCCACCCACCCTATGCCGAAGAGGTCCCCTATGGGCTCTCCCTGACGGTCCAGATCCGGAAGGGGTCGTTTCTGCGTTCGGTCGAGTCCCCGAGCCATCCGATCAAGGTCGAGAGGCTGAAGGGGGACATCCTGCAGGTGACCCTCGCACAGGAGGAGGCCCGGATGGACCGCGACTTCATCCTGAACCTAGAGGAGGAAGGCCATCCGGCCGGCAGGGCCTACAGGCAGACCACCGATGACGGGGAGTTCCTGCAGGTCGACTTCTGTCCTCCGGCTGAAGAGAAGAGCGGAGGAATAGAAACCAAGAGGCAGCGTGAGGTCATCTTCCTGCTCGACTGCTCGGGCTCCATGGACGGGGACTCAATTGCCGAGGTTCGGAAGGCCGTCGAGATCTGCCTGAAGGCCATGAAAGAGGGCGCCCTCTTCAACATTTGCCGCTTCGGGTCCAGACACGAATCCCTGTTCCCGGCACCCGTCTTGTACAACGGGGAGTCGGTGGGGAAGGCCCTCGAGTACGTGCGGAAAATGGATGCTGACCTCGGTGGGACCGAGATCTTGAAACCGCTCCGGGATATCCTCTCCGGGAACGGCGGCCAAGGGAACAGGGGGAGGGACATCGTCCTGCTGACAGACGGGGAGGTAGGGAACGAAGCGGAGATCTTCAAACTCCTGAAGAAGAAATGGGACGTGGCGAGGGTGTTCCCCATCGGGATCGGAGCGGGGTGCAACGAGCACTTTATCAAGGGGCTTGCCAGGGCAGGCATGGGCGCTTCAGAGTTCATCTACCCCGGGGAGCGGATTGAGCCCAAGACAATACAGCTGTTCGGTCTGCTCGGCCAGGCACCCGTCACGGAGCTCACGGTTTCCTGCAAGGGCGAGCAGGCGCCATCCGACCCCGTGGTGTTCCTGGGACGGCAGGCAACCATTTTCGTGAAGGGGAAAAAGGGGGAGTTCAAGAAAGGGAAACTCACGCTCAAGGGCAATGTGAAAGGCTCCAAGAGGACTTGGGAGGTGGAGGTCGCCGAGGCTGGGGAGGAGGGTCTCCCTATCCCCACCCTCTGGGCGAGGGAGAGGATCCGGAACCTCGAGGAGGGGCGTGGGGTGAAGGGCTCCAGACAGGCAGGAAGAAAAAAGGCCGCTGTCGAAAAGGAGGTTATCGCGCTCTCCAAGCAGTACGGGATCCTCTCTCAGAGCACCAGCTACGTGGCGGTCCGGGAACTGGAAGAAAAGGACAGGTACACGGGCGAGGTAGTGCTGAAAAAAATCCCATCACTTGTCACAGTCGGATGGCATGGGATCGGGAGTTTGACAGGGCGTCATCATGCGGCGCAGGAGATGCTTTCCATATCCATGGATGCGGATGTTTCCTTTTCTCTTGCGGATCTCCCCGTGCAAAGCCTGCACAGTTTCAATGAAATCACGAGACTTCCCAAGCTCCGCGTCCGTGCCCCGGCGCCCCCACCAAAGCTGCCCATGCGGGATGACATCCTGATGATGATCCTGTCATGTCAGCAACCCAGGGGAGGGTTCCAACTGAATGACGAGGTTGCAGGACTCCTCGGCTTTAGCCTCAACGAAATCGAACGTGCAGCAGGAAACCTGACGGTCCGGGTCCCTCTTGTTGACATTCGTCGCTTTGAGGATCCCCGCCTCCTGCTGACCACGGCTGTGACCATGACGATCCTGGAGCGAGTGTTCCCGGAGGGACGGCAAACCTGGGAGCCTGTCGCCGAGAAGAGCAGAGAATGGCTCTTCGAGTTTATCCTCCGGTTCCGGGCGAAGATCGGAGACAGGGACATCAGGGATTGGGCGGAGAAGTTCGTTCAACAACATGTCCATTTTCCGGGATAGGGGGTCGCATGGGGTTCTCAAGGCACGCAAGAAGAAGAGGGCGGCAGCGTGGGTTCTCTGAAGAAACAATGGATGTAATCCGTAGGTGCGGCCGGGTGGAGAAGGCGCCCGGCGGTGCATTGAGGGTGTTCTTCGGGGTCAAGGAATATCAAAGGGCGGTGAGCGAATTCAAGCAGGCCATTCATCTTTTGGGCAGAGCCAAAGGAGGGGTCATGATCATCAGGGACGAGGAAGTAATCACAGTCTACAAATGAGGTGTCCGGAGACGCGGACGAACAGGAGGTAACCGAATGTTTCGTTTCATCCATGCAGCCGACCTTCATCTGGACAGCCCGCTTATGGGTTTGGAGGGGTATCAGGACGCCCCTGTGGAGCAGATACGGAATGCAGCAAGGCGCGCCTTTGACAATCTCGTCGAGATCGCGATTGAAAAGGAAGCCGCTTTCGTTCTCTTGGCGGGGGACGTATTTGACGGGGATTGGAAAGATCACAATTCCGGAATTTATTTTATGAACCGTCTTGGGCGTTTGAATAAAGCCGGGATCAGGGTTTTCATAGCTTCCGGGAACCACGATGCAGCCAGTAGCATCAGTCGCGCCCTTCTGCTCCCGGAAAACGCCATCCTCTTCCCCTCCAAAAAGCCTGAAACTCGCATTCTTGAGGATATAGGGGTGGCAATCCACGGCCAGAGTTTTCCGTCACGCGCAGTCACAGAGGATCTGTCCCGCAATTACCCCCCGGCATCAAAAGGGTTTTTCAACATTGGCCTTCTGCACACATCCCTAACTGGGCGGCCGGGACATGAACCTTACGCCCCATGCACAACAGATGGGTTGTGCTCAAAGGACTATCAATATTGGGCGCTGGGGCACGTTCATCAGCGTGAAGAGGTGTCCCGAGAGCCATGGATCGTCTTCCCTGGCAATATCCAGGGCAGACACATCCGGGAAACTGGTCCCAAGGGATGCACGTTGGTGACCGTGGAGGGTGGTAACATAATTGAAATGGAGGCACAGGACCTTGATGTCTTCAGATGGTGCGTTTCATCAGTGGATGTGAGCGATTGCGAAAGCATTAATGCTGTCGCTGATCTCGTACAGCAATCCTTCCAGGACGTTATCGGCAAATCTGAGAACCGGCCGGTGGCGGTCCGCCTGATCCTGGAAGGCGAGACCCCAGTTCACAGGCAGTTGCACGAGAGATCTGAGTACTGCACAGATCAGTTCAGGGGCATTGCTGCCGGACTCACGGAAGTATGGCTGGAGAAGGTGATCTTCAAGACGCGCAAGGAGGGCATGCCTTTCCAGGAGATTGATGACAATTCGCCGTTGGCTACAATTGAAGGGGAGGTTGCTGCTCTGAAACAACGAGGCGCCAGCCTCGTCGACTTTATCCCGGACATTGAACAGCTTCGTAACAAGCTCCCCCCGGAGCTTTCAGGGGAAAGCGAGCTCTTCCCCTCCGGCAATGAAGGGGTGGCTTCGCTATGCGAGGATGTAAAAGATCTATTGATCGGGAGAATCCTGAAGGAGGGAGGCCGCTATGAAGATTGAGTTTCTGGACCTGAAGGCTTATGGGCCTTTTACCGGGCGTGTGCTGGATTTCTCCTCCGAGGATCATGGCCTTCACGTCGTCTACGGACCAAACGAGGCAGGGAAGAGCAGCGCCCTCCGTGCGCTCAAGTCGCTCCTTTTTGGGATCCCCACGCGAACTGAGGATTGTTTCATTCACAATTACGATCAGCTTCTCGTGGGCGGGTGTCTCCGGGAGGAAAATGGCCAGGCCCTCCGCTTCTTCCGCCGCAAGAGGAGAAGGGCCGACCTTTTCGACGAAAACGATAACCCGCTGGACCCGGCACTCCTTGGTTTTTACCTCCAGGGGATGGAAAAGACGATTTTCGAGTCTCTCTATGGGATCGACCACGAAACTCTCATAAGGGGCGGGCAGGAGATCCTGAACCAGAGGGGTGACCTGGGGCAGGCGCTCTTTGCCGCAGGGGCTGGGATCACATCTCTCCAGTCAGTGCTCAAAGGACTCGACGCGGAGTCGGACAGCCTCTTCAGGCCGAGGGGGTCCACAATGGCACTCAATGAGGCCTTATCCCGTCATCAAACCTTTCAGAAGCAGCTCAGGCAAAGTTTCCTCACGAGCAGGGAGTGGCAGGAGCACAGGACCGCGCTCGAGCAGGCGGAAAAAGCGCTCCAGGAGACCAGCGGACTCCGGGCGGTAAAGGACCGGGAGAAACGGCGGCTCGAGCGGATCCGAAGGGCGCTTCCGCAGCTCGGGAAGCGCAGAACCATCCTCGAAAAGCTCGAACTGATGGGAGAGGTCAAGGTCCTCTCGGACGACTTCGGGAGCAACCGCAGGAAGGTGGAAGAGGAAAGAAGGGAGACACAGATCCGCCGAGAAAAGGGGGCCGACAGGATCGCAGACCTCGAGAAAAAGAGGGCGAGCCTCTCGCTTGACCTGGGCGTCCTAGCCCACGCCGATCTTATTGATGATATGCACCAGCGGCTGGGAGGGCACAAAAAAGCGATGGTGGACCGGCCCAAGCTCGAAGGGATGCGCATCAGTAACAAGAAGAGCGCAGCCGAGCTGCTCAAGCAGATCCGTCCAGACCTCCCGCTTGAACAAGTCGAGACCCTTCGTCCCGGGCTGTCGAAAAAGAAGACAATACAGACCCTCTCCACTCGGTATCAGGCGCTGGTGCAGCAGGTCGAGCAGGCCGGTGAGGATAGCCAAAGACAGGAAAAGGGGTTGGAAAGGCTCCGCCGAGAGCTTTCTCTCCTCCCGCCCGGGTTTGACACCGGGGATCTGTTTCAGGCCATACAGCCGGCCCGGAAGTCCGGCGACCTGGATAAGGAGATCCAGCAGAGAGTCCAGACCCGTGACCGTGCTTTGCAGCAGTGCGAGTCTAACCTCAATAAGCTGGGGCTCTGGACCGGCTCCCTGGCGGACGCGTCCAAGGCTTCTATACCAATGGCGGAGACGGTCGAGCGGTTTGAAGAGGAGTTTCATGCCCTCCAACAGAAGAGAGAGGAGATCCAATCGGACCGCTCAAAGCTCGAGGAGGAGCGGTACCGTCTTGTCGAAGAGGTGCGTGCAATCGAGCACGTGGGGCAGGTGCCGACCGAGGCGGATCTAACCAGGGACCGCGAGAAACGGGACGAGGGCTGGGGGCTGATCCGACGCAAGTGGCTGGATGGGGAAGATGTGGAGGCGGCGGCGATGGCTTTCACCTCCGGATCCCCGCTGCCCGAGGTCTACGAAGGGTTGGTGAAGCGCTCCGACCAGACGGCCGACCGCATGCGACGCGAGGCTGATCGCATCCAGAAATACGCCTACCTGAATGCGCGGAAGGAATCGCTCGGGGAGCGTGAGGCCGCATTTAAGGGGGAAGCGGCTCATCTGGAGACCGCGCTGGTCTATGTCGAGCGCAGGTGGCGTGAGCAGTGGGCGGCGTGCGGGATCGCGCCCCTGACGCCCAGGGAGATGAGGGGCTGGCTGACAGGGTTTGAAAAGATGCGCTTTCAGCTCGGGGAAGCCGAAGCGGTTTCCGCCGAGATCGCGGCCAAGGAGAAGAGTCGGCGGGAAGTCAGGGAGAAGCTGATCGGTGCAATGGCTCAGTCGGGGCGGCCCCTTGAATTCACCGGCAAAGAGCTTGGGCCGGTCCTCGCCCAGGCGGAGGAGCTTTTCGAGTCGGGGCGGAATGACCAATCCAGGCGAGAGAAGATGGAGGAGAAGATCCGGGAGCTCGAAACTGACTTGAACGGTTCCCGCTCTAGGCATGCCCTGGCCCTTGTCAGGCTCGAGGAGTGGAAAAAGGAGTGGGCGGCGGCGGTCGCCCCCCTTGGTCTGGACCCTTCCGGAAACACGGCCGAGGCAACCGATTTCGTCGAGGCCCTTCAGGCCTGTTTTGCCGCTCTGAAGGAGGCAGACACACTCCACGCCCGCATCCAGGGGATCGACCAGGATGCAGAGAACTACAGGGCGGATCTGGAGAGGCTGGTCCTTGCGGCGGCACCGGATCTTCAAGGGACTGCCCTCGTCCATGCCGTGACGGCCCTGCAGGAGCGGCTTACGACGGCGCAGAAGACTCGGGCGCTCATCGAGAGCTACGAAGAGGGGATCGAGACACACAGGGAGGAGATGCGCCAGGCCGACACGGTCATTGGAGCCTGCAGCCGGCGGATGGCCGATCTGCTGAAAACATCCGGGTGCAGGGAGGAAGGTGAACTGGACGAGGCCGAGCGGCGCTCAAGAGAGTACCACGATCTTAAGAAAGGCTTGGGAGAGGTTGACGCTACCCTGATGGAGATCGCTGAAGGGATCCCCCTTCCCGATCTGATCGACCAGGCAGGCCGTGTGGATCCGGACAGTCTGCCCGGCCGAATCGAGGAGCTCAAGCGTGAGATCGAGACGAACCTCGACCTGGAGATCCTGCGTCTTTCGGAGGCCATCGGCAAAGAGAAGAACGAGATGGCCCGTATGGACGGGAACAGCCGTTCGGCCCAGCTTGCGGACGACGTGCAGCAGCAACTTGCTGCAATCCGGAGACTGGCGGAGCGCTACATCCGGCTGAAAGTCGCTTCCAGGGTTCTCAGAGATGTGATCGAGCGCTACCGGGCGGAGCACCAGGACCCGGTCCTCAAGCTGGCATCGCAACATTTTGCCGACCTGACGCTGGGATCATTTTCAAGTCTTCGCACCGATACCGACGATCAGGGTCATCCCATCCTCGTCGGAGTACGCCCGACGGGAACCTGGGTGAAGGTGGAGGGGATGAGCTCCGGAAGCCGGGACCAGCTCTACCTGGCCCTCCGGATCGCCTCCCTGGAATCCCGCCTGACTTCGGGCCGACCGATGCCCTTTGTGATTGACGACGTCCTGATCAATTTCGATGATGACAGGGCGCGGGCAACATTAAAGGTTCTGGCCGAGCTAGGGACGAAGAACCAGATCATCCTCTTCACTCATCACAGGCGGATCTACGACATGGCTCTTAATGTAAAAGACGGGTACCCTGTGGCTGTCCATGAGCTGTGAACATAAGCAGGCAGGCCTCAATTCTCCAGCCCGGCCGCGAGGTGATTTGCGATCGTGCCACAATGAATCCCGGATAGAGACTGAAGTGCTCCGAAAAAGCATTGGATGAAACTCGGAATCCGCAGATCTGAACTCGGAAATAGTTATCGAAAGTGGTTGATCTTAAACCAGATTAGGTGTAAGTTGTGCCCGTTTTCAATCGGCCAAACCAGGTTCAGAGGAGGATTAAAGAGAACCACCTTGATGGACCTTAAGAAAAATAGCGCAACCCCACTCCTTTCTACAGGGAATGGGGTTTTGTACTTCTAAGTATCTGTAAATCTACAGAGTTATCTAGTCCTGAAATATACCTGTGGTAACCTTCCGGCCTATGGGACGAAATCGAGTGGATTCGTGTCCTGCAACAGGGGTTATTTTGTCACTTCGGCTCGAAGTGCTGGTGAGTCGCATAGTTTTGACGAGGAACTGAATGAGTAACAGCCTACTGACATCTCAGATCGGTCAGCGGATATTCCTTTCCGGGCATTTCGATGTCCCGGTTACTCTGGAGGATGCACGACCCCTCGGCTCTGATGATTCAGGAGGTTATGAGTGCCGCGTTCGTCTCCCAGACGGCTCATTGGAAGAGGCGGTAATCTCAGAGGAAGAGGCCGCTGCCATTCTCGGTAAGGGAATTGTTGCGGCAGAATCTGTCATCCCCGTAGACGCCGAGAAGCTTCGACTTCTTATCGAATCGGCTCGAATTCGACTTGCCTACGCGCACGACGAACAGTTCGCCGTAAGCCTTTCGGGTATTCGTACCTTGCCGCACCAGATCGAAGCTGTCTACCAGGCGATGCTTCCTCAACCCAGATTGCGATTTCTTCTGGCGGATGATCCGGGTGCCGGCAAGACGATTATGGCTGGGCTCCTGGTAAAGGAGATGAAACTGCGTGAAGCGATTGAGCGCATTCTTATCCTGTGCCCCGCGCCACTCACCATCCAGTGGCAGGACGAAATGCTTCGCTGGTTCGGCGAACCCTTCGACATCATTTTTTCCGCTGTCGACCAGCAGCAACTGACGAATCCATGGCAGAGGGCTTCACAGGTCATCGCCTCCATGGATTATGCAAAGCAGGAAGATGTGCGAGAGCGTGTGTGGCAACAGAGGTGGGACCTCGTCATTATCGACGAAGCCCACAAGTGCTCGGCGCGGACAGCATCGGGCGGCCATAACCGCGAATCCAAGGTTGCGACAACAAAGCGCTACGATTTGGCATCGCGCCTCACATCCCAAGCGGATCATGTTCTCCTGCTGACAGCAACACCGCACCATGGGGATGAAGACAAGTTTGCTCATTTCCTTCGTCTTATCGACCCCGACCTCTTCCCGGAACCACACCGGCTTGGGAAGCAGGCCACCGCAATTCGCAAGGACGTATTCCACCTCGGCAAGGATTCTCCTTGGTCTCTCCGACGATTGAAAGAAGATCTCAAGGATGCGGACGGGAAGCGGCTCTTCCCGGACCGGCACACGAAGACCGTAACCTTTTGCCTGAACAGCGAGGAATATGCACTTTACAAGAGCGTTACCGCTTACATCAACGCGTTCATCCCCCAGCAGACTGGACAGAGACGTTCATCGGCGGCCCTCACTCGAACCGTTCTTCAGCGGCGGTTAGTGAGTTCCACCTGTGCCATTCATGAGTCGATCAAGCGTCGGCTGAAAAAGCAAGATGACCTCCTGGATGAGCTTGAGGGGCTCACCCCCGCCCAACGAGCAAAGCGCTTGGCCGTGTTGCAGGGTCGGCTTCCGGATGCCGAACAGGATGAAGACGATCTCGACGATGCGGTCAGAGACCAATTGGTGGATGAATACACGGCGGCGCTGGAACTTGAGCAGCTGCGAGCGGAAGTCTCCGCTCTCGAGGAACTGGTGGAGCAATCGCGAAGAGTTCGGGAGAACGCGAGCGATTCGAAGCTGTCCGCATTGAAGAAATGCCTCGGCGAGGCGCAGTTCCTTGAGCTGAAGGACGGCAGGGGGAAGCTCCTGATCTTCACGGAGCACCGGGACACACTTGGCTATGTGCGCGATCATCTTGAACGATGGGGTTACAGCACCTGCGAAATCCACGGCGGCATGAACCCCCATGAACGCAAAAGAGCGCAGGAGGCTTTCAGAACCGGGGCGCAGGTATGCATCGCCACGGAGGCCGCCGGAGAAGGCATCAACCTCCAGTTCTGCCACCTGATGATCAACTATGACCTGCCCTGGAACCCGACCCGGTTGGAACAGCGGCTGGGCCGCATTCATCGCATCGGCCAGGACCGGGATGTCTACGCTTTTAACTTTGTAGCGACGGATTCCGAGGATGGCCAGCCCATTGTTGAAGGTCGGATACTCCACCGCTTGCTGGAAAAATTGGTCCAGATGAACGAGGCCCTTGAAGGCCGCGTTTTTGACGTGATCGGCGAGGTGCTGTCGCTGAACGACGTAAATCTCCCGGACATGCTCCGCGATGCAGCTTACGATCCCAGGCGGCTGGATGAATACCTCGACCAGATCGATCGCATCAATCCGGCCAAGCTCAAGGAATATGAAGAAGCCACGGGTATTGCCCTCGCGCGAGGCCATGTGGATTTCAGCGCCTTCCAGCGGCGCAATCTTGAGATTGAAGAACGGCGGCTCATGCCTCGATACGTTGAGGCACAGTTTGTTGCGGCTGCGAGGGAAGTGGCCCTCCGGATTGAGCCGAGGGCCGATGGCCTGTGGCGCGTCGAACACGTCCTGGCAGATTTGCGATCGGAACGTCTCCGCTCCGTCCAGAAGATCGGGAAAGCCGAATCATTCTATCGAAAGATCACCTTCCACAAGCACCACCTTGAGCTGGACGCCCACCTAGACGCCGTTTTGATGGGGCCGGGACATCCGCTCTATGCGGCGGTAGACGAGAAGCTTAATGATCGTCTGGCGGTAGGTGCTGGAGGTACCGGTTTCTTCGTCGACCCCATGTGCAGGGAGCCATATCATATCCACTTTTTCGAGATATCGATTCGCGGCAAGGATTCGAAGGGAAACGACATACCACTTTACGGTGAACTCGTGGCTGTTCGGGAGGAGCGTGGCCATTACGAGAAGATCCCGAGCGACACACTTCACAATCTTGCGGCGCATCCGAATCCGCCACAAAAGAGTGAGCCGACGTCTATTCAAGGGTCAACTGATTTTCTCAAACGCACCTATCAGCTCGAATGCCGCGGTCGCTGTCAGAAAGAGCGGCAGCATTTCGCCCGGGTCTGCCGTGAATACCTGGAGAAGTCATTTAAGGCACGAATCGACCGGGCCCAGGAACGGGCGATGATGCTTGCTGCCGAGGTCTTCTCCAAACCGGAATACAAGCTGACTGCGGACGAGGCGAGGAAGTACGTGGACGAACTCCAGCGCGCCCGACAGGAGCGGTTCGATGGCTTAAAGCGGCTTGAGATCGCCAGGACTGGACCGGTGAAACATGTGGGTACCGCCATTGTGCTGGGTCCGGATGCTGACATGAAGGCCCAGATTGCCGATTTGGCCGACGAACTCGACCCCAATGTTCGTCGACAGAGCGAGATCGCCGCAGAGGACAAGGTGATTGAAGCGCTGGTCGCGGAGGGCTTTCCCGAGGACCGCATCGAACGAGTCGGTCATCTGAAGCTTGGCTTCGACATCCGCGCCCATAGGATCGCGGATGAAGCTACCGGGGAGGTTATCGTCAAGAGAATCGAGGTGAAGGGACGCCTCCGTGGACAGCCTGTCCGGCTCACTATGAACGAATGGTACAAGGCACAGCAACTGGCAGATACCTACTGGCTGTATGTGGTCTGGGGCCCCTTGGGCGATTCTCCTGAGCTTGTACGCATTGACAACCCCGCGGCCAAACTCGATCATGCCAAACGACAGATCGTGGCAGCGAGATTCTACGAGATTCCGGCTGAGGCAGTTGAAAGGGCGGCTGTGTAGCCATGATCAAGTTACGAATTTTCGTGAGCTCCGTGCAAAAAGAGCTGGCTGACGAAAGACGAGCCGTCAAGACACTCGTCACATCTGACCCTTTTCTTGACGAACACTGTACTCCGATTCTTTACGAAGACGAGCCCAGTATGCTCAAGGCTGCTCCACAGGGTTACCTGAACGACCTCGCAAAGTGCCAGTTCTATCTGGTGATTATCGGATCTGAATATGGAAAACGATTCAAAGGCCTCTCCGCTACCCATCACGAATATCATTTCGCCCGGGGCAAGGATATGCCGGTTCTGGTCTGTGTTCGAGGGGACAACATGGTCGAACGGGATGCCGCTGCCGAGGATTTCATCAATGAGATTCGGGATGACGGACACAAATATCATCGCTTCTCCGACCTTCGCGAACTCCAGCGCATTGTGCTGGCTTCCCTGACCGGCTACATAAAGACTAACTACCACGTTGCCCCTTCTTCCCGGGATGCTAAGACATCGCAGTGCACCGTGCAAAGCTCATCGACATTCGATCAGGAACGGATTGCGATGCTGCCCGCTTCGAATATGCCCGCTCGAATCGGTTGGAACGATGTTGATATCGAAATCGCTCGCCATCTGGCGAAAAAGACCGCCGATGATCCTTCCGCTGACATGAGCACCGCCGATTTGAGGGAACTGCTGCTTCGACGCGGACTCTTGTGGTTCTCACCCGAAGACAAGCAAGTCTACTGCTCTTCGGCCGGCATATTGCTTTTCTCCAAAGACCCGACCATGGTTTATCCCCAGAGTTGCGTGCGATTGCTAGCTTTTCCGGGCGTGGCTCGTGACCCTAAACCAAGTGACTTCCTGGACATCACGGCACCGATCCCGAAAGCCCTGGAACAGGCGCTACGGTTCATAGATAAAAACACGCGCCACCCTTTGCTGGTGACGGGCATGCGCCGGTTGCGTCTTGACGAGTACCCGATCGCGGCGCTCCGAGAAGCCATAATCAATGCAATGGCCCATCGAGATTATGAAGATGCTTCGCGCAAAATCCATGTGGAGCTGTTTGCGGATCGAGTCGAGGTCATTAGTCCAGGACTTCTCCCCCGAGGGGTAACGCTCGATCAAATGCGGTCAGGAAAGCTACAGCCGTGTTCGCGCAATCCCGTGCTTGCGCAGGGACTCCGCCTGCTCGGACTTATGGAGGAATTGGGTACCGGCGTGGTGCGAATGAAGCATGCAATGCGAGACCATGGGCTCAAGCCTCCTGAATACTCGTACCGCGACGGCCATTTCGTCGTAACGTTCCCGGGACCAGGCAAAGCGATCGACAGGCTCAAGGCTGACCACGCCATACCTGTATTCGAAGTCCGACCGTCCGTCGTTGAAACATTGACAAAGAACCAGAAGACAATCCTTCGCGAGTTGCTAGCCAAGAATCAAGTCCAAGTGCCGGATTTGGCTGTCACCTTGCGTGTGACCGAGCAGGCCGTCCGGAAGGATCTGGCGAAACTGACGAGGCTGAAATTGGTCGAAAAGCATGGCGCGGCGCGCGCCACCTATTATGTCCTGAAGGAGCAACGACCGACACCATGAATCCGCAATTATCCGCAACTGCCTTTAAGGGTATCCGCAACCTGCCATATCTCCTTGGCCGCCGAAGTATCCGAAACTATCCGCAACCGCGGCCGGCCGAATCCCCAACTGTCTCGTCCATCCGCCCTAAGGATCAGAACTCATGAGCAACAACGGCAATGACAAGCGCCTCATCGAGGACTTCCTGCCCATCCAGGCGATAAGCGCCGAGGCGTCGAGGGAGAAGTCCGTCCGTAAGGGGCATATCTCGACCCTGCACCTCTGGTGGGCGCGGCGGCCTCTGGTGGCGTGCCGGGCTGCGGTGTATGGCGCGCTTGTGCCTGCGTCCCGGTTCATCCCTGAAAACGGACCGGATAACAAGAAACAGAGCCTGGGCAGGGCTAACGCAGCCAAGTTCATGAAACGCTTGTGCCGATATCCGTCTGATTCAAAATCTGTACAAAAGGCCGATATTGAGCTTGCAGTAAAGGAAGCGCAGAGGCACATCCTCGAAGCACACGCTGAGCGGCTGACTGAAGAAACCGGTAAGAAGGTCACCGCCGAAGACATCGAAGAAGGACGCGCGCCGCGCCCTAAAGTGCTGGACATGTTCGCCGGGGGCGGAGCTATCCCGTTGGAGGCTCTCCGCTTGGGCTGTGAGGCCTATGCCATTGACCTCAACCCGGTGGCACATATCATCGAGCTTTGTACCCTGGTCTATCCGCAGAAGTACGGCAAACCAGATCTGAACGTACGCGGCATGGCTGGGCCGAAGAATGCCAAAGGCGAAACCACCTGGGGCGGCCTGGGCAACGAGGTCCGCTGTTGGGGCGAGTGGGTGCTCAAAAAGGTCAAGGACGAGATCGGGGACCTTTATCCATCTGTTCCCGATCCGAAAGCGCCATCCCAAGAGCTGGCACCTGGCAAACAGGGGACTCTCTTTAAGAACCCGACTGGTCAGCAGAAACTCACGATCCCGGGTGGATATCTCACCCCTGTGGCCTACCTTTGGACGCGGACTGTGCAGTGCAAGAACCCATCGTGCGGCGCGACCGTGCCGCTGGTAAGGCAGACTTGGTTATGCAAGAAGAAGGGACGATATATCGCCCTGAAGATTGTTGCTCCCAAAGGTGAAAACAAGGTGCGCTTCGAGGTAATTGAAGCGACCAAAGAAAAGGAGCTGAGGTTCGATCCGGCGGCTGGGTCTAAGGGTGGGAATGCAAATTGTCCATTCTGCGGGACCGTGGCGGATAGTCAGTACGTTCAACTTGAAGGCACGGCGGAGAGAGTGGGCTTTCAACCCATCGCTCTGGCATGCCGGCTGCCCGGAAAAAAGGGGACGACTTTTCTGAATAGCCATGATCTCCCAAGCGAGATTCTCTCTTTGAATGAGGAGATTCAGGATCGCATCACTATGCTGATCGAGCGATCCGGCCTTTCACTCCCCATGGAAAACATAAGCTCCGTCCGCCCCTCTCCGAACGCGCGCGGGCTGTCAGCTCCAACCCGACACGGCCTTTCAAAGTTCTCGGATCTATTTCATCCCCGTCAGATTCTTTCGTTGCTTGCCCAGTGCGAGTCGGTGCGAAGCGCCTTCACGGCGATGCGCAACGAAGGCTTGTCCGAGGAGTATTCGAAGGCTGTCACCACCTATCTGGGCATCCTTGTCGACCGCATGGCCGATCGCGGCAGCTCGATGTGCCGATGGGACCCCGGATATACAAAAACTCAGTCGACATTTGGCCGCCCAGCCCTTCCGTTTGTCTGGGATTTCTCCGAGACGAATCCCTTCGGCGATGCCTCGGGCGACATGAGGCAAGCCATTGACTGGATTGTCAGCGTGATCGTGGAGTTGACCAGGATTTACACTCCGGCAGTGGTCGAACGTGGATCCGCACTCCGTTTGCCGCATGCCGAATCTTCATTCCATGCGATCATCACAGACCCCCCGTACTACGACAATATCCCCTATGGTGATCTGTCCGATTTCTTTTACGTGTGGTTAAAACGTGCCATAGGAAACCTGTACCCTGAACACTTCTCATCTGATCTAACGCCCAAGAAAAGCGAGGCGACCGCATTGGCATCCCGATTTGGCGGTGATATGAGAGCAGCCAGTTCTTCTTACGAGGAGATGATGCTCGCTGCTTTCCAAGAAGCGCGCCGTGTACTCAAGCCGGGAGGTTTGTTGGCGGTTGTTTACGCCCATAAGACGACACTTGGCTGGTCGACCCTGGTGGACGCGCTACGGCGGGCTGGTTTCACTGTCACCGAAGCTTGGCCTCTGGATACTGAATTCGGCGGTAGACTGGTATCCCAGGACTCCGCCGCTCTCGCTTCCAGCATTTTCCTTATCGCCCGCAAGCGGGAAGGCTTCTTGACGGGTTCCTACGAGGAAAACGTCCGTCCTGATCTGGAAAAAATCGTCCGCGAACGCGTGGACTCGCTCTGGAAGATGGGCATCACCGGTGCGGACCTGGTGATTGCCGCAGTGGGCGCTGGGTTGCGCGCCTTCACCCGCTTCTCTCGTGTGGAGTACTCCAATGGCGAGGAAGTTCCGGCCGAAAGGTTTCTGGCCGAGGTGGAAGGGGTGGTATTAGAGACGCTCTTGGGGAAAATTTTCGGCGTAACCGGAAGCAGCGTTGCCGCGGTGGATGGAGCGAGCAGATTCTACGTGCTCTGGCGTTACACCTTCAAGGCGGCAGAGATGGACGCGGGCGAGGCCATCGTCTTCACCTATGGGCAGAACGTGGAATTGGATGGCCAGAACGGCCTCTCGAGCGGAAGCCGTGCTCTAGTCGAAAAGAAGAAGGGCAAGTACCGGCTGCGGGACTTCACCGAACGTGGCGATGACGATAAGATGGGCGCTTTTAAGGATGACGGCAAGACCGCTCCTCTCATTGACACCTTGCACCGCATTCTTTGGCTTTTGGAGAACCAGCCTCGCAACCTGAACCAGTTCCTTGACGAGGCGCGACCGAACAGAGAGAGCCTGCGCTTGATTGCCCAGGCTCTTGCCGGGACTGCACTTGCAGGTAAAATAGATGGCGAGTCGGAGCATACGCATACGGTGTCGACTACTCCTGCTGAGCAAGCGGCACTTAAGAAGCTCGTCGCCAACTGGCGGTCACTTATTGAAGAAAGACTTTCGGATATCGACCTGAAAACCGGACAATATAGAACGCGAGACTTGAGGGAGGAGTCATGAGTACAACAAGTGCACTTCGTCCATGGACTGATCTGGTGAAACTCCACCCCGACGTGGAAGCAGGGGCACTAACTGAGGCGGTGTTCGCCGTTGACTTGGGAGCCATCGCCGCGAACGACCCTAACGTGCCTGTCGTCAACAGGGACCCGGAGGCCTTCTTTCGGTCGACCTACCTGACGTCCGATCTTCGCAAGCTCCTCGAGGAAGTGCTCGCCTCCCTCTCCGGAAAATCGGGGTACAACCGCGTACTGAAGCTCCGGACGCCTTTCGGTGGCGGCAAGTCGCACACCCTTGCCTCACTTCTACACGCCGCAAGAAAACGGGACGCCCTGGACGGTATTCCGGAGGGGAAGGGATTTGCCCGGCCCGGTGAAGTGGCCGTGGCTGTGTTTGACGGCGAAAAGTTCGACGCGCGCAACGGCAAAACGCTGGAAGATGGCCGGACGGTCCAGACAATGTGGGGATGGATTGCATGGCAGATCGATCCTGAAAAAGCTTTCCCCATTGTCGCTGATCATGACAAGGATCGCGTGGCCCCGGGCGGAGATGTGATCAGAGACCTGCTCACCAAGGGAGCAGGCGGCCGGCCGGTTCTCATTCTTCTGGACGAAGTGCTCAAATACATGGAGCGGGCCGCTGCAGTCGGCGTCCTGGAATCCACTCTCCAGCGCCAGGCTAAGGATTTTTTCCAGAACCTCACCGTCGAGGTGGCCGGAAGTGAAAAGGCGGCTCTGGTCTATTCTCTTACCTGGAGTGCAAGGGAAGCGTTGGGAAACGTTGGATTGCTTGCCGAAATCGACAAGCTCGCCTCGCGGGTCGACCAATTGCGAGAGCCTGTTTCGGGAGACGAGGTTCTCCCCATACTCCAAAGGCGTCTGCTTGGAAGCGCTCCTGATGCTCATGCTGCCACCGAGGTGGCCACTGCGTATCAGGAGGTCGTGACCGGCATGCAGCGGGCCCATGCGGAGACGTCCAATGAGCGTCAGCAGGCCGAGGAGGACGGTCAGTTGCTGCGCGACAGGATGCGCGCCGCCTATCCTTTTCATCCTGCGCTCATCGACATCATGCGGGAACGCTGGACAGCGGTTGACGCATTTCAGAGGACACGAGGCGCGCTGCGGTTTCTAGCTTCCTGTATGCATTCCCTAAAGAAGAACGGGGGAGCCAAAGCCCTGCTTGGGCCCGGAGAAGTGCCGGTGAAAGATGTGGATGTCCGGGTGAAGATGCTCAAAGAACTGGGGGTCCAGAACGATTACGACGCGGTCATCACGGCGGATATCGATGGACCCAATGCCCGCGCAAGACGCATTGACGAGCGGATGGCGCGCGAGACACCATCGCTTGCCAGCGTGAAGCCCGCCACTTGCATTGCCACAGCCATTCTCCTCTACTCGTTCGGGGGACTCCGGAGAGAAAAATCAGGGATGGAGGAGACGCTGCCACCCGGTATCACTGAGAATGAACTGCTTGCTAGTTGTGTTGGCCCTCACCTGGACAACATCACAGCCACAGCCGTATTGTCCGAGTTACGTAACGCGTGTCTGTACCTGCATTACGACGGCGTCCGGTACTGTTTCAAGAAGGATCCGAATGTCACGAAGCTTATCGAAGACGCGGAACAGACAGTCGCCCGCGAGGATTCCCAGGTGCGGGGTCTAGGTCCGGTCCGCAGCATGGTCAAGGA
The DNA here is from genome assembly GCA_002840535.1 of Deltaproteobacteria bacterium HGW-Deltaproteobacteria-15. GTDB lineage: Bacteria > Desulfobacterota > DSM-4660 > Desulfatiglandales > HGW-15 > HGW-15. The sequence continues at coordinate 28,396 of PHBH01000002.1, read as the reverse complement.
GATGCTGGAGGCTCGTCTGGCGGGGCATCATACGGCCATTGTATGGCCTGCCAAGAGCCAGGACATTCCCGACGAGGACCCGCGTTTCCTCATAGCTTACCTGCCGCTTGAATTTGCAGCCGAGGGCAAGGCAGAGCAAGAACGCCAGGCCAAGGAGTACCTCTCCAACTATGGAGACCGACCCAGGAGGTTTCGAAACGGGCTTGGATTGGCGATTCCGGAGAAAAAGCAAATTGAAGCCCTGCGACGCGCAGTCAGGTATCTCTTGGCCATCGATCGTGTGGAAGCCAAGAAACAGCAACTCCGGCTCACAAAGGACCACTATGATCAGCTCAAGGAAAGAAAACGCACCGAGCAGGCCGCTGCGGAATCGTGCTTCCGGGAGCTCTATTCTGCCGTGTGGCTCCCTCGGGTCCAAAGTGGCGAACTGGAAATCCAAAGGGTTGAAAGGGGTGGTAGACCACTTCAAGCAACTGGCGTTTACGAGCGGATGATGGAACTGCTGACAAGTGAAGGCATAAGACATGTTAATGGAACGATATTCCCCAAGAAGGTTGTGGAACGGGTCAGACTCGGCGAAACGACGACAAAGGGCGAAACGCCACTTATGGGAATCAAGGCATACGATGTACTGGAGTCTTTCTTCCGGGATATTGCTCCACCCCGGCTGGAGTCCGCCGCCGTTCTGCGCAAGGGGATTGCCCGCGGCGTATCTGAAGGTGTCTTCGCCTATGCCAGTGGAGGAAGCCCCACTCTTGGCAGCGACGGGAAGTTCCAAGTGAGCAGTGACAAGGTTGTACTCGGAAGGTATCTCGCAGACGACGAGATCGATTTGGATTCCGGCTTCCTCATGTTGCCGGCCGCGGTCCCTGAAGCACTTGCGGCTCAGCCTTCCGGCACGACCCCAGGTGGCCCAGACACCGTGACATCACCAGGGGTTCATGGGGAACCGACTGGTGCGGGGGCGGGAACAGGCAGTGGACCTTCAGTGACGGCTCCGGAAGTTGTCGGCCGGAAGAAACGGATCATTCTGACATTCGAAGCCACCCGAGAGCAGGTATTTAAGGCCTTTCCAGCCATCGCGAACTTGGCGGATAAGTCCGATGGAGCCAAGGTAAGAATCAGGGTAGAAGGGACATCGGAAGATGGTTTCGACCAATCCTGGCTGCGAAACGCCGTGGACGAGCCGCTTGATGAAGCGGATATCGAGAGGACGGAGGAGTAGCTACTTTCTCCCTTTGCTTTTGGGGCATGGCCGGTCACAGGGGGTATTCATGGTGAAGAGCTTGAGACAGTCTCCAGAGGGGGACCAGCCGTGGACGGAAACTTTGCAAAGGCATATTGCTTACGGCCAAAAAGGAAGGGCCCTTCGACTGCTCGAGAAGGTCATCGAGCGTGACATGCCACTTTTCGAGAATCTGCCATCAGTTCAGGAAAACAAGCGAATAGCCTGGCTTTACAGAATAGATCTGCTTCGTGACTGGGGCAGGCTGTCTGAGGCCCTTGCCTGGACATGCCTGGAATGTGAACTCCACCCCGAAAATCTGGCGGCACAAATCCTGAAAGACATGCTGAAGGAATCCCTGCACCTTCAAGTCAAACCCTCCGATGAAGCCCCAACCGTAGCCATTAAGAAAGGTGTGCAGGGGGCCTGGCATGGTGTAGCGGGAATGCGGGAGGTCAAAGCTGTTCTTGAGAGAGACATCATACTACCCTTGCGAGACCGGGAGATGGCACAGAAATTCAAGGTCCGTCTTCCCAGGGGTGTCCTTTTCTACGGCCCGCCAGGTTGCGGTAAGACTTTCATCACGAGGAAGTTGGCCGGTATTCTCAATTTTGCTTTCATTGAAGTTAAACCCTCAGATCTCGCGAGTCCGTATGTTCATGGTGGTCAGGCAAGAATCGGCAGTTTATTTGAGGAAGCGAAGAAGAAGGCGCCCGCCCTCATCTTTCTCGATGAGTTTGATGCATTCGTCCCCAATAGGCAAAGTCAGGGAGTGAGCTATCACTACGGAGCAGAAGTGAACGAATTCCTCGCGCAGCTCAATGACTGCTGGAAGTCAAAGATCCTTGTCGTTGGCGCCACCAACCTGATCGAGAACCTGGATCCTGCAGTGCTCCGCCCGGGGAGGATGGACGTGCATGTCTTTATAGGTCCGCCCGACATCGAGGCGCGGCTGGAGCTCATCAAGCAGTTCATGCAAGATCGACCACAAAAAGATATGAACTGGCCGGAACTGGCAGAAAAAACTGACTTCTACACGAGCGCTGAAATTGAGCACTTGATCGATGAGGCTGCGAAGTACGCTTTCCAGGAGCGTCGTCCCATTATCCAGCAGGACATTCATTCGGTCATGGGTGCAAATCCACCGCGGCTGAACAAGGAAAAGATCGAAGAGATGAAGAAACCGATTGGGTTTCTTTGAACATGGTTCTCGACAACAGGAAATCTAGACATCGAAGAGCAGGGAGTTCCCTGATCAAAAGCTAGTTGGCGGACCCAAGACTGCTAACGAAAGCGAAGACCTGTGAACAATAGGGGGAGACCCTAAGGTTTGGGTGTTGGAGATGGCTAATGGTTGCGGTTCGGTCCATATACGGTATTGACTTCAGCGGGGCAAAAGATACCGAGAATAAAATCTGGATGGCCATCCAGCAGTGCTTCAGGGCAAGGGATCTGACAGGCGGAGTCATTGCCCTTCACACCTGTAAAGTCTTAACGAGAAACGAGCGACTAAAATGATCTTGGACTCCATCATTGAATTCATCCCCGGGCAAAGCCAGGAGATGGGTGGGCTTACAATAGCTTATCTGCTGGGGATGTTTTGTTTTTTCGCGCTATTCTGCATCGTGATTTTCGTTCCAGTCATCTTGCGGTGGATACAGCTGCTGGTGAACATAAATTCTGTCAGGCGACACTTCAGAAAAGGGAACCAGGTTGACGATGAAAGAAGTAAAGCTCGACCGAGTATTCTACGCAACACCTCGTGGGCAAGGCAATACTTCGAGAGTTTTTACCTGACCTGGGAAGAGTCTCGCCTCCCTGGTGAGAACAGGGCGGCAACTCCAGTTCAGCTCATAGATCACCTTACCCCGGAAGTGGCCCTCGACAGGGCAGTCAATCGCAGAGTTGCAGAGGCCCTGCCCGGAATATTTGTGGCCCTCGGTATATTCGGCACCTTTCTGGGCCTAGTGCTGGGATTGAAGGGCCTGAAGATCGATGAATTGTCGAACCTTAAAGAAGGTGTCGCGCAACTCATTTCAGGGCTTTCTCTTGCCTTCAGCACCTCTCTCCTTGGGATTTCTCTCTCGGTCGTCTTTTCCCTCTCCTACAGGTTTTTCATCCGTCGCCTCGAGAAAGCGGTATTCGTTCTAAATGACGTCGTGTCTCAGCTTTTCCCCTATTCTTCCTATGAGCGCTATGCCAGGAAGTACATGGAGCTTCAGGGAGACATCAAGCAGGGCCTACAGACCTTGGCCACGGACGTGGCGACAAGCATTTCGAATGTCATAGCGCCGGCCCTGGACGAAGCCCTTGTAAAGAATTTGGTTCCCGTTATGGGGGACCTGAGGACTCAGTTGGAAGAGACGGTAAAGACCTTGAGTGCGCGTCAGATGGAAACCTTGGGCGGCTTCAAGAGTGAAGTAGAACAAATGGGGAAGATAATTGCGAATCACTTCTCGGATTCGCAGAAGAAGCAGTCTGAAGCCATGGAGAACGTCCTGGCTCAGTATGTGGAAAAGATGAACACGGCCTTCAAATCTCAGTTTCAGGAGATGGGCCGCATTATCGAGGAGACGACAAGAGTTCAGGCTGAGAATCGAGATCAGATGGTTCGGTTTACAGAGCAACTTCAGAGGCAGTTTCTGGTTCAGAGCGAACTGATAGAGAAGACGAGCAGGGCCGGGCAGATCCTCCACGAGAGCCTCGATAGCCTTGAAGGCATCTCCAAGGAACTCAAATCATCTGCCGACGCCATAGCCACTGCAGCGAAACTCCTCAAGGAGGCAGCTTCCAAGTCCATGGAAGGGCAAGAGGTCTTGAAGAAATCGATGGACATGCAGATTCAGGCCATGACCACTACCCGTGAAGAACTTGAAAGGGCATGGAAGACGATCACCCAGGACGCTGGCTCCACAGTCAATCTTATCAGAGAGGTTATAAGGGAACTGGGCGAGGGTATTGGAGAACAGCTTAACGGCGCCTTGAACGCTTTCGACGGGAAGATTGCGGAAGTCGTCGAGCGTTTCAGCGGCACGATGTTCGAGGCCGGACAGGTCATCCAGGAACTCCCGCAGATCCTCAACCAATCACAACAGACACTTGAATCCATTCGTTCGGAAATCGCTGGACAGAGGAGCCTTTTAGGAGAATTGACTACGGCTTCAAAAGAGGTTATGGGACCGAACGTCGAGAAGGCCACAGAGGCGTTCCACGGACTCTCTCTGGTCGCAGAGAAGATCAGGACCTCCGCAGATGTCCTAAAAGAGTGGTTCGACACAAAGCTTCAAAAGATCAGCGCGACAGGGGGTGATCTAGGAGAGAAGGCGGACTCGTACCGGGTGGAACTGAGGGAGTGGTCTGAAGGATTCTTGGCAAGGCTCGATGAAAGCGTGAAGGCTCTTAGTCAGGATGGGGCTCTTCAATCGGCGCTGAGAGAGTTAAGTGCCATTATCACGAGAATTGAACTGAGTCAGCCGGCAGGCGATGGCGTTATGAAAACATCAGAAGCATTGGATCAGCTGAATGGAACAATGAAAGACCTTCGATCTGCCATAGAAAAAGTTTCAGGAGGGGACGGCCCTTCCTCAGAGGAATTGTTGAGAAACGTAAAAGTAGTTGCAGCAGCGGCAAACGTCCTGTCCGAGCAGATTAAGAATGATGTTCTCCTTGAATTGAAGGGGATTGGGGAGTCCATGGGCGGTTTCGTTCGGTCAGTGGACGATTTGAAACAAACAATTACTTTGCCTGAGGCCCGGAAGGGTCTGTTCGGGTGGATTAAAGGCAAATGATACCATTAGGTGGAAAACGAAGGAGTTGGGGGCCAAGAAGGGCGATTTCCAGGCCCGAGACCTTCTGGGCCTCGTATAGCGACTTGATGGCAGGGCTTCTGATGATTTTTGCCCTTACGACGGTGATAACCCTCCTTGACATAGGCGCGCGTCTCGTTGAGCCGACAGAGGCTGTCAGGGAGTGGGAGAAAGTCCTCGACGAGATCTGCCACGACCCGGACCTGGCGAAGATGGAAAATGTTCAAATCGACTGCAATACCGGCGCGCTCATCATAAGTGACGAAAACCTCCGTTTTGGCTTTTCACGAACAGAATTGGGTCAGGAAGCTGAACAAGTCCTTAGGGAAGCTGTCCCAAAGTACATGGGGGTTATACACAGGTATCCCAAGTTCCTTGACAGGATAGAGGTCATAGAGATCTCAGGGCACACAGACAGAGAAGATTCCAGGGGAGTCAACCCGTATTTCTCTAGGGAGCGCGCCGGACAAGTCTTGGGTTTTCTGATGAAGGAGCCAATGATGTCCGCTTACACAGATTTTCTGAAGAGGAAGGCTGTCAGCGCGGGGTATTCGGACACAAGGTATCCTGCCGAGTGCGTAGGGGACAGATGTGCGGCCGCCCGGCGGGTGGAAATCGCCATCCGATTGAACGACAGGGAAGTGCTAAAAGAGTTTCTTCGCATACTCAAGCAGATCATTGGAGGGGAATGAGAATCGAAGTGACCACAGACAGGCTTGAGGCTGCCCTTCAAATGGTGCGCCAGTTGCACCCCATCCGAGGCAAAAGGCCCGACCCTCCGACCAAAACCATCCTCGAAGAAGTGCGTGAGAGACTCCGGGCTTGTAATCGTGAGAGACTTGCCGACCTCGCTTACAGCTTCGATGCCAGCCGCCTCCTGGCTTGTCTGGAAATCCTGGTGACCGAAAGAGATGAAGAAGTGGCGGATAAGGCGTGCCAAGTCCTGATGGTGCGCCCCCGGGACAATTTAATACGCGCTGGCTGGTTCAAACTTATTCTGCACTACCCGCACGACCTCTTGGAGAAGGTTATACGGGCGAATCTCGAAGCATCAGGTTTTGCCGCATTATCGGGGCTGGAGAATGTATCGAAGCGCGTGCACCTCTGGTTTGTGTCTGAACGAGTGTCTCAAGGCATTCTGCGGGATTACGAAGGGTCTGGGGGACACAAAAACCTTGATGCCTACTTGGAAGCAAATTTCTTGAATCGAAAAGTTGGAATGTTCAAGGAGGTATGGCGGCTGCTCCTGTTACAAGGACGTGCAACGAGTCTTCAGAAGGAAGACGTTGAACGGATGCTGCTCGAATACAGGAAGCCTGAAAATGCAAAGTACCTGGCCCAGTTCTGCCAACGCTATCTTAACGTTCTTCAGTCCATTGCGAAGTGGGACGAACGAATCCTCAGATTCATTGAAAAGAAATATGGTGAACCGTCAGACCCTGACAAAAATGAAATTGAAACGCCCTTCTGGAAGAACGTCAAACCTGAGCCCAAGAGGGAGTTTAGAACATGGATCATGCTTCAGCGGATCCAGGAGTTTTTCGAGGGAGAAAGGGCCGACTTCTGGAGAAGATATGTGGTCGAGAACAAGGTGGCTCGCGTGAAGAAAATCCTCGAGGGGGACGGTTTTATGATTGATTTCGGACCATTCGGGGTCGTGGAATTCAAGAACATTGGAAATGCGGCTTATATCTACCCGGCTAATGCTTTTGGCACATACTGGAGAAGGGCGGACCGCGAAAGTCATGTCAGTCGCTTTAAAGACAAAGAGAAAACGATAAGTAACCGGCGTTACAGGGGGTGGGACGGAAGGATAATCCACAGGGAGGGCTGGCAGAGCGGAACCTCCTCCAAGATCAAGACACTGATGAAAAATGATTGACTTTCTTAAAGCCAAAAAAGGCCTCACGCTCAAGAAAAGGTACACCCCAGGTGGGATCGTCTTTGATATCGCCGGACCTGTCGCCCCAGTGTTCCCCCTGAGCAACAATGACCCGGGCATAGTGGCAAAGCTGCTGCCAGATGGTGCTGCCTGGTCATCCTTGGATCATATCTGGGCTGACGGCCTCCTCAAGGAGAACGGTCCTGGGTCATGGGTGGCGCCTTTTGATATCTATGATCGCTACGACCCTCAAGAGGATAAAGATCTTTTTGAATCCCTGAGCCTGCCCTTGGCGATGCCCATGAAGATGGAAGCAGTCTCTTCATCCCACGTGGGCGACCCTGGGTTTCGAATAAGGGTGGAAGCATCACATCCCCATTGGGGCCCGCTCCGGGAAGGCGACCCTCCGCGGATAGGGCCTGTTTTCTTGAAAGACCAATCCACTATCATCCCGCTTACCCCAGCGCAGAAAAAACTGTTCGATCTAGCACAAGGCAGCGGTGTGGACTGGGCCAAAATGGAAGAGAGAATGGCCTATCTCGCCAAGTGCAAGGAGGCAGCCGTTGCTGTGGATGCGAAACTGGACGGGTATCTCAGCAATGAAGAGTACGAGTTCAGGGCAGATGCGAAGCTGGATTTAAGGGAGGACTCACCGGAGCAAATAACTGTGGTCCCCGTCGTGGAGGGGCTGGAAGAATATGATCTTCAATCCGCAGAACACCTGGCAACGGAAGCACCCCCTCCGGTCCTCACAAAGGCGACCTCTCCCACCAAGAGGAAGCGCCTTGTGTTGGACAGTCATCTTCGAGAGAAACTCTCTCAACTGCCACCCCAGGGAAAGGTCACAGGTTCAGCTGTTCCGAGGCTCCTGACAAACCCCGATCAGATTCTGCCCGAAGGCTTTGACCTCTCTCTTTTCAGCGAGCGGGTCAAAGGGATTAAGACGAAGGTTTACAATTCCAGGCCCTACATTCATGTCGCCAAATCAAAAGGGGGGTGGTTTGAAGGAATACCGGGAATTAGCCTGGATGACTGGTCACCTGGAGAGGAATCGGCGGAGGCCACGTCGAGCGGTGCTCCGGCCAATCTTTCCCCTGAGACATATCAAGAATTGGCGCGCAAAGCCAAGGAGAGCGGAGACGAATATGTCTTACATGAAGGTTCATGGATACGGGTTGACACTGATGTTGCAGATAGATTTCAGGGCACCGTCGAATCTTTGGAGCGAAAAGAGAACGGAAATTTGATCATACCCGCTGGAAGCCTTCTTGAGATCTACGACAATCTGGAACTTCTTGAGTTCATAGAAAAGAAATCCCTGCCAGTCGAGGAGACGCAACTACCAGATGACCTGCCCGAATTAGATGTCCCGGGCAGTTTCGTAGGGGACCTCCATCCTTATCAGAAGGATGGGTATCGATGGTTGACAAGACTCTCTAATCGCCAGATCGGCGGTCTTTTGGCCGACGATATGGGCCTGGGGAAGACGGTTCAGGCAATTGCGCATCTCCTTCACCTGAAAGAGAGCGGAGTTAACGGGCCGCATCTGATCGTGGTCCCAAAGACCCTAATTGAGAATTGGCTAAGGGAGATTCAAAACTTCTCAGACGGGTCCCTCAGTGTATGGGCGTATGTAGGGGCGGGATCGGCAATAAGTGAATCCTCAACCAGCAGATTCGACGTGGTGCTCACGACCTACGACGTCCTTCGCCGGGATCAGGTGAGACTAGGCACCGTGCCCTGGACCATGGTGATATGCGACGAGGCTCAGTTCGTGAAGAACCCCACAGCGCAGAGAACCAGCGCAGTGAAGGCGATGAAGTCAAGGCACCGTGCAGCCCTGACCGGAACTCCTGTGGAGAATGGGCTCATTGAGTTCTGGTGCATCATGGACTTTGTGCAGCCTGGGCTGTTGGGAAGTTGGGCTAATTTCCGCTCGAAGTACGAGCGACCGATTGTGACAGGCGATGAGCCGGAGAGGGAAAATCATGTCAAGGAGTTGCTCCAACAGATCAAGGGCTATTACCTGAGGCGAATGAAATCTGAGTACCTGAAGTCCTTGCCGGCTAAGGAATCTGAATTCAGGGAGGTCCCCCTGAGTAATGAGCAGTTTGAGTTATATCGCGAAATTGCAAGGGCTGGCAAAGCTGGTGGTAAGGGCGCAGCGCTCGGCGCAATCCAAAGACTGCTCATTGTCAGTGCCCACCCGTCGGCCTTGAATGGCCTGAAGCAGGGGGCAGATCCTTCCCCTTCAGCTTGCCCCAAACTCCAAATGACAATGGAGATCATCGGGGCCGTGAAGGCAGCCTCTGAAAAGGTCATCATCTTCACTGATTTCAAGGCGGTTCAGCGAATCCTCCAGCAGGCCATCCTTAAAAAATTCGGGGTATGGCCCGATATCATAAATGGAGAGATCACGGGGAACAGGCAGATGATCATTGACATATTCTCAAGAAAGGAGGGATTCAACGCGCTGATTCTCGGACACCAGGTGGGAGGGGTGGGATTGAACATCACGGCGGCTAACCACGTGATTCACTACACCAGACCTTGGAACCCTGCGAAAGAGAACCAAGCCACAGACCGGGTGCACCGTATTGGGCAGAACAAGCCAGTGAAGGTCTATTATCCAATTGTGAAAGACGAGAGGTTCGTCACCGTCGAGGAGAGATTGGAGGAGCTTATTCGAGCCAAGGAAAGTTTAGCACAAGATGTATTGAGACCCTCTTCGGAGCTGGCCGTGAAACCCGAGGAACTGCTGGGCTGCCTTGACGTGCCTGCGCGGTAATAGTGCCACTCAAGATGACGATCAGTTTTCTTGAAAGTACCCCTACCTTTTGACCGTATATGTCAAAACGGCATGATAAAGTTGTCGAAGAAAGAGGAGAAGAACGCCGTAATCAAAATGAACAGGATGGAATAGGAGGGAATCCTCATGGCAAAAGCCAAGCTACCCGAAGTGGTCAGGGAAAAAGCAAAGGATCTCTACAGACAAGGCTACGATACCGCAGGAGTGTGTCGGCGAATAAAGACAGAAGCTTTGCTCCATCTTTCCGAAGAAGAACTCATGAAATGCCTGAGAAGCCTCAAAGGCAAAGCTGGGGAGATCACAAAGCATCCTCCTGCGCCGCCAAAGAAGCCGAAACGGCAATCATTCGACGCCGACCAATTTGACGCCACCATTAAGGGTCTCAAAGAGAACATGCCGGGGAAGGGACTTGAGACTGCCTGCCTGCCCATCGCAAAGTACATCCTCAATAGGTACGAAAAATTCACAAGTGTCGCACCGGGCCCTGCCTTTGAGGGAACCCCTTTCGATCTCTTTGGCTACAAGGATGGAATTCCTTATATCATCGAGATGAAAACTTCACTGGACGGCTTCCACCACCCCGGGGAGACCCAGAAGTGGAGGCTTCAGGAATTGTTGAAGCGCATACCAGAATTAGGGGTTGGTCTTCTTCAACTCGCAGTCCGAAAGAGGCAGTACCGCATTTTCTATGATAATCAATTGAACCTCCTGTTCTACGGTCCCAAAGCCCCTCTTGAGCCAATAGAAGGTTGGATAAGGAAGAGATTGAACAAGGCAAGCTGATAAGACTTGAGAGGGCCCCATAGTAACTGAGTGGAGGTAAGAATGCTCTTGCCATTGCTTACAGAAGCCGACCCTGAGACATCGAGTGAAGGAAGCATAGATCCACTTGGGGTGTATGCAATCGCTGATTCCCTAGGTGTTCGCCTCGCCCCAGGTGTTCGGGAGAGGCAGTCTCATCCTCGTTTCCTGACGGCCATGGCTGTGGCTAGCGCAGTCTGCTGCGATTTCGATGATGATGCAGTGGCCAAAGACGGGGTCAGCCCTCCCTGGCAGGTTTTCGAATGGTATCTGGTTGAAGGGTTAGTTCGTACTCTCAGAGGCACGCGAGAAGAGATCAGGGGGCTACCCGGCGTTGATAAGGCAACCTCGGCGATTGACGAGGGAGTGCCCCTATCGGCCCGTCGTTACCTGAAAACTCCTTCCGTTTTCGGGTTTCATGGCGTCTACCGTGTCTTGGCTGACGAACTGGATATCGTACGAGACGGTCGGCTGGGCGAAACCGGGTACAATCTAGTTCTAACTTGGGCCAATGAACAACGGTTGACGGGTTTCTTTGATTCAAAGGCAGGGCCTGGCCGAGCATTTAGAGACATGCTTCGATCTGCCATTGAGGATGGCATAGAGAAGGGTGCTGTTGCCAGATCGACTGCTTGGCAAGGATGGAATTTTTTCCGGGACCATCTGGCGCCCTATCGGTTCGAACGGGGGGAGGCCCAAGTAATCATTGATTCGCTGATACGTGGAACGTCCGGGTACAGGTCCGAGATCATTCGCTTCATGGCCTCAAAAACAGGGGAGAGTCTGTGCAGGGAAGTGGTTGAGAGTGGGAAATCTGAGGGGGACTTCCATTCAGGACTCATCACGGAGACTGGTGGCGATTTAAGGAGCTTGTTGAAGGCTATCCAAGCATATGAAAGATTCGCCAGACTGCTTCAAGACGCCTTCGAAGACTGTCTTTACGAGATGACGAAGACACGAGGGAAAACCTCCCCCGCGGATCTTAGCAAAAGGGCAGGCGTTCAAAAAGCGAGTCAACTCCTGCCTGATCTTTTCCCGGCTGTTGCGGACCTCCTTTCTCCGTTCGGAGAGACGTATCGGTTTCAGGAACAATTCGCAGAAGTGTCAGCGAGAGGAAGCGCTGAGACATGGGTCGTCAGCCTGATCGATCATCATCGGAGAATCCAGATGCAAAAACCCCCAAACGGGAAGAATCCATGGTTCGAGCGTTTTGATGATGGCAGCGTAGTAATTCGACCCGGCTATCTCCGCTACGAGGGTGGCAGTCATGATGGCAGGTATGTGAACGCGTATCGGACTCGACCTCTTTGGTCGTTCATAAAAGATCTGGGGATGGTCCATGGGGAAGAATAACAGTGAGAAGAAGCAGGGGTATGGGAAACTGCTCGCCGCTTGGGAGCCTCCGGATGCTGCAGGGGATCCGGTTGGGTGCATTGCCACTACCTTCACCTTTTCCCCTGTCTTTTTTGAAGAGGAATGCCTGGGCCGTTTTCTGGGGCTTGAGACCCATCCTGCAGAGGACGGGCCACTGTATCTGGTGGAGCGGGAGGAAAAACTCTCTCAAGTCATTTGTGCAGCTGCATTGGTTGACCAGAACCACTGCAAGGGTTTCCGGAGCCTCAGGTGGGATCTCCTCTCTGCCCGGCTCGGAAGCGGTTTCCTCCACGCAAAGGTATCGCTTCTTCATTGGAGTGAGTTTGTCCGAGTGATCGTTACCTCGGCAAACCTGACGGACGATGGATACCGAAGAAATCAGGAAATCTTTGGGATCCTTGAATTCCAACCTGGCATGAAAGAGGCCCCGACAGAATGCCTGAAAGGGATTATAGATTTCCTGCGAGAGGCTGCCACTTATGTGAACCCAAGGCATACAAAGGTGAACCCGGCCGTCGGTCGCCTGCAGGCTCTGCTCGACAAGGCTAGCGCCACGGTCCAAACATGGGGAACCCTGGAGACGAGAAGACGATCAGGAGAAATCGGCATTGCAGCGGTGTTAACAGGCCCCGGCAGGCCGAGCGCCTTCGAACAGCTCCGAAGCCTCTGGCCTCCCGGTTCACCCCCTGATTTAGCGGAGGTGGTCAGTCCTTTTTTTGACGAGGGGATCGGTCCTAATCGTCCTGCAAAGGAGCTTTGGGGATTGCTCAGGCAACGGGGGGAGGCAACTGTCACATTTGATTTGGTTGCCGAGAAGATCGAAGGGGAAGAGACAATGCGAATACGTGCCCCTGAGAACCTGTTGAAAGCAGGACCCTCGAATCGGCCGGGTGTGTCAACGGAAATTCGACAACTGCAACTGGAAGGAACCAGACCCCTTCACGCGAAAGCGTTATGGATGAGCAATGCATCCTGGGTAGCGTACATGGTCGGCTCAAGCAATTTCACCAGTGCCGGATACGGCATCAGAAAGGCCCCCAATCTGGAGGCAAATCTTGTATATCTCGCTCGATACGACTCCGACCGCTCTCTATTCAAGGCATTAAGACACAGCTTTCCCCCGGCCAGACCCTTTGATGGAGATGCACAACTCAAATGGGATCCCATTCAGGATGGTGACCAGGCATCTTCGGGCGTAGTACTGCTTCCCGCCGCATTCGGAGCGGCGATCTACTCGGCAGACAAAGATGGAAAGCATCAGGTCGAACTGGAACTACTTGGTGCACCTCCCAAGGGGTGGGAAATCCTGATTGAGGATTCTCACCAAGTTTTTTATAGCGAGCAAGAGTGGGTAGGAAGTGGCTCTCCTGCAAATATCCTCCTCGCTTGGGCTCATAAGAGACCACCGTCAGGATTCTCTGTCAGATGGACTGATTCAGCAGGCGAGGCGTGGTTGCCTGTAAATATTTCATTGCCCACAGATCTCCCCCCACCGGATGAGCTCAGGGAACTGCCGTTGGAAGTGCTGATCGATATTCTTACCTCCGCAAGGCCTCTCCACCAGGCCATGAAGGGATGGCTGTCCAGGAAGAATGGCCCGACGCCAGGGGTTGATCAAATCGGTGATCCGCACAAGAGGGTAGATACATCTGCATTCCTTCTCCAGCGAACCCGGCGCATTTCCCGCGCCCTCACGGGCCTTAGAGACAGGCTTGAACGACCTTTCCCAACAATGGCCAATCTTCATTGGAGACTGTATGGGCCTGTGGGCGTGAGAGCCGTTGCTGAAGCCATATTGAAAGAAGGCAGATCAGAAGAAGAAAAGGTCTTTCTCCTTGCTGAACTTGCGCTGGAGCTCTCAAGAGTAAAGCCGGCATCGACACCCGGCTCTCTTGACCCTGCCATCCTAAAACAGGAGATCCGAAATATCGTCAAAGAACTGAAAACCCAAGTGATAGATAGGTCCTTGGAATCTATCCCGAGCCTGAAGCGCTACACTGAAGAAGCCTTCTTGGAGGCATTAGCATGAGCTGGACTTACAACTACTGCGACAGCATTAATCTCCACGTGGAGAGCCGGATATCCTCTGCAGATGCCAATCGTCAGGATCGAACGGCACGCGATCTTCTGGGCAGACTGCAATCTCAACCCGGCATCATCCTGGCCGATGAAGTAGGTATGGGGAAAACGTTTGTCGCGTTGGCAGTGGCCGTTTCAGTTGCGTTGGCAGACAAACAAATGAGACCGGTGGTTGTGATGGTCCCCTCGTCCCTAAGGGAGAAGTGGCCCCGGGACTTCGAACTTTTCAAAGAGAGATGCCTCCCTGAGGATATGGCAATCCTGCTGAAGAGCGGCCATGCCGAGCGGGGGGTGGATTTCCTCAAGCTGATTGATGACCCTCCGGACCGACGCTGCTCGATCATATTCCTGACCCATGGTGCAATGAGCGCAGGCCTGACAGATCCCTGGGTGAAGCTCGCACTTGTCCAGAGGTCTCTATTCCATCGTCGAGATACTCGATTGTTGCGTCGGGCACTTTGCAGGGTCTTAGGAAAGCTTCTAATGTCATCATGGGTCGATACCAAGGCTCCGGACCTTTGGGAGAGATTGCTTGAAACAGATCCTGAGAATTGGTTGAAGACGATGCGCCGGTTCGGCATTGATCCAGAACGAGACAAGAACGCTGAAAACGACGATGATCCTGTGCCAAATACGATCATAAAGACACTACGTGAAATCAAAGCTGAGAGTGTCTACGAGGCGCTAAAGGGTATACCGTATAGGCAAAGCAAGACCTATGAAGAAAGGGTAGTGGAAGCCCGGAGAGTGCTGAATCAAGAACTTAGGAGTCTGTGGCATATATGTCTGAAAAACCTGAACTTCAATTTGCCTCTGCTTGTCCTTGATGAAGCTCATCATCTCAAAAACGCCAGGACACGGCTGGCGTCATTGTTTCAGGTGCCTGATGCTGAAGGTGATGCAGAGGAGATAAAGGGTGCTCTCGGGGGTGTGTTCGAACGGATGCTTTTTATGACCGCAACTCCGTTTCAGTTGGGTCATCATGAACTCTGCTCCGTCCTGGAGAGGTTTGAGGGGATCGCATGGAATGTCAAGGCATCCCCGGCAGGAGGGAAGCAGACTTTCCGAGAGACAGTCTCTCGCCTGCGCGCCAGGCTCGATGCGGCTCAGGAAGCCGCGATGAGCCTGGATTATGCTTGGGGCCACCTGAGGAAGGAGGATGTATCCATCGATGGGAAACCGGTCAATGACGTGGCGAGGTGGTGGGAAGGCGTGTCGAAAGGAGTTCCAAGTACGACCCAGGCGAATCGGGTTCTAGAGTGTTTTAGACGCGTCGAGACAAGGATGCGCGAAGCTGAGGAGAGTCTGATCCCCTGGGTAATCAGGCACATCAAATCGAAAGTGCTGCCCGAGCCTTTTTGCGGAAGCAAACGGAGAAAGCTGTTGATAGGCGAAGCGATCTTTCCAGGGAATGAAGCAACCGACGCATTCGGCATTCCTGTATCCGGAAATCACGTTTTGCCTTTTCTTCTTGCGGCCAGGGCGGTCGCTTGCAGGCCGGAATCACGCCCAGTATTTGCCGAGGGCCTTGCTTCGAGCTACGAAGCCTTTATTCTCACCCGTCGTACGGCAAGACTAGAGGGGGCGAACATCGAGGAGGTTCTAGACTCCGATGATGAGGGAATCAAGAACACCGCCACTGATGAGGTTGCCCAATGGTACCTCAAAAGGCTGGACGCTTTTCTCACAATCGAGGAGAGAAAAACCCTAGGGCTGCATCCGAAAATCGATGGCACTGTCAAGAGAGTGATTGACGCGTGGAAAGCTGGAGAGAAAGTCCTGGTGTTCTGCCATTACATCGCAACAGGCCGAAGCTTGCGCCAGCATATTTCTGAAGCCATTCGATGGAATACGGTAACTTTGGGCGCGAAAAAGCTAAGATGCGGAGAGTCCGACGTGCTGGAGGAACTGGAAAGACTGGGTGTCCGGTTCTTCGACAGGGATTCCCCAATTCGGAAGGCTTGCGAAGATGCCACCATGGAGATCCTGAAGGGCTATCCTGATCTTCTTATGCACGATAGGGAACTTGTGGACGTCGTCCGCCGCTACGTAAGGACCCCGACCTTCCTTGTCCGCTATTTTCCTTTGAGCGAGGAGCGACTTACTGAAGAGTCCATGTACCAGGCCCTGACTACGAAGGATGGCTCCGGGCAGACTCTTAAAGGGATATTGGAGGAGTTTTTCTCTTTTCTTCAGAAGAAATGCGGAAGTGCGGAACGGGAAAACTACATCAAGGCAGCAGGAAGTGTACAAACCGGCGCCTACTTTGGGGCGGAGGTTGGCAAGACCTTCAATTTCGATGAACTCCAGGGAGAAAGGACCGAACGGCTCGTTCCGAATGTACGATTGGTCAACGGGGACGTAAAGTCGGAAACGAGGCAGAAACTAATGCTCACCTTCAATACCCCCTTCTATCCTGAGGTCCTCATTGCAAGCAGTGTGATGGCAGAGGGAGTTGATCTCCACCTATGTTGCCGGCATGTCATCCATCACGATCTTTGCTGGAACCCAAGTACTCTGGAACAGAGGACAGGGCGTGTCGACAGGATCGGTGCAAAGATTGAACGTTGCGGGCTCCCGTTGAACGTCTATTTACCATTCATTGCAGAGACCCAGGATGAAAAGATGTACCGGGTGGTTACGGATCGAGAGCGGTGGTTTAGGGTCCTGATGGGGGAGAATTATAAGACAGACCTTCGAACCACCGAAAGAATGGCAGATCGGATCCCTTTCCCAGAAGGGGCCGCACAGAGTCTTGCATTTCGGCTTGAAGCAAAAGATGGAAAGCGGATTTCAAATGGAACTGAGGGAAGCTGAAGACTTCCCGGATTCGTTCCGCCCTCTAGTCGTGTTGCGGCGAAGTCATCCTGAAAATCATGCTCTTCTCCGGATTCTAGTCCTCAGCCTAAGGCGATTAGCCTTGAAGTAACAACGGAGGGAAAGAAAATGAGTATCGACTATTCAGGTCGTATCATTGCTGAGTTGAGTCTAGCCGGGTTTAGTGCTATCCCAGGATACGGTTTGTATAGGCTCATTTTTCACTTTTCTTGCCAGGTAAACGAATCAAACAATGGGAAGTATATAGTAAGGGGCCTCATTGCTCAGGTGTCTGCTGGTAGAAGTCATGATAAAACAAAGTTGCTGGGCAAGGCTATTCCTGAGCGTCCAATTGTAATTCAGACATTTCCGCATTCTCACAGAAATTCAATTTCGTTTTATCTCGATCTAACGCCAGCGCAAATAGAGGCCCTTGAGGAGGTCCGAAAGGGGGAAGATCTATTCTTTTGTTTCGACATGAAGGGCGAGGGATACAAAGATGATCAACATTGGGAGGCTTGGGATCAATTAACAATACCCGTCAATCGGAAGACTTGGACAGATGTTTTACGCCAGATCGGATATGCCGATTTTCTATTGTTTGAAATTCCGGTCCCACATTCAAATTCTCCAGCAGAATTGAAGAACGCAATTGCCTCCTTGGAGAAGGCTAGAGATCATTTTCTTGCGGGGAGTTACGACGACACTGTGGCAAACTGTAGAAAATCGCTTGAGAGTATCGAAAAAGGGTTAAATGAAGAGACTGCTCAAAAGGAGGCCGTCCGGCATTATCAGAGAAATAGGGATGAAATGTCAAAGGAAGAAAGACAGCTTTTCCTGCGAGAAGCACTCAAACGGTACACACATCTTGCCCACCACACAAGTGAAACAGGGGCAAATTTTCGCTTTGATAGGGCTGAGGCGAATATGGTGATGGGTGTTACGGCAGCGCTTGTCTCCCATGCGATGCAGCGGATTAGGAATTTTGTCGGTCCTTCTGTTAGCAAGGAGTAGCAATTGCATGTCAGTCACACGAGAGGAGTTGTATCAGCAGGTATGGGCAGAACCGATGACAAAGGTTGCGGCCCGGTATGGTGTGTCGTCCAGTTTTCTCGCTCGTGTGTATGAACGCTTGAACGTCCCACGGCCACCGAACGGGTACTGGTCGCAGCTAAAGGCGGGCAAAGCGCCGCAGAAGCCAGAACTTCCACCGGCAAAACCCGGAGACGATCTGGAGTGGTCGCGAGGGGAGACGCCTCGGCGTAAACCAAGGCGACGGCGAGTCGCGCAGCCAGGCCCTCCCCGTCCCAAAGAGACATCGGGAGAACGGCCTGCCTTGCATGAGGTACTGGTCGGCGCAAGGGAGCACTTCGAGAAGTCCCGTGTCACCGAAGAGGGATACCTTAAGCCGTTCAAGCGACTCGTAGTGGATGTCTTCACATCAAAAGATCAGATCGATTACGCCCTCCGACTCGCGAATCAACTCTTCTTGCTACTAGAGGACCGGGGGCACTCCGTTGTGCTTGCCCAGAGTTACAGTCGTCCGGATCTTGACGTGCGAGAGGACGCCAAAGCGCAAAGATATGGTTTGCCTAAATGGAGTCCAAGTCGGCCCACGGTGGTCTTCATCGGAAAGGTGGTTATCGGTCTGACGCTTTATGAAATGATGGAAGAGGTTGAATTCCGCTGGGTCAAGGGAAAATATGTCCGTGTAGACTCACTGCTGCAATGCAAACGTCTGCTGCATGACTTTGACCGGGAATGGACCAGTATGAGGGACGTGGCGAGCGGACGTCTTGCTCTTCGAGCCTACTCGCCGCGTTACGGCGTGTCCTGGGAGAAGGAATGGAAAGAGGCAAAGGCAGGAGAACTCAGTACGAAGCTCGACTCGATCGTGCGCGAGCTCAAAAAAGCTGCTCCCAAGATTGCAGAACTTGTAGAGGAGGCCGAACGCAAGGCCGAGATCGAAAGGCAGAAGTGGGAAATCCAGAGACAGCAGTGGGAGCGTGAGGAAGCCGAGCGGCGGCGCGTTCAAGCGCACAAGGAAAGCCGAGAGCAAATCCTGAACATCATAGAGCAGTGGGCTCTCGCGAGCCGCATAGAGAGTTTCTTTGAGAGCGTGGCTGCCAAAGCTGCAGGTCTCCAGGATGAGGAACGGACTGCCATCCTTCAGCGCCTTGAGCGAGCCCGCGCTTTGTTTGGAGGATCCGACGCGATGGGATGGTTTCGAAAGTGGAAGCTGGCGGAAGAGAGGTAGCAATGGCGGGCCGAAAGGGTTCAATCAAGGGGTTGCGCGTTAAATCCGGAGAGCTGACTATCCCACCGGAACTGCATTGGCCTTTGCTCCCGCCCATCAATAATATTTATTTGCAGTTTTCTTAAAAAGGTGTATTTTCCTGTTTAGGAAAATAAGGAAGAACAGGAAAATGCCTACCGAAAGAGAAATGATAGAGAAGCTTCGAAAGGGGCAGGTCTCGCTGCCACCTTTATCTTTTCGTCTTCTGGAAAAGGAAGTGGAGTCAGGCAAAAAGCGCCGTTTCGATGCACTGGTCGTAGCATCTTGGGGCAAGAGCAAAGCAAAGTTTGCAGTCGAGTGTAAGTCCCTTTCGACGCCCAAGGCATTTCAGGACGGGATTAGCCGACTCAAAACATTGTCGCTCCCAAAAGGCTACAGACCACTATTGTTCGCGCCTTTTCTTAGTGAACGACAATTGCAGGAACTGGAGCAAGAGGGGATCAGCGGTTTGGACCTGTGCGGAAACGGTGTAGTGATCGTGCCGAGGGTACTGTCCGTGTTCCGTAGCGGGGCTCAAAATCCCTTCACATCTTCAGCACCGATCAAGAATATTTACCGGAAGAATAGTTCGATGGTAGGGCGGGTTTTTCTTCTCCGCTCTGGTTACCCATCAGTTCAGGATGTCTGCGCAGAGATCAACCGCCGAAACACTCTCGTGAGCCGATGGAGTAAAAAACCGATGAGCCTCTCCACTGTGTCGAAGGCGTTGAAGACGCTGGAAGAGGACCTGGTTATATCGCGCGACGACAGCATCCGTGTGCTCCAACCCGACCGACTTCTGGAAAAGCTGAGTGACAACTATGTCCCCCCTAAAATCGGGGAGCGGATACTTCTCAAGACCAAAGAGGATAGCGGAACGGTCCAGGAACTGCTCTTGAGAGTGTCGCAGGAGTTGGGACTCCCACTTGTGGCTGCAGGGACCTCATCGGTCAGTCGGTATGCCGTCATGCCGAGGGGTGATCTCCTATCGGTATACTGTCCTCGGCTGGAATCCATACTTGAGAGGATTCCCGGGATTCAGGGGGATCGCTTCCCGAATCTGGAGTTCGTGGAGACAGAGGACGAAACGGTCTATTTCGATGCCCGTCGGGAGGGAGATTTCTGGTGGGCATCGCCCGTGCAGGTCTATCTTGAACTGATGGCCGGGGACAAGCGGGACCGGGAGACGGCCGAACAGGTCAAATCACTTCTTTTGGAAAACCTGGAGCGGGATCGCCAGTGATAACTGATCTTCAAACATCTCTGCTCGATCTGCTGCACGCAATGAAGGGGGCCGATATCAAACTCATCATTGGCGGTGGGTTCGGCATCTATCTTAAAACCAACCACGTGCGCCGGCTTGGTGTCCGAACACTTTTGCAGGAGGGGCCAGAACCTCGATCCACCAATGACATCGACTTGTTTCTTCGTCCCGAGCTCCTCATCGACTCAGCAAAACTGGAACCGCTTGCAGCTGCCATTTCGAGCCTGCAATACAAGGTCATTCCCGGTAGGGAGAAGTACCAGTTCTTTAAACCCGGAGAGGGAGGCACCGAAGCGGGCGGCATCAAGCTGGACATCCTCACTGGGCCGCGGCAGCGATTCCGCGGGACGCCCGTCAAGACGGACACACGCCGTGTCCGGCCAAAGCCTTCAGTCGGGATTCACGCCCACCCACTCAATGAAGCGACCACTCTGGAGGAGGGACTGCTGCCTATAACGCTTGACGGAAAACTAAGCTCGGGCGAGCCATGGGAAGCAGAAGTCTTCCTACCGCATCCGTTTACGTTCCTGATGATGAAACTCTTTGCTTTCAAGGACCGGCTGGACGACCCGGACAAGGAATTCGGCAGGTATCACGCCTTGGACTTGTACTCCATCCTGGCAACGACGACAGAAGAGGAGTGGAGACACGCCTTGGGGATTCGCGCCGGGCTTGAAAATGAGCCATACGTTTTAGAGGCTGGGCGCTTGGTACTCCAATACTTCTCGACCCTCGATGGCATAGGGATTGTCCGATTGAGGGAAAGCCGTTACTACCAACCGGCATTGCAACTCGATGAATTCATGTCAGCCCTGAAAGAGCTATTTTGTGAACGGGTTTGATTTGCAGGCGCCCGATTTAAAGGTTCTGTGCTTTCATAAAGGCGGGGCCTCAGTTCTTCTTCTCCATCCTGACAACCTTTCCTCCTTTCTTCTTCTTCGGTTTCACCGCCTCCGCAATAATGCCTTCCGCCAGGTTCGATGCCCTTCGTAGGGTTTCGTCCCGGAGGTGAGCGTAGCGCTGGGTCATCCTCGGGTCTTTATGGGTGAGAAGGCGCTGCAATGTGTAGAGGTCCACCTGACCGCTGGATGCAAGCATGGATGCATAAGTGTGCCGGAGCCCGTGGAGCGGCCTGAAGGTTGCTGGCAGACCGGCGGCATCCCTAATCCTCTTCACCTGGTGATTGATATCCGTCCTCTCTTTTCCTTCCCGGCCCGCAAAAACGTATTCGCTATCAGTTTTCTGGGAATCGACTTCCACGCTCTTTTTGGGGTGCGCCTCAAGCAGTTTCCTTGCTGCATCATTGAGTGGGATGACCTGGTCCTGTCCGCCCTTGGGGTCCCGGATATAGATGAATCCACGTTCGAAGTCCACGTCCTGCCAAGTCAGCTTGAAGAGCTCACCGCGCCTCATGCCGGTGAATAGGGCCATCTTCATCATGTTCCCGGCCTGAAGGTTCTTATCCGCATCGATCGCCTCCAGCAGTTTTTTCAGCTGTTCTGATGAAAGGTCCTCGGTGCGGATGTTGTTCACCTTCGGCTTCTGGATGCGGAAGGGAAGGGGCTGGCAGAGTTTTCTAGTGACCCCGAAATTGATGATGCGCTGGAGGAGGTGTAGGACGTGTCTTACGGTCTGAGGGGACTTGGTTCTCATCAGCCTGAGCCTCAGTCTGTCGACATCCAGCATGACGATTTCATGAGGTTCCTTTTTCCCAAAAGACTCTTTGAGGTACAATCGGTAACGGCCGTCGTCGGTCATGAAGCCCTTATTAATGGACTTGTGCATCTTGTACTCGTCCCACAGCTTATCCAAGATCCACTTTCCTGCTTCGGCCTCTTTCTCGGCCTTGATTATCTCCCTCTTTTCCTGATTCGAGGGTTGGTGTCCCAAGATCCTCTCCGAACGTCTATTGTTGGCCTTGGCAGGGGTCATGTCGTCAATGGACTGGCGCCCGACCTTCTCCTCGACGCGGTTTCCGGCCCTTCTGTAACTGACGTAGTAGATCTTTTCCGGTTTACCATCGACGATCGATTTCCCCTCGATCCAATAGACGCCTGGGTAATCTGTCTTATGTCTTTTCTGCTTAGGCATTCACTCCTCCATTTTTTGGACCTGCGACACGCCTGCGGGGCAGGATGATCATTGATGGTTGGGGACGGTGGTGGGGATGGAATTCCCCACCATTAAGACCTCCGGCACGCCGAATGGAGGTCGCAGTTCCGGAGGTTCCATTTGGATCTGATTTTCCCCACCACCTCGACCTCCGGCATGCAAAAAAGAGGAATGTAAGCCGGAGGTCGATTTTGAAAGCAATTTTCCCCACCACTATCCCCACCACCCACGATAAAAAATGAGGTACATCGATAAACAATCGGGGAAGAGAATAATACAATAAACTCAAGGAAACAAGGGATTTTTAACAAAAGCAGGAAAATGGGGTAGGAGACGGGAACTCTGAAAAATCAGTCTGTCACGCCGGAGGTCGCGAGTTCGAGCCTCGTCGTCCCCGCCATATAAGGGGTTGGATCTACAGTCCAGCCCCTTTTTCAATTCCGGCGTGAGAAGGCCTGGTCTCAACCACTGGCTTACGTCGTTTATATACTCCAATCTATGGTCGACCAGAGTTTCTATGTAGGTTCTGCTCAGGACCTAAACAAGCGTTTAGTGCGGCACAACGAAGGTCGTTCGGCGTATACCAAAGCCAAAAGACCGTGGAACCTGGTGTACTGGGAGGAATTTTCTGATCGAGCTTCCGCTGTAAGACGAGAAAATGAAATAAAAAGAAGAAAGAGTAAAGCCTTTATCGAATCCCTGGTCAGAACGTCCCGCATGTAATGCGGGAAGGTCGCGAGTTTCCCGCCGAAGCGGGATCTTCGACAAGCTTCTCGTCGTCCCCGCCAGATAGCAGCAAGGGGTCGGTTAATTCCGGCTCCTTTTTTATTCCGGCGTGAAGAGGGCCGCAAGATGCCTTACTACGTCTAGTCCGTTCTCTTCCACAGATTACTCAGATTTCACAGATGATCCCACCTCTGACCTCCGGTCTCTGACATCTGGATCTTCTGACCTCTGACTTGTGGGGCAGCGTGCGATTTTTAGTTCTGTTGGTTTGTCCAGTTTATCTGGGTTTCCCAAGGATTTCATGTTCCAGCTAACATCCCTGGAATTCGAGAACTTGAAGTCACAAATTATCCCCCTTGACTCACGTTGACCTAGGATCTCGGTTTCTGTATGCTTACTCCATATGTCCGCCCTAATCGGATCGAGCGGCACGGATAGAGACGACCAGCCGGGCAACAGTTATGAAGAGGGCAAAAATAGAGATCCCCGAAAAGAAAATCGCGGAATTCTGCCGACGACACAATATTCGTAGGTTGGCCCTGTTCGGCTCCGTATTGGGGGATGACTTCACTCCAGATAGTGATGTGGATGTGCTCGTTGAGTTCGAGCCAGGAACAAGAATCGGATTAAGGTTTTTCGCGCTGCAAGAAGAGCTGTCTAGGATGTTGGGCCGAAAGGTAGATCTAAATACCCCAGGCTTTCTTAGCAGATATTTCAGAGAACGTGTGATGGAAGAAGCCGAGGACCAGTATGCCGCAGGACAAGGACAGGATACGCCTACAGCACATGCTTGATCATGGCACTGAGGCGATGCAAATGGCCCGCAGTCGGGTAAGAAGAGACCTTGACAAGGATAGACAATTGAATCTGGCTTTGGTGCGTCTGCTGGAGATCGTGGGCGAAGCATCCGCCCGCGTAACGGAGGACACCAAAAGAAACCATCCCCAAGTAGCTTGGGTAGAAATCGCGGGTCTTAGAAATCGACTGGTGCATGGCTACGATGACGTGGATTTCGACATCCTGTGGGACATCATTCAATTGGATTTACCCCCTCTTGTCTCGACTCTGACCACTATTCTGAATAGATAACGGGAGCGCCCATGGCTTTCACCGAGCGCTAAAATTCTGACCTCTGACCTCTGTTTTATCCTCCCTCCTCCCCGTAGCGGTCCTCCCTCGGTTCACTTCTGGCCATTCCTGATCTCTGGCTTTTTCTCATCTTCTCATCTTCTCAACTTCAATTTCTGCCCTTAACAACCTCCTCCCTCGGTCTTTTAGCTGATCTGTCCCCTCCTTGCGCTCTGCGCTATGCCCTTTGCGCTATGCGTCTTCGGCTGCCCTCTGACCCGCTTGTTGTCTGTCGTCTGATTTGTCAGGTTCTACGCGTCCCTCCTCCTAGCGTAGCGGTCCTCCCTCCTCCCTCGGTTCCTACTGACTCCTGTCTCCTGCCTTGCTCTTTACGCTATGCGGTTAAAACTTGTTGATCTTTGAGCATCTTAGGTATAACTTATGCCCGTTTTTCAATCGGCCAAGAAGGTTTAGGGGAGAAATGCAGAAAGCTCGCCATCTGGAACCTAGAAACCATGAAAAATAAAGCGAACCCCACTCCTTTCAAATAGGGAATGGGGTTTTTTACTTGGTAGTTCGGAGTCTAACGCCAGAACAAAGAACCCAGAACTCGGAACTGTGTAAAGGAAGGGGTCGCGATGAAAAGATCGGATTCTGTTGTTCCTGTGGAAAGGATCGAGAAAACGATCTTCGTTATTCGCGGACAGAAGGTCATCCTGGATGCAGACCTGGCAGAACTATATGGGGTGAAGACGAAGATCCTGAAACAGGCAGTTAGAAGAAACATAAAACGGTTTCCCTCTGATTTCATGTTTGAACCGAAACAGCGAGCATTCTCCGCGCTTCGCTTGGAGTCCCACCCCTTCGGTGCGGTGCCCTTTTTCCCCGCAGCTTGTTGTAGCGAAGCGGAAATCCCGCTGTCGGGGCTGCGGGGTAGCGAGCGAGTCAAGACAGATAAAAAATCCTCGTGAGGTGGAAGGTTCCCTGTAACTTGTGCAGGGAGCTTCAATTGACACAAGAAGAGAACCGATTCCTAAGGTCACAAAATGTGACCTTAGGATGGGGACGTTACTCCAAATATCTGCCTTTTGCCTTCACAGAGCAGGGAGTAGCAATGCTTTCCAGTATCCTCAACAGCGACAGTGCCATCGAAGTGAACATCGCCATTATGCGCGTGTTCGTCCGGCTTCGGGAGATGATGGCGACACACAAGGAACTCGCTGTAAAACTGGGGGAGTTGGAAGGCAGAATGCAAGAACACGATGAACAGATAGTGGCGATCTTCGAGGCCATCCGTCAGCTCATGAGCCCACCCGAAACCCCTCGCAAGCGAATCGGGTTTGAACCGAATAGCGAGCGCATTCTCCTCGCTCTGCTTGGAGTCCCACCCCTTCGGGGCGGTGCTCATTTTCCCCTCAGCTTTTTGCATCGAAACGGACCGTTCGAAGGGTGGGGCGGTGGAGTCGCGAAGAAAACTCCGCTAGCGGGGCTGAGGGATAGCGAGAGTCCGAACCAGTAAGAATCCCCTTGAGGTCGAAGATTCCCTGCAGCAGGAATCTTCAAGTTAAGGAGAAAAGGGCTGCTTACGGCAAGTGAAGCGATCGCTCCACTGTGCTTTCTGATCAGTTTATTTGCAGTGCTGTGATCGCGGGGGATGGAATGTCAACATTTCACCAACGTCACCTCCAGTTCGGAGGGGCCCGCTTGCGATCGTAAAACGATACAAGAGCATACGGCAAGCCAGCTCAGACTCGATTGGAGAGGCGATGAAAATCGTCTTATGCTCATCCAATCCCAAGTATAGAGACATTGAAATACAAGAGGGAGACGAGATCCAGATCCTTGGCATCTTTGAACGCGTAATCACTCGATAACAGGACTCACCATGTCAGATTTGGACGGAAGAGTTCGACTTGCAGCTTTCACCTGGTTGTCGGAACAAGTCCGCATCCATGGCGATGTCCTGCCTCGCTCACTGCTCGCTGAGGGATTTGTATTTGAGGATCAGCGTGTACCTCTTGTCGGACCCCAGGGCATATTCAAGCCCAGATTGCTTCCGCAGATGCCTCTTTCCATCACTACCACTCCTGAAGGTCCTTACGACGACAGTTTCGGGCCTGACAATTTGCTCCTTTATAGGTACCGCGGAATCGATCCGCAACACCGCGACAACTCTGGCCTTCGAATGGCCTACTTCCATAAAGCCCCTCTTATCTATTTCCACGGAGTCGTACCAGGCAAATATTTAGCCGTTTGGCCGGTATTCATTGTGGCTGACGACCCGCAGAAATTGACTTTCAAAGTCGCCGTGGATGATCTTTCACTCCTCACAACCGAGCAGAAGGATAATACCTTTACAGCCGAGCCTACGATTGAGGCACGAAGACTTTACTTGACCTCTCTTGTAAAGCAGCGCCTGCACCAGCGCGGATTTCGCGAAAGGGTTCTTCGTGCCTATCGTGAGCAGTGTGCCTTTTGTCGGCTTCGACATCTTGAACTCCTGGATGCTGCACACATAATCCCTGACAGCGAGCCAGATGGAGAAGCCACCGTGAATAACGGGATCTCTCTCTGCAAATTTCATCATGCTGCTTTCGATCGTCTGCTGCTGGGAATCAGACCCGACTGCATCATTGAAGTAAGGAAGGATGTTCTAGAGGAGAAAGATGGCCCCATGCTCCTACATGGTCTTCAAGGCTTGCACCTACAGCGGATTCTAATTCCGAGCTCATCAGAGATGAGACCGAATCCTGATCTACTCGATAGGAGATACCAGAGATTCAGGGCGATGGCATGACAGTGGGTAGACTTAATGAACGGCTTCATCGGCGTAACAGACAATGAATGGTTTGAGTTTCTGGCACAGCAACCCGGAATTGATGAGGTCAATTTCTGGCAGCCGGGGGGCAGCACTCGATTCAAGGCCCTCGCACCGAGTGAGCCCTTTCTTTTCAAGCTTCATTCCCCTCTGAACTACATCGTTGGCGGAGGTCTATTTGCTCACAGCTCAATCCTTCCAATAAGCCTCGCCTGGTCAGCCTTCGAGATCAAGAATGGGACTCGAACTCTTTCGGAGATGCGAATGCGGACCGAAAAATACCGGCGAAGCAAATCATACCCATTCGAAGATTACAAAATTGGATGCATCATTCTGACGCAACCTTTCTTCTTCCCCCGCGAGCAATGGGTCCCCATCCCACCGGATTTCAGCCTTAACATCGTACAGGGGAAAACATACGATCTGACCTCCGGCTATGGTCTCCATCTCTGGGAGCAAGTCTCAGAGAGACTTAAGCTCGGCTGTGATCCTGCGCTTCCTCCTGATCCACCCCGGATTTCTGAAAAATTCCAAGAGCGCTACGGAGAACCTACCGTAATACTCCCGAGACTGGGGCAGGGGAGTTTCAGGGTGATTATCACCGATACATATCAGCGGCGATGTGCCGTCACCCAAGAAAAGACACTCCCTGTTTTGGAAGCGGCTCACATTAAACCTTACAGCGAGGACGGACCCCATAGCGTGAACAATGGGCTGCTCCTCCGATCAGACATCCACCGTCTCTTCGATTCAGGATATGTCACGATTACACCCAACCAGCGTTTCGAAGTCAGTAAACGCATCAAAGAGGAATTCGATAACGGGGAGGAATACCGGGCTCTGCATGGAAACAGAATCTGGGTGCCTCAATCCCCCCGATTTCAACCCAGCCCAGAATTCCTTTCCTGGCATAACGAAAGAGTCTTCAGAGATTGACGGAGGGAGGCCCAGAATTCCATATATTAGAGGTAAGCTGAGAACGGGCGAATCGGGAATGCCCGTCGTGTTCCCTTGTGGATCAGTACCGCTTTGGGTGTAGATTTTCATATAGTCATTTAAATCATCAAGGAGTGAAATCGATGGCAGTTAAACTCATTGATCTTGTACATCGCTTCGATACGTGAGAGATCCTTCTCCCTCTTATGCAAAGAGACTACGTTTGGAAATCGGCTGAGGTCGTCAAGCTCCTCGACTCGCTGTATCATCGTTGGCCCATCGGTTGCTTTTATGTTTGGCATACAAAGCAGGGCTGAGAGAGGGCCGCCCGTGAAATATTGACATTGTCAAGACCCTGCCTCAAAAGTCGTAACTTGTAGTCGGATGGGTATGCTCGAAAAATA
>PHBH01000101.1 GCA_002840535.1 Deltaproteobacteria bacterium HGW-Deltaproteobacteria-15 | reverse complement strand
ACCCAGGGCATCCGCATCAATCAATACCGCCAATATAAATGCAAAAACAATCTCTGGGATATTGCCACCCCCATTTACATCAATGATCAGCGGATGGGACATATTTTTCTGGGCCAGTTTTTTTATGAGGATGAGCCCATTGATTATGACTTTTTTCGCAACCAGGCCCGCCGCTACGGCTTTGACGAAAAAGCCTATCTGCAGGCCCTGGAGCAGGTCCCGCGGTTTTCCCGACACCAGGTGGATATGTCGATGCGTTTTTATTCAAAAATTGCGGTTTATATCTCCCAGCTCAGCTTTACCAACATTAAAATCAACGAAACCCTGGACGAACTCTACAACGTCCTGAACTTTCAGACTGAGCTGATGGACGCAATCCCGACCCCGATTTTTTACAAAAATACCGAGCGGGTCTATCTCGGCGGCAATAAAGCCTTTGACGAATTTCTCGGGCTTAGCCCGTCCGACTATGTCGGCAAAACCACCGCCGAGATCGCCGCGTCCGACTATGCCACGGTTTACGATCAGACCGATCTGGAACTGCTGGAGAAGCAGGGCCAGCAGGTTTATGAATACCAGGCACAAACCCGGTCGGGTGCCAAAAAAGAAGTGATCTTCAATAAAGCGCTGTTTCGCAATCTGTCCGGTGAACCGGCCGGGATCATCGGCGTGATTCAGGATATCACCGAGCTTAAGAACGCCCAAAAGCAGCTCCAACAGGTCAATGCGGAAATTATCGAAACTCAGAAAGAGGTTATTTACACCCTTGGTCAGATCATTGAAACCCGCTCCCAGGAAGCCGCCAAGCACGTGATCCGGGTGGCCGAATACGCCTACCTGATGGGTATGGAGTTTGGGTTGGGCCACGATGAGGCGACGCTGCTGAAAATTGCCACGCCGATGCACGATGTCGGCAAGATCGGCATTCCCGATCACATTCTCAACAAACCCGGCGCCCTGACCCGGGACGAATTTGAGATCATCAAAACCCACACCACCATCGGCTATGATATTCTCAAAAAGTCCCAGTATAAAATCCTCAAGCTGGCGGCCACCATCGCCTTAAGCCATCATGAACGCTGGGATGGCAGCGGCTATCCGGCCGGACTGGCCGGGACGGATATCAGCCCGGTCAGCCGGATCGTTTCAATTGCCGACGTCTTTGATGCCGTCTCACATCAGCGCTGTTACAAAGAAGCCTGGCCGCTGGACCAGGTCAAAGCCTTTCTGACCGAACAGCGGGGCGTGATGTTTGATCCCGTGCTGATTGATATTTTCTTTGCCAACTGGGACCGGATTCTCGAAATCCGGGCCGATCTGTCGGATCAGGACTGAGCGGGCAGTGTGAGCAGAATGAAACTTTACGAACTACAAGCAGATTGAGGAGAAAGAATGTTTATTATCTTACTAAACTACATTAAACAGATCGAAGTGGTGGAGGCAGTGATCCCCGCCCATATTGAGTATCTGGAGCGTTATTACCAGTTGGATAAATTTGTTTTG